>JAFXSM010000009.1 GCA_017525605.1 Treponema sp. | reverse complement strand
TTGCAGACTGCCGATTTTGCTGCCTTTCTGAGCTGCTCTTCTGGAATTCCGACTGAATCAGGAATTTTTCCGCCGAACTGCTCGATTTCCTTTACATACTCGATTGGAACTGAAGATGAGCCGTGGAGTACGATTGGGAATCCCGGGAGCTTCTTCTCGATTTCTGCGAGAACGTCGAAAGCCAATGGTGGCGGAATGAGAATTCCGTCTGCGTTGCGCGTGCACTGCTCTGGTGTGAATTTGCAGCGTCCGTGTGAAGTTCCGATTGAGATTGCGAGTGAGTCAACGCCTGTTTTTGAAACGAAGTCCTGAACTTCCTCCGGCTTTGTGTAGTGGCTCTCTTCTGCGGAAACGTCATCTTCCACGCCGCCGAGAACTCCAAGCTCGCCCTCGACAGTAACGTCGAACTGGTGTGCGTAATCGACGACTTTCTTTGTCAATGCGACGTTCTCGTCGTAAGGCAATGATGAGCCGTCAATCATGACTGATGAGAATCCGTTGTCGATACAGTCTTTTGCAACTTCGAATGAAGGACCGTGATCAAGGTGAAGGACGATTTGCGGATTTGGGCAGCCGAGTTCCTTTGCATATTCGACTGCGCCCTGTGCCATGTAGCGGAGGAGTGTTCCGTTTGCGTACTGGCGGGCACCTTTTGAAACCTGAAGGATGACAGGCGACTTCGTCTCGACGCTTGCCTGGATGATTGCCTGCATTTGTTCCATATTATTGAAGTTGTATGCAGGAATTGCATATCCGCCCTTGATAGCTTTTGCGAACATCTCGCGAGTGTTCACCAATCCGAGATCCTTGTAGTTGACCATGATTTTGCTCCTTTATGAAAAAATAGTTTGATGTTAAGAAGTCTAAGGGCATTTTTTCGATAAATCAATAGAATTAATCTGTAATTTTATCTGATTATGTTTGTTTGAGATTTTCCAAAAAAGAAATATTTGTTTGACAAACAGAAAAGCTAGAAATATAATTGCTCTTAAAGTGCAATCTTAATACAAGGTGGGGTTGTACAAACAAAATGAAGGAGTTTTGAATGAAAAAGGGCGCAGTGGTCTTTACTAGTCTTGCTCTTCTAGCTGCTTTCTGCCTTCCAGCAGTTGCACAGCCTAGCAATAGAGCTGTAGAGACGATCGTTGTCGATAACTTCGACGACACAGGTAGTAATGAGTGGACTTGGAATGTAACAGCAAGTCGCTTCATTGATTCGGAGAAAGGTTTTCCGAAGCAGAGTTTTTTTGAGGGACAGCCAAATTCTCTCAAATTTTTGAACAATAACGGCGAGTCAACTCCAAAAGTTCTCGGTATAAAAACATCATACCTCCGCAAGGGAGAGAACTGGTTTGAAGTTTATCCTGCAAAAGATGGAAAGGCTTTCGAGATTCCATTGAAAGGAACCGTTACTCAGATTGACTTCTGGGTTTGGGGAGCTAATTATCTTTACTTCATCGACCTTCTCGTAAGAGATGCTGATGGCCGTGTTTATACTTTGCCAGCTGGTCAGTTGACATTCAACGGCTGGAGAAATGTGATTGTTTCTATTCCGACATACATCAGACAGCGTTCAAGACTTCGCAGTGGTCCTAAGACTTTGTCATTTGTTGGCTTCAGAGTCCGCACAGATCCAAATGAGTATGTTGACGACTTCAATATTTTCTTCGATCAGCTCAAGTACACAACAAATACTTTGAGCAACATCTACGATGGATATGAGCTTACAGATATCGATTTCGGCGAGTCTAGCTCTTCATCTGGATCTGCAACAACATCATCAACAGGAGATGCAAAATAATGAAAAAGATACTTACTGCTGTATTGACATTGACGGCTACTGCTGGGCTGATGTTTGCTCAGGAAAGCCTTGCAACACCTGACCCTACTGTAATTGGAAATGATTCTGCTAGACAGGCTTTGAAAGAAGTTTCTGTCGATAAGTTTGAGTTGGAAGGTAGCTGGAATGCTGCTATTTCTCCTGATAATGGCGTTATCAGCGCTCGTCTTTTTGACGGTTCTCCAGCTGCTAAAGAGCCACTTCAGAGCGAGGAAGGCGTTCCTGACACAAAAGTTCTTGGTGTCAAGGTTGAATTCTTCCATCGTGGTGTAAACTCATTCTACATCCGCTCAACACGTCCTATTCCGATCGAGGGTGTGACAAAGACAATCTCTTTGTGGGTTGCTGGTCGTAATATGGATCACTCTTTGTCTGTACTCGTTCAGGATTACTACGGAAACAACTTCGAGCTTTATGTTGGCTCACTTGGTTTCAGCGGTTGGAAGAAAATGCAGGTTGCTGTTCCGCCTACTCCAGATGGAGAGCACGGAATCATCCAGCAGAGTGCTTATGATGGAATTCGCCCAGGACTTCGTATCGTAGGATTCAGAGTTGACTGCAATCCAATGCTCGCTCGCGGTACATACTATGTTTACCTCGACGACCTTCGCGCTGTTACAGATCTCTATGACATAGAGAATCGCGACGAAGACGATATGCATGATGATTGGTAGTCATAACTGGTCTTTGAAAGACTGATTATTAAGGTTGGAATGGTTACATTCCAACCTTTTTTTTGCCTTTTTCCTTGATTGTCATTAGAATGGAAGAATGAATCTGAATTCCATGCTTTTGAATGCGTACAGAAATAGCGGAAAGCCAAAAGTTGGCGAGACTGTCGGTGAGCCTAATCTTGATGCAAAGACAGTCAATTTTAATGAGAAAAAAAATTCTGGCGCAAAACTGAACAATGTTGGCATCGGCGGCAGTTCCGGTGCTTTCGATGAAACTTCTGCGGCCGCGAAGGCTCTCACTGCTGGCGGGTTGCTGAAAATCCCTGCACGCCCGCGCGAAAAAGATGGGCGAGAAAATGTTTATCGTCGTGTCGCAAAATTTCTTCTTCTGATTGGTGTTGATGAAGCTGCAAAAATCCTTCCGCACCTGACGGAAGAGCAGACCGAGAAAATAATCCCGGAAATCGCATCGATACAGCGGGTTGAGCCTGATGAAGCTGAGGAAATACTTGCTGAATTCAAGACACTTTTTGGCAAGGCGCGTGAATCTGGCGGAGTCGGTACCGCAAAGGAAATGCTCGTAAAGGCATTCGGTGAGGAAAAGGCGAATCAGTATCTTGCGACTGCAAGCGAGGCAATGCCGGTTACAAAGCCGTTTGAATATTTGCAGGAAGCCGACAGCGAAAAAATCTCGATTCTGCTCAAGGAAGAGTCGAATGCGGTTCGCGCTTTGATTCTTTCGTATCTGAAACCTAAAGTTGCGGCCGAAGTCATAAAAGGAATGTCGGAGGATGACAAAAAAGATGTCGTTCTCAGGTTGGCTCACCTTCAAAAAATAAATCCCAGCGTCGTGAAAGCCGTTGACAAAGCCATGCATGAGAAAGTGAATAAGCTTTCGATTCAGAAATCTGACAGCATTGACGGCCGGTCTGCCCTTGCTCAGATTCTCAGAAGAATGGATCCTAGCTCGGAAATGGAAATCTTGGGGACTCTTTCGGCGCATGATGAGGAACTCGGTGCGGATTTGAAAAAACGATTGTTCACCCTCGATGATATCATTGCTGCTGACGACCTCTATATTCAGAATCATCTTCGCAGTATGGACGATAACGATATTGCATACCTTATCGCAAACAAAAAAGAAGAATTCAGAAATAAAATTTTGGACAATGTGTCGCAGACTCGGCGGAAAAATATTCTTGAAGTCGAAGATATATGCAAGCCGATGAGAAGAAGCGAGGTCGAGAATATAACGTCTGATTTTATTGCGCAGATGCGTGAAGCGTTCGATGAGGGAAAGCTTTTTATTAACGGACGTGATGGAGAAATTTATGTTTAAAGTTGGAGATATCTATAAAACTTTTGAAGTTGTGAATTTGTTCGATGTGAAGGATTATCACTCGGTTGCGGTACATATCCGCCACAGAAAAACTGGTCTTGAAATCGTGCATTTCGTGAACGACGACGACGAAAATCTTTTTACGTTCGCGTTCAGGACTCCGAATGTAAAATCGAACGGTGCGGCGCATATCCTTGAGCATTCGGTTTTGTGCGGCTCGGAGCGTTTTCCTCTGAAAGACCCGTTCGTCGCGCTTTCGAACCAGAGCGTGAAGACGTATCTTAATGCTCTGACTTTTCCGGACAGGACAGTTTATCCTGCAAGTTCAATCGTAAAAAACGATTATTTCAATTTGTTCAATGTTTATGGGGACGCAGTTTTCTTTCCGCGTCTTGATAAGGAGATATTTTTACAGGAAGCGCACCGGCTTGAGATTGACGAGAACGGGAATCCTTCGATTCAGGGCGTTGTTTACAATGAAATGAAGGGTGACTATTCGTCATTCGATTCTGCGGTGTCGAATTTTTGCAATGAAAGTCTTCTTCGGGATTCTGTTTATGAAAAGGATTCCGGCGGCGACCCCCTTGAGATTCCGTCGCTGACTTATGAGGAATTCAAAAAATTCCATGAAAAATGGTACAGGCCTGATAATTGTCTCATTTTCCTGTACGGAAATATTCCTACGGAGGAGCAGCTTGATTTCATTCAGTCGAATTTTTTGGAACGGCTGGAGAAAAAATTCAGCGGAATCGATTATTCGTCATTGTCGGCGGATGAATATGAGCAGAAAAGAAAGGTTCGCATCGATGAATTTTTGAAATATGTCACTCCTTCCGAGATAAATGCTCCTGTTGAATTTTATGGAGAGGGGCCGGGCGACAGCGAGGACGGAAATTCCGTGATTGTGAACTGGATTTTCGACAAGTCCGATACTGCCGATTCCCAGTCCGAAAATTCAGTTTTGAGCGGAATCCTTCTCAATCATGACGGTTCCCCGCTCCATAAAGCTCTTCTAGACAGCAGGCTTGGAGAAGATTTGTCGCCTCAGGTCGGTTTTTCGAGCTATCTCTATAATTCCGTTTTTTCGGTCGGTCTTAGGGGCGTGAAAAATGGCGATGAGAAAAAAGTCGAGAAAGTCATTTTCGACACCCTCAAAAAAATCGCTGCCGACGGAATTTCTGAGCGCGACATTGAATCGACATTGATGAGCATGGAATTTGCCCAGCGCGAGATAAAGCGGTTTGGCGGCCCGTATTCAAGGTCTCTGATGTCGAAGATTGTTTACGGCTGGCTTTACGGCTTCGACATTTCAAGGCAGATTCGCCAGCGTGACACTCTCGAAAAAATAAAGGCGAAAATCAAGGACAATCCGAAATTCTTCGACGAGAAAATCAAGAGGCTGCTTCTTGAGAACAACAAACGCTCTCTTGTCGTCGTCACTCCGTCAAAAAAATACACGGAACGGAGAAACGAGGCTGAGAAGAAGAATATCGAGCGGCTCTTCTCGGAAACTACGGTCGAAAAAATAAAAAGCGACAACGAAGCCCTTCATGAATTTCAGAAAACTGTGGACGACGTTTCATGCCTTCCGCATCTGAATCCGAATGATTTCATCGTGGACGGAAAGCCGATGATGAACAGAATCAAGACGGAAATCGGAAAACTGGACGGTGTTGATTCTTGCTCCACCGGCCGCACGATTCCGCTTTTCAAAAACGTCGAGGGGACGAACGGAATCATCTATATGACTGTCGCATTCCCTGTTGACGGAATCGATGTTTGCGATTATCCGTATGTGCCTGCCTTGACCGATGCGCTTGATGATTCCGGGTGGGTGAGGCGAAGTGACGGAAAATTCATCGATTGGGCGGAGTCTTCTGAGCTTTGCGCTCTCCACACTGGCGGACTTACTTGCACGCCGCTTGGTGTCGAGGAATCTGTCACCGAGACCGGAAAAAAACTTCGCTCGGAGTGCAATTGGATTGGGCGCGACTGGATTGTGTATAAAATCGCAATGCTTGAAGAGGAAACTGAGAACGCGCTTGAAATTCTTGCGGACTGCATCACTGGCGCGGATTTCCGTGACAAAGACCGTCTTCTCGACATCTTCCTTGAGGATAAGAATGATTTTGAGTCTTCCGTTGTTCCTGAGGGGCATTTCTTTGCCGACACGCGCGCGAAAATGCTAGCCTCACATGCAGCCGCAATCGACGAGCTTTGGAGCGGAATCAGCCAGCTTTATACTCTGCGGAAAGTCGTTGATTGCGACAAGAATGTGCTTGCCGAAAGGTTTTCCCGCATGGTTTCTAAAATCAAGGACGGAGGCTCGTTCATTCAGGTTACCGCGGAGGAAAGCGGCATGGAAAAAATCATTCCGCTTCTTCCGTCGTTTGTTTCTGCCGCAAATCTGAAAGGTCTTTCCGATTACAAGGAAGTTGACGAAACTGAACTTCGTAAACTGACAGCGTTGCCTGTTCATGCTGATGATGCGAAAGACGATGAAAAAATCGATTTGTCGGATTTTGATGATATAAATGAGGAAGTTCTTGTCCTTGATTCGCAGGTCGGATTCGCGTCCGAATATTTCAGCTCGTATCCGTATGGAACTGAAGGCGAGGCGATTTCCGATGTCTGCGCGCACTGGCTTTCGAACAACCTTCTTTGGGAGCGCGTCAGGACGATTGGAGGTGCGTACGGTGCGTTCTGCTCGTCGTCCGCGAATCCTGGCGGAATGTCGTTCACGACTTACCGTGACCCGAAGCCGTTCTCGTCATGCGATGTGTTCGAGCAGTGCCTTGCGGAAGTTTCCGAACTTGATTTTAGCACCGAAAGCGTGGAGAAAGCGATTGTCGGAGACTACAGCCATTGGGTTCAGCCGCAGGCACCTAAGGACAAGGGCGCGACAGGTCTTGTCCGCACTCTTGCCGGAATAAGCGATTCTGACAGGGAGAACAAGCTTTTGTGGCTCATGAATGCGACTCCGTCGAAAATCAGGCAGACTTTCAGAAATCTGCTTGAAAAAATGAACGGTGACGATAAAAAGCGCAGGGTCATAATCTGCGGGAAAGATTCTGTTATCAATGCTGATGAAAAACGCAATAGAAAAATTATCTATTTGCCAATATAATTTTAAAGCGTTTTTAATTCAGCAAATCCTGTTCGGAGATGAAAATCTCTGGACAGGCCCAACGATTTTCAGAAATAAAATTTCTGTCATGTTATAAGGAGAAGAAAAAATGGATTCAACTAAGAAAGTACCTACGATTGCACAGTTCAACAAGTGCATAAAGATGATGAGGCAACTCGTTTCCGACATTCAGGGCGCACCTTATCCTGGCGAGCAGATGGCATCGGAATTGTACACGATTTGGTACGAGCACGTTCAGAAGGCTGCCGTCGAGTGCTTCGAATTCTTGGACGAGGTTTATCCGATGCAGAAATCAACTTCTGACAGCTCGGAAAAATCAAATCCTGAGAAAAAAGCATAGGGCGGAAAAATTTGCCGATGCAAAAAATTTTTCATTGCTCGTATATTAAATGTGAAGTTGCCGTTTTTTACTGCCGAAAATTCCTATAGTCGAATATCTGAAAAGTTGAAGGATGGGTGGGGAAAATGGCGACTAAAAAAATCAACAGTTTTGAGCAATATCTTCTGAAGGGCGGCCTTCGAAGCGAAGGTTTTGAACGCTGGCGATATTCTTTTTGTGCCAACAGCAAGTCTACTGGCGCGGAAAAGCGATTTTTCATCGAATTGTATCTTGTCAATCCTGCTGTCTCTCCGAATGTCGTTGTCATCGCGCAAAAGTCACGGGTTGCGATGGGGGCTTCCGATGCTGCTGCTCAGCGTGCTTTGACGAGCGGAATGTCGGGGTATGACAGCCGTTTCTCAGGTCAGGAGATTGTCGTAAAGCCTTCCTATCTTCTTGTGAAAGCCGGAGTTTACGGCGAAAACGGAAAGCAGGTCAACAAATTCATCTCATCTTCAAAATTCAATTTCGCAAAGACGACGGCGACATTAAAAACCGACAGCTGCCTTTTTTCGGCCGATATGCTGATTGGTGTCGTCGAAGTTACCGAAGGCGAGCTTCGCATGAATCCTGAAATGCTCTGCAATCCGGGCTTCATAAAATGGGAGCTGAAATATGAGAATTCGGTCGGTTCCTCAAGCCTTTTTGGAAGCGGGACGAATTCATGGGTTCCGATTGGCTTCAAGTCAAAATTCGTCGGCAATGTTGTTCTCGACGGCGAGGAATATGTCGTAACGCCTGAAAAATCGTTCGGCTACGTTGACAAAAGTTGGGGCGAGACGCTTTCGAATCCGTACTATCATATTTCAACTTCGAGATTGACGAGCATCATTTCGGGGAAGGGGCTTGAGTCTTCATACGTTTCTATCGAAGGCGAGTTCGGAAAGAAAAAGGAACTGAACGGCGTAATCAACATCGAAGGCAAAACTTTCAAGGTCGGCGGGCTTCTGAACGGAATCGGTCTCAAGGAAACACACAAATGCACTCAGCTTCCTTCTGCCGACGGCGAGAAACTCCATTGGTCTGTCAGCTTGGAGAAGGGCGAGTACGTCGTTGATCTGGACGTTTACTGCAAGACTTCCGAAATGTTCGTCCGCGATTACGAAGTTCCGCAGGGAAAGAGAATGCTGATGAAAGTTCTCGGCGGCGGAACCGGCAACGGAGAGGTGAGGATTTTCAGGAAGGTCGGGAAAAACCTTGAGCTTCTTGAGCACGCGAATCTATATGACACGATTTGCGAGCTCGGCGAAATCGATGCGATAGAATCCTAGTTCCGAATTGTAATTTTTTTTGTGTTTTATAAAGGGATGCCGTTTGGCATCTCTTTTTTTTGTCTTCGTGAATTTTCTGTGAATTTGCTATGAATTTGCCGTTTTTTTTGTTCGTGATTATTTTGTCGTAAGAGAATTGGAGGTGAATTATGAATTACGAACAATTTACACTCAAACTTCAGGATGCGTTGCAGAATTCATCAGCCATTGCTCAGCGGAACGACCACAGCGAAATCGGTCTTGAACATCTGCTCGTTTCGTTCATTGAGCAGGAAGGCGGAATGGCAACTCCTCTTTTTGCCAGAATCGGCGTGAATGTTGCGGATTTGCTGAATCAGGCGAAGAAAATGCTCGACGATTATCCGCACGTCATCGGCAACGTTCAGATGCAGCTTTCTCAGGAAGCGCAGAAAGTCCTTGCGAAAGCGGAAACATACATGGGGGAGCTGAAAGATTCGTATCTGTCGGTTGAGCATGTCATAATTTCGATGGCGGAATCTTCCACGAAAGTCGGCGAACTGCTGAAAAAATTCGGCGTGAACAAAAAATCAATCTTCGAGGCACTGAAATCCGTTCGCGGAAACAACCGCGTCGATTCGAATGACCCTGAGAGCAAAATGCAGGCTCTCGAAAAATACTGCACCGATTTGACAGCCCGCGCACGTCAGGACAAAATCGACCCTGTTATCGGGCGCGACGAGGAAATCAGGCGCGTAATGCAGGTGCTTGTCAGGAGGACAAAGAACAATCCTGTTCTGATCGGCGAGCCTGG
>JAFXSM010000008.1 GCA_017525605.1 Treponema sp. | reverse complement strand
GACGAAATACCCGCGGGCGTGCAAATCCGGCACGATGAGCGCGGGAATGTCGCAGAATTTATCAGAATTGAAGTCGATGAGACCGCCCGGCATCCCAGAAGAATCGGCAATTCTGTACGATGAATCCTCATTTTTCAAAACCGAAGTAGCAGAATTGCACAAAGAAACGAAACTGTCGTATTCGGGAAGTTCCTGCCTGTCGAGAAATTCGATAATCTGATTTCGTATTTTTAAAGTTGAAAGCAAAATTTTTCACCAAAAAGCACAAAAAACGCCTGAGAAGCAAATTCTCTCCTCAGGCGATTTGTTTATGCCAAAACCAATGTAGCAGATCCTATCGTGATTTTGTCGCCAGGATTGAGCTTAGTCCAGTTGTCGCCGTCCGCGATTCTGTGACCGTTCAAGAATGTTCCGTTCGTGCTTCCTTCGTCTTTCACGAAATAAACATCCTTGATTTTTTGGATTGTGGCATGGACGCGGCTCGCAAGCTTGTCGTCCACAACGATAGTGCAATCGGGATTTCTACCGATTGTCATTTTCGCAACAAGGCTTATTTTCTGCTTGTTGAATGTAAGATACGAAACTGGAGCGCCTTCGGCGATTTTCTCCAAATGCTGCCCGACCGGGCTAGATGACATGATTGTTTGTTCCATAGACAAAATTATATTCCATATTTTTTCAAACTGCAATTTTTAAACAGCTTTATTGGTGTCTACAAAATATAACGTGACAAATCCTGGTCCTGAACAACGTCATGAAGCCGTGCGTTGACATAATCGGCATCGATTGTAATCGTCTCGCCTGCGTGCTCGTCCGCATCAAAGCTGATTTCCTCAAGGACTTTCTCCATGATTGTGTGGAGCCGTCTTGCACCGATATTCTCGCTCTTTGCGTTCACGTCTTCGGCAAGGAAACTCATTCTGTCAATCGCATCGTCGGTGAAAACGATTTTCAAGCCTTCCGTCTCAAGAAGAGCCGTGTACTGCTTCGTAAGCGCATTTTTCGGCTCAAGCAGGATTCGCCTGAACTCGTCCTTTTTGAGAGAATCAAGCTCCACGCGGAGAGGGAAACGACCTTGAAGTTCAGGAATCAGGTCGCTCGGAGCTGAAAGGCTGAACGCACCGGCCGCGATGAAAAGAATGTGCGTCGTGTCCACAACGCCGAATTTCGTGTTGACCTTCGAGCCTTCGACAATCGGAAGAATATCGCGCTGAACGCCCTCCCTGCTGACCTGACCGCTGGAAGAAGCATTTTTCGTAGCGATTTTGTCGATTTCATCTATAAATATGATTCCGCTCTGCTCGACACGCTCCTTTGCGATATCGGCAACATTGTCGGCATCAATCATCGACTCAAGGACATCTTCCTCGACAATCTTGCGGGCTTCCTTCACGCTGACCATTCTCCGCTTCCTGTTTTTCCCGGAAAGCATATCCTGAATGTCCATCATGCCGCTCTGAATGTCATCTAGGCTTCTGCAGGCAAAAAATCCCATTCCGACGCTCGAATTTCCCCTCGACTTCGTGACAGTGACTTCAACAAGCCTGTCCTCAAGTTTTCCTTCCCGAAGCCACTGCCTGAATTTCTCTTTCGTTTCCGGTGTGACAGTCGATTTAGCTTTGTTCTCATCAGGATTTGCAACGAAACCGACGCTTTTTGAATCCGCATCGTTTTCAGATTTTTCCGGTTCGGCATCAGTTTCAGAACCAGGAAGCAAAAGCTCAAGAAGACGCTCCTCAACCCTCGGCTCGGCTTCTTTCCGCATCGACTCCTCGATTTCCCTTTTCACGTTGTTGAAACCGACCGCCATCAAATCGCGAACCATGCTCTCGACATCGCGTCCGACATAACCGACTTCAGTATATTTCGTAGCCTCGACTTTTATGAACGGAGCGTTCACGAGCTTTGCAAGGCGGCGCGCGATTTCTGTCTTTCCGACTCCGGTAGGTCCAATCATCAAGATGTTCTTCGGCGCGACTTCATCGCGGATTTCGTCAGGAAGCTGTATTCTTCGCATTCTGTTTCTGAGAGCGACCGCAACTGATTTCTTTGCATTTTCCTGACCGATTATGTACTGGTCGAGTTTTTCGACGATTTGCTTAGGTGTAAATCCTTCCAATTTTGTTTCCTTCTTTAAATTAAACTTTTAGATATTTTTTCAGATTTCTTCAATCGTGATATTTTCGTTCGTATAAATGCAGATTTTTCCGGCAATCCGCAAACTTTTTTCGGCAATCTCGCGTGCGGAAAGATTCGACGAATCGAGCAATGCGAGCGCGGCAGAATACGCATAGTTTCCGCCGGAGCCGATTGCAAGCGCGTAATTCTCGCAAGAGCCGTCGCCGAGAACGCTGTACTCAGGCTCGATTACGTTTCCGTCGCCCGAGATGAGCAGGATTTTCGAAGCATCCGCAACAAGGAGCATCGCCTCAAGTTTCTGAAGGCTTCTCTCAGTGCGCCACATCTTCGCAAGCTCAACCGCTGCACGAGTGATGTCTCCGCTATGCTCTTTCAGTTTGTCCTCGAATTTGTCGAGAAGGGTGAATGCATCGGCAACGCTTCCCGCAAAACCAGTGAGAACCTTGCCGTTGTAGATTTTGCGGACTTTCCTCGCATTGCCTTTGCAGACAGTGTTTCCCATCGTGACCTGACCGTCACCCGCCATCGCAACTTTTCCGTCACGCTTTACGGCAATGACAGTCGTGCTTCTGATTTTCAATTCGTCATTCATCTTTGTTTCCTCCGTGTGGGTGAGCCTTGTTGTAAAGCTCAATCATTTTTTCGGTACTGATATGCGTGTACCGCTGCGTCGTCGAAATGCTCGAATGCCCGAGAAGTTCCTGGACGAGCCTGACATCCGCACCGTTCGTTATCATCGCCGTAGCGAAAGTGTGTCTGAATGCATGGGGCGAAACGTGATGATTCGTACCGTCGCCGCCCGAATACCGGCTCAAGATATAGCTGATGCCCCGAACGCTCAGAGCGGCTCCATGCTGATTTACAAAAAAGGACTTTTCGGCCTGCAAATGGAGCGGACCAAAACGGCACCTCCTGTCGTCGATGTATTCACGCATCGCTTTTCTGGCATCGTCGGCAAAATACACGATTCTGTCCTTTTTGCCTTTTCCGGTCACGACAGCCTGCGAAAAATCCGCAGAGATATCGGAAAGATGAAGATTCGCAATCTCGCTGACACGGCAACCGCTCGAATACATCATCTCAAAAAGTGCCTTGTCCCGTTTTTCCCACAAAAGCTCCTTCACGGCAGGCTGGTTGCAAAGTTCATCGACCTCCGCCTGCGTCATGAACCGCGGAAGGCGTTTGGGCATTTTCACGGATTTTATTGAAGCGGCAGGATTCACATCGATATAGCCGAGTTTCCTGCAATACGCGAAAAGCGACCTGAACGCCGAAATGAACCTGTTGATGCTCGATGCCGCACGCTTTTTCCGAGAAAGTTCCCCGATGCACTGCCTGAGGTTTTCGACAGTCACAGTTTTTATGCTTGCATGGCGATTTATTCCCGGCATATTCATGAACTGCTCAAGGTCGCATTTATAAGACGTGAGAGTGTTTTCGGAAAGAACGAGAACGCCCTTCAGATACATCAAGAATTCCGTGACACATTCGTAAAGAGTATTCCCGTCAGCCATTCTCCAAACAATCCTCCGTCAGTCCTCAGATTCAGCCATGCTCATAAGATTTTCGTCCTCTGTCTCGGAATGCAGGTAATCGCACGCCGGATTGATGCATGACTTGTAGTTTCCGTTCTTTTTGTCGAATTTCTCGACGAGGAACCAGCCGCACTTCGGGCACTTCGAACCGACAATCGGCTTGAAATGAGAAAGGAAACTGCACTTCGGATAGTTCGAGCATCCGTAGAATGAGCGGCCGCGTCCTTTCGATTTTCTCTCGATGATTTCGCCGTCACAGCCCTCGACCGGACATTTTGCGAGCGGAATCGATTTTGCGTTCTTGCACTCCGGGAAACCAGAGCACGCAAGGAAATATCCGAACCGTCCGAGTTTTTTCAGCATCGGCTTTCCGCACTTGTCGCACAATTCGTCCGTCGTCTCGTCAAGGCTGCCTTTCATCGACTCCTGGGACTTGTCAACTTCGTCAATTCTCTTTTTGAACGGCCCGTAGAATTCCCCGATAAAATCATTCCAGACGATGTTGTTCTTCTCGACCTCATCGAGCTTAGTCTCGACTTCCGCAGTGAAACCTTCGTTTATGACATCCGGGAAAGCTTCCACGAGAATCTTGCAAATCATTCGTCCAAGCTCCGTCGGAACGAGCTGCTTGTTGCTTCGCTGAACGTAATACCTGTCGAGCAAAGTCGAGATAATCGGCGCGTAAGTTGAAGGTCGTCCGATTCCCTTTTCCTCAAGAACCTTGACCATCGAAGCATCCGTATATCGTGCCGGGCCCTGCGTGAAATGCTGCTCAGGGTAGAATTTGTGGTTGGAAGAAAGAACTTCATCGACTTTCAGCGCAGGAAGGTTTCCCGAAATTTCATCTTTTGACGAGAGCGTCCTGATGACCTTGTAAAAACCTTTCTCAATCAGCTTGCTCGATGAAACGCGGAAAATAGCTTCCCCGGCTTTTATATCTACGCTCGTCGTTTCCGTCTTCGCATTCGTCATCTGGCACGAGACGAATTTCTCCCAAATGAGAGTGTATAGCCTCAGCTGGTCGCGCGAGAGATACGATTTGACGTAATCGGGAGTATATTTTGAATATGTAGGCCTGATACATTCGTGAGCATCCTGCGCCCCCTTTCCGACTGCATAGCTGATAGGCTCGGAAGGCAGCTCGCCAGGATAATTCGCCGAAATCCATTCGCGCACCTCGTCGAGAGCTGTCTGCGAGATTCGGACAGAATCAGTACGCATGTATGAGATAAGACCGACGCGGTTTTCGCCCATCTGGATTCCTTCGTAAAGCTGCTGCGCAATCTGCATCGTCTTCCTTGAGTTGAATCCGAGCCTGTTCGCAGCCGCCTGCTGAAGCTTGCTCGTCGTGAACGGCGGCTTCGGCTTCACGGTTTTCTCAGTGACTTTCAAATCGGTTACGACACACTGTGAATTCTGAATTTCAGCGATTATCTTGTTTACGTCAGCCTCTGATTTCAAGTTGGGCTTTTCGTTTTTGTAAAGAACAAGCTGTGCCGTGAAAACGGATTTTCCTTTTGAAAAATCAGCTTCAAGCGTCCAATATTCCTCAGGGATGAATTTCTCAACTTCGCTTTCACGGTCGCATATAAGCCTGAGCGCGACGGACTGGACACGGCCTGCGCTAAGACCGTTCTTAACTTTCTCCCACAAAAGCGGGCTGAGATTGTATCCGACAAGACGGTCGAGGACGCGCCTTGCTTTCTGCGCATTGACTTTTGACTCGTCGATTTCGCCCGGATTTTTCACGGCATCCTTGATTGCGACAGGAGTTATCTCATTGAAAACTATTCTTTTTATGACGGCTTCGGTCTTGTCCTTCAGCGCACGGTTCAGATGCCATGCGATTGCCTCTCCCTCGCGGTCGTTATCGGATGCGAGCAGGACGAAGTCCGATTTCTTCGCGTCCTTCTGCAGCTCCTTCAAGAGCTTTGCCCTTCCGCGCACAGTGATATATTCCGGCTGGAAATTATTCTCGATATCGACAGCCATCCTTGATTTCGGCAAATCAATGAGATGTCCCATCGATGCCTTTACTGTGTAACCCTTCCCAAGATATTTCTCAATCGTAGTCGCCTTTGCAGGAGACTCAACGATGACGAGAGTCTGTTTCTTCGACTTTGCAGATTTTTTTGCAGTCTTCGAACTCTTCGCCTTAGTAGATTTTGGCTTTGCAGTTTTAGAAGATTCTGATTCAGCAGTTTTAGCCATGAATATCCTCTTTATTTGAAAATTTGCTCATTCAAAAGCAAGAACTTCAAAAAACTGAAATTTTTCAAAGTTTCTTCCTTTAATTTTTTACTATTTTTTCTGAATTTTCGCCATACAAATTTGATTTATATTCAGCATAAGAAGAAATGACTTTTGCGCCGGAAGAGACGAACGAGAGCGGAGAATTGTCGATTTTGCACGCGACCGACTCCTTCGTTTTCAATCCGCACCGAACGTCGTTCAGTAGCTGATTCGCGACGGCCTCGCAAAGTTTGGCTGACTGCCCGCTGAAATTTGCGGAATGGAAAAAGACTTCGCGGTTGTAGCCGAGCGCGAGACCGGCAGTTATCATCGAACCGCTTCCTGCAGGTGCCTGAATGACGACAGTTGCAGGTGACAACGCCGCGACAATCCTGTTGCGCTGCACAAACCGGAACTTTTCGGCAGGAGTGCCAGGAATGTATTCGCTCATAAGCAAGCCGCCGGTGGACAAAATCTTTGCAGCGTACTTCGCATGGCTTTTCGGCACAATCACATCGATTCCGCCTGGAAGAACCGCGACCGTTGCAGGATTCGACGACGACATCGCGCCTTTGTGCGACTCGATGTCGATTCCGAACGCAAGCCCGCTTATGACGCACGCGCCGTCATCGCACGCAGACTTGGAGAAATCGGACGCGGCTTTCAGAGCGTCAAAAGTTGCGCGGCGTGTTCCTACAACCGAAACGCAATGACGTTTCAGCACGTCAAGGTTTCCGCGATAGAAAAGCGAATACGGCGGGTCCGTGACTTCCGTAGATTTCGAAAGCATCGTCGGAAAATTCGATTCTCCGTAAAAAACGGCTTTTATTCCGAAACTGTCGATTATTTTTTTCGCGAGCCTAGCTTTTTTCAAATTCTCATCGCCGTCCCAAACTGCCCTCGTGCTTTTCCGGCCGGCAATCTCGAAAATCTCATCTTTCGAAATCGTCCTGATTTTTTCAAAAAGCGCGTCATATCCGCCTCTGTCGGCGACGGAATCAAGATAACGCTCAAAATTGATTTTTTCGTTCAGCGAGAGAAAATGAATATTCGAGACGGAAATTTTCTTCAATAAATTGAAATCGGCATCAGTTTGAAGCATACGCCTTGTCCATGACGATTCTCTTGTTCGCCTCAGCCTCAGCCTTTTTCGACTCAAGCTTTGTCGTCGCAATTATCTTGTCATACATTGCAATCGCCTTGTCATAATCGTGGTTTCCGTAATATGCGGCCGCAAGAACGGTCATCGCGTCAGTATCGCGCTTCTGGTCGTTGCAGAGCGTCTCAAGATACGGAATCGCCTTGTCGAACTGATAAAGCTCCCAGACATAGAGAACCCCAAGGCTGTAAAGTGCCTTTGCATAATGAGGCTCAATCGAAATCGCACGCAGGAAAGATGTCTCCGAAAGATTCAGATAATTGTCGCGTTCGGTAGTCGAGCCGGTCGCATCAAAATCGAGCGATGCGTGCGCCATGTAGCTTGCGCAAACGCCTGTCCAATAGTAAAGATTCTGGTTTGCAGGATAGAACTGGAGTGCCATCTGAAAATTCTTGAGCGCCTCGCCGTACATTTTCGCGTCAAGATAGCGCGTCGCCAAAAGCTTGTACCAGATTCCGACCTGTGAATTCGCAAGCTGAACATCATTCACCCTTTCCTGATATTTCTTTATGGCTTCCTTGAGCTCGGCCTCGGTGGAAGGAGAATCGACCCCCTCCTCCATCTTCTGCATACGCCGTATTTCTTTGTCGGATTTTATGCATCCCGTGAACGCAAAAGAAGAAAAAAGCAATGCGAACGCGGCGATTCCAATCTTTCTTGATATTTTCATTTTCTTTCTCCAAAACTTTTTATCATTTGCTATATAGTTACCAACTATTTTTTATTTTGTGCAAAATTTTCAAGTCAACATACGGAATTTTTTGTTTTTCTGTCACTTATTTTTCGGCAGAATCCTCCTGATTCTCATGTCCCGGAAAAAACTGCTTGTGACCTTCGCGGAGCTGCTTATTTTCAAGATGAGTGTAAATCGTCGTGGTCGCCAAATCCGCATGCCCCAGAAGCTCCTGAACCGAGCGCAAATCCATTCCGCCTGCAAGGAGATGCGTTGCAAACGAATGTCGGAGAGTGTGAACTTTTGCAGTGACCCCGCTCATCGCTTCCATTGTCTGGAAATTCTTCCAAACTCCCTTTCTGCTGAGAGGTTCGCCACGGAAATTCACGAACACCTCGGGAACGACCTTGCCTTTCACAAGCAACGGGCGGATTTCAAGGTACGCGTTCATCCACGCTTTTGCTGATTCCCCGAACGGAACCATTCTTTCCTTGTCGCCTTTGCCGTGAACTATAACGATTTTTTCATTTATGTGAAGATTTTCTATTTTGAGCGAAACAGCCTCGCTAATACGAAGCCCGCAAGAATAAATCAGCTCGAACAAAGCCCTGTCGCGGATTCCGAGCGGTTTTGAAATGTCGATTGAATCAAGCAATGCATCGACCTGCTCGACGCTGAGAACTTTCGGAAGTGCTTTTGTCGCCTTCGGCCTGTCGAGGAGAAGCGCGACATTTTCAGCCCAATAGCCGTTTCTGACGAGATAAAAACCGAACGAGCGGATTGCCGAAATGTCCTTTGCAATCGTCAACTCGTCGATTCCGTTCGTCCGCCGCCAAAGAAGATAATAGATGAGATTCTGAGATGAAACCGCCGAGAGCTTAATCTTCTCATCGACGAGATAATTCAAGAAAATCTCGGCAGACTCGGAATAAGTCGTGGCGGTTGATTCAGACCGGCGCTCAACAGTCAACAAATCAGTGTAGAAATCTGAGAGCAACAGCTTGATTGTCATCTAAATTAGTGGCTTCCCAAATTGATGCCCGAGCTAAGACCGGCAAGCTTCGACTTGTACTCTTCCCTTGCCCATGTCGGCTTTGAAATATCGTGCGGGTCATCAACGTAATCATCAGGAAGACGGAGAGCTTTCGGCTCCTGAACATCCTGAGGCTGAGCATAAGCACGATTCTGTGCCATCAAATCCTGCTGATACATTGCCTGCCTCGAAACAGGCGCAGAGGCTTGAGATTCAGCATTGTCCTCGTAAATGTCATTTCCGCCGAGAACCGTAGACACATCGACGTTAAGCTGAGGTCTCTTTCTCTCTTCCTGTTTGACAGGCGGCATTTCCTTGCGCGGCTCGACAGGCTGAGGCTGACGGACTTCCGCGACTCTCTGCTGGACGACCTGCTGACGCTGAACAGGAGGCTCCTGAACGACAGGAGTGACAGCCGGATGAGGAGCAGTCTTTGTCGTAGAGATTTTCACGAAGTCCTCGGAAGAGAAAAGGTCGTCGTCATGCCTTTTCGAAGAAGGCTGAATCGGATTCTGCTGGGCATTATTTTCTTCTTTTTTGTCGAATCCTGTTGCAATGACAGTGACGTTGATTTTCTCGTCAGTGCAGTTTTCATCGACAACGAGTCCCCAGATGACGTTCGCGCCCTTGCTCGCGCGGTCGGTGATGAATGTCGAAATCTCCTCACACTCGTCGATGAGGACATCCTCGCCGCCGGAAATGTTTATGAGGATATTCTGAGCACCGTCGATGTGGCTGTCCTCAAGAAGAGGATTGCTGATTGCATTCGTTGCGGCATCGATAGCGCGGTTGTCGCCAACGCCCTCTCCGATTCCAAGCAACGCCCTGCCCTGTCCTTTCATAATCGACTCGACATCCCTGAAATCGCGGTTGATGAGACCAGGCTTCATGATTATGTCCGTGATTCCTTGAACACCCTGACGAAGAATATCTGTGACATACTGGAATGCCTTCTTGACCGGGATGTTTTTGTTAATCTCGAATATTTTCTCGTTTGGAATCACGAGGAGCGAATCGACTTCGCCCTGCAATTTTTTTATTCCGATATCGGCATTTTCAGAACGCTTGACCCTTTCAAATTTGAACGGGTAAGTTACGACAGCTACAGTCAAAGCCCCAAGTTCTTTCGCGATTTTTGCGACGACAGGTGCAGAGCCAGTTCCTGTTCCGCCGCCCATACCAGCAGTGATGAAAACCATGTTCGCACCGCTCAGTGCGTCTCGAATCTCGCTCTCGCTTTCTTTCGCAGCCTCTTCGCCTCTCATCGGGTCACCGCCAGCACCGAGTCCGCCGGAATTCTTTCTTCCGATTTGGATTTTCACGCTAGCCTTTGATTTATCCAAGTCCTGCCCGTCCGTATTCAATGCGATGAATTCAACGCCCTGCACATTGGCATCAATCATTGTGTTGACGGCATTTCCACCGCCGCCTCCGCAGCCGATAACCTTGATAACAGCTGGATTCACTGCATGAGCATCTTCCACTTGAAAATCCATCATATTTTTACTCCCCACCCAAAATTATTTTCTAGAACTAGAAAAAGAAATCCTTTACCTTTGCAAAAAATCCCTTTCCCTTTGTCGACTCATCATTTTCCGAGACAGCAATTTGCTCGAAATCTGACTTTTTTGATTTTCGTGAGCCGGTATCTTTTTTGCCACCCTCACCGCGCCTGGAATTCTCTTTGTCAGCAAGAACAAGCCCGACGGCGGTCGCATATTCAGGACTCCGATAGCTTTCTTCTACGCCACCGAATTGCCCCGGCAAACCTATTCTAACAGAACTTGTCTTAAATGTGTATTCGGCAAGCTCAACAACTCCGCTCATCAAGGCACCGCCGCCTGTCAGGATTATGCTACCAGAAAGCTGCGTAAGACCGGAGCACTGAACAATCTCGCTCTTCACCATCGTAAAGATTTCGCGCATACGGCTCTGAATAATCTGGCACAGCACGGAGCGCCGCGTAACTTCCGGCGGGCGGCCACCGATTGCAGGAATCACAATTTCAGAATCATTGTCAATCAGAAGCTCGTCCCAGCAGCAGCCGTAATCGATTTTGAGCTTTTCAGCGACAGAAACAGGGATTCCCTTCAGATACGCGATATCGTTCGTGACGAGATTTCCTCCGGCAGGTATGGACACTGTGCAGACAGGAGCATCATCTATTATTACGATGACATCCGTAGTGCCGCCACCCAAATCGATGAGGATTGAGCCGAGCTCGCGCTCTTCTTTCATCATGACCGCGCTCGTCGCAGCAAGCGTCTTGAGGAACACGAAATCCAAATCGTAGCCCGACTGCTCGACGCACTTTGCGATGTTCGACAGCTGAGTTTTTGAGGCAGTTATTATGTGGACATCAACTTCAAGGCGAACTGCCTGAGTTCCGATGACATTCTCGCCTTTGTAACCGTTAACGCCGTTCACGATGAAATCTTTCGGAATAACCTGAAGAGTTTCCCTGTCAGGCGGAATCATTATTGCGATTGCGGCAGCGATGACGCGCTTGATGTCGTCCTCGTTGATTTCGCGGTCGCGCTTTCCGATAGAAGAAATCGGCACGAGACCGTGAGAATTGAGACTTTCGATATATTTTCCGCCGATTCCGGTAACGCACGAATGAACCTCGTATCCGAAATTCTGCTCAAGGTCATCGATGACATCCTTGACGACGGCACTCATCTGACCGACGTTTATGATTGCACCGTTGCGGATAAAATCAACTGAAGGTCTTTTTGCGACGCAGAGAATCTCAACGCTGTCATCCTCGTTTATTGCACCAAGAACTCCGCGTACAAAACTAGTTCCAATATCCAAACCGACGATTATGTTAGTCAAAAAGAATCTCCTGTGCTTCTGCGTGTTCTGCAGGCAACTGAACCGTATCTGAGGTCAATCTCGGCGACATTCGGATCGAGCGAATTGACGACATCGAGGGCGACCATCATGTATTGCAAAGCCTCTTCTGTAATCTGGCGTCCGATGAGAATTCTGGCATGACCGCGAACAGGATACAAAACGAGCTCGTAGTTTCCATATTCCTTCGTGACGATATGGATTTCAGAAATTGCGGCAAAATAATTCTGCGGCAGCTTTTTTATAGATGCAATCTGCTCCATAAGTCCGCGATACTTCAGAGGAATTTGCATTTTTCCAGATGATGTATCGACAGGAAGACCTGTTATTAACGGAAGAGACACATCGATTTTACCGGATGCAGAATTATCAGCGACAGATTCAGAACGTCCCTGAACAGAACGTATCGCAAATAATACACCATTCTTGTCAATTTGGATAGGCACGGATTTTCCGCCCTCAGAAAGAAAAGTCATGGCGACAGGAGTGCGCTCGACGATATTTATGTACACTTTGTCGGGGAAACGCTTCACGACCTGTGCATCCTCAATTCCAGAAACATCGAGGAGATATTCGGCAGCCTCGACTTCGCTGAACTTCGCCCAGCTCTTGTTCAGCATAGGAGAAATCGCCTTCGACAAATCGACGACGTTGTAGTTGCGCTCCCCGCTCCAAATTATCGTAGGCTTTTGAAGAGAAGGAATGACAATAAGATAAACGACAGCCTCAATAGCAAAAATCACAGCAAAAACGGCGACAAACCATTTTATCGCCCTGATTCTGTTTCCGCTCTTCGGCTTTGCACTTACACTACTCATACCGACAGCTTTCTTATTTTTACCGAAACTCTGAAAAACGAAATCACTCATAGCAAAACCTCCCACTTTCCGCTTTAAATATCATCCGAATCAAAAGATTTCTTGTGCCCGACACCGGAAAAACTCTCCTCGCTCTGCTCCCGCATGTAGAGGCTGTTCTCCACGCTGTCCAACCTGGACGCGCTCACGACGAATCCGCACATCGTCATCGTTACTATTATCGACGTTCCGCCCGAAGAAAAGAACGGCAAAGGAACACCTGTCGTCGGCAAGACACCGACAACGACAGCGACATTCATCAGCGACTGACCGACAATCGCAAGAAGGAAACCGAACGTCCCTAAAGAAGCGAACCTGTCTGAAGTCGTGAGGGCGCAGCGGAGAACCCTCCACGCGAAAAACGCGAGGAGCGAGAAATACGCGAGAACGCCGAAAAGCCCGGTCGCCTCCGCCCAGCCCGCAAAAATGTAGTCTGTCTGAACCTCTGGAACGGAATTGATTTTCGTAAGACCGCTTCCGAATCCCTGCCCCCAGAATCCGCCGGCCATAATCGCTTTTTTCGCGTTCACGAGCTGATAGTTCTGGTCCTGCGCAAACCGCGTCTGGTCGAAAAAGCCGATGATTCTGTTCAATCTGTACTCGTTCATCATTATCGAGATGATTGCGACAGGAATGAGAATCGCGAACAGAGGCCAAATCCACCTGACCTTTTCGCCCGAAACGACGAACATGCTTATTCCGAGGAAAAGAATGAAGAAACTCGTCGAAAAATCCTGCTGCATCAAAACGATTGCGAAAAAAATGACGAGGCAGAGAACTGCCGGAAAAACATTCTTCTGCTTTTTCTTCAAAAGGCTCATCTTGTCGAAGAAATTCGCAAGGTAAAGGACGAGCGAAAGTTTCACAAGCTCGGACGGCTGGAAAGTCCCGACGAAAGGGATTCTCAGCCAACGCCTTGCGCCGTTCGCGTTCACGCCGAAGAACGGGATGAACGTCAGTATGCACATTACAACGGAGCCGACAACGATAATCGGCAGGATTTTCTTTATAGTGCCCATGCTCATCGAGACGAACGTCAGAAACGCGATGAACCCCAAAAAAAGACAGATGAGCTGCCTTTTCACAAAATAGAGAGAATCAGATTTGAGTTCGATGCCCTTGTTCCGCGAGCAGAAATAGAGGGCAAGGATTCCAAGTCCGCAGAGGAGAATCATCGAGACGAAAATCAGCGGGTCGCTTTTCCTGTATTTCTCAAGCGGCTTGTCAGTAAAAAAGTTGAAATTCATCAAAACCTCGCAACAAAAAACTCACATTCCGATAAGCGGAAGGATTCTCTCAAGACCGACACCGCGCGAGCCTTTCAGAAGAATGAAGTCTCCAGGCTCCGAATACGAAAGAATCGTCTCCGCGGCTTTTTTCATTGCATCTTCGTCGCGCCCCTTCACATACACATAGAAAATCGGTTTTCCCTCAGGCTCCGGTTTTCCGAGAAGCGCGTAATTTATTTCGTCACCGACAAGAACGACTACATCGACATCAGTTTTCGAAAGGAGAGTTCCGATTCTCTTGTGCTCTTTTTCGGAATCAGCACCAAGCTCCAGCATGTCGCCGAGGACGAAAATCTTTTTGCCGGACACTTTTATCGAAGAAGAAAGCTCAATCGCCTTGTACATCGAATCAGGATTCGCGTTGTAGCAGTCTTTAAGGACAGTGTATTTTCCTTTCACAAGCTCCGAACGTCCGCCGAGAATCCGAACTCCCTCAATCCCGCGCTTTATCTGCTCCGCATCGAGCGAAAGCTCAAGCGCAAGGGAAATCGCGCCGAGAGCATTCAGGAAATTGTATTTGCCGGGAATCGCAAGCCGCATCTCAACGCCGTCAACTGAAAAGCGGGTGCCTTCAAGACCGTCGTCGGAGATGAATTTTATCCTCGGGTTCGAGTCGATTCCGTACAGAACGACTTTGCCTTTCACGCCGTCGCAGAGGAAAGACGAGAAATCATCGGCGGCAGGAATCACGGCGACACCGTTCTTGTCCATGTAGCTGAAAATCTTCTTTTTTTCTTTCGCGATATTCTCCCTGCTTCCGAGTATTCCTATGTGCGCAGTTCCGATATTCGTGACGATTCCGTAATTCGGCCTGAAAACGTCAGCGATTTCGCCGATTTCGTTCTCGCGGTTCATTCCCATCTCAAAAAGACCAAGCTCGTGCGTGCCTCTGATTTTGAACACGGAAAGCGGAAGCCCCGTCTCCGAATTGTAATTTCCGAAATTCGCGACGACATTGTACTTTTGCGAAAGAATCGACGCGGCAATTTCCTTCGTCGTAGTTTTTCCGCTTGAGCCTGTGACAGAGCAGCGGATGAGATTCGGGAATTTTCGGACGTAGAACCCAGCCGCTTTCTGCAATGCGTGCATCGTGTTCGAAGAATAAATGAAAGCGACGGACGGATTTTTTTCTATCAAGTTCCGAATAACATCATCGTCGCGGGAAACGAAAACGACGCCCGCCCCTTTTTCGATTGCGGACTGGATGAAATTATGCCCGTCCTGCCTTTCCCCGACCAAAGGAACGAACAAAGTCTTTTCGACAACATTGCGAGAATCAGTTTCGACATTTGTAAAGCAAAAAGCCGAAGCATCAAAAGAGTCGTTCAGGATTTTTCCGCCGAGTTCCGAGAGAGATTCCATGACTTCGGAAAAAGAAAGCAAAGATTCGTTCATAAAAGAATTCCTTTGAAAATGAAAATGCAAAATGCAAACGCCAGATGAAAATGAAAATCAGTTTCTGTTCGTCTTGATTTCGACGCGCACAATCTCTTCTTTTTTAGCCTTGTGCATTCCCAAATCGCGCTCGGCAATGCGCTCGATTCTGTCGGAGCTTGACAACACGCTTATTTCCGAAATCAGCTCGCGGTTCTTCTCGACAAGCTGAACCTGCGACTTCTCAAGCCTTGAAAGCTCCCTCTTGAGCTCCGTGTAACGGTTTGCATGAACCGCATTCAGAATGAGGAGGACAGGCACGAGAATCGCAAAAAGATACACGAGCAGGTGAATTTTCAGGCTCGGCTTTTTTTCAGAATATTTTTTAGGCAGATTCATTTTTTACTCCATTTTTTATATTATCGATTTAATTTTGATTTTATTTAGTACTACATCGCATCGACGTGCAGAAGATGCATCTTCGTGGCATCGCGGAGTTTCCTGACGACTCGGAGCTTCGCGCTTCTGCTAGGCGAATTCGTCCTGACCTCTTCCTCGGTCGGCTCAATCGGCTTCCGAGTGAGTATTTCCGCGCACGCACTTCCGCCGCACGCACAGATTGCGACCTCCGGAGGACAAACGCACGCTTTTCCGAGATTCCTGAAATAATTCTTGACGATTCTGTCCTCAAGCGAATGGAAAGTTATTACGCCGAGCTTTCCGCCGACCTCAAGCACGTTGAAAGCAGCATGAATCGCCTCTGGGAGACGACGAAGTTCGCTGTTGACCGCAATGCGCAACGCCTGGAACGTCCTCGTGGCAGGATGAATGTTTCCGTGCTTGTAATTCGAGGGCACAGCGTCGTAGATTACGTCGGCAAGTGCTTTTGACGAAGTGATTTTCGATGACGAGCGGGCAACGCAAATCGCCTTCGCAATGCGCCTGCTCATTTTCTCGTCGCTGTAAAGGTAGATGAGATTCGCAAGCTCCTCTTCTTTCATCGAATTCACGATGTCGGCCGCGCTCTCGCCCTCTTCGGAATTGAGGCGCATATCGAGCGGCTCGTCATATCTGAATGAGAATCCGCGGCCGGACCTCTCATAATGGTAAACGCTTATTCCCAAATCGAAGAGAATCATGTCCGGTCTTCTTCCGCCAGTGTATTCTCCCTGATTCTGAAAATCCGAATAAAAATCATTGAACCAGCCGTTGAAAAATTTCATTCGTCCGGCCTGCGCAAAGTCCGAAAGACGTTCTTTTGCGCGAGCCTGAATATTTTTGTCGGCATCGAGACCGAGTATTTTCAGATTCGGATATTTACTCAAAAAGTTGAATGAATGACCGCCCTCGCCGAGAGTGGAATCAATCATGAACGCGTCGTTTTCAAATTTTTCCCCGACAGGAGAAAGAAATTCGAGACATTCGTTAAGCAAAACAGGAGTGTGAACAATTTCCATTCTTTAAATTTCGGCAGAATGGAAAACGAGTTTTAGATGTTTGAACAACGCAATGAAAAATATAAAATGCAGAACCGAAAAATGATAAACACATACAACGAATCGAATTTGCACGAAAAGCTGAAGACGATATTCGCGCTCGAATTCGGCGGAAAGTGCGAGGAAAAAGTCGAAGGCACGAAATTCATCGCGGACGTTCTGCTGGAAGACGGAAGCGCAATCGAGATACAGACAGGCAACGTGTCCGCGCTCAAGGAAAAAATCGAATATTTCCTTTCGAACAAGAAAAAGATAAAAGTCGTCAAACCGATTATCATCGAAAAACAAATCGAGATGCTCGGCACGGACGGAAACGAAGTCCTTTACAGAAAGAAAAGCCCGAAAAAGGAAACTGCGTACTCCGCGCTCCGTGGGCTGACCGGAATTTTCGACAAACTCACGGACGAGAATTTCACTCTTGTGCTTCTGAACGTGAGATGCACCGAGCAACGGCAAAAAACTGACGAAAAAGTCCAGCTCATGAACAAAAGCAGAAGGCATCTCAAAAACTGGATTCCGCTCGGGAAAAAACTTGAATCAATAGAAGAAAAAACGATTCTGAAAACGAATGACGACTACAAAAAACTGATTCCGAAATCGATTCCGCAAAAGTTCACGCACAAGGAGCTTCGTTCCGAGATCGAAAAGGAGCACGGCAAGGAAAGCGGGAAATGGGAAGGGATTCTGGTCTGGCTGCTTTTAAAAATGCAGATTCTTCGCGAGGCAGAAAAACGCGGTCGCGAAAAGCAGTTTGAATTTTCAGTTCCAAAAGCGGATTCCGACTGAACAAGGAAAATTGTCGAGTTTGCCTAAAAAGCCGAATTCTCCGTCGTCTTTTTTTATGCCGAGGTACGGATTCCAGACTGCCTGCAAAAAAAGCTCTAGATGGCGGTGGAAAAAGAAAAAGTCGAGTCCGCCGCCGAACCTGCTTCCCGTTCCGAATGAAAAATCTTTCGAATCGGAATCCGCCGCCCCGAAATCGACATAAAAGCCGGCTGAAATTCCCCAGAGAACGTAAAATTCGACATTCTGGCAAAGACGCTCGTTCACAAAGTAATCGTCGGCTGAAAAAGTGAAAGTGTCCGAGAGCGCGAATTCGTCATAAATCGGATTCGAAAAATGCGCGTTCAGCGAAACGCACCACGGGCTGACATCGCTCCGAATCGAAAGCGAAGCAAACGAATCCGGCTTCCGCCCCAAATCAAAGCCGAACTGACCGCCGACACCAACTTTCGCAAAAACCGACACCGGAACGAAAACAAACAAAACAAAAACCGGAAGCAAAAATCTATTTTTCAACTGAAAGCTCCATTACGCATTTATCTGCAATTTTTTTGTACAAATCCCTTTTCAGCGACTTCACAATCGGGCTTTGCGCCCTGAAACCAGCGATTTCGCCCAAATCGATTTCGACATTCAGCTCGCCCTCCTTTTCATCAAGCTCGCCGAGAACTTCGCCGAAAGGATTTGCAACGATTGAATGACCGTACGCCTTGTACGACGCTTTTTCATCGAACGACGGAGAGCAGCCGGCAAAGAAAATCTGGTTGTCAACGGCACGAGTCCTGAACATGAGATTCCAATATTTCGGTCCGCTCGTCTGGTTGAACGCCGCAGGGCAAATCACAAGGGACGCACCGGAATCAGCATAAAGGCGCGAAAATTCAGGAAAACGGATATCGAAGCAAATCATAACGCCGATTCTGCCGAATTCCGTGTCGAAAAGGGTGATTTCGTTACCAGAAGAGAGAGTGTCGCTTTCATGGAAATGCACGCCGTTCTTGTAATCGCAGTCGAAAAGATGCACTTTCCTGTGCTTTGCGATTTGGTTGCCGCTTCTATCGAAAACGTAGCAGGTGTTGAAGATGCGCTCGACATGACGGCAATCCTCGCGAGTGATTTCAAGTTCCGGCATGGAACCTGCGACGATGTATATCTGATTTTTCCGCGCGCATTCGGAAAGACGTTTCCAGTTCGTTCCGCCGTCTTCTTGCGCAAAAAGCGGAAAAGCCGAATTCTTGTACGGGCAGGAAAACATTTCCGGCAGCACGACAATATCCGACTTTTCCGCAGCTGAATTGATTTTTTCAATCGCATGAGCCATGTTCAGCTCATTGTCAGAAAGATTATGCAGTTGCAAAAGCGTAAGTTTCATTCAGCCATTTTAATCGAATTTCAATGCGTTTTCACCACCAGAAATTCGGATTACAGATTCCTCGCCGAATTTTCCTGACAAAAGCTCCTTTGCAAGAGTGTTCTCAAGGTACGTCTGAATCGCACGCTTGACAGGTCTTGCTCCGAACGCCGGGTCATAGCCTTTCTCGCTCAGGAACTTTATCGCCGAATCGTCAAATTCAAGCTTAATCCGCTTTCCGCTGAGCCTTTCCTGAACTCGCTTGAGCTGATTTTTGACGATTCCGGAAATGCAATCGAAACCGAGTTTGTCGAACATCACAATCTCGTCGATTCTGTTGAGGAATTCAGGCTTGAATGTGTGCTTCAAAAGCTCGTCGATTTTTCCTTTAAGAACGTTCTTGTCGGAATCGCTGTTGTCGAGAATCAAATCGCTTCCGAGATTGCTCGTCATGATGATGATTGTGTTCTTGAAATCCACGACACGCCCCTGACCGTCAGTCAACCGCCCGTCATCGAGAACTTGAAGAAGGACATTGAAAACATCTGGATGCGCCTTTTCAATCTCATCGAAGAGGATAACGCTGTACGGTCTTCTTCTGACTGCCTCCGTAAGCTGACCGCCCTCATCGTATCCGACATATCCCGGAGGCGCACCGATAAGACGCGTCACGGAGAATTTCTCCATGTACTCCGACATATCGATTCTCGTAAGCGACTTCTCGTCGTTGAAAAGGAAATCCGCAAGAGTCTTTGCAAGCTCCGTTTTTCCAACGCCCGTAGGACCGATGAAGAGGAACGAGCCGAGAGGACGGTTCGGGTCATTCAAGCCGGACTTGTTCCGCCTGATAGCATCAGAGACGACCGTCACAGCCTCGTCCTGCCCGATGACACGCTCGTGAAGGACGTTCTCAAGCTGAACATATTTCTGCCTTTCGCTCGTCATCATCTTTGCCACAGGAATTCCAGTCCAAACCGAAACTACACGCGCAATGTCTTCCTCAGTGACTTCCTGCCGCAAAAGCGAGTCGGAAACGCCGCTGTCCTCAAGAGACTTTCTCTCGTCGTCTTTCCGCTGGCTTTCCGCAAGCTGCCTTTCCAACGCGGGAATTATCGAATATTTGTATTCGGCAGCCTTCTCAAGATTTCCCTCGCGGGTGAATTTTTCTTCCTCGAACCTTGCATTCTCAAGTTTCTCTTTCAGGACTCGCGTTTTGTCAATCTCGCTCTTCTCGTTCTGCCAGCGAAGCCGCATCGAGTCGCGCTCAGATGTCATTTCGGAAAGTTCCTTTTCAAGACGCTCAAGCCTTTCTTTTGACGCGGCATCATCTTCTTTCGAAAGCGACTGCTTCTCAATCTGGAGCTGAAGGATTTTCCTGTCGAGTTTGTCGAGTTCAACAGGCTCGCTTTCAATTTCCATTTTGAGTCTGGAAGCTGCCTCGTCAACAAGGTCGATTGCCTTGTCAGGAAGAAACCTGTTCGTTATGTAGCGGTTTGAGAGTGTCGCCGCCGCAACAAGTGCCTCGTCGTTGATTTTCACGCCGTGGTGAATCTCGTATTTGTCCCTGAGACCACGGAGAATCGCAATCGTGTCCTCGACATTCGGCTCGGCGCAGAAAACCTGCTGGAATCTTCGCTCAAGCGCGGAATCTTTCTCAATGTACTTTCTGTACTCGTTCAGCGTCGTCGCGCCGATTACATGAAGTTCGCCGCGTGAAAGAGCTGGCTTCAGAAGATTCGAGGCATCCATCGCGCCTTCGGAAGCACCCGCGCCGACAATCGTATGAAGCTCGTCTATGAAAAGAATGATCCGCCCCTCGGATTTCGTCACGTCCGTTATTACTGCCTTCAGTCTTTCCTCGAATTCGCCGCG
>JAFXSM010000007.1 GCA_017525605.1 Treponema sp. | reverse complement strand
TTCTTCTCCGTATGTGAACGTCATCGCCGTAAAAGCCGGCAACGAGAACAAAGAGGAAATCAAGGCCCTCATCGACGCAGTGAAGAGCGAGAAAGTAAAGAATTTCATTTCTGAGAAATATCCGAACGGCGAAGTTGTCGTAATCTTCTAATATTTGTAATTCTGAATAGCAAACAAAAAGCATCGTTTGCATATTGAAATGCACCTCCAAAGTTGGGGTGCACTTTTTTTCGATTTTGTTAAGATTGTTTCATAAGCCAATCAAGGGCGTTCATTTTTTTGATTCCGCCAAAATCTGCAACTGGGTCTTCGTCCAGTGTAAGCAAGATTTTGGGATAATTGTCTTTGATTTGTCTGAGCGACCTTAACTCTCGTTCCAGAGTGGAATTGTCCCGAACGGAAGCTGACACTTGAAAATATTCAATACCGTCGCTGTTCATTGCAACAAAATCAACTTCCGCATCATCGATTTTGCCAACATAGACTTTGTATCTGCGGCGCAAAAGCTCCAAATACACTATGTTTTCCAAAATATACCCAACATCCATAGATTTCTTGCCGAGCAATGCCGAACGAAAAGCAATATCTGAAACATAGTATTTTTCAAGCGATTTCAAATATTCTTTTCCCTTTATGTTGTATCGTTTTGCTTTGTAGATTATGTATGTCTCCGTGAGCGATGAGATATAATTTTCAACCATTCTGGAATCAATTTTTCTGCCGTTGCTTGTCATTGTGTCCGCGATTTTCTTACTGGAAACCTCCAATCCGATATTGTCAAATATAAATTCTGCAACACTTTGCAACATTGAAGCGTCAGAAATTCGTTTTCTGGAAATAATGTCTTTTAAGAGAATTGTGTTGTAAAGGCTTTCAAGATAATCATTTATCGCATTGTTTTGCAAAGAAAGCGTGTACGGGAAAGAGCTTGTTTCCAAATATTTTCTATACTAATGCAAAAAGTGCTTATTTTAAAGAAGTTTTTGCATCAGATTGCAAAAACTCGTCATTTTCATTAAGTTATTGCAGTGTAAACGCTTTTGATATGCTAAACGAACAAGAAAATAGTCTGTGTTTGAGATGATTCACATTTTCCTGTTCTTCAGTATGAAATTGATAAAATCGGCTTCGACGAGTGGCTGCGAGTAGAAGAATCCCTGAACCTGGTCGCAGTCCGCAGAGCGCAGGAAATCGCGCTGCGCCCGCGTCTCTACGCCTTCGAAAATCGTCTGCTTGTCCATGTTCTTGCTCAAATCAATCAGGCTTCTGATGAATTTCGCGGATTTTTCGTCCATCGTTCCGTTTTTGTTCGTTGACGACAAAAGGAAATCCTTGTCGAATTTCAGAACGTCAACCGGAACTTTCGTCAGCATGTTGAGCGAAGATTCTCCCGAGCCGAAATCGTCCATCGCGACGGAGAAACCTTCCGCGTGAAGCCGTTCCGTTATCTCGCAGAGAGTGTTGTTGTCCATAACCGAGCGTTCCAGAATCTCCACCTGTATAAGCTCGGACGGGATATTGTACTTCCTGAAAAGCTTCATGAACTTCCTCATGAATCTTTCGGGCTGGTTGTGATTCCTGCTCATGTTCACAGAAATCGGGACGACCGGCTCGTCTTTGTCAATCTGCCGCCTCAGGAACTGGAACACCTTCTCGTACACGAAAAAGTCGAGTTCCGTGATGAATCCGTTCCTCTCGAAAATCGGTATGAACTTTGACGGCGGAAGCAGTCCCATGTCGTTCGTCTTCCATCTTATCAGGGCTTCCGCGCCTACGATTTTTTCCGTGGCGAGCTGGATTTTCGGCTGGTACATCACGAAGAATTCCTCGTTCTCAAGGGCTTTTTCCATGCTCGTCTCGATGAAACGCTCTTCGTTCACTTTTTCAAGGAGCTCCGAGTTGTAAATCGCATGGTTGCTCATCATGTTTTCCCCGAGCGTGCTCTTTGCGAACGATGTCTGCCCGATGAGTTCCTTTATCGTTGTTCCATGCTTGTTTTCCTGTCGCAGGAAAGAGATTCCGAATTTCGGGCTGAACGGAATTTCGAATTCCCCGCATTTTTTCTTCAGCATTTCCAGCTCTTTGTGAGCTTCCTTCATGGCGCACGGAATTTTCTGCACCTTCATGAGCGCGTAGAAATGGTCTGCATAGCCCCTTCCGATTATTCCGTTGTGTTCTTTCACAACCTTGCTCACCAGCTTCGAGAAGTAGAGAATCACCTTGTCCGCGATATCTTCGCCGTAGTTCTGGTTCACGAATTTGAATCCGCGGATATCCGATTCTACAAGCATGAAAATGCAGTCGTTTTCATGCCTGATGATTTTTTCCGCTTCCGATTCGAAATGCTGCCTTGTCCAGAGAGTCGTGAGCGGGTCGTAAACTGCGTCTATGAGCTGGTTCTTGTAGAAGTAGTCCGAAATCAATGTCTCAAGGATGAGCAGCAGCGTCAAAGCGATGCTCGCTATCACGAATATGATGATTTTCGTTGATTTCTGTTCCTCTTGGAGTGCCTGTATTTCAGTCTTCGGAAAAGCGACCGAGATTGTCCATCCGCAGTCATGAATCTGGGTTGAGTAGAGGTTTACGGGCTGTCCGTTCTCGTTCTCCGTTTCCGCGATGCTTGTCCCTGATTTTGCCGTCACGTCGGAAGTTACATGCTTGTATTTCTCCGCTGTCGGAATGAATATCTTTCCGATGTAGTTTTTCTGCTGGTGCACGACGAATTTTCCGGTACGGTCCATTATGTATATTGCGTTTGTGTCGCCGATATGTATTGTTTTTTTGATTTTCTCAAGCGCGCTGAGCCTTATCGCCGCACAAAGAGTTCCCGACAGCTTGTTGTTCGCGTCGTACACGGGCTGCTCGATTATGAACAACGGATAGTCGCTTTGTTTTGAGAAAACGATGTCGCTCATGTAATATCCGTCGTTTTCGAATTTGACGTTTTTCAGGTATTTCGCTTCCGATAGGTCGAGTATGCTTCCTTGCGAGAAATATCCTTTTTTGTCGTGCGCCGTGACGTAGAATGTCGCGCAGAAATCTTTGTGAATGTAAGGAACGTTCTGCATTAGCCAGCCCTGAATCTTTTTTGTGTCGCCGCTAAGGAAAAGTTCCCTGTCATAAATAGAAGAAAGCGATGTCTTGTATGTGTCGAGATAGTATTCTACGGCATTCGCATAGCCGTTGAGGACATGCGTGCAGCTTTCCCTGTAGTCTTCTTCCGCCGCGTCAAGCGCATTTTGCATGACTACGCCCATCAATGTTAGGACGAATACCATGATGATTCCGCTGACAATCACAGTTGAGACAACCTTAACTTTATTTTGATTGAATCTTTTCTTTAGTTTAAGAGTCATACAGACTCATTTTAACACTGAAATTACAGGAATTGTTAAAATCTTTTTATTTTATCGTATTCTTTCCTCAACTATTTTCTTGCGTTCCTTCAAATAGTTGTGCCAGTTGCAAATTTCCGCCTCGTCCAGCGCGTCAAGGAATTTGTCGTCGAGCTTTTTTATCACATACTGCTTCGTCGGCGTTATGTATGTCGTGATGATGAACGGCTCCGTTTTGTCGATGAAAACATTCCCGTCGTGAGTTTTTTTCAGCGACACTCGGATTAGCAGCCCTTCGCCAGTGTTTTCCCAGTCCGCGCCCGGCTTGTCGAATGCGGGTGCGTATCTCTGCGCCGAAATCGTGTTTCCGTTCGCGTACATGATGAATTTTTTCTTTCCGTCCGATTTCTCATATTCCTCGAAAAATTTCACGACGTGCGGGTGGTTCGCCCAGACTATGTCCACCCCGCATTTTTCTATCAGGTTCTTGTAGAAATTTTTCCGCTCGTCACTGACTGTAAGGACATATTCTGGCTCGCTCGTGTGCACCGAGAGCACGAAGAAATCGCATTTGTTTTTCTCGTTCAGCTCCTTAAGTTCACCGATGAGCTTTTCCCTTTTCTTTTCTGCCGGCGGATAATAGTCGATGTAAGATGACGCGTCCTGCCTGTTGAGAATCTCCGTTATAGAAACGAACAGAATCCGGAAACCGTTCTTTTCTATAACCTGATATCCGAGCGGGTCGGTCGTCTTGTCTTTCAGCCCGCATGACCAGATTTCTTTCCTGTTGTCGAAATATTTTTTCGTCTGGCGGATTCCTTCGAGCAGCTGGTCGTTCGTGTGGTTGTTCGCGAGCGAGAATGCGTTGAACCCGATTCTTATCGCGGCCTCGACGTATTCCGAGTGCATGTTGAACTGCGGGTACGTGCTCCACGGAAGAGCGTCCGCGACGGGCGACTCGATGTTTGCGAATGCGATGTCGGAATCCTTCACAACCGGCTCGATGCTCCGCCAAATCCTGTCGAATTTTCCGGGTCTGTAGTTCGGGGCATGAGCCATCACGTCCCCAGCGAACACGAGCGTGATTTTTTCTTCTGGTTGGATATCATTTTGCGCTGCGTTTTTTTCCTGCGCGTTTTCGCTGTCGTTTTCTATTTCGAGTGTGCAGCTTCCGTCAATGCAGTTCTCGTCCGGCTGTGCTGTTTTTTGAGTCGTCGCGCAGCCTGTGAATGTCATCAATATTGCCGCCGACGTGCCGATTAATTTTAATTGTGCTTTACGAAACATTTTTTTAGCCTACATGAATTTTCATATCGCGTAAACGAACAAAAAATCGAAAAAAAAATTGCAAATCGCTTGACACAAAATGAAATGCAATGTAATATAGTAATCACTTAAGCCGCTGTAGCTCAGTTGGTAGAGCAATGGACTGAAAATCCATGTGTCGTTGGTCCGATTCCAACCGGTGGCAACCGAAGCACTTAGACCGAATGGTTTGAGTGCTTTTTTTTATGCTTTCATTTTAATTTCATGTTTTTCCGTTAGAATTATTCATGGGGGAGGTCTTTGAAAAGACTTTTGAATATTCTTGCAACAAGGAGTGCTTATGAGAATCTTCAGGAAAATATTCGCAACAACTGTTGCCGCTTTTGTTTCGGCAGGTGCCTTCGCTTTTGACGCAAGCCAGTTCACTGACAGCCTTGATAAATACGATGAGACTGTTGCAACGATAAACGACGGGCTTCTTGATTTTTCAAAGCAGCTTGCAAACGCTATTCCGCAGGCCGCTACGCAGCAGAACGTGTGGGCTGACGCTTACATCGGAAAGCTTTTCCCTTCCGCAAAGCCGCATTTCGGTGGCGGATTCAACATGGGCGTGACGCACATCGACACGAGCGGCGTCGCAAAGGCTGCCGACGTGCTTGGTATCGGCGGAATAAAGGACAGCTACTACTATCCTGTTTTCACCGCCGACTTGAGAATCGGAGGTCTTCTTCTTCCGTTCGATGTCGATATCGCCGTGATGAAAACCGGAACTCTTTCGACTGACGCATTCGGCTGCGACCTTGATGTCGATTTCCTTACAATCGGTGCGGATTTCAGGTATTCGCTTCTTGAGGAGGGAATCATTCTTCCTGGAATTTCTGCCGGTGTCGGATATTTCTACAACCAGGGTTCTTTCGGTGCCGGAAACGACGATGCGGAGCTTGCAATCGACTACAAAGTCCACACGATGTATGTTCAGGCGCAGGTCTCAAAGAAACTTCTGATTTTCACACCGTTCCTCGGAATCCGCGGAATCGTGTCGAAATATGACAACGCGTACAGCTGGAAAATCAAGAATTCGACCGTCGTGTCGGCGATTAATGCATTGGGCAAAACTTCATCTGGTGCTGATTCGTACACATCGGATGCGTTCGATTTCAATGCAATCCAGCCGCAGGTCTATGCCGGTATCGGATTCAACCTGCTTTTCATGCAGGCAACGCTCAGCATTTCAGCTGACCTTCGCAATGTGTGGGATGACGGGCTTTGGAGCGGCTCTTTCAGCTTGAGGGCTAAGCTCTGATTTATTTGATTGATGTAGCCAAAAGGCAGTGGATTTTTTCACTGCCTTTTTTTTTGTGCTTTAGTGTGTCATAATGACTCATTATGAAAAACAATGACGATATAAGAATAGTGTTTGCCGGTGGCGGAACTGGCGGCCATATCTATCCCGGCCTTGCGATTGCCGATGAACTGAAGAAAATCGCCGACGAATCTGGAAAAAAAATCGAAATAGTTTGGTTCGGAAATTCAAGCGGAATGGACAGGAATCTGGTGGAAAAATCCGGTTCAGTTGATTCTTTTGTCGGAATCCCGAGCGGAAAACTCCGAAGATACTTCTCTGTGCAGAATTTCTTCGATATGTTCAAGATTCTGGCGGGCTGCATGAAGTCGTTCTTCAAGCTTCTTTTCATGAAACCGAACGTTCTTTTCTCGAAAGGCGGATTCGTGAGCGTTCCCCCGTGTTTCTCCGCGTCCCTTCTGAAAATCCCTGTCCTGACGCACGAATGCGACTTCACTCCGGGGCTTGCGACAAAAATCAATTCCCGCTCGGCTTCAAAAATCCTCGTGTCCTACGAGCAGACAAAATCGTTCCTGCCTGCCGCGCTTCGTGAGAAAGCCGTTGCAACAGGAAACCCGATTCGCCCTGTGTTTTACTCGCTTGGGGAAGAGAGCGTGGAGCGCGGAAAGAATTTCCTTTTTTCGCAAAGACCTGATTATGATTCGTCAAAGCCGATTCTGCTCGTCCTCGGGGGAAGCCTTGGTGCGCGGCAAATCAACGAGCTTGTGGTGGAGAATCTTGACTGGCTATGCGAAAGGTTCAATGTCGTCCATCAGTGCGGTGCGCGCGATGCGGATTCCATGCCGAAAGAGCGTGCCGGGTATTTCCTGCACCCGTTCATCTACGGCGAAATGTGCGACGTTATAAAATGCGCCGACATCGTTCTCAGCCGTGCGGGTGCGAATTCGATTTGGGAGTGCGCTGTTCTCGGAAAGCCTCTCGTCCTCGTTCCGCTTTGCGGTTCCGGCACAAGGGGCGACCAGGTTGACAATTCGACGTTCTTCCGCGAGAAAGGTGCGGCTGAGGTTCTTCTTGGAAAAGAGGCGAATTCAGAAAACATGAAAAACGCGCTTTCGAAAATGCTCGATGCGGAATTCAGAAGCAAAGTCGCGTCCGCGTCGAAATCCCTTTCCGATGCGACGATGGTTGACGGAAAGCGGCCTGCAAGAAGAATCGCCGAGATGATTCTCGAATCTGTGAGAAAGTGAGGGCTTTTTATGATGATTTCTCTTTTGGACATCATGCTGACTGTTGTCATTCTGTATTTTGCGATTACGGCCGCTTACAACGGTTTCATCAATGAGATTTTCGGGAAGCTCGCGTTTTTCCTCGGCTTTGTGGGCGCGGTGTTTCTTTGCGGAATGCTCACCCCATATTTCGACCACATCGTCCGTTCGAGAATATTGAGCGCGTGCCTTTCGTTCATGATAATCTTCGCCGTCATTTTTCTCTTCGTTAAGATTATCCAGATGCTCGTCAGCGGGATTTTCAGGGGGAAAATCGCGCACAGCCTCGACCAGGCTCTCGGTTTCGTGTTCGGCTTGATGGAAGGTGTCGGAATCGTCTGCCTTTTCCTGATTATCGCGGTTGCCCAGCCGTGGGGAAACACAGCGCATTTCAGGGAAATCTGCTTTTATTGGGAGCTTCTGGGGCCTTCGCTTGCTCCTTCCGTTGATTTCGTGGCTGCGCATCTTCGTTGAGAACAGATTGGTGAGAATAAATTATGACGGACAAAATTTTTCATCAGAATTCTTTCGAGCTAATGAAATCCGACATCGAGTGCGGCAAATTTCCGGGTGCGGTTCTTCTTTCCGGCCCTGAATTTTCGGGGAAATTCACTGCCGCGCTTGAAATATCAAGGATTCTTTCGTGCATCGGCGACAGAAGCGAAAACTGCAGCTGCGAATTCTGCAGGCAGCACAGGACGCTTTCGAACATGAACGTTCTTGTTGCGGGCCCCCGCGACTGTATGCTTGAGATTCTCGCAATGCGCGATTCAGTTCTTCAAGGTTTTGCTCCGATTGCGTTCGTGCGTGCCGTTCACAAGCTGACTTCTAGGTTCAACCAGATTCTTTGGGAGGAGAGCGGAAATTCGTCGAAGTTCTCGCCCGTGATTGAGTCGATTGAGGACGAGCTTTCCAAATTCGATTCTACGGTGCTCGATTCTGCAAAGGCGGAGAAAATCTGCGACAGCGTCGTGAAGGACTGTCAGAAACTCGAATCTTTCATGTACAGCTCGCTTCCTATTGACCAGGTTCGCGGTGCTTCCGCGTGGCTAAGGATTCGCTCAAGCGGCGGAAAAAAAGTTTTCATAATCGAAAATGCGGAGAGGATGCTCGACGCTCCGAGAAACGCGCTTCTGAAAATACTTGAGGAGCCGCCTACGGATGCGGCGTTCATTCTCACAACGTCCAAGCGCGGCGCGATGATGCAGACGATTCTTTCGCGCGTGAGGATTTATCCTTTTTGCGAGAGAAGCGAAATCCAGCAGAAAGAAATCGTGGGCGAGGTTTTCCATCAGAACAGGTTCACGACGGTTTCCGACTGCCTCTATTCTTTCCTTCCGAAAACGCCTTCGGAAGTCAGGAGCGTCGCCGTGAAATATTACGACGCGATTCGAAAAGGGCAGATTCCGGGTGTGGATTCCGTCGTGAAGGGCTGCGCGTCGTTTGAGCCGAAAATCCTTTTCAAGTCGTTTCTGATGGGCGTGGAGGAGGCGTGCGGGGATTTTGCGTCGTCGTCCGCAACAGCGTCGCTCGCAAAGATGAACCTCGATTCAATCCGCGAGTGTTACAACAACGTGACCGTGTACAACCAGAGCGTTCCTGCGGCAATCGAGCGTCTTACGAGGGACCTTGCGATGAACGTCCGGCTTTTTCAGGTTCCGAGAAGTTGATTTTATTCTGATTTTATTCTGATTTTTACGAGGTTTTGGTGAATGCAAGAATTTTCAAAAAGAGTTTCGCAGAAAGTTTCAAAATTGTCGGATTTGCAGATAAAAAATCTTTTGGACGAGCTTTCCGAAAGCAGCGATATGCTCGACTCGATTTTCCAGTCGATTCCGACCGGGCTTTTGATTGTTTCCAATTCTGAGTCGAATTTCCGCATATTAAAGGTGAACAAGGCTGCAGAAAGGTACATTCCGTTCAAGCTGAATCCGAGGGAGACTGCGGCTGAGTCTGTTCCTGTTTGGAATACGATTTCAGATTCGGACATTTCGGATTTTCTCAAGGGGACTTTCGAGAGCAAAAAGACGAACGTGAGCGACGAATTTTCAGTCCGCTCGTCCGGCGGAATCCGCTTCGTTGACATATCGATTTCGCCGTTCGCAAGGAAAAACGAGCTTGTCGGTTCGATTGTCAGAATCGAGGATGTCACGGAAAAGCGCAACCAGGAGATTCTCCTTCACAGAATGGAAGCGATGGCTGGTCTTACGAACATTGCTGCGAATGTCGCCCACGAGATAAAAAATCCGCTCGGGGCGATTTCGATCCACATTCAGCTGATTCAGAAGGCTGTGAAAAAGAGCCGGGAGCGCGACGGGCTTCTTCCCGACCCGAAATTCGTCGAGAACTATCTCGATGTCGTCAACTCCGAGATTGACAGGCTGAACAAAATCGTCGTGGATTTTCTGATGGCGGTTCGTCCGATTTCCGTGAACCTTGAGCTTGTGAATCCGAATTCTCTTCTGGAAGCGTTCGTGGAATTCTTCAAGCCCGAATTCACCGCAAAGGATGTCGTCCTTGAGTCTGATTTTTGCAGGAACGCGCCGAGAATACTCATCGACCCGAAACTATTCCGCGAGGTCATCGTCAATTTCGCGCAGAATTCGCTTGCCGCAATCCAGAACAGGTTCACGGGCAGTGGCGGCCGGATTTCAATTCAGACCCGAATTTCCGACGAAAAGTTCGTTCTTCGTTTTTCAGACAACGGAAGCGGAATGGACAACGAGGTTTGCGCGCGCGTTTTCGAGCCGTATTTCACGACGAAAGCGAACGGTACGGGGCTCGGAATGGCGATGAGCTACAAGATAATAAAAGAATTTTCAGGCGACATAGAAGTTTCGTCCGCGCTCGGTGAAGGCACTGAATTCGTCGTGACGCTGCCGGTTCCTCAGCAGGACAGGCGGCTTTTGTCGTGCGACTGCGATTGCGGTTGTGAGTCCTGAATGAGTTTGATTTGAATGGAGAAGAAAATGAAATTCACAATACTTATCGTTGATGATGAGAAAAATATACGGGAAGGTCTTGCGGCTGACTTTGAGATGGACGGCTACAATGTGAAGGTCGCGGAAAACGGAAAAGTCGCGCTCGACCTGATTTCAAAAGGCGACATCGACCTTGTAATCACCGACCTTCGTATGCCGGGCGGAGTTTCTGGCGACGACGTACTCCGCCACGTTACGCGCGAGACACCTGGAATCCCTGTAATCGTCCTAACCGGTCACGGCTCGATTGACGAGGCTGTAAAGGCGATGCAGAACGGAGCGTTCAATTTCCTCACGAAACCGCTCAATCTTGAGCAGCTTGAAATCACGGTGAAGCGCGCTTTGCAGGGGCGTGAGCTGAAAATCCAGAACCAGCAGCTTAAAAAAGAGATTGACAGCGAAAAGGCAGTCGATTCGTTAATCGGAAACAGCCCTGCCATGCAGAAAGTCATGACGCTCGTGAAGAAAGTCGCCGATGCCAGAATCAGCGTTCTGATTACGGGCGAGAGCGGAGTCGGAAAGAGCGTCCTCGTCTCCGCGATTCATTCGCTTTCCTCAAGAAAATCGAATCCGCTTGTGACGGTGCATTGTGCCGCCTTAAGCGAGACGCTTCTTGAGAGCGAGCTTTTCGGGCACGAGAAAGGGGCTTTCACCGGTGCCGAGTCGCTGCACAAGGGAAAATTCGAGCTTGCGCACGGCGGGACGATTTTCCTCGATGAAATCGGCGAGATAAACCAGAACGTTCAGGTGAAACTTCTTCGCGTCCTTCAGGAGCGTAAATTCGAGCGCGTGGGCGGTGAGCAGACGCTTGAAGTTGATGTCCGAGTGATTGCCGCCACGAACAAAAATCTTGAGGAAGAAGTGAAGGCCGGAAGATTCAGGGAAGATTTGTATTTCAGGCTGAACGGAATCAAGATTGAAGTTCCGCCGCTTAGGGACAGAAAAGACGACATTCCGCTTCTTTTGAATTCATTCCTCACGAAATTCAACAAAGAGAATTCAAAGGACGTGAAGGGATTCGACAATAAATCCCGCTCTGCAATTTACAAATACGACTGGCCGGGAAATATCCGCGAGCTTGAGCATTGCGTCGAAAGTTCCGTCGTTATGGCAAGCGGCGACATGATAACGCTCGAAGACCTTCCGCCGACCGTAAGCAGAAGCTCATCTGCCGAGGCGATTTCTGTTCCGCTCGGGATAACGATGGATGAGGCGGAGAAGATAATCATCATGCAGAACCTCGTCGCGAACAACGGGAACAAGTCGAAGACGGCCGACGTTCTGGGAATCGGGCGGAAGACGCTTCACAGAAAACTTGCGGAATACGGAATCGATGAGGATTCTGAAACTTCGATGGCAGACCTTATCGAGAGGGAAGGCTGAACGATTATTCCGCTTATCTTGCGACGTACCACCATTCGACAATTTCCCACGCCGTGTTGAGAGTCTGCGTGTTCGTCTTCGCCTGCTCGATGTATGGCGTTCCGAGCCACTTGTCCGGGTGGTAGTACATGATTTTTTCCCTGTAGATTCTCTTTGCCGCCTCGAAATCCGCGTTTGTCGGAATTCCGATTACGTTGAGCGCGTAGAGGACGTTCTGCGGAATGACCAGCTGGGAGAACTTGTAAATCTGAACTTTCGGCTCTGTGTGCGCTGCTTCCTGATTCATCTTCGCGAACTGCTCGAACGAGAACGTGTGCTTCGGCTTTGAGTCTTCCGTCTTGCTCTGGCCGAATTGGGTGAAGGTGAAAGTCTTCACTTTCTTCATGTCTTCTTCCCTTACGATGTTGTCAACTTTTTCTTCGTTGTTCTCGTTTTGCTCGTTGTTCCCGAAATCATCGACGTTTATCGTTTTGTTTTCGCCTTTCGAAAATTCGCTTTTGTTTACGAATCCAGTTTTGTTTTCGTTCTTTGTTTCAGCTTTCGGAATCTCGCCTTTTTCTAGAGCCTCGCTAAGCAGATTTCCAAGTTTTCCATAAAAATCCATGCGCTAATTCTAGTTGATGAATCCATATTTTACAATTTGCGGAAGCAGATGCAGAATATGGATTCATGTTTTGCATCTGTTTTATTCCACCGTGTAGAACCAAAGCCCTGTAAGGTTCTTGTTGTTCTTCGTTCCGTAGATTATCACCCTGTCGGTGTCTGGAATTTCGAATTCGCCGATGAAATTTCCTGTCTTCGCATCTTTTTTGAGCAGTTCTGGATTCCCGTCACCCTTGTATGCGATTCCGATGTAGTCCTTGCTCGAAATCTCGAATCTGACTTTCTCGCCTTTTTTGAGGCTTCCTGAAATCGGCTCGATGAGCCTTGTGGATGTAGCGGTGTCGTAGCTTGCATAGCACGAAGGATATTTTTTTATGTTGCCGTATCCGCTGTATTCTGGAGAAGCTTTTATGAGAAAATCCAAGACAGGCTCGTGCATGTTCGCTGAAATCCCTAGCAGCCTGAAAATCTTTTTAACCGCGTTGTTTCTTTCCGTCGCGAACAAATCTTCGAGCGGGTAGTAAACGCCGTTTTCCTCGGACTTGAAGAATGCCGACTCGAAAAAATCCTTTTCGCGCTGCGTTATTTTCTTTGCGGCAAGCAATGCTTCTGTCTGCTGGACGTGCTGGGCGAATTCCTGAATCGCGAATCTGTCGTTGAAATTCTCTTCCGAGATTTTCTTCGCGAAAATCACAGCCCTGTATTCCTTGTTGTCGGGAACGTCAAAATCAACCGTGAATTTGTTTCCCATTCTGTTTATCCAAGTTGAATTCTCAACCGAACGCCCGCCTTTTCTTTCCCTTATCACGGAAGTTATCGAGATGCCGGACTGCGATATTCCGAATTCGAAGCTCTTTGCCCCGTCTATCACCGTCGTGTAATCGGGGATTTCTTTTCCGAGCGAGAATCCTTTCCTGAAAAATTTCCCTGCGATGTAAGGCTCTTTTACGAATTGTTCCTGCGTAATCGGCTCTTTTAAGTATTGGTATTCCTCTTTTTCGGGGAGATGCGAGTAGATGAAGAATTTCGGGTCGAGGAAGAGCCACTCGTCCGTGTAATGCTTGACGTAAGTTTTGTAATCGACGTAGCCCGCGTCCCAAGTGCAGTCAACGAGCTGCCATTTTCCGCCGAGCTTTATCGCGTTCCATGCGTGGTCGATTCCGTCGAGCTTTCCCGTGTAGCCGAATCCCTTTGAGTATCCGTACACGCCGATTGATTCGATTCCTGCATAGTAGCACATAGCGTTCATCACGGAAGTGTAGCCTGCGCAGACTGCTTTTCTCTTTTTGAGGACGCTCTCGTAATCCTGGTTTTCGATTTTTCCTGCCGAAAAATACATCTCGCAGTCATATGCGATGTTGTCGCAAATCCAGTCGTGCATGACTTTCACTTTGCCGGACGCGCCGTTCGCTCCCTGCGTCAGATGCTTGACGAGCAGGGGAAGTCCTTCTTTCGGCGAAGAAAAAACTTTTTCGGTTATGGCTTTCGGTACGGAGCGCACCTTTGAGTCCATCGTCGCGGCGAAAATCATGCCGGATACAAGTAACGCCGAAAACGCGCATAGAATTTTTTTCATTTTCAAACCCCCAAGTTTTCAGAATTTTTATTGCATTTTATTTTAAGATGACTTTCTGAATTTTTTCAAAGGAAATTATGGGGGAGTTGATTTTTTCTTACACTACGACTGTTCCTGAGACCATCGCGTGTTTGCCGGCTTCCTTGATTTTGTTGCCTTCGTCGAGGAGAACTACATTCGGAAGCCAGTCGCCTGCCTTTTCTTCGTCAATCCATGTGAACGTGACGATGATTATCTTGTCGCCGACCTGAGCCATTCTCGCTGCGGCACCGTTCAGGCAGATTTCGCCTTTCTTTCCCGGGATTATGTATGTGGAGAACCTTGCTCCGTTGTTGATGTTGTAGATGTCAACTTTCTGATAGTTGTGCATTCCCGCGGCTTTTATCAAATCCGTGTCGATTGAGATGGAGCCTTCGTAATTCAGCTCCGCGTTTGTGACAGTCGCCCTGTGCAGCTTCGATTTCAAAACTTCAATTTGCATTTACTTTACCTCTCTGTTCATTTCAAGTGCCGATTTTACGCCAAGAAGGACAAGCTCCGGCACAATCACGTCAAAAAGCCCGTAATTCTCGAACGTCCTTGCGAATCCGCCCGTTCCGATTACGACAGGCTTCTCGTCCTTGAAAATCTGCTTCTGGTACTGGTAGCAGAATTCTTTTATCGCGCCCGCGTTCCCGTAGAAAATTCCCGACTGAATCGCCTCGATTGTTGACTGTCCGCAGATTCTGTTCGGGCGGACTATTTCTACGGTCGGAAGTTTCGCAGTTCCGCTCGCAAGTGCCTGCACCGAAATCTTGAGTCCCGGAAGAATCGCGCCGCCAAGATATTCCTTGTCTTTCGTCACAACGTCGATTGTTGTGGCTGTTCCCATGTCGATTACAATTAGGTTTTTGTTCGGCTGGTTCCTGACTGCTCCGATTGCCGCCGCGATTCTGTCCGCACCGATTTCTTTCGGGTTCGCGTATTTGAGCTTCAGCCCGGTTTTGATTCCTGACTGGATGAACAGAGGCTCGATGTTGAAATACTTTTTTATTGCGCTTGAAAGGGAATAGTTTATCGGAGGAACGACGGAGCAGCAGCAGCTGGCTTCTATCGATTTCGGGTCAACGTTGTTTTCCCTCAGTATGCTTCTCAAAAAGATTCCGATTTCATCCGAAGTTGAATTTTTGTTCGTCGTCTGCCTGAATTGGAGAATAAGCTTGTCGCCGTCAAAAATTCCGCCCGTCATGGTCGAGTTTCCGACATCCAAAGTCAAAATCATTTTTATCTATCCGCCCTTGTTTTATTTGCTTTCCACGTTGTCGATGAGCCTTACGCCCTCAAGGAATGCCGCCGCATAAAGACGACCGTCATGCTCCGTAACATAATCGACCGTGAATCCCGCGTCAGCAAGAAGCTTTTCTTTTTCTTCTATTGAATTATTCATCGCAAGAATTTCGTGGAGCTTCGGTGCTTTTTTGAGTCCCTCTTCGCTGAGTTTCCTGTTGCGGCTTGAGATTGCAAGTCCGTTCTCCTCGCGCACAATCGGGCAAGGGATGAGGTTGATGTCGAGGAAGAACGCCTTCACCATTCCCTCAAGAAGCTTGAACTGCTGGAAATCTTTCTCGCCGAAATATGCGTTCGTCGGTCTGATGATGTTGAAGAGCTTCATCACGACTGTGAGAACGCCGTCGAAATGTCCTGGGCGTTTTGCGCCGCAAAGCGTCTTCGAGAAATCTGTCTCGATGACCTTGTATTTGTAGTCGTCCGGGTACATGACCGGGTAAGTCGGCGCAAAAAGATAGTCGATTCCTGCGCTCTCAAGAAGCTTCACGTCGTCGTCGAAATTCGCTGGGTATGTCTCAAGGTCCTTCTTGTCGTTGAACTGGGTAGGGTTCAGGTAGACGCTCGCAACTGCGATGTCGTTCTCGGCCCTGTTTCTTTTCATGAGCGAGAGGTGTCCTGCGTGGAGACCTCCCATCGTCGGCACGAAACCGATTTTCTTGTCCTGGAAATTTTTTCTCTCTGCCTTCCATTCTTCGACAGTGCGTATGATTTTCATTCTGGTTTTCTCCGTTAATTGTGATTTGATTTTTATCTGCTGATGTTTTCCGCGAACGGGAATTCGTTTGTCGCCACGTCTGACGCGTACTGGTTGAGCGCGTTCGTGATGAGGCTCATCCCGTCAAGATACTGCTTGACGAATTTCGGCTTGAATCCGCTCATTCCGAGCAAATCCTGAAGCACCAGAACCTGTCCGTCGCAGTCTTTTCCGGCTCCGATTCCGATTGTCGGAATGCTGACCGATTCCGTGATTTTCTTTGCGAGCGCGGACGGGATGCATTCGAGAAGGAGCGCGTAACAGCCGATGCTCTCCGCGATTTTCGCTTCCTCTACGATTTTCTCCGCAGCCGCGTCAGTCTTTCCCTGCATTTTGTGTCCGCCGAATGCCTGATAGAACTGCGGTGTGAGCCCGAGATGCGCCATCACAGGGATTCCCGAAAGCACCAGATGCTCAAGAATCTTCTCCTGCCCGAAAACTCCCTCGATTTTCACCGAATTCGCGCCCGCGACAAGAAGCCTTCCAGCGCAGTCCGTCGCGAAGTCCTGTCCTTTTCTCGTCGAAAGAAACGGCATGTCGGCAAGGATGAACTTTGATGTTCCGTTCCTGACCGACCTTGTGTGCTCTTCCATCCATTCCATTTTTGCAGGAATCGTCGTGCTTTCCCCGTGCATAATCATTGATGCCGAGTCGCCGATGAGGATTGTGTCGATGTTAGTTTTGTCGATGATTTTCGCGAAGGTCGAGTCATAGCAAGTGACCATCGAAATCTTTTTGCCTTCTTTTTTGTAAGCCGCAAAATCAAGTGTAGTCATAAGTACCTGTCCTTTTGAATCAAGTCTTGTGGAAATGTTTTTTGCTTCCCGAAACCCGAAGACCGGATTCCAACAATCAAAGCCTCCGACGAAGGTCTCTGCTGTTTTTCGAAGCGTTTTTCATAATATAGTTTTTGCGTATTTTAGAAAATAGTGCGTTTTCGTTGAAAATATCGCATTGTTTTGCTTAAAAAATCGTTATCGAAATTTTCGCCCTACATGGTAGAATTAATAGAAATGCAAAACAAAAAAAGGAGAAGTGTAATATGACAAAATCTGAAATTGCAAAATTTATCGACCACACGAATCTGAATCCGTGCGCGACGAAGGCTGACATCAAGAAGCTTTGTGACGAGGCGAAGGAACATTCGTTCGCGTCTGTCTGCGTGAATCCGTCGTTCGTTTCGTTCGCGTATGAGGAACTGAAGAATTCGCCCGTGAAAGTCTGCACTGTAATCGGATTTCCGCTTGGTGCTGACACTCTCGACAACAAAGCCGCAAGTGCCGCGGTCGCCGTTGATGAGGGTGCGGACGAAATCGACATGGTTGTGAACCTCGCGCTTGTGAAAGAAGGCGAGTGGGACGAACTGACAGAGGAAATCCGTGCTGTCGTTGACGCTGCCAATTCCGTCGATGTCGTCACGGAGCGCAAAGTCGAGAACGCAATAATCAAGGTAATTCTTGAAACGTGTTTCCTCAGCGACAACGAAATCGTCCAGGCGTGCCGCTGCGCCGAAAAAGCCGGTGCCGATTTCGTAAAGACTTCGACCGGATTCGCAATCGTGAAGGACAGCGACGATAGGCTTCTTCCGAACGGCGCGACGGTCCATGCGGTTTCCCTCATGCGCCAGACCGTCGGAAATAAAATGCAGGTGAAGGCGAGCGGCGGAATCCGCACTTTCGAGGATGCCGCTGCCATGATTGATGCGGGCGCAACAAGAATCGGCACGTCTTCCGGCTGCGCAATCGTCGGTTCGTGAAGCTAAAGAGCGGTCGCTTCCCATTTCATCTGGTTGTTCACGAGCTTGAACGCGACGCGCTTCTCCTCGTAAAGACCAGATAGATAGGAGCGCACCGTGCTTCCGATGAGGAAAAACTGACTCACGCCAAGACGGATGTCGTTCCTGTCGGCGACTTCCTTGAGGATTTCCTCGTGCGTTTTCGGCCCGTTCTTGAGCGTGTCCAGAATCAGCTGCTCCGTTTCGAGTATTGC
>JAFXSM010000006.1 GCA_017525605.1 Treponema sp. | reverse complement strand
TCGCTCATCTGCCTTATATGCGCCATGTTGAGGATGAGCAGAAATATGCCTTTGAGAACGATGTGCTTTTTGATTCCATTTCAAATGTGTATCTTCCGCTTTTGAATAATCTCAATTCTGCCTCAGCGAATTTCGCGGAGAAGAAATTGAAGGTTTCGCTCGTGTTTTCGCCGACTTTGTGCGAGATGCTTTCTGATTCCGCAGTTCAGGAGCAGTATGTGAACTGGCTTGAGCGAAGAATCCTGCTCGGCGAAAAAGAAATCGTCCGCTGCAAAGATGATGCTGCGCTTCTGAAGAACGCTACGGAAACGCTTGCAAAGGTTAAGAAGGACAAGGACGATTTTGAGAACGTCTATGCAAGGAATATAGTGAAGGCAGTTTCGGAACTTGCGGAAGCCGGAAAAGTCGAGCTTCTTGCGACTTGCGGAACTTTCTCTTATCTTCCTCATTATTCTGACATTCCCGAAGTCCTGAACGCGCAGATTGAGTCAGGGCTTTATTCCCACAGGAAATTCTTCGGCGCGCTCCCGGACGGATTCTACCTGCCGTATCTCGGATATTCTTCGGGAATCGAAAAGACGCTCCGCTCGTTCGGCCTGAACTATTCGATTGCAGACGGAAGGGCATTTTTCTTCAGCAAGGACGTTGTGGAGAATGGAATATTTGCGCCTGTGAAGTGCGAGAAATTCAACCAGCTGTTCTTTTTTGCGGCCGATTCTGAATCCACGAACGAGATAAAATCTTTTGCGACCGACGGAATTTTCAAAGACGTTCAGAAGGACATAGCTTTTGACATTCCTGTTTCGAATCTCTCAGATTTTCTTTTTGAGGATTCCGCACGAATTCCGACCGGCTTCAGATATTACTCGAAGAATTCGTCTGTTTATGCTTCTGATTCCGCGAAAAAACTTGCGGAGAAGTGTGCCGTTGAATTTGCCGAGACGAAAATCCGTAAGCTTGTCGATGCGGAAAAACTTTTGGACAAGAGCGTTTCACTCGTGTGCACGATTCCTGCCGAGATGCTTGGCGGACGTTGGGCGGAAGGCTCGGACTTCTTTTCGAAGCTCCTTTCCGAATGTGCCGAGAACGATTCCTCAGTTTCCCTTGTCGGCTGCTCCGATGTGATGCGTAACATGAAGCGCGATAAGATTGAGCCGCAGGTCGTCTCGCTCTATCCTTCTTCTGATTCCGCAGACGGATTCTCCGACGACGCGCTCGACAACTCGAACGCATGGATGATCCGCTACGCGAGGAAAATGAGCAACAGAATGGTCGATATCGCCGACCGCTTCCCGAACGACACCGGCCTGAAAATCCGCCTTCTCAATCTCGGCGCGAAAGAGCTTCTTCTGGCGCAGAGCGGCGAATGGGCGGACCTTGTGCATGACGGTGACGACGACGATTCTGTTTCGAGCCTCAGCGACTATGCGGCCGAGCGTTTCAAGGAAAGCATAAAATCGTTCATCATCGTCTACGATTCACTCGGTTCGAACACCGTCAGCACCGAATGGCTGACAGGGCTTGAGCGCAAGCACCAGCTTTTCCCGTGGATGAATTTCAGAATCTTCTCCAAGAAGAAGTAGTATATATTGACTTTAATGAACATAATCGTTAGAATTATGTTCATTATTGATTAGCACGATTAGCTCAGGGGTAGAGCATCGCCTTCACACGGCGGGGGTCGTTGGTTCAAATCCAACATCGTGTACTTTGAAACCGCCGAATTAGGGCGGTTTTTTTGTGCTCCATTAGTAGGTAAGCGGGTTCGAAAATTCGCGCGGAAGCGACTACCGGCTCTATCTTTTGCAGGGCAACGTGAGTGCGTCGGTCGTCTACGGAATCGTGGGGCTCGGAATGTTCGCGACTCCGACCGAGGAAGAAACAAAGAGAATCGAAAAATGGTGCGACGATTTTGTACGGGCTTTCGTAGGACGAATGGAAAAAGTTTGTTTCCGACATTGTTGTTTTATCGCTGATTTCCTTTCTGACAGTTTTTTCAGTTTTGTTTTACTTTTATGAAAAGACTGCCGAACAGGGAAACAGTGAAGCTCAATACAATCTGGAGATATTGAAAAGGCAAAAGCATGGTACAAGAATGGCAAATCATTCCAGAAATGGCTTCTTGATATGGTTTTCAATGCTACTTATGAATCCTAAGATGTGGGAGAAAATTAAATATGGAATATGTGACATCGTTAGAAAACTGTGACTTTAAAAAAGACACCGAATCCGCCGCTGTCCGCATGTATGCTGTCTGCAATTGCATTTTGATGTAAAATTACTCTGATTGTTATGCTTGCATCGAAAAATGACCTGATACAACTCCTCTTCTCCTCCCAGGACTCCGCCTACCGCGCTTTCCAGTCCAAGCTGGTTCCCGGCGTTGCCCCTGACAGCGTAATCGGCGTGCGTACTCCCGTAATCAAGTCGCTCGCGAAAACGCTTTTGAAGGAAGCAGCCGAAAATGAAAAATCAGCGTCTGTCGTCAAAGATTTTCTTGGCGACCTTCCGCATGAATATTTTGACGAGAACCAGCTGCACGCGTTTATCATCGCCGATGAAAAAGATTTTGATTCCTGCATTGCGGCTTTGGAAAAGTTCTTGCCGTATGTTGACAACTGGGCGACCTGCGACCAGCTTTCGCCGAAAATCTTCAAAAAGCAGAAAAATCACGAATCTCTTCTATTATTTATCAACAAATGGCTGGAATCCACTCATACTTATACGGTGCGGTTCGCGATAAAACTTCTCATGCAGCATTTCCTTGATGACGAATTCGATTCGGAATACCTTACGAAAGTTGCGTCGGTGCGCTCGGAGGCATATTACGTCAAGATGATGGTCGCCTGGTATTTCGCGACCGCGCTTGCAAAGCAGTGGGATTCCGCGCTTCCGTTTTTGGAAAACAAGCGCCTTGAAAAGTGGACTCACAACAAGACGATTCAGAAGGCAATTGAAAGCTTTAGAATCACGGGCGAGCAGAAAGAGCTCCTTAAAAAAATGAAACTCCCGTCATAACATTCCGCCGATTTCTCATTCGTGTTAAAATATCTTCTTATGCGAAGATTCAACACGACAGGCACTCAGAGCAAGCCATGCAAAGCCGTGGAAAGATTGCACAAGCGATTCGGAACGACTGAACGTGTATAACGGCTTTCTGCTCACGGCAAACTTAGACGCACTTTTTGACAAAGGCTATATTTCTTTTACGGATGAAGGCTTGATTATGATTTCATCTTGTCTTGCTTTAAGCGATTTAAGAGGTCTTGGGCTTTCAACTGATATGAAATTACGCTGGATAGAGAAAGAACATCTGGAGTTCTTGGATTATCATCATAAACACATTTGGAAGAATTAGGAGCGCATAAATTAAAATCGAAAAAGCGATAGTGTAGTGCCCTGCAAAAAAAAAATTGCTCGGAAAAATGAAAACCTGATTTTCAATTCTTCCGAGCTTTTTAGGTTCTGAGACAAATCGACAGCAATTGGTCGAACTCAGAATGATATTTTTCCAATTTTACACCGTGAACAAGTCGATTTGTCCGCCGATTTGGTTTACGGTTTCGAAGACGTTGCTGGAGATTTCGTCCAGTGCCTTGCCCGAATCGTTTATCTTGTCCGCGCTCGTTGAAATCTGGTTCATGCTGTTCCTGATTTTTTCGGTCGAGTCGCGGAGGTCGTTCACTTCCACAAGAATTGCCTTGTTGCCCTCTGCCATTTCATGAGAAGCCGCCCGGACTTCCGCCGTGTTGTCGTTCATGAGTTTCAGTGCCTCGCCGATTTGTGCCGAGCCTTCCTGCTGCTCTTCCATTGCGGATTTTATCTGGAGGACGAGGTTCTGCGTCATATCGATGCTAGACGACACCTGCGAGAATGATTCCGCCGATGCTTGAGAAGCGTTCACCACGTCGCTTATCGATTTCTGGATGCCTGCAAGTTCTTCCTTGATTTTCTTCGACTGCAATGCCGATGTTTCCGAAAGTTTCCTGATTTCGTCCGCAACAACGCTGAATCCGCGTCCTGCCGCACCCGCGTGTGCCGCTTCGATTGCCGCGTTCATAGCAAGGAGGTTCGTCTGGCTTGCGATTGATGAAATCGTCTTGTTCGCGTCCTGCAAAAGTTTCGACTGCTCCTCGATTTTCCCGATTTTGTCGTTGACGTCCTTCTGCTTGCTGATTCCTTCCTGCGCGTTCTTTGTGAGCGCGCTGAACGAGTCCGCCATGAACCCGACCGACGTGTTGACGCTCTTGATGTTCCCGATCATTTCCTCTACAGCCGCGCTCGCCTGCGTGACTCCCGACGACTGCGTCTGAATCATGTGTTCGAGTGACTCGATGTTCTTTGAGATTTCCTCGACCGCGCTCGCAGTTTGGGTGACCGATGCCGCCTGATTCTGAACCTGTCCGCCGATTATGTCGAGGTCGCTGATGATTTCTTTTATCGCTGTTCCGTTCTCGTCGATTCTGTTCTGCAGTCCGACATTCACCGACTGAAGCGTCTCTTTCGAGTCCTTCACGCCGCTGATGATGTTCCTAAGCTTTTCCATGAACCTGTTGAATCCCTCGCCGAGTTCTCCGATTTCATTGTTGCTCTTCACTTCGAGCTTCTGCGTGAGGTCAGCGTCGCCCGTCGCGATGTGCTCGATGCTGTTCCTGACGAACGAGAGCGGCTTTATCATGTTCACGAGAATCAGGATACATGCCGCGATTACGAGAAGCGCGCTTATGACGCTCGTTATGATTATCAGGTGGCGGATTTTGTTGCTTGCCTCGTTGACTTCCTGCATCGGAATCGTGAGGATTGCGACCCACGGCGTTCCAGGAACAGGAGTGAAAGAAGCGAACATTTTTGTGCCGGACGGTTCCCTGTAGAATCTCTCGTCAGTCTTTCCCTGAGTCGCTAGCTCCGCGATTTCTGTAAGACCTTTGTAGCCTGCCTTGTCGCTGTAGAAGAGGTCCATGTATTTGTCCATTCCGCGGATGTGCGAAATCAGAACTCCGTTGCTTCCCGCAAGGATTGCCTTTCCGTTTTTTCCCATCTGGAGCTGCGAAATCATGTTCTCGATTTCGTCGAGCTTGACTGCGCCCGCAAAAACTCCGATGAGCTTGCCGTTTTTGTCGTATGCCGGTCGCGAGATGTAGTAGCAGACTGTCCCGTCGCTTCTGAATTCGATGTTAGATACGAACGATGATTTTTTCTCGTTGACGATTGCCCTGTAGAATTGTTTTGAGATTGCCGTCACGGAAGAGCCGTCGCTTGAATGTCCGACTCCGTCGAGCGTGCAGAAAAGGACGTAATTGAACCTTTCGTTCTTTATTTTTTCGTGTGTCTCAAGCCATCTGATTATTGCGTCTGTATCTCCTTCCGCCGTGATGTCGTTGTCAGTGTAGATTCTCAGGTCGTTTATGAGGATTTCGTTCCAGTTGCTCACTTTTCCTGCGTCTTCCTGGATAATCTTCCGGCAGAAGTTCGAATAGTCTTCCTCGGAGGAATTCCTTACGTTGTTCACAGTCACAAGCCCCTGAATCGTGAAAAAAAATGCAAGAATCGCAAGAATCCGAATGGAAAACTGCATCGCAATCTTTCCGTATTTTTTCTTCGTTATCTTATTCGGTAGTTCGCTAGCTTCATTGCTCATCTATTTTTCTCCTGTTCTCTATAAAACCGATAGTTATAAATCGTATTTAAAATATATTGAATTTTGGACTGATTAGCAACATAATCGGTGACCAAATGGAACTGCTTAATAAGGAAGAAATTGAAGAAGTAATGTCGCGTTTCGAGAAAAATAATCCGAATCCGAAGTGCGAGCTTGACTGGAAGAATCCGTACACGCTTCTCGTTTCGGTCGTCTTGAGCGCGCAGTCCACGGACAAAAGCGTGAACGAGAACACGAAGAAGCTTTATGAAATCGCCGACACTCCCGAAAAAATGATTGCGCTCGGAAAAGAAAAGCTTGTCGAATTCATCCGTCCTATCGGGCTTTCCGCGAACAAATCGAAGAACATAATCGCATTGTCCGAAAAGCTCATTTCCGATTTCGGCGGGGAAGTGCCGCACGACCGCGAAAAGCTCATGTCTCTTCCTGGTGTCGGGCGCAAGACTGCGAACGTCGTCCTGAATGTCGTCTGGAACGAGCCGACGATGCCGGTTGACACGCATCTTCTTCGGATTTGCCCGAAAATCGGACTTGCCGAGGGCGACACGCCTGAGAAAGTCGAGCAGAGCCTTGTGGAGCGAATCCCGGAAAAGTTCATGACGCACGCGCACCACTGGCTGATTCTGCATGGCAGGTACGTCTGCACCGCGAGAAAACCGAAGTGCGAGGAATGTACCATAAACGATATCTGCAGGAAAAATATCAAGTAAATGCGGACTGTAAAAATTGGAAACAAGCTCTCGGCGGGAACCCGACCACAAAAACGGCAGTACCGCTTCGCGGTGGCTGAGTGTTTTTGTGGTCGGAACCCCGCCTACGCTTGTTTCCATCTTTAATTTGTAAAACTTGATATTTGTCCTATTAAAATAATAAAATAATTTAAGATTAGTGTAATAATTGAAGAAATTTAAAAATCAATAAGGAGTTTTTATGAATTTCAAAAAATTGAATTTGGGGCTTGGAATTGCGGCTTTTGGCGCAGTTTCGGCTTTTGCGGAGGAGGCTAAGGAGATAATTCCTGAGCAGGCTATGGAGGCGGCGAGGGCTGCGGGGAACAGTTTCTGGGCGGCTCTTCACATTGGGGAGTTTACGGAGTTCTTGAGCTCGATTCTCACATGGAAGAATATCCTGACCACAATCACGAGCGTTCTCGCAATCGTTCTCTTCTATATTATTTACCGCGTTTTGAAGCATCTTGTCGAAAAGGGTGCTTCGAAATCTTTGGAGCCGCACACTGTCAAGCTGATAACGAAAGGCATCAGCTATGTATTCTACGTCCTTATGGTGATGTACGTCCTCAGCTGCTTCGGAATCAAGCTCAGCGCGGTCTGGGGAGCTGCGGGAATCGCCGGAGTCGCAATCGGTTTTGCTGCCCAAACCAGTGTCAGCAACTTGATTTCAGGTCTTTTCGTCGTCACTGACAAGGCGATGAAAATCGGTGATTTCATCGAGGTCGGAGGAATTTCCGGCACCGTCGATGAGGTCGGAATCATTTCTGTCAAAATCCACACCCTCGACAACCAGATGATAAGAATTCCGAATTCGACAATCATCAATTCGAACTTGAAGAATTATTCTGCGTTCCCGTTCAGGCGTTACGTTTTTGAGCTTTCTGTCGATTACGGAAGCGACATCGACAAGACTTTCGAAGTCTTGAAGAGCGTTCCTGCAAGATGCCCGACTGTCATCAACGACAACCCTGACTACGAGCCGAAAGTTGCTTACACTACGCTCGGCGAGAGCGGAATAAACATGAACCTCATCGTCTGGTGCAAGAACCCTGACTTTTTCCAGACAAAGCACGACGTGTGCGTGAACGTCCTCAAGGCATTCGCCGAGAACGGCGTGAACATTCCGTACAACCGCATGGACGTCACTCTTCTCAACGAGAACACGATTCCGGCTGTGAATTTGAAATAGGGCGTTGAATTATACGCAATGTCAGCAATAAAAAATTGCTGGCATTTTTTTTGCATTTGGCAATTTTTTTTAGCAAAAACTCCCAGGAGTTCAAGTTTTTTAGATTGATTTTAGAGTAAATTAAATATCTCAGAATTCTGGCAAACATAATTTTTACTTAAAGTCGGTACATTTAGTGGTGTCCAGTTAGAAAATTGCCGAAGGGACGAGGTATATCATTATGCTCTACTAGGACGAATATGAAATATTTTCTGAACACGTCTCCAAAAAATGCCAATTTTGTGCTTTAATTAATAAATGAATTGTTGGTCTCAGCTATATGTTCAGTTTGTCGCATGTTTATGAAAAAGGGATTTGATAAAACTAAAATCCTTTACCGATAATCTTTCTTAGACAGGACAGGAACGCATAAATGTTTGGAAATACACTTGTAGACAACTCATCTAAACTAAAGCTTGTAGATACATTGAATGAAATTATTTCAATGCCTGAAATAAATGAAATTTGTATTGCTACAGGATATTGGGATTTAAAGGGAACTTCCCTTGTTACAGATTCACTTATTAGTTTCTTGTCTCGTGATAACACAAAACTTAGGCTTCTGATTGGTAAAGATCCGAATGTGTTCAAAAAAGATTTGACTGCGGATGCTTATAAAAATGCGAAGCTTTATCCTCAGGATTATTTGAAAATTGATTTACAGAATGTCGAGATGAACGATGAACAATATCAGAGGTCTGCAAAAATGCTTATTGATAATTGTTCTGGTGATAATCCAAAAATTCAAGTTCATATTTTTGAAATGAATGAAGATGATGAAAATCAGTTTTTTCATTCAAAATGTTACATCTTCATGAGTACGCAAGGAAAAACTTGCGGAATCATTGGAAGCAGCAACTTTACAAAAATGGGACTGGAAGGTAATTCAGAACTTAACTTTTTGGATATAGACTCTTCTCATATTACGGCAAAACCAGATGAATATAATCCTTTTAAAGGTCACTATTACTGGTTCAATGAAAAATGGAATCTTTCTAAGGATTGGACAAAAGAATTTGTAATTGAATTAGGAAATTCTCCTGTTGGAACAAAAGCAAAAACTAATCCAAAGATAACTCCTGTCTCTGTAACTTCAGAAAAACTTACTCCTTATGAAAACTACATAAAATTACTGCAAGATAAATTTGGCATGATTACGGATGCCAATTTTAAATCTATTTTAACTGGCTATTTACCAGAAGATATAAAACCGCTTGAATATCAGCTTAATGCCGTTCAGCAGTGTTATTCATATATGATTCAACACGGTGGTTTTGCTCTGGGTGATGTTGTAGGTTTAGGAAAAACTGTAGTTGGTATTTTACTAATCAAATATTATATTGATGTTTCCGCATCTTTGAACAAATCTGACAAAGTGTTGATTATTGTCCCTCCAGCAATTAAGTCTTCTTGGGTCGATACAAATAGGAAGTTCGATAAGAATCAGACAGACAAAATAGAAGAACATGTAAAATTTTTAACTACAGGTAGCCTTAATCATCTTTCGGATGATTTCTCATAGGAAGAATTAAGCGATGCTGAGGATGCTTTCGAGGAAGACGAATTTACATTATCTTCTGATGATAAAAAACAGGCAGTCAAGGAAATGACTCCTGATATGAGAACTTTCTCAAC
>JAFXSM010000005.1 GCA_017525605.1 Treponema sp. | reverse complement strand
TCGTCGGTGCAGTCTACATCCGCTCCTGCATCCAAAAGAGCTTGGAGAATTTCGTTTTCTCCATTTTTGGCGGCATAGAAAACCGGAATTTCGCCAGCAATTTCATCGTCTAAATTCATTCCTATATCTGAAAGAAAATCAAACGCTTTCTTCATGCCATCTGCTTTTGCTTTTTCAATAGCGACTTTATCCGTAGTCTTCTTCTTGGTGGTCGTGCCGCACTTGGGGCATTTAGGTTCTTCGGCTTTTTCGACGAGTTTTGTGCCGCACGCCATGCAGAAGCTTGCGGAGGTGGGGTTTGTCATTCCACATTTTGGGCATTTCTTTTCGGATTCGGCCTCGGCTTTCTTTTCTGCGAGCTTTGTTCCGTCGTATTTGCAGAAGTTCACATCGTCGGGGAACTCTTTGTTGCATTTCGGGCATATTTTCATTTTTAGATTCTCCTAGTTGATTTTTGTGCCGCAGCTTGGGCAGAATGCGGTGTCGTCGTCGATGGGGATGCCGCACTTTGGGCATTTCCTCGCCGTGTCGCCGAAAACGCTTGCGCCGCAGTGGACGCAGAACGGGCTGTCGTTGTCGATTCTCTTTCCGCATTTCGGGCATTCAAGTTTCGGGAAGACTGCGCGGATTATGGAGCACATGGAATCGCGGATGCGCGCAGCCATATCAAGATTTGTCTTGTCGGTTTCGGTTCTGTCCTCGAAAATCCCGGAGAAATCTATGTCGAAGTCGATTTCAACATCCCTGTATCTTCGCTCGATTTCGCTGACCCTTTTGTTGAATTCCCGCTTGCGCTCTGAGACAATCTGCTTTTTTCTCTCGCATTTTTCGATGTCTTTTTGAATTGAAGACTCGTACATCGAAAACACCTTTGAAACCCTGTCTGTTAGTTCCTTGCAGTGGGCGACTGTGTTCACGCTCACCTTGTTCTGTTTCTCAAGGAAGCCCAACAGCGTCGTGCCAAAATCCTCGAACTCTGTTTCCGTGAGTCTTCCACCTTGCACCGTTATGGCGGAAATCCCTTCTATGTCGATTCCTTCGTCGTCGAGTGTCTCCGATATCCTGCGCATGACGTTCTGAACATCGCTCGGTGTCCTTCGGTCTGATTTTGTGCAGACGATGTAGATTTTTTTGTCGCCGCTGTCGAGAGCGTCGTTCAGGAAATTCAAGTCGTCCTGCCTGATGTCGCCCGATTCCACGGAGACGCACCAGATTATCGAGGACGCGTTCATGAGAGAGTCGCTTGTTATGAATCTGTCGCCGGATGAGCCTTTTCCTGCCGCGTCATAGCCCGGAGTGTCCACAAAGCAAATGTTGGAGAGCGACGACGTGTCGCCGTTGAACGGAGCCGAGACCGTGACGTAGGGCATTATGCTCGTCAGGTTGAATTTCAGCCGTTCGATAAGCTCGTGGTCGATTTTGCTGAAAATCCTCGGCGGAATGTCGCCCTGCCTGCCGTCCGGAGTGTAGGCGGTGACTTTTGTGCTGCTGGCGGGAACGACGAACGTTGGTATTGCCGTCGTCGGGTTCATGTCGACGGAAAGGCGCATCTGGCTGTCCGCAAAGAACGTGTTCAAAAGCGACGATTTTCCGCTTGAGAATCCGCCTGCCACAGCCACGATGTTCTTTGTGAAGAGCATGGGAAACTGCGACACTCTTTTCAGTTCGGATTGGATTTCCAGAAGCTCCTTCAACGCGCCCGCATCGTTCGTGAATGTAGTTTCCATGCTTGCGAATTTAGCGTAATCTTCGTTGAGCATCCTGTCGAATTCGCGCATCTTGTCGGCAAGCGCGCCTTTCGGCTCCTTCGCGCCCAAGACTGTCGCCACCAAAAGAAGCTGGTTTTCCATGCTCTCCGAATTTTCAATCTCCGCCATCACAACGCCTCCACTTCTGCTTTGAGTCCGGCAATTTCTTCGGAGAGTTTTTCGAATTTGAACATTTCTTCTTTTTTGTTCTTGATTCTCTCTGAAAGCTTTGCGGCTTCCTCTCTCATCTTGTCGAACATTCCTTTTGTGAATGCTTCATAGTCGATTGATTTTTCAGTGTCGCGCACGAATTCGTGAATTTTCGAGTTGTACGACTTCCTCAGGTCTTTCAGCATGTCTTCCGCACGGTACAAAAATTCGTCAGCGTCTTCGTCATAAAGCTTGCCGCTCCTTTTCATGTCGGACGGCATCCGCCAGTCAAGCTCAAAAGCCACGTCGGGAAGGAGATTCGCGACCTCGCGCGCACGCTCGCTGCGGCTTGCGTTGGAGCAGGCTTCTCCGAGTCCGTGTTTTTCCCACACTTCCAGAATCGCCTGCTTCACGTTCTTCTTGAACTCCTTTTTCATGCCGTCTGCTTCGGTGTTCAGCAAAAGTCCGACGTTGTTGGCGAAGTCTTGAATCGTCGAGGCCACATTGTGAGCGTTCACCGTTTTGTGCGACACGGTATAGTCCTTCACTCTGATTTCAGGCTCTGTGTACACTTCAGTTTTCCATTCTTTTCCCCAATCTTCTTTTTCGAAGATTCCTCCGAAAAAGCGAGCCAATCCAGAACCGAACGTTTCCTTGTCCACGAGTACTTGCCTTGTCTTCTTGACGTGCTCCGTGTATTCTTCCTGCTCTGTCGTGGTTTCTTCGCCTTTCGCCTTGTCTGCATCCGAGCGGCTGTCCACGAATGCGTCTTCCACGATTTTGCTCATGTTCTGCTTGAGCTTCCCTGTGAATTTTTCGGTTTCCCTTTCGAGGGCATCTTCCATGTCGCCTTTTATGTTATCAAGGGACATTTCCATTTTTTTCTGCTCCTCTTCGATTTTTGCGATGTCGCCGTTCTCGATGTCGCTCTGCTTTGCCTTCACGCTCTCTTCAATCAAGTTCATGCAGTCCTTCATCTCTGCCGTTTTCGCAGAGAGAAAGTCGTCTTTGCGTTTCGAGAGGATTTCGTCCTTCTTTTCGCGGACTTCTCCCATCTTCGCTTTGACGGACTGGATGTTCGCGATTTTTTTGAGGACGGCAAGGGCTGAGTCGTCCTCGCTTCCAAGTTCGGATGGATAGGAGTTTTTGAGATTGTTGAAGAAAAGCGTCAGTTCCTCGTCCCATGTCGATTTCTGCTCCCACCTTTCGCACATGGATTGACACGCGCCCGAAGTGAAAAGAAGATTCTCCCCTGAGTGCGAGGCGATTTTGTCTATCACGGAAGCCGACATCTGTCCGTCGCTTCTTATTCCGTCGAGCATACTGTTGAGAGTTCCGCTTATCTTCGAGACGATTGTCGAGAGATTGGAGACGACGCTTTTTCCGACGTATTCAGGCGCGCAAAGTGCTCCGTCAATCTGGCTCGCCACGACAAAAACTTCCTGGATTCCTTCTCCCTTCTCGATTTTTTCTATGTTCGACTTGTCCTCGGCGTTGCAGAAACTGCCGGAAGGGCTTAGGACGAATATCGCGTCGCAGATTCTGAGCGCGTCCCTCGCCATCGCGTCTCGGCTCGCCACCGGGTCGTCGAATCCCGGTGTGTCCACGACTGTGATGTCCTTGAGGCTCTCGTTCGGAAAGCCGATTTCCACGTTGCTCGTGATTGCGGTGTAGCGTCCGTTCGCTCCGACATAATCGGCGAGTTTTCCTTCAAGTTCTGACACATCGTTCAACTGGATTTCCACAGAACTTCCGAGTTTTTCCCTGACGGAAGAATCCGTCTTCATGTAAAGCTCATATTGGTCGGCCTGTCCTTCAAGATAGAAATTTTCATCGCGGAGTTTAGAGCGTGCGCTTCTTTTCGCTCTTTCCTCGATGTCCTTCATGTCCGAAGGTGTCGGCTCTCCCTTCCTTTTCCTGAAAATTTCCGTCTGCCGCTCGCGCTCCTCGCTTTCCTTTTGGGCAAGAAGTTTTGAATACCGTTCGTGTCCTTTTTTTATCGCCTCGATGTCGCCGTTCTCGAAGAAATTGACTTTAGCGACGAGCTTTTCCGAATAGAACAGCTTTGTAAGAGCGGCTGTCATTGGAGTCGCGGCTTTTGGAAGGATGTTTTTTCCGCCGAAAAAGAGAGAGTTGAGGAGAGACGACTTTCCCGCCTTGACCCTGCCGACGATTCCGATGTGGAGCTGCCTGAGCGGATTGACCTTGCTCTCGTATTCTTTTGTGAGTTTTTCTGCAGTGTCGCTGAACGCTTCGGACTGCGCCAGCGCGGTGTGAAGCTCATCGGGATGGGAATCCACGAGAGTCTGAATTTTGTTTCGAATATCGATAATCTGCTCTAAGTCTGCCATTTTTTTCTCCTGCCAAAAGAAATTGAACCTGCCCGGCTCTTCTGCTTCCGGACAGGTCTGTTCAATAAATCAGTAAACCAATAAATCAAAAAAACAAAAACGAACTATCTGAAAATCATGTGCGTCAAACGCTCGATTTCCGACTTCGCTCCTTCAAGTGAAAGCTTGTCCGACTCCACCGAAGCCGAATGTTCGGCGCGGCGTTTTTCCGCCTGCTCGATTTCGAACTGCTTTTCGTCGATTACGTCCTCGTAGCGCTTGCCGATTTCATCGATGAGGCTTCTGATGTTTTCTTCAAGAATGCCTGGGATATTGTTTGAGAGTTCCCTTTTTATCGCCGGGATGACATCGCCGAGCAATGCCTGTCGAAGCTCGTCCCTCATCTGCTCTTCCTGCTCCGCTCTTTTTGCCCTTTCTCTCTCTTCTGCCTTCTTCTTGAAGAAGTGCCGTATCAACTCCGGCAAGAAAATGACCAGCACTTCCAGAATCGGATTTAGAATGCTTGTCGTTATGGCGAGAATGCCCGTGAGGACTTTGTAGGCGACATTCGCCACTGCGTTTCCGACTTCTCCTCCGAATTCAGCTATAGGTTTTCTGTTGTCCACGACCAAAGCGGAATTTTCGGAAATCTTTGTCGCGAAAGAGACATCCCCGCAGTACGACTCCCATTCCTTGAGGTTGGAAAGCTCCACGGAGAACCTCGACATGATTGACTCCCTCATGTTCGTGACCGCCGTTTTGACGTGCTGTATCAGGGAACTGTGGATTATGTCCTGAATCTCCGAATTCATGGCGTCCGCGCTTCCCTTTATGCCGATTTCGACAAGGGATTCCACCGCCGAACTCAAATCCTTTCCAACTCCGTTCACGACGAGAGGAACGTTGTTGTCCACAAGGTTCTTCCGCGATTCTGAAAGAAGCCTGTCCCGTTCGCGCTTGATTTTTTCGAGGGCGTGTTTGAGGTTGTCGATTGCGGAATTGTTCTCGTCGCTGCTTTTTGAGAACGCCGCACTCTTCACGTTCACGCTCGATGAAAGCTGGTAGAGGCAGTCCTTGATTGCGGGGCTGACGATGGTCTCGAAGAGAGAGTCCGGGGCGAGCGCGCGCACGATGTCGCCCATCGCTTTCGAGCCGTCGAGGCCGATTGCGACCGGCATTTTCTTGAGCATGAAATTCTCGTCGATGTCGTTCTCGATTTTCTCGCACACGCTTTTGAGGTTCGACTGTTCGATGAGGTTCGACTTGGAGACGACGACGGCGAAGTCTCGCTCGTATTCGAGAATGTCGTTCAAATGTCGCATCGACGTGGATTTGAGCGTTCCGTCCAATGCGCTGACGAGGACGACGAAGAACGCTCCACGGTTGAGGTAGTTCCTTATCGCGGTGTTGTGGGCGTCCAGCGGCGACTCGAAGCCCGGCATGTCGACGAGGACAAGCGGTTCTATTGAGCGGATGTTCGAGTTGTTGAGGTAGACGCGCACGAAAGAGAAATCACCCGACTGTGAGTTCAGCGAGGCGAAGTCGTCCACGGAGAATCTTTTCGCGACATTTCCGTTCTTGTCAATCGCCTCGATTCGCTCGTCCGTTCCGAATCTGAGTTCAGTCGCGATTGCCGTCTCCGGTGCGACGGAGGTCGGCAGAATCTGCTTTTCGCGCCCGATGAAGCTGTTCAGCAGCGTGCTTTTTCCCGCGCTGAATTCCCCCACGACAGGAACGAGCAGCTCCTGTGCGCCTAGCAGCGAGAGCATCGACTCGATTTTCTCTGTTGAAAGTCCCGCCTTGACGAAGACTTCCTTCAATTTCTTGAATTCCCCGATGAATTCCTCTTGCTTCTTCAACATAAAAAACTCCTTTTTCTTTTTTGGGACGCAACTCTTACAACGCCGGCGCGCAGTTCCCTTTGTTCACTCCTGCCGGGTGTCTCACGCATTTCCGCGCGGTCAGGCTCGTTATCGATGGTGCGCGGCAACCGCAGTATTTGCAGTAGTACTCGCTTTTCTCGCCTCCCTCGTAGAGCGCGCATTTTCCTTTGTTCACTCCGAGCGGATGCCGCGGGCAAAGATGCGCCGTGAGCGACTGGATTGAGATGGCGTAGCCGCCGCAGTATTGGCAGTAGAATTTTGGCATTTGGGGTGGGCCTCCTTTTTTGTGTTATGAAAGCTCTTTTAGAAGGTTTTTTATGATTTTTGCGTTGGATTTTGGTAGGTCACGGCAAATTTTGAGCATCTCAAGAATTTTCTCTCTGTTATTTTTCATTTGTTCACGCTCTGTCTTCGACATCAACGATTTTTGTTCCTTAATTTTCATAAGGCGTTTTTCAAGTTCACCCCAAAGTTGGAAGTCGAGAGAATTTCCTTTCAGTACGGAATTTTGTATGCTTCCAACTAAATCTCCAAAACTTGTGATTTGACTTGAGAAAGTATTGTGAATCTGCTCTTCTTCAATCTGCTGATTTCGTAAATTCCTGCTTTCTTCAATTTGCTGCATTTGTAGCCGTTTGGCTTCTTCTTCTTCTTCTTTGCGACGTTGCAAAAGTTCCTCGTACTTCCTTATCGCCTCATCAACACTGCTACTCAAATTCTTACTTTCATGTATAAAAGAAATTGTTTCAGCATCAAGACTAGACATGAATCTTTCCATCTCAGACTCTGCAAGTTCAAGTTTTCCCTTTGCTTCGGTGTGTTTCTTTTCGGCTTGGCTCAATTTTGTCGTGTCGTTCATTCCGAAAAGTTCCATGAACGGATGGTCTTCCTTGTCCTGGTTCCTTTGCGATTCAGCAGATCTGAAATCCCACGATGCTTTTGACTCTTTCTGCTTGGCGTTGTAAATTCTGTTGCTAAGTTGCTCATATTTTACGTCAATTTTTTTCTCTCTAATATTCAAGGCAATCCGACCGTTCCTCTCGATTTCCGAATCGCTTTGCTTTTTGAATTTCGGTTTTGAGTTTGACACGAACTTTGCGATGTATGGGAAGGCAAGGATTAGCAATGCCACAGCAAAATATTTCCAAATCCACCAAGACTGCGGAAGATAAATCGCGGTAAGGACGATTGCGACAAGTGAAATTACCGTGAACACAAGGGAGTGAAGCGCATTCTCATCCTCATCATTATACGTCTTGAACCAGGTTAATGAAACGATAAGTCCGAGAACTTCTCCCAAAAATCCGCACCAAATCGTCGGAAAAATCCAGAATCCGCCGACAGCTCCCGCAGCTCCCATGACCCCCATCGCAATAGCGGAACTATCATGACAATCGGCATTATCGCTTAGAACGAATGCGATAATAGCGACTATCACGGCAGAAACTAGTGCAATCATTATTGCCAAAAGCCACCAGCCGAATCCCGATCGGACGGACGTGAATCCGATTGATTCCGAGAAAGCTGGAATTGAGGCAAGCAGAAATGCAAGGATTGCAAAAATCTTTTTAAACAGGTCTTTCATCATTTGTCTCCTATGAACATTGTATTTGATTGTGTGAGATATGAATTTTGAGGATTCTCAAGGCTTAGAATCGTGATTTTGTCGGAAAGATTTCCGTCGGCTTTCATGTATTCAATATACATTCGTGATTTTGTTTCATTGAGCTTGTCCAAATCTGAGGAAAGCTGACTGAACTGGACAGGATCATTGAAACTCTGTTGACGTTTCTTTTCGAGAAACTGGATATGCTCTTCAATCATGCGGCTTTCCTCTTGATAAGTTGTCCGAAGGCTTGCCTGTTGTGCCTCAAGAAAATCAACCTTTCTGTCGTACACATGAACGGCAGCCTGTATCATCATCTCAATGACCTCTTTCTGCTCTTTTATGACGAATCGCTCGTGTTCCTTTTGTATTCTCAGTTGCTCGGTTTGAATCGCTGACATATTCTCATTGTGTTTCATCTCAATTTGGGAAAGTTTGTTCTGCAACTCTCGCATCTTTCGCTCGTGTTTCCGTTGAGATGAGTTGTCGATAGCCGAAAAGAGGCCTTTTGCTGAATCATTTGCGAATTCAAATGCAGACGAACCGATTTCGCCTAGTGCCTGCATTCCTTGAATTGCAATTTCGTAGCTTTCAGTTCTTTATAGAGAATTTTCTTCCATAAAAAAATATGCTCCTTTTTTTAATTATGTAATTTTATAAGTTAGTGGTATCAAATCGTGATAGGGGAAGTGTTAAGAGCCATTTTTGTCTGCGATTTGCTCCGCATTTTCTTTCTTGAAATCTGCAACAAACTTTTTTCTCCCATTGAAGTTGATTTTTTGATCATTCGAGATACCTGATTTTTCCAACAAAGCATTTACCTTATTCACATCTGTACTCTGAAATTCCAAAACAAGACTTTCGCATCCAGCAAAAGCATCCTCTTCAATTGATTCGACTGACTCTGGAATTGTTAGATTTTTGAGAGATTTGCAGTCTTTGAACGCAGATTTTCCAATTGTTTTTATACTTTTTGGAAGGGTGATTTCAGATAGGAATTTACAACCTTCAAATGCACTTTTCCCGATTAAGTCAATTTTTGTGTTTTTCACTTCAACCCTAGATAAACTAGAGCAGCCGAAAAAGGCATATTCACCAATGTTTTCAACAGATTTAGGAATAGATATTTCTGGTAATGATTCACAGAATGCAAATGTATATTGCTGAATATTATTTAACTCTGAAGGTAGTTTTATCTTTTTTAAGGCTATGCAACCTGCAAACGCAGATTCATCAATTTCTGTTTTCTCGTTTGTAAAATAAATTTCAGACAGTTCAGAACATCCAGAAAAGCAGGTGCTCAGAATCTTTTGTGCATCGCTCTTTACAATAATGCGTTTTGCAGTTGAGAATTGTCGTTTGTATGCTTTTTTACCATTATTTACATTGAAAACAAAAAAAGTTGATGAGGTGTTTTCAGAGGTGTCATTTTTGCTAAAAAGGAATTTATCAAGCAACCAGCAAAAACCAGCTCCCACAAATGCAACAACAAGGCACCCTATTATTACGGCTGATATAGAACAGAAAAAATTACAAAAATTCATATTTTTCTTAAGAGACTTCATGATAAAACCAACAATAGAAAGAGAAACAAGAGCAATAGAAAGCGCATTATATTTTTGCTTATTGTTCATTTTTTCTCATCTCTCGATTGACACAATATTCGCAATAAAATAAATGCGATGACATCAAATGCAAAATACAAAACCGTTCCTGTCGCAATGCAAGATAGCGGATTTTGCAACATTGAAACCTCATTCATATATTTGATTGCGTGAATGCTTCCTAGCACACCCCATGCAAAAAGCGACACAATCCCAATCGTGATGTTCACTTTTGAGACTGAATAGCGACCTGCAAGCGGTGAAAGCGGATTGTCGCTTATGTTGTCATTTTTGCCTTTAGGAAGATTTCCGTGACATGGAATCTCAGGGGCAAAGTATTTCAATTCAGAGGTATAACTCCCTGTCGTGAAGTGCTGGATTCCGTCCTCGTAACGCTCGTACCAATACTTAGAGCCTTTAGCCATCATGCACCACATCAATGAAAAGACCGAGCCGAGGCACGTCAAGCCGATGAGAATTTCCTGCTTCGATTTTGTCGAAAATGGTTCTTCAAAAACTTTATTCTGTTCATCTTGTTTATTGATTTCACACTTATCTTTCACAAGTTCCGTTGCACTGTCAGGGAAAACTACTTTCATCAGCACCGTTCCATACGCTCCTGCAATAGCGAGCATGAATACGGCTAGGAATACAGAACGTTGCCACAAATGGGTAAGCTCAAATTCCCTTCCGCGCCATAACTCGTTGTAAACTGTTTCGGGAGACAAACCGAAACACTTGTTGCAGTCGTGATTGTATTTCCAACATCTTGCGGATGTACACGCCATATCTTTGTTTCCTCCAAAGAATTAATTTTTACTGCAGCACACGACCTCCGCCGTGTGCTGTATTTTTTGTGCTTATTTTTCAATATATAGCAGCAGCAGGACACTCTGCGGCACAAGTACCACAAACAACACAATTTGCGGCAATAATCTTGTATTTTCCGCCCTGTCTGACTATAGCTCCATTTACAGGACATACAGATATACAGGTTCCACAATCGACGCATGATGAAGTATCTATTTTGTAGTATCTATCTTGTGCATTATTTGAATCATGCGAATCAGACTGCACAATTTCTTTTCTGTTGAAATTTTTCCAACCGACTATATAGTTTGTGCTTCCATCTTCAGACTGTTCGTTCACAGTCATCACGGGATAGTATTCTCCTGCAGGCGGATTTCCCGTTATGGGCGAAGTCTTGTTTACATCTGTGAATCCGTATTCCTTGTCAAGCCCCTCGTCAAAAGGAAATTCCGCCATAAAATAACCGTCAAGACTTCCTCCGTGATAGGGCTTGTTCGCGAACCACAGAATGAGTTTTAGGTTTCTCGTGTTGAAGTCGGATATGTTCTGAACACAATCCGCCTTAACCGTGCAACTGCCGTTCCAGCACGAGTATTCTCCATTTCGAATGGCACACTTCGTATAGTTTATTTTTTGTTGAGCGTCTTCGCCGTTTTCAGAATCGAAGTCATTCTCATCTTTCCAAGAAAGGTATGCTTTGTAAGCTTCAATCGCATCTTCAAGATTCTCTTCGCAGCCTATTCCGTACCACAAACATTGAGCAATTTTATATACTGCTGGTAAATATAAATGTCCGTAAAAAGCTTTGTAAATTTCATCAAAGGCACTTTTCTTGTACCATTCAAAGGCTTCTTCATCGTCCTTGTTGCATCCGTACCCGATAGAATAGCATTCCGCTAATTCGTATTGCGCATGACAATAGCCATGGTCTGCCGCTGCCTTGTACCAACGAAATGCCTCTTCTTCATTCTCATCGCATCCATAACCTTCCTCATAGCATTTTGCCAAGTCAAATTCCGCAGAAAGATCTCCTTGCTCCGCTGCCATTTTGTACCAACTGAATGCCTCATGCGCATTCGCTTCGCAGCCTTTTCCGTTTCTGTATCTGTCTGCCAAATCAATTTGTGCATCTGTGTAACCCTGCATTGCACTTTTTTTTATCCAATCGAATGCCTTTTTTTCATTTTTTCGGCAACCTGATCCAACAGAATAGCAACATCCAATACTATACTGAGCTTTTGCGACACCTCGTTCTGCTGCTTTCAGCCCCCAGTTGAAACTTTCTTCATCGCTCTTTTCGCATCCAATGCCTTTTCCATAAGCGTTTGCAAGATAACGTTGCAGGTCAATGTCATGCGTCTTTTCTTCTTCCTCAAGCACATCGTCGATTTTTATGTATGCATCAAGTTTTTCCTTGAGACTGTCAAATGTTTCGTTTCCCCATATATCACTAAGTTCATCTTCGCTCCTCGCCCAGCACAGCGTCGTCAAGTCGTATCGTTCAAGGTGGTTCTCATCTATCTCTGACAGGTCTCGTGTGCTTATTTTCTCTTCAACTCTTTCCCCGCTTTCCCCTGCCTTCGCTCCGCACTTCATGCAGAACGCCGCGCCCTCAGGCAGCTCCGCTCCGCAAGAGGCGCACACGTTTTTCTCATCAATCGCGACGAGCTTTGTGCCGCACGTCATGCAGAATCCCGCGTCGGTAGGGTAGGTGCGCCCGCATTTCGGGCATTTCTTGCCGGATTCGGTCTCGGCTTTCTTTTCTGCAAGCGGCGTTCCGTCGTATTTGCAGAACTTTTGGTCGTCTGGGAACTCTTTGTTGCAGGTTGGACAGATTTTCATGAATTTTTTCTCCTTGATTGGTACAGGTAAAAACTATTTTAACAGTATATTATGTTTGATTGAAAAGTCAAATTTACAAAGATTTTATAGTGTAAAAAATCCATCGAAAATTCATCACAATATCACGGTATGAGAAAGCCGTTGGAAGACGTGTTCCGTGAGAATCTGAGGTACTACCGTGGGCGGGCGAAGCTGTCGCAGGAGAAACTTTCGGGACTTTTGGACAAGAACGTGAACTACATAAACACAATCGAGGGCGGAAAAAGCCTTCCGCCACTTTCGATGATTGAGCAGATTGCGGACGCCCTCCGAATAGAGCCGTACAGCCTTCTGATTCCGCACGAGACCCAAGAGGCGTTCGACCGCGAGAAAGCCGCGCGCGAATGCTCGGAGCAAATCGCCATCCAGTCCAAGCAAATCCTCCTCCAGTTCCTCGGTTTCCTCGCCTGACCCCGCTCAAAAATCAATCTCCAAAATCTCCCCATTCGCGCCTCCTTTTTGTTCCATATTTTGCCCATATATATAGAAGAAAACCGCCCGGAAAGCGCATTCTTCAAAAACGCTTCCCAAAACTGCTTCCTTCGCCAGTGTGGATTCTACAAGAGCGTTCTATCAAATCTCGATAGTCGATTTGTGTTTTGTGAAAAAATTTTTTCATGCCGAGCGGTTTTCGGAAAGTCAGCTTGATTCGGCAACTCAACTTTGAAGTGTGCTATAATGTGGAAACGGAGGTGCAATATGCCATACGCAGTGCTTGAAAAAAAAATAGCGCAGATTCCGGCGCAGTATCAGCAGGAACTTTTGGATTTCATCGACTTTCTTTTAAGCCGCCCTGAAACTCCAAAAAACGGACTGGACGAGGCGATAGCCGAGCTGGAGCGCGGAGACTACGAGACCTACGACAATTTTGACGACTTCTTGGCAGAGGTGGAGCATGAATCGTGAACTTCACATCGCGCGGAGTTTCAAGACTGACATCAAGAAACTCTCCGACCAAGAAAAATCCGAAACCCGTTCCGTTGTGCAGAAGCTACAGAAGGACGAGATTTTGGAGCCGAACTTGCGCGACCACGCCCTGCATGGAAATTATGAGGGGTACAGAGAGTGCCATGTGCGACCAGACTTGCTCCTTGTTTATAAAAAGACTGACAACGGTGAAATTCATCTTCTTTCTTTGGCTCGCATAAATTCCCACACGAACATCTTTGACATCAAAAAGCGAAAGTAGGCGCGGACAAGAACGGGACGAATTGCTTTGTCATCAAAAAACGCGCTATCGGCAAAATATGGGCTGTATTTTGCCGCGCAATCGCGTTTATATATTGCCGATAGTGTGCTATAATCTTTCCGATGACTTATATTTCAGTTGAAGAAGCCTCAAAACTCTGGCGGATAAGCGAACGGAGTGTGAGAAATTATTGCTTTCAGGGAAGAATCGAGGGAGCGTTGCTTGAAGGAAAAACATGGAAGATTCCAGTTGACGCGAAAAAGCCGCCTAGAAAAATCAGACATTCAATCAAGCATGAAAGCCTTTTGGAAATCCTGAAGCGCGAAAAGGAGTCTTCCCTCAAGGGCGGAATTTATCACAAAATCCAAATCGACCTCACCTATAACTCGAACCACATCGAGGGGTCAAAACTCACCCACGAACAGACGCGGTTCATTTTTGAGACCAAGACAATTGGCATCAGCGACACGGCTGTAAAAGTCGATGACATTGTTGAAACCGTAAACCACTTCCGCTGTATCGACCTTGTGATTGAAGGCGCAAGGACAAAACTTTCTGAAAGCTTTATAAAGCAGCTGCATTTTATTTTGAAATCGGGCACGGCCGACAGCCAAAAATCATGGTTCAATGTCGGCGGTTACAAAATGCTTGAGAACGAGGTCGGCGGGGAGGAGACTGCAAAGCCAGGCGATGTTTCGAAAGAGATGAAGGCCCTTCTTGCCGAATACAATTCAAAATCAAAAATCTCCCTTGATGATGTTTTGGATTTTCATGTGCGCTTTGAAAAAATCCACCCGTTCCAAGACAGAAACGGTCGAGTCGGCCGCTTGATTATGTTCAAGGAATGCCTCAAGAACAACATCACGCCTTTCATAATCACCGACGAATTGAAGCTGTTCTACTATCGCGGACTCAAAAATTGGCGAGATGAGCGCGGATACTTGCGCGACACCTGTCTTTCTGCCCAGGACGCGATGAAAGCCGCCTTGGACTATTTTGGAATCAGGGAAGATACTACAGAAGATATTTGAAAAGTAATTGCAAGTGACGTACAATGTAATTGAAAAAAAAGACATGGAGTTGTTGTATGGCAAGTGCTTTGGTCCAAATTCGAGTTGACGACAAATTGAAAAGCGAGGTAAGCGCTATCTATGACCGTCTTGGTCTTGATTTGTCAACAGCCGTCCGCATTTTCTTTAAGAGAACGGTCGCAGAGCAGGGGATTCCGTTTTCCATGAGGCTGGATTTTGACAGCAAACGAGATTGCGCTGGAAAAAAGATCCCGCGCGATGTCATGCTCGCGATGACGGCAATGTCCGACAGCGCAGAAGAAAACGGCGTTTCCGAGTTGACCCTTGATGAAATAAACGCAGAAATTCGGGCTGTCCGGGAAGGTAAATAGAATGTCGTTTTATGCCGTTATTGACACGAATGTACTTGTTTCTGCTTTTTTGAAATCGACTTCTGTTCCTCATGTTGTACTTGAGTATGTCTTTGCGGGTAGTATTGTTCCTCTTTACAACAATGAAATCCTCGCAGAATACAAGGAAGTGCTGAATCGTCCGAAATTTCATTTTCCAAAGGAAGCTGTTGAGATTGTCGTGGCAAAAATCAAGGAAATTGGAATTCATTTTGATGCGATTCCTGTTGATGAAAATCTCCCTGACCCGAAGGATATCGTCTTTTATGCTGTGACAATGAATGCAAGAGCGGAAAACGATGCGTATCTTGTTACAGGAAACATCAAGCATTTTCCAGAAAAGCCATTTGTTGTGACTCCTCGGCAAATGCTTGATATCGTAGAAAAATAGAAAAAGTTCGGCTTCCGTGCTTTGTATTGCAACGTGCTTTTGCCGCCGCCTGTTCCGTTTCAGAACTTGTTTTCGACGAAAGTGAACCGCCTTTTTATTTTGCCGTTCTCGTCGTATTCGTAGTCGTACTAGGTGTGGGAGTGTGAATAGATTCGTTGAGAATCGCTCTGTTTTCCGCTATACTTCACTTTTCAGCGAATCAGCAAAAAATCATTTTTTCAAGGATTTATATATGGCAGAACGAAACGAAAACGAGCTTTGCCACTGGGCGGACACCCAGGCGGCAAGAATCATCAAGGAGAAGGGCGAGCGCGACTTGTACACCTGCGCTTCTGGAATCACGCCTTCTGGAACTGTGCACATCGGAAACTTCCGCGAAATCATCACGGTGGACTTGATTGTGCGCGCTCTCCGCGACAGGGGCAAGAACGTCCGCTTCATCTATTCGTGGGACGACTACGACGTGTTCAGGAAGGTTCCTGGAAACATGCCGAACCCGGACGAGCTTGCGAAATACCTCCGCTTCCCGATTACGATGGTTCCCGACACGTTCGGACGCGACGAGAACTATGCGCGCCACCACGAAAAGGACATCGAGAACCAGCTTCCGCGCGTGGGAATCCATCCTGAATTTTTGTATCAGGCTTCGAGATACCGCGCGAACCGCTACGCCGAGGGAATGAGGATTGCGATGCAGAAGCGCGATGTTATCAAGGAATGCTTGAACGCATACCGCGATGACGAGCACAAGATGAAGCCGGAGGACGTTTATTGGCCTGTGGCCGCATTCTGCTGCAAGTGCAACAAGGACGAGACTGAAATCATCGACTACGACGGCGAGTACGGAATCACATACAAGTGCAATTCATGCGGACACGTCGAGAAAGGCGACCTCCGCACATCAAAAGAATTCAAGCTCGGCTGGCGCGTTGACTGGCCGATGAGGTGGAACGAGGAGAAGGTCTGCTTCGAGCCTGGCGGAAAGGACCACATCAGCCCGGGCGGAAGCTACGACACTGCAAAACTCGTCTCAAAGAAACTCTACGGATGGGATGCTCCTGTAACGATGAAGTACGATTTCGTAAAGCTCAAGGGCGTTCCTGGAAAGATGTCATCTTCAAAGGGAAAAGTAATCTCCCTCGTAGATGCTCTCGAAGTCTACCAGCCGGAAGTTCTCCGCTACATTTTCGCTTCCAACAAAGTTGACCACGAATTCTCTATCTCGTTCGATTTGGACGTTCTCACGATTTACGAGGCTTACGACAGAACAGAAAGAATCGTTTGGGGCGACGAGCTTCCGAAAGAGAAGGACGAGAAAAAGCGCGAGTCGATTATCCTCCGCGAAAAGAGAATCTACGAGCTTTCACAGATTGAGAGCGGAATGCCGAAGGTGAAGCCGTACCAGGTTCCGTTCCGCCTTCTGACAACTCTCTTGCAGACATATTCAGGCGACATCGATGCCGTTATAAAGTCGCTCGGTGACGTGAAGCCAGAGCAGGAGGAATGCCTCCGCCGCCGTGCACAGTGCGCATGGTACTGGATTACGGAATCTGCTCCTGACTGCGCGCCTGATATGTGCTTCCAGATTCGCAATGACGGAAGCCGCGCCGAGGACATCACGGGCGACATGCTCACTGCCGTTCAGCGCGTTCGCGACGAGGTTGTGTCAAAGCTTGAGACATTCGCGCTCGACAAGGAATGCCAGCAGGCAATGTACGACATCGCGACTTCGCTTGGGCTTGAGGCAAAATCATTGTTCACTGCTCTTTACCACGCAATCATCGGCAAAGACCAGGGACCGCGCCTCGCGAACTTCATGAAAATCATCGGCAAAGAAAAATTGACGAAGATTTTGAGCGTCTACTAAGGATTAGCCCCAAAATAAAATGTCGAGTTGATGCATAAGTGTATCAACTCGACATTTTTTTTCTGTAAAATTGAATTAATTTCAATTCCGCACTGTTTTCTGTTTAAAAAAATCCGAAATCTGCGAGATTATTATCGCTGTGAACATGACCGCGCAGCCGATTAGTTCTCTGCCGGAAAGGTGTTCATGAAGGAGAATTGCGGATGCGATTGCCGCGAAAACTGATTCCATGCACATGAGGAGCGAGGCGACTGTGGCTTCGCAATATTTCTGTCCGATTACTTGCATCGTGTATGCGATTCCGCAGCTCATTATTCCGGAGTAGAGAAGCGCGATTCCGCCGTGTCGGAGCCCGCTCCATGTCGGGTTGTCGAAAATCAGCATCAGGACGAGGGTGATTATTCCTGCCGTGTAGAATTCGACGCATGAAAGCTTGATTCCGTCACATTCGGGCGCGAATTTTTCGATGAGGAGAATCTGGAACGTGAAAAAGACAGCGCAAGCCAAAGTCACGATGTCGCCGGTGTTCACGGAAAATGACTCGCCGCTTTTGAAGCACAGAAAATAAAGCCCGATGAAGCCGAAGATGATGCACAACCACGTCAGAAGAGAAATCCGCTTTTTTATGAAAAGTCCGAAAATCGGGACGAAAAACATGTACATCGCCGTGATGAATGCGATTTTTCCTGCGTTTGCTCCCGGAAAAGTGAATGCGTACTGCTGGATGTTCGTCGCCGCCGCAAGAAAAATGCCGATTATTCCGCCGTAAATGAAAGTTTTTGCGTTCTGCCTGTTCCTTGCAGCAATCTGCTCGCTGTTCAGTTTTCTCCTTGCCATTCTTCCGCGCACGAAAATGAACGGCACGAGAACCGTTGCTCCCATGAGCGTCCTTATCCCCATGAACGTGAACGGCTCGATTGTCTCCGCGCCCACGCTCTGCGAAACGAACGAAACTCCCCAGATAAGCGATGTCAATAGAAGAATAACGACGCCTTTCAGATGCGTCTTCTGCTCTGTCATAAAATCCCCCGAAAAGTGTATATATGATAGAAGAAAAATTTTTATAGCAGAGTTTTGCAGGTGTGGCAATGGTAAAAATTTATTTGGAATCGACAAATTCTTTCAGCATTGAAACTATGCTTTCCTGCTGGCGGTTTGTAAGTTTTGACAAAAAAGAGATGTTGTCTGATGAAGTTTGGAATGGTTCGTTCGGATTTTTCAGGAAATCAGAGGGCTGAATGTTGAAATACTCGCATATCAGAAAGAATCCCTGCATTGACGGCAGGTGTTTTCCGTTTTCAATGTAATTTATGTAGTTTACGTTCTGCCCAAGTTCAAGACTCATTTCTCTTGCCGAGATTTTTCTTTCATTTCTCAAGGCTCTAAGTCTGTCTGCAAAATCCTTTTTAAAGTTTTCAAAATTCATGCACAAACTCTAAACTGTTGTAAAACTTGATTTACAATATAAGAACTTGTATTATTCTAAGTTATACAGCTTTGAAAAGTGCATAAAGTGATGTGCGCAATTTTTGAAATTGTATAGGGCGGTTAGAAAAAAGAGGAGAAATAAAGAATGAAGAGATTTATAACATTTTTGTTGGTGATGCTGTCAATTTGTTTTTGTGCGTTTTCACAGAGCAAGCCCGTCGTTGTTGTTGCGCCTTTTGATGCAAAAGACATCGAACAATCAGAAATGGATATTCTAACGGAAGTGTTCATATCTGAGTATGCGAACACTAGAAAAGCGGATGTTGTAGACAGAAACAGTTTTGACAAGATAAAGTCTCAGCTTGATTTTCAAAGTTCTGACTGGTCAAATACAGAAAAGGTCGCTGAATTGGGAAAAGCATTGAATGCTAATCTTGTTGTCGTAGGACAAATAAGAAAAATGGAAGATTCTTTGCTTGCTATTATACGAGTTGAAGACGTAAATTCCACAAAAATTCTAGCAGCATTACCTCACAATCTGTCAAAAGTAAAAGATATAAATGCTGCACTTGATAAGACGACTGAATGGTGTGAATTTCTTTCTTCAAAGGCGAGCGGTGAAAATACTCAAAAAGATGAAACTGCCTTATTTGAGAAGAAAATTGCGGAATTGCAAGCAGAAAAACGTGCTGCAGAGCAGAAAGCTGCTGATGAGAAAAAGAAAAGGGAAGAAGCTGAGAAAAAAGCATCTACGCTAAAATATAAAATTGGTGATAGAGGTCCCGGCGGTGGCTGGATATATTTTGCTTCGGAAAAACCGTTTTATGTTTGGGGTGGAATGGACAGAATTTCTAATGGAGATTGTCACTATCTTGAAGTTTCAGATGAAGATATTGGAGTAGCAACATGGTGTCCTTGCAAAAGGGAGCATGATTGTATACATCATATCCTGTTTGATTCTATTGAATATTCGAAAAGCAACACAGGTAGCATTATCGAAGCTACACATCAAGAACGTCTTAGGTCTTATAATTGTGCGGCATATGCCTGTTACAATTACAGCACGGCAACAACAAAAAAAGGCGAATGGTATTTGCCAAGTCTGATGGATTTGTCGCTAATTGATTTAAATTTGAAGGGAAAACTTCGAAGTGAGTACTATTGGTCTTCAACTACTTCATGGAGTAAATGGGACTCTGACACAGATGCTGTTATTAGACCGTATAAATTAAGCATATCTGATAGAAATTCTGCTCACCCTACTTCTGATTTTTTCTATGAGGACAAGCAGAAAGAATATGCAGTCCGTGCAGTCCGTGCGTTTTAGGAGACTCCAAAATGAAAAAGATGATGATTCTTTTGCAGGCGATGCTGGCATTTTGCTTTTGTGCGTTTTCACAGAGCAAGCCCGTCGTTGTTGTTGCGCCTTTTGATGCAAATGGTGTAGATCAAGAAGATGCTGACATAATCACAGAGGCTTTTATTTCCGAATATGCGAACATCGGAAAAGCTGACGTTGTTGACAGAAACAGTTTTGACAAGATAAGGTCTCAACTCGATTTCCAAACTTCTGAGTGGTCAAATGCAGAAAAGGTCGCTGAATTGGGAAAAGCTTTGAATGCCACACAAGTCATTGTAGGACAATTCAGGAAATTAAAATCTAGTCAGATTCTTGTAATCATTCGCGTTGAAGATGTGAATACAACAAAAATTCTAGCTTCGTTACCTGCAAATACTAAGTTGAATGATACATTAGATGCACTTGATAAAGTTGGAGAGTGGAGCAAAATCCTTTCTGCAAAAGTTGCAGGTGAAAAATTTGAACTTTCCTTAACAACAAAAGAGAGTTCAATAGAAAAGAAAATTGAGAAATCTCCAAAAAAAGTTGAAAACTCTTCAACTAAAAATGATGACGCTAATCATAAAAAGAAACAAAGTGAACCTGAAATTCGTTATCGAGAAGTATTAGTTGATGATGGTTGGGGCACTGAAAAACTTAGTCTTGTTACTATAGGAGGATTGCTTGAACTTATTATAGGCGTACCTTTGATAGCAAATTACTTTATAGCCGATGAAGGAGACCTTGAGAATCCAAAGGCAGTTTTAGCTGCTGGTGGAATTGTTACAGGAATCTGTACTGCAATGATTGTTGGCGGATTATTTATTCCGAATGACTATCATTATAAAAAAATCCCAATTTCAAAGACTAATGATAATCCGAGTGAAAATTTTAAATTTTTACTTGCAAAAAACTCTCTATCAATTTCCTATACGTTGTATTTGTGACTTTACTTATCAAACTAAAATAATTTTTTCAAGGAGCAAATTATGAAAAAACTTCTTTCCATTCTGTTTGCGGGATTTGTTGCTGCTATGACTTCGGCGCAGACTATCGCAGTATTGGGCTTTGAGAGCGATTGCTTCAATCTTGAAAGCCGAACTGCTACGATGAGCGATTTACTCACTGACGAGCTTGTGAACAACGAGGATTTGGTCATCGTCGAACGCCGTCTTATCGACAAAGTGCTTTCCGAAATGGACTTTCAGCAGACGACAGGCTACACCGATATGGCGACTGCAAAAAGCGTGGGCAAGATGCTCAATGCTGATTGCATCATCGCAGGAAACGTCAATATGACGGGCGGAAAAATGACCGTGACGGCTCGCACAATCGACGTGGAAACAGCACGGATTTTATCCAATGCAAATATGACTTGCGTGAGCTGGACCGAGTTCAACAGAAAGCTGCCAGATTTCGCAAAAAAGCTCGTTGCAAAAATCCCTATGCCAAATTACTTTGCAGGCACTTGGTCAGGTAGTTCCAGCGAGACGGACGACACTTACGAAATCGTTCTGAACGAGAACAACAAATGCAATGTGACGCTCATCACAACCAATGAGTTTGGCGAACAGATGGAACTTATTGGCCACGGAAGCTGGTCTTACGAACCTTCGAACAATATGTTCCGCCTTGACGCAAGATTGACTACAGACCTCGGCACTGTGAAGAAAATCAGCTGGCGAAACTTTGCAAAACTCGACAAATCACGAAAAAGCTTCAACTATCTGATAAAAGACGGCAAGAAGCAGTATCGGCTGACATTCAGCAAAACCGAATAGTCTGCAATATCTTTCCGGCTGTGTTCCTTCCGGCACAGCCTTTTTCTTCAGCAAATGCATTGTGCAAAGAAAAATCACTTTAACTTTTTGACCGCACTTTTTTTCGTATAGATGTGGTTTTCGGTTGAATCAAACATTTTTACAAACGAGTGATTCTTTTTGCCGGAAGTTTTTATCTGATAAACTTCGTCCACGCTGTAGGGAAGCTGAGAAAGTTTCTCCCTGTTGAAAAAGACATAATAATTGTCGCTTCCCTTTATCGCCTTTGCAAAATCCTCAGAAAGAACGAATTTTACTCCTTCATCAATAAAAACAATGCTGTTTTTGATGTTCTCCAGATTCTGCTGCCAGAAATTCGGGTCTGAAAGAACGGCACATTTTTTTTCGCCGGAACAAGACCATTTTACGCCGCTTGAAATTCCCTGCTCATAAAACGAACGAACCATTCTATATAATGTGGTCTTCCCCGAACCGCTGTCGCCGCAGACGACGGTGATGTTTCGATTCAAATCAAATGAATATTTTGCCTTTCTGTTTGAAACTTCTATATGCTGAATGCCTTTCATCATTCACCTCAAATCCCGGAAAAAGACGCCGAAACAAACTCGCTCATATTGTGAACGACTGCACCCGTATTGGTTACTTTTATCTTGAAATCCTCACTTCCGAAATCCATCACATGACGAAGGTTTATCAGAAGTTTCTTTTTCTGTCCAAGTTTCAGAATCCATTTTGCGCAGTTGTTTCCGCAGGTTGATGCGTTGAATATTTTTGAATTGTCGAAAGCCATGAGAAGCAGGGTTTTTACTCCGCCGGAAAGTTCTGTCGGTGTGATTGCTCCCAAAAAAGGGCTTTCAATAACGTGGGCAGAAATCACATCTGATTTATCGATGTCTTTTATTATCGCTTTTCCAAAATCTGACGTAATCCACCTGTCCTGAAAAACATTGTCGAAATACAAGGCCGTGTCGTATATGTAGTTTTCATTGTCGAACATATCGCCAAAAGTGACATTCAGCATTTTCTATGCTCCCGATTTTTGATTAGTTTTCAATTTTCCGCACTTATTTTTACAAATTCCCCGAGAGTTTTTCCAATAGTGAAAGAAGATTTGCCTTTTCTTCTTCGCTGAATCCCTCGTAGGCGGTCTCAATCAGTTCCTTCGAAAGTTTTTTTGTCGTTTCTGTGTATTCCTTGCCTTTTTCGGTGAGCGAGACGTATTTTTTCCGGCTGTCATGGACGCATCTTTTTGTTTGGACGAGTTCCAGTTCCTCAAGTTTTTTTATGAGTGCGGTCGTAGTTGATTTGTCGCGGTTTATGATTTGCGTCAGCTCGCACATCGTCATGCACTCCGCCTGCGAGAGAGTGTATATGATGAAGCCGTGCGACGAAACGAGTTCGGGCAGGCCGGACTCGCGCATTTCTTTTTGGAGGAAATCCTGTGATTTTGAGTGGATTTTTGAGATGAGTGAAAGAACCGTTGAAGTGTTGTGCTGCATTTTCTTGAAAAACGACCTGGCCGAAAACGAAAAAACGCTTTTGCAGAGTTCTGTTTTCGGACAGGATTTTTATTTTTTGTTTCAGCTCAGGCGGAAACCGTTGATTTTTTCGGAAATCGTTTCGATTGACTCGTCAACTTTCTTCGATGACTGAATCAGCTCGTTTTCGATTTCGGAGACGCTTGCCGCGGAATTTGCGGTGTTGGAAACTGCCTCGTGCATCTGCTCCGTCGATGAACTGAGCGAATTCGTAAGCTCCTTGAGTTTTTCCTGGCTTTCCCTCATCTTGTTTCCTGCATCGCGAACGCCGAATGTCGTCTCCTTCATGTCTTTCAGAACGTCGATTATCTGCTGTGAGCCGACGCTCTGCTCCGACATCGCGTTTGTGATTGTCGTGACGATTTGCGATGTGTTTTCCATCTCGTTGTTCGTCGTGGTGTAGATTTTGTCCGCCTCGACAGCCGCCTGCACGATTTTTTCGATGAGCGACTGGATTTCCGAAATCTTCGCCTTGATTTCCTTTGACTGGATTGAGCTTGATTCCGCAAGGTTCCTGATTTCGTCAGATACGACCGCAAAGCCGCGTCCTGCGTCTCCGGCATGTGCAGCCTCGATTGCGGCGTTCATCGCAAGAAGGTTCGTCTCAGACGCGATGTTCGAAATCGTCTTGTTCGCCACGTCCAAATCCTTCGAGCGTTCCGACATCACATCGACGATTTCCCTGATTTCTTTTTCTGCCGCCATTCCCTTTTTCGACAAGTCCTTGAGGTTCGTGAACGTCGAGCTCATGCTCTCGCTCGATTTCGTCACGCTCTTGATGTTGCCGATCATCTGCTCGACTGCGGAGCTTGCTTCCTCGACCGCATTGTTCTGTGTCGAGAGCAGCGTGTCAAGGTTCTGTACTTTCTCGGAAATGTCGTTGATGACCTGCTGCGTCGTCGTGACTGAATGCATCTGGCTGTCCATCTGCGCTTCCGTGATTGCGACCGAGCTGTCCAAATCCTGCAAAGTCGAGTGCGTTGCCTGCAAACTCTGCGATACTTCCCTGTTCGCCTCAATCATGTCGTCCTTCGATTTCGAGATGTCGCCGAGAAGGGACTGAAGCCTTGCGACGAATTTGTTGAAGTTGTGCGTGATTTGACCGATTTCGTTTCTTTCGGATGTCTCCGGGAGTCTCTTCGTCAAATCGGCGTTTCCTGTCGCAATCTCGCTGAGGTTTCTGTTGATTGATTTCAGCGGTTTCAGGGCGGTGATTATCAGCAGCGAGATGAGGGCTGCGATGATGAGCGCGGTTGCAAGAATCGTTCCGATGAGCGTTTTTCCGAGTTTGAACTGCGACTCGTAGACCGTGCTTGTCGGGACTACGATTATGACAGTCCATGTCGTGCTTGCGACAGTCTTGAGGAATATTTCCGATGTCTTTCCGTTTGTTATAATCTGCGTGTGCAGAATGCTTGCCTTGCTGTCAGCTTTTTTGATGAATTCGATTGCTTCTTCCGGGAATTTCGTCGAGCTGTCCGACCAGCATGGGGCTTTCATGAGCGCGTTCTGGTCAGGACCTGCGATGTAATATCCCTTCGAGTCAACGATGACCGCATATCCTTTCGGGCTTGCCGTGTCCTTTCCCTTTATGTTCATCACCGAGCCCTGAATCGACTTGAGCGGAACGTGCGCGATGAAAGTTCCGTACGGCTCTTTCGTTCCCGGCCTGTAAACGAGAAGCTTCTTGCAGAAAGGAATGAACGAATTCTCATAGCTTGTTCCCACCGGCTCACCGTAGAGCTGTCCGAGCTTGCCGTCTCTCATCGACCTGAACCACTCCTCGTTCTGCACCGATACGACTTCTCCGTCGTCATAGTAGCACATTCCCGTGTCGTAGTCGGCGTATCCGATTCTGTCGAACTGGTTGCTCCTGTTCGATGAGAAGCTCATGAGCATTTCCTGAAGCTCCTCCGGGTCATGCGAAGAAAGTCCGATTTTGTTCAGCGATGAGTATGACCTTATCTGCTGCATGTATGTGGAGTTCTTGCAGTTCACCGCGTATGCAGTCTCCTTTGTCAGTTCCTCTGTGTCATCGATGAAAGTTTCCCAGACGTTTTTTGATACAATCCGAATCGTCAGAATCGAAGAGATTGTCAGCAGTACGATGATGCTTGCGATTATTTTCCATGTGATAGAAAAAGCCAATTTTTTTTCGCGTTGTTTCAGTTTCATAAAAACTCCATAAAAATAAAATAAGCAGCACAAGAAAAATGGATTCTTATTCTATTTTGTATTGGAAAAAGTTACAAACTATTAGGGCGTTTTTTGATAGAATCAGAACTGAAAAAATGAAAAGAGGTGCATTATGACAGACATTGAAATTGCCCAGAAAAATGTGATGGCTCCTATTGTGGAAGTCGCTTCGAAAATCGGCATTACGGAAGACGATATGGAACTTTACGGAAAGTACAAGGCGAAGCTTTCGATGAAGGCTTTGCGTGCTCTCCAGGAAAAAGCTTCCGACCCGAAAAAACGCGGAAAGCTGATTCTGACGACTGCCGTCACTCCGACTCCTGCCGGTGAGGGAAAGTCCACTGTTTCAATCGGACTTGGCGACGGGCTGAACAAAATCGGAAAGAAGGCTGTAATCGCTCTCCGCGAGCCTTCTTTGGGACCGTGCTTTGGCGTGAAGGGCGGAGCCTGCGGCGGCGGATATGCGCAGATTGTTCCAATGGAAGACATCAATTTGCATTTCACCGGCGACATCCATGCGATTTCGGTCGCGAACAACTTGATTTCTGCGATAATCGACAACCACATCCACCAGACGAACGCGCTCAGAATCGACCCGAGGACGATTTCATGGAAGAGAGTCGTTGATTTGAATGACAGGGCGTTGCGCAACATCACAATCGGTCTTGGCGGAAAAACGAACGGCGTGCCTCGCGAGGATCATTTCTGCATTTCCGTCGCGTCCGAGCTTATGGCTATCGTCTGCCTCTCAAAATCAATTTCGGATTTGAAAAAGAGAATCGACAACATCACGGTCGCGCAGACTTACGACAAGCGTCCGATTAAATTCGGCGAATTCAAATGCACTGGTGCAATCGCGGCTCTCTTGAAGGACTCAATCAAGCCGAATATCGTCCAGACTCTCGAAAAGAATCCTGTTTTCGTCCACGGCGGCCCTTTCGCGAACATCGCGCAGGGAACGAATTCCGTGAATGCTACTTTGTGCGCGCTCGCGACCGGCGATTACGTCGTGACCGAAGCTGGTTTCGCGGCTGATTTGGGCGCGGAGAAATTCATGGACATCAAGTGCCGCACAGCAGGGATTTCTCCTGACGTTGTCGTAATCGTCGCGACTGTCCGCGCGATAAAAATGCACGGCGGAATGGCGAAGGCTGATTTGGCGACTCCGAGCGTTTCCGCATTGCAGAAGGGATTCGAGAATCTCGCCGTCCATCTTGAGAACATCGCGAAATTCGGTGTTCCGTCAGTTGTCGCAATCAACAAATTCGTGACGGACACGAACGAGGAAATCGAAATGCTCAAGAGTCTTTGCGAGGCGAAAGGCGCGAAAGCTGTTCTCTGCGAAGGCTGGGAGAAGGGCGGCGAAGGAATGAAGGATCTTGCAACTGTTGTTGCCGAGACTGCCGAAAAGGGCGAGGCGAATTTCCATTACCTTTACGATTCCACGATTTCTCTTTCCGAGAAAATCAAAACTGTCGCGCGTCAGATTTACCGTGCGAGCGACGTTGATTTTGCTCCGTCCGTACTCAAAAAGCTCCGTGAATTCGAGGAGCTTGGCTACAAGGAACTTCCTGTCTGCATCGCGAAGACGCAGAATTCCATCAGCCACGACCCGAAACTCATGGGTGCGCCGAAAGATTTCATCTTCCCTGTCCGCGACGTGCAGCTCTATTCTGGTGCGGGATTCGTCGTTGCGCTTGCTGGCGACATCATGACGATGCCTGGCTTGCCGAAACTTCCTGCCGCCCTGAACATTGACGTTGACGATGACGGCATGATTTCCGGATTGTTCTGATTTTTTTGCGGAGTGGAGCAAATAGATGTTTGGTTTTTTCCTGAAAAAGAATTTTGCGGACGGATGGGACAATCTTTTTTTCCTTATCCTGATGAACGTGTTTTCGATTTTGGTGGTTGCGCTCGGATTTCTTTCGTTCAAGTACCTTGCCGCGATAAATCTTTGGGCTGTCCAGCTTGGGCTTATCGTGTTCGGCGGAATCTTTATGACGGTGAACTTTGCGCAAGGTGCGTGCGCGTTTCGGCTTGCGAATTTCGATTCGCCTTCGTTCGGGACTTTTTTCAGGGCGTTCACTTACGTCTGGAAAATCGGGTTCGCGTTCGGCTGCGCTCTCACTTTTGCAATCTTCGCAATCAGAATGGGAATCATCTATTATATCGGGCTTGGAAGCGTTCTCGGGCTTATCCTCGTCGCTTTCATCGGCTGGTTCGCGCTGATTTCCGTGATGGCGTTGCAGTGGTTCATCCCGCTGTATTTTTTGCAGGAGCAGAACGGGTTCGTAAAGTGCCTGAAAAAATCATTCATCATTTTCTTTGACAATCCGTGGTTTTCAGTTGGCTGCTTTTTGTACAACATTCTTCTTCTTGCCCTCTCGTGCATAACTTTTCTGCTTGCGCCTGGCTTTGCGGGGCTTGTCCTTTCGACGACAAACGCCCTACGCCTGCGCCTGAAAAAGTACGACTGGCTTGAAGAAATGGACGAAAAAGAGCCGGGCTTCTCGTCAAACCGCGACAAACGCTACAACGTTCCGTGGGAAGACCTGATAAAAGAAGACAAGGAGACGCTGGGGCCAAGAAAACTCAGCTCGTTTATTTTCCCGTGGAGATGATTCTCCTTTGACAAAAAAATGCCGAGTTTCGCGTTTGCTTTGAAACTCGGCATTTTTTTATTTGCTCTCAAGCAGTTTCTGGTTTGCCTTCTTTATGAGGTTCACCATTTCGATTGCGCCCATTGCGCAGTCGTAGCCCTTGTTGCCGGCTTTTGTTCCCGCGCGTTCGATTGCCTGCTGGATTGTGTCGGTCGTGAGGATTCCGAACATCACAGGAAGCCCTGAGTTGAGGGAGACTTGCGCGACTCCCTTTGAGACTTCCGCGCAAACGTAGTCGTAGTGGCTTGTCGAGCCTCTGATTACTGCTCCGAGCGCGATAATCGCATCGTATCTCCCGCTTTCAGCAAGATGCTTGCACGCGAGCGGAATTTCGAACGAGCCAGGAACCCACGCAAGGTCGATGTTCTCTTCTTTCACGTCGTGGCGGAGGAGTGCGTCCCTTGCGCCCTCAATGAGCTTTGAAACGATGAATTCGTTGAATCTTGCAGCTACGATTCCGATTTTCATCCCTTGTGTGTCTGTAAGTTTTCCTTCGATGATGTTCATTTTTGTATCTCCTTAAAAATAAAGTTTTCGTTTTGAAAAAATTGCTGAAATTGAAAATTCCGCTGATGAATCACAGGAAGTGCCCGAACCTGATTTTCTTCGTGTGAAGATATTCGATGTCCTGCGGCCTTGTTTCGACTGCGAGCGGGACTCTCTCCGTGATTTCAAGCCCTGCGTCCTTGTTGTTTATCTGCCCGATTTTGTCCGGGTTGTTCGTCATCAGCTTGATTCTGCTGATTCCGAGGTCTTTGAGAATCTGGATTCCGACGTTGTAGTCTCGTGCGTCCGCAGGAAGACCGAGCGCGAGGTTCGCGTCAACTGTGTCGAGCCCGTTGTCCTGAAGCGAATATGCTTTTATCTTGTTCAGAAGACCGATTCCGCGCCCTTCCTGCCTGAGGTACACGAGAACGCCCGAACCGTTGTCCGCTATTTTCTTCATTGCAGCATCGAACTGGTCGCCGCAATCGCATTTGAGAGAGCCGAATGCGTCGCCCGTCAGGCATTCCGAATGTACGCGGCACAAAACGGACTCGTCTTTTTCGATGTCGCCGAAAACGAGTGCTGCGTGCTCTGCTTTCGTCGTCTTGTCGTAAAAACCGAACAAGCGGAAGTTGCCGTACTTTGTCGGAAGTTTTGCCTCCGCAACTCGCTCGACGATTTTCTCATGCGACTTTCTGTATTTTATGAGCTGCGCGATGTTGACGAGCTTGATGTTCCATTCTTTTGCCATTTTCGAAAGCTCAGGGAGGCGAGCCATGTGTCCGTCCGCGCTCATGATTTCGCAGCAGAGTCCGGCTTCTTCAAGACCTGCAAGACGGCAGAAATCGACTGTCGCCTCCGTGTGGCCGGTCCTGACGAAAACGCCGCCTTCTTTTGCAATCAGCGGGAACATGTGACCAGGCCGCCTGAAATCTCTCGGACGGGAAGATTCATCGACGATTTTCATTGCGGTGAGGGAGCGGTCGAACGCGCTTATTCCTGTCGAAGTCTCGATGTGGTCGATTGAGACTGTGAATGCTGTTTCGTGGTTGTCGGTGTTGTTCGACACCATCGGGTCAAGTTCAAGTTTCCGCGCGATTTCCTTGCTTATCGGCATACAAATCAGTCCTTTCGCGTTCGCCGCCATGAAGTTGACGTTCTCCGGCGTTGCAAAGCGTGCCGCGCAAATCAAATCTCCTTCGTTTTCCCTGTTCTCGTCGTCGGTAACCATAATCAGCTTTCCTGCACGCAAATCGGCGAGGGCTTCTTCTATCGTGTCAAAAACGTTTTCCATGTTTTCCATAAAAATTCTCCATTACGAATACAAAAATAAAAAATCAGTGGAAGCTTGTGAAATTCGACATCATTTCTGCTAGTGCTGCCGAATCTTCTTCCGTGCTGTCGTTGGTTTCGCTGCCTGTGACGAAATGCTCGATGTATTTGCCTACGACGTCGCATTCGATGTTGACGAGCGAGCCTGTGCTTTTCGTCGAAAGCGTCGTGTTTTTCCAGGTGTGCGGAATGACTGCCACAGTGAAGACGACGTTTTCGGAATACGAGACTGACGCGACCGTAAGCGAAATTCCGTCGATGCAGACTGAGCCTTTTTCGATGATGTATCTTCCGAGCGACTTGTCCGCGCTGATTGTGACGTTCACGGCATTCTCTTCGTTCTGCGCTCCGACAAAACGTCCTGTTCCGTCGATGTGCCCTGAGACGATGTGTCCGCCGAATCTTCCGTCTGCTTTCATCGCTCGCTCAAGGTTGACGCTGCTTCCGACGCTCAGTTCCGAAAGAGATGTTCTTCGGAAAGTTTCGGGCGTAACGTCGGCATGAAAAACCGAGTCTGATTTTTCCGTGACGGTGAGGCAGGTTCCGTTGACTGCGACGCTTTCGCCGTTTTCCAGTTCGGCCGCGAAAGGGCAATGCACGGAAAGCGAAAGTGATTTTCCGCCGCGCTCGATTCCTTCGATTCTGCCGATTCCTTCGACAATTCCTGTGAACATTCCGTTTCCTCCTGCAATTCAGTTTTCTTCCTTAAAATTAGTTTACACCCATTCTCTGTGGCGTTCACTATAAAAATAGTTTGATATAAAACTAAAATTGTGTCAATTTCACTTTCACGGATAATGGTTTACTATTGAAAATATGAAAGACAAAAAGTTCATTAAAAAAATATTTTCGTTCCTATTTTTCAGTTTTATTTTTGCAGCTGCTTTTCCGCTTGATTTTTACGTCGAGGACAAGTCGAAGCAGTTTTCCGATTTTGATGATGATTATGACGATTGGGCGAAATCCCAGCTTGATTTTTACAACAATGCGGTGTCAGAAATGAAAGCCGAGTGCGAAAAATTCGGCGTGAATGTTGTTGAGACTTCCGACTCCGAAAAATTTCCGTTTCTCGATTACCGCATCGAAGAAGGTTACGAGGATCAGACTGAGCTTGCGGTTTCCGTTATGTATAACAAAAACGAAAAGCGCGATACTTATGTTTATTATTCGGCTGACGACAAATCTGAATCAGCTTCGTTCGCCGCGAAATTTTTTGTAGGCGTTGCAAGAAGCTGCCTTGATTCTTCCGCGAAAAAATCTGAGCCGCCATTGTTCGTAGATTCGTTTGTGCCGAGCGAAATTTTCGGGAAAAAACTTCCGGCAGAGGAGCGTCGCGCGAAAATCCAGAACTGCGTTGTGGGAAAAGATGACGGCACGTTCGTGTTTGCGGAAGGAAAAACGCTCAGGCATTTTGACGCGAACGGAAATCTGATTTCCGATTTGTCCGCGAAAATCGACGACGGAAAAAGCGACAGCAAAAGAAACGCAATCAGAAGTTTCTGGAAAGTCGGGTATGACGGAAACAGAATTTTCTACGGAACGCCTGAAAGCCGCGATATGTACGTTTTTGACGACAATGACGAAGTTTCTTCTTTTGAGTGCGGTCACGAGCTTTCGAGCATGAATCACATCCGCTTCGGAAAGAACGGTGAGCCGTTCATCATAAATTTCATGAACAAGGAAGTCGTTTTTCCCAAAAAAGACTCGGCTTCCGTCGTTTACACAAAAGATTCGATTCACAATTATTATCTTTTCGTTGCCGCTGACGGAAAAATGTGGAAGAGAATCGACATTCCGAATGCAAACTACGTCATGGTCTATTCGCCGGAAGGAAATCTTGAGAAAGTCTACATTTTGCGCGGAGAAAACAACGGGACTTTCCAGTACGCGTTCGAAGATTCTTCTTTTATTGTGAAAGTCACTGACGAGAACAAAAAGACGTTTTTGCGAAAATGCGATTCTCTTGGGCGCGTTGTCTGGAGTCTGGAGCTTCCGAAAGAGAATTCGAATGCGGAAATTCAGGACATCAGAGGCGGAATCTACTATCTTTTCGATTCTTCTTTCGATTCCCTGATTCGACTTGCGGATTCTTCCGAAAATCTTCCGCCTTTCATGAAAACTATCGCGGAATGCAACTTGAACCTTATGAAAAATCCGTCGTCTTACGAAAACGTCCTAAAAATCGCGGAGAGCTACGACGCTGCCGGAGGAAAATGGCTCGCGTTCGAAAAATATTGCGCGTACCTTAAAAAGTCGCCCGGAAACGCAAAAGCGGCGGAGAAAAAGCTTCAGGCACAAATCGCGCTCGAAAAGTCGGATGCGAAAGAGCTTTCCGACGCTGCGTTCGCACTTTACGACGAGTACGGCGCGGAGACTGCGCGCGAAAAATATCAGGATGCGATGAAGACGATTGAGCGTCTCAAAAAACTTTCTCCGAACGACGAGGAAATCGCGTCGATGTATGCGGAACTGAAGAACACTTTCAGTCCTGAGAATGCGGTGTCGTCAAAAATGCCTTCGCTTCATGTCGATGCTGTCGAAATCGCTCCGATTTTTCCTGCAAAGCTCAATATGTATGCGAAAAAGCCGAACGGTGTTCTTTATGTTTCGAACCCGACGAACAAAACGCTCAAGAATGTCAAAGTAAATTCGTTTGTGAGGAAGTACATGGATTTTCCGTCCGAGAGCGAGGTTATTGCGGAGCTGAAACCGAATGCTTCTGCCGTCCCGATAATGCTTTTTTCGCAGATAAACGCGTCCGCGCTTTCCGTTTCGGAGGACACGAGCGTGCAGATGCAGTTCACGGTGAGCTATGAGGAGGACGGAAAGAAAAACACTCTTTCGTTGAACAGGCCTGTGACGATTTACAAGAAATCCGCGATGGATTGGGGCGACCTGGACATGATTTCGTGCTTCGTGCTTCCGAACGATGAAAATGTATCGTCTTTCGTTTTCGACAACGTGAAGGACGACGATTCTCCTGCGATTTCTTTGCAGGTGAAAAAGGCAATGCAGGTTGCGAACGCGCTCGGCTCGATTCCGCTAAATTACATTTCCGACCCTGTGACTCCTGCGAAAGACCAGATTGGCAACAAGTACGCGATAGACACTGTGCGCTTTCCGTTCGAGACGCTTTCGAAAAAGGGCGGCGACTGCGACGACATGACGACGCTTTTGTGTTCCGTTCTTGAGTCCGCGGGAGTTTCATGCGCGGTCGTCACAACGCCTGCTCACATTTTCGTCGCGTTCGATTCCGGCTTGAAAAGGGGAGGCGCGCTTGAGGCGGTCGAGTCTTCCACAAAACTCCGCTTCATTCCGAAAGATTTCTGCCCTGACGAAAAAAAGAACAATCTTTGGATTCCCGTGGAGGCGACTTCTTTGGGAGATGGGTTTTACAAGTCGTGGGAAATCGCGAGCGGGGAAATATCGGACAAGCTGAGCGGGGAATGCAAAATCGAGGAATTCTCTGTCCTTGAATATGCGAAAGTTGAATATCCGCCTGTGAATGTCGCTTCGAAAAAAGCGAATGTCTCTTCCAGGAAAAAAGTTTCTGCTGATATGAATTCCGCTTCCTCAAATCTTATGAAAGACTGTTTCGGTGGCGTTTTGGATTCGTATGTCGCGACAGCAAGAAATCCGAAAGAGCTGAACAGAGTCGCAAAGTATTATTTCTCTCTCGGCGAGCGCGAAAAGTCGATTGAGGCTCTGAATGTCGCCGCAAAGATCGACCCGAAATACCGCTCGACATTCGTGAATCTCGCCGCAGTCTACAAATCTTTGGGCGAGGAGTCGAAATACAAGGAATTCGTCGCGAAAGCAAATTCCGTTTCCGAAAAATATTCGCTGAAAATATCTGCAACAGGCGACAACGCATTGCGTGCCGCGTCTTCATCCGAATTTGAATGGGAAGAATAGGGCAGTTTGCATAAGAAGAATTCAAAATGCGAAAAAAAAATGACGCAGCGGAAAAATAGTTTCTTCCGTCTGCGTCTTTTTATGCGCCGTTTCATGCGTCATGCGTCAATCGAAAAAAGAACTCCCGGTTGCGGTGCTACACCTGCAAGCCCGTATCCGTTCCTGTGCGCCGCCTGGATTGTCGTCTCAAGCAGGTGCTTGAATTTGTCAATCATCTCGTCGATTGCATTCGGGTCAATCGGCTTGTTCTTCGACGAGTCGATTTCTGGAAACGCATCCATCGTAAGCAGCTGGTCAATAAGCGAATTTAGGATTTGCGCCTTTGAGACAGTGACTCCTCCCTGATTTCCTCTCGTAGGAACTCCTGCAACATGATCGAGCTGCGTGTAAACGACGTTCATCGGTCTTACAGGAACATAAACTTTGTTTTGTCCGCCGGCTGTCACTTCGCACGAAACGCTGCTCATGTTCATGTTCACAGATTCTGCTGCTGTAATCATATTCCCTCCTTGTCTTTGAAATGCCCCACTAAATTCAGTATCGGTATTTGAAAGAAAGTTTTTAGGATTATCAGCAGCGTGTGAAAATCAGAATATCGCTAGTTGAATTGCTTCGACCAGTTTTTCAGTCTCTCTTCTATCGTCTGGATGTCCTTTTTGTTCGTGCTTACATTCAGATTTTCCTGAACGTCGCTCATCGACGCTTCCGTGATGTACGGGATTATCACGCGCTCCTTCAGGCTTTTCCAGCGTGGAGGAAGGGCGAACGGCGACTGGATTGAGCTTTCGCCGGGAAGGTTTCCGATCAGGTTTTTGTAGAATGTCGGGAAGTATCTTTCGTTCACGAGCTTGAGAGATGAGAATCCGTGGCAGATTCCGAATGTTTTCGTCCCGAGATTCATCGTTTCGCTTCTGTCCAATAATCTTTTCTGGTTGTCGCTCGTAAGGAACCATCGGATGAAATTCTTTGCGAGCGATTTGTTCTTTGCGTGCTTGTAAATGCCGACCGTCGTGATGTCGTCCTCCGCAAAAATCATGCCTTCCCTTGTGAGCCAGCGGAAGTCGCTTCTCTCAATCTGCTCCGGTGCGAGCGAAAAGAATTCGTCCGTCGTCGAATACGAGAACAGGCATCTTCCAGAAGAAATCTGCTTGTAGCTTGGCGTGTAGAGATATTTGAACGAGAAATCCTGTTCCGCCGCAGTCGATGAATTCGTCTCGCTCGTCCAGTCCTTCATGTACTCAATCATCATGTCGAGTGCGCTGTCGTTCCAGACAATCGTGTTCTCTCCCTCGCGGAAGTCGGCTCCGTTCATTTTTACTGCCGAGTAGATGAAATTCGCATTCCACGAAGGCGCGAATCCCATCCTCGTGTAAATCCCTGTCGAATTTTTCGCGTTGTACTCTGCAGCGATTTCCTTGATTTCGTCCATCTCGATTGTGTATTTGTCGGAGATGTATTTTTTGTTCTCGTTCGAGAAAATCATAATCGGAAGGTTGAAGCTGACAGGCAGAAGGTACTGCTTTCCCTCGATTTTTCCGTAGTCGAGAAGCGAGTTGTAGAAATTCTCCTTGTCGATTTTGTTCTTTCCGATTTCGCCCTTTTTGTTTTTTTCTCCGAGCATCGATTCAAGCGAGATGAAATTCTTCTTTGTCTTTGAATTTTGCAAAAGCGAGCCGATTATAACGTCCGGCCGCGGCTCGTCCTTCATTGGCGGAAGAGAAGTCGCAAGCTGCTCTTTGTAGACGATGACAGCCTTCACGTCATTCATTTCCACGTTGAAAAGCTCAAGATACGAGGCCATCTCAGCTCTGTCCGTCCACACTGTGATTGTCTTCCGTTTTTCCCCGCACGAAATCAGGCAGAACGAAAGGGTTGCAATCAGGATGAAAAAAAATCGTTTCATTTGTCTTTTTGAATTTCCTTTTCTCAATTTTTCGTTGTCTTGCAATTTTCGCTTTTACAAAAAAAATCCGCAAGATGAACCCTGCGGATTTCTTTTGTGACTTGTTCTGAATTTTTTTAGAAAATCAATTGTATCTTAGAACTGCTCTGCCATCTCGTAAATCGCAGAATACACGATGTCGATTTTGTCTTCGTCGAGCGAGCTGAATGCGACACGCAGCGTATTCGGGGCGATTGCGATTGTTCCGATTCCTTTTTCGTTCAGCAACTTGACGCGAAGCTCCTCCGCATTGATTCCGTTGAGCGCGAAGCTCATGAAATATCCAGAGTTGAACGGAAGCGGGGTGAGTTTTGCAGATTTGTGCGTGTCAACGAATTTCCTGACGATTTTGTATCTGCCTTCGAGAACCTTTTTGTAAGATTCTTTCTCCTCGTTGATTTTCGGCTCGTTGAGCGCGCGGAGCATCATGCTCTGCGAAGGAGTCGTCGAGCAGCTGACAGAAGAGCGGATGAGACCCATGAGCTTCTTTACGAGCGCGTCATAATGAGCTTCCGTCATGCCCTTGCCGCCGAATGTGATGAATCCGTTTCTGAATCCCCATGCGAAATCTTCTTTTGTAGGTCCGTCGATTTTGACTGCAAGAACGTTCTCGTGGATGTCGCATAGCTCCGCGAAAAGCGACTGCGGATAAATGTCGTCCTCGTAGTTCAATCCGAAATATGCGTCATCGTTCCAGACGATGATTTTCGTGCCTTTCTCTGCTTCAGCTTTCACGGCTTCGATTATTTTCTTTGCTTCGTCGTTTGTAGGTGAATATCCAGACGGGTTCTGCGGAAAGTTCAGGATTACGCGGACTGAGCCAGAGGACTTTGCCTCTTTTGAAAGCGCATTTTTGAACGAATCGATGTCAAATCCTCCGTCCTTGAACATGTTGAACTGCCTGAGTTCCGAATTTCTTCTTGTCTCGACGATGAGCGCGTAATTGTCCCAGCTTGGGTTTGCCGCAAGGAGCGGGTGCTTTTCGTCAACGAACAAATCCGAAAGAAATGAAATTCCGGCCGTGAGCCCTGGAACAACGACAGGAAGCGAGATGTTTTTTCCTTTGAGTCCCGGGTTTTTCACGAAAAGCTTTTCCTTCCATTTTGCCCTCAAATCCGGGTTTCCTGCGGTCGGTGCGTATGAGACAAGCTCTGCTGCCGACAGTTCTGGCGCAAATTTGTGTACCGAATCCAAGATTATCGGTTTGCCATTCTGCAGCGCGGTTCCTATCGTCGCATTTGCTGTTTTTCCGAGCTTTTTTGCTTCTGCGCTCTGTGCGATGATTCCTTTCGGAAAGTAAATTCTTGTTCCGAGATCCGACAAAAGTGAACCCGCCGTAGTTCCGGCGAGAACGTTGTTCAATTCTTGAGATAAGGTATTTAACATGGTAAATTTAGTTTACATTTTTGAATAATAATGTTCAATTATTGAGGAATAACGATTTTTGTTCCGTATTGGCGGACGGCAGGAGATTAGATGAATAGCGATGTTGATGAGGGCAAGTTCACTGCGTGCAGGAATCTTATCGATTTGTGCAGGGCTGAACTTTCAAAGAGGTTGGTGTCACAGAATGAAGTTGTTGACGGAATACTGATGGCCGCTTTTTCGGGCGGGCATATCCTTCTCGAAGGCGTGCCGGGACTTGCGAAGACGCTTGCGATAAAGTCCTTTGCGGATATTTCCGGCCTTGACTTCAAGAGAATTCAGTTTACGCCGGACTTGCTTCCTGCCGATGTCTCGGGAACCCTGATTTACGAGCAGAATTCCGGGAAATTCTCTGTTCGGAAAGGACCTGTCTTCACGAATATCGTCCTCGCAGACGAAATCAACAGGTCGCCTGCAAAAGTGCAGTCCGCGCTCCTTGAGGCGATGGCGGAAAAGCAGGTGACAATCGGCGAGGACACATTCGCGCTTCCATCTCCGTTCATGGTTCTCGCAACTGAAAATCCGATTGAGCAGGAAGGAACTTATGAGCTTCCGGAAGCCGAGCTAGACAGGTTCCTCATCAAAATAAAAGTCTCATATCCTAGCCCGGAAGATGAAGTTCGCATCGTAAAAACGAACGGAAAAGCTTCCGACATTCCGCTTCGAAAAATCCTCGACAGCGAAAAAATCATCGCGATAAGAAAACTCGCGGAATCTGTCCAGTGCGACGACAAAATAATCGAATACATCGTCTCGATTGTGAACGCGACACGCCCTGACAAGAAAATCCAGAAAAAGCAGGGTGAAATTTCAAAATACATCTCGTTCGGTGCGTCTCCTCGTGCCGGAATTGCGATGCTTCAGTGCGCAAAAGTTCAGGCTCTTTTCGACGGCCGCTCATTCGTCCTTCCAGACGACGTGAAAAAGTGCGCCGTTCCTGTTCTCCGCCACAGAATCGTCCTGTCGTATGAGGCTGCCGCAGATTCTGTTTCTTCCGACGAGCTTATCGAAAAAATCCTTGATTTGATGCCTGTTCCATGAGGCGATGAAAAATGTCTGAGATTTTTGAGAAGAACCTTGCCGGTCGCGCCTCAAAACTGAAAATCGCGTCGGTCGTGCTTTCGGAAAATATGCGCTCGGGAAATTTCCGTTCGATAAACAGCGGGCAGGGAATCGAATTCAGCGACGTGCGGGAATATATGCTCGGCGACAATGTGCGCTCAATCGACTGGAACGTCACAGCGAGAATGGGACGCGCTTTCATCAAGCAGTACGAAGAGGACAAGGAACTGAACGTTTTCTGCATTCTCGACTGCTCGCTTTCCATGCTCTCAGGTTCGAACGGGAAGTCGAAGATTCGCACCGCCTGCGATGTCGCCGCATTGCTGATTCTTGCCGCGCTGAACAATCTCGGTGCGTCCGGCGCGATTTTTTTCGACAGCGAGATTCGCTTTTCATGCCAGCCGAAAGCCGGCCGCGAAAACGCAATGATGATTTTGTCAAAGCTCGACAGTCTCGATTTCTCTTCGTCGGTCGGCGGCTCAGTTCTTGCGTCCGCGATAAAAGCCGGAGCCGTCATGCTCAAGCGGCGTTCTCTCGTGTTCGTCATTTCCGATTTCAGGACTGCGGATTACAAAAGCGAACTTGCTTTTCTTGCGCAGAAACACGATGTCGTCGCAATCCGCATCAACGACCCGAGCGATTCCGAGCTTCCGAAAATCGGCACTTTGCCGTTCTCGGATTACGAGACACACAAGACGATGCTTCTTCCGACAAGCTCTTCTCGTTTTGCGGAGGAATGGTTCGAGGAGAACAGGAAAAACGTCGGCGCGTGGAATGACTTTTGCGTGAAGCACAATGTTTTTCCGCTTCCGATTTTGACGAACGAGGATGCTGTTCTCGTCCTGACGAATTTTTTTGCTTCGAGGAAACGACATTGATTTCTATGAAAAAAACTTTTCTCATATTCATCTTTCTTCAGTTTTCTTTTCTGCTGAATGCTGTCGAGGGCGGAACTCAGTTCGTGTTTCCGAAGAACATCTACGTCGGCGACGACGTGGAAATTTCATACACGTTCAGGACAGAGATAAATCTTCTGTTTGACGATTTCGATTCTGAATCTGATTTTTCCACGCTCAAGCTGACTTCGGATTTTTCAGGTTTCAACAAGCTTTCGGACAAATGCTTCGTGAAGAACGCCTCGATTACAAGAACGGGCACTGAATACACTCTTCTAATCAACGCTGTCGTGTGGAAAACCGGCACAATCGATTTTCAGCCGTTTGATTTGGTTTCTCTGATTTATCTTTCCCTTCCGGAAGAAAAATTCGCGGAGTCGAGGGGCGTTTTCTGGATTGACCTTGAACCTTTCGAAGTCGGGTCGATTGCCGAGAAAAACGATGTCGTCTCTTTTCTCCGCCACGCGTCCCCGATTCTCCTTCCCGGAACGAAATTCTTAATCATCTTGCTTTCAGTCTCTCTCGTCGTCGCGGTTTTCCTGCTCGTCTTTTTCTTCATGCACGTTCCCGCAATTTCCGATTTTTTCTCCCGCGTCCTGCTTGCCGCAACGATGAAGCGCAATTCACGCATCGCTGTCAGGCATTTGCGTAAGCTCCTGAAAAAGTCGCCTTCTTTTGACGACAGGGAATTTGCCGCCGAATTCCAGAAGATTCTCCGAAAATTCCTCTGCTCGCATTTCAAAGAGGATTTGTCATGCGCGACCACAAACGATTTGTCGCGGAAATTCGCAAAGATATTTCTTGACGATGTTCCTGTCGAATTCGAGCGTTTTGTCGATATTTTTGCCAGAACGGACTACATCCGCTTTGCGCACGGAAAATCCGACTCTTCTTTTGTCAAAAATGCGGAAATCGACGAGCGCAAAAATCTTGTTGACGAGGTGGTTTTCACGATAATCGCGCTCGGAAGGGAAGTTTCGAGAGCTTCCGTGAAGTCGCAGCCTATGGAAGAATTGAATGGAGGTGCGCTTTGATTTTTCAGAATCCGTCTTCGTTTCTTTTTCTGCTTCTGATTCCGCTTCTTTTTTTGTTCAGGAAAATCGGAATCTTTTCCAGAATGTCATTTCCGCTGACTCTTTCCGACTGGAACGGAAAGACGTTCGCGCTTAAAGGCTGGAACAGGAAGCTCTTTCTTTTCGTCTCGTTTTTGTCGAACGCGCTCATTCTCCTTGCGTTCGTCGCCCTCGTCTTTGCGTGCGCGAACCCCGTGATGCGCCGCCGCGAGAAAGTTTTCACTTCGAAAGGAACTGAAATCCTTTTTCTTTTGGACACGAGCCCTTCGATGGCCGCAAAAGATTTGTCATACATGAATTCGCCGATAACAAGGCTCGATGCCGCAAAACTCAGCATAAAGTCGATTGTGGAGTCCTCGGAAGGGCAGACATTCTCCCTCATCGCGATGGCAAGCGAATCCGCATACGTCGTTCCGCTCACGAATGACAAAAAGAATTTCCTTGAGCGGCTCGACTCCGTGAAAGTGGGCGTTCTCGGCGAAGGCTCCGCAATCGGAATCGGGCTTTGCTCTGCCGTCTATCATCTTGCCGCCACTCGCGCACCGAAAAAATGCGTGATTCTGATAACTGACGGCGAGAACAATGCAGGCTCCGTCCACCCAGAGACTGCCGCACGCCTTGCATACGACAACGGAATAACGCTCTACGTTTTGGGAGTGGGAACTCGCGGAACTTTCACAATCGAATACGTTGACCCGAACACTGGAAAAGTCCGTAGCGGATATTACGAATCCGGCTTCGATTCAGCTTCGCTCGAAAAAATCGCGTTCATCTCGGGCGGAAAATATTTCTCGGTCGAAACTTTGTCGTCTCTTTCCGAGGCTATATCTTTCGTTTCGAACCGCGAAAATGTCGTTCAGTCGTTCAGGCTGAAGACAATCGATGAATATCTTTACTATAAATTCCTGATTGCCGCCGCCGCAATGTTCGTTTCTGCGTGGATTCTCAAACGAGTCTGTCTTTCGGAGATTTTATGAATTCGCTTTTTTCTTTCTTTTCTATTGCACGACCTCAGCTTCTTCTTCTTGCAATTCCTGTTGTTCCTGTCGCGCTTTTGATGGCGTACAAATTCAGGCGGCTCGAAAAATCGCTCTCAAGCCTGATTTCGTCTTCACGGACTGATTTTTCTCGGTTGCGCCGTTCATTTTTTCTCCGCACCTTTTTGCGCTGCCTTGCGTGGGTTTCCGCAGTCCTTGCAGTTTCAGGCATTTCGTGGGGAACGAGGCAGTATCCTGTTCAGAAAAGCGGCTGCGCAGTCAGTTTCGTCTTCGACATTTCCTACAGCATGAACGCATTGGACGTTGACGACGGTCGGTTTACGAGGCTCGATGCGGTGAAAATCTACGTGCGCGACCTTCTTTCTTTGATGGACGGAACTTCCGTGTCTGCTGTTTTGTGCAAGGGCGACGGGATTCTTGCAGTTCCTCTCACGGAAGATTTGACCCCGATTCTCTCCCTTGTCGATGCGCTTTCTCCGTCTCTTATGACGGCTTCGGGAAGTTCTCTCGGAAAGGGAATTGAATGCGCGGTCTCGTCGTTTCCGCAGAATTCTTCGCAGTCGAACATGATTTTCGTGTTCACGGACGGAGACGAGACGGACGATTCTCTTCATTCGGCACTTTCCGCTGCGGGGCGTTTTCAGATTCCCGTGACGATTGTCGGATTCGGAAGCGAGGACGGAGTTGAAGTTCTTTCAGGCGACGGAAAAACGCCTGTCAGGACATTTCTAATGGAAAACAAGATGAAAAACCTTGCGGACAACGTGAACAAAAATGTCCGAAAGCTTTTCCCTAAATCGGATTTCATCCGTTATGTCCGGTCTTCTTCGCACGGCTCGGCAGTCTCTCTTTTGAACCAGATTGACAGGACGAGCGAGAGCTTTTCGTATGAAATCCGCACCGTGAGCCGCCATGATTTTTTCATCGTCTTCTCGCTGATTTTCTTCGTGCTTTCGTTCATCATAAGCGAAATCGACCTTGCATCTTTGCGCGCAAGGTTTTCCCGGATGGTTTCGTTCGTTTCGGTTTCGCTCGTTTTCACTTTTGTGTCATGTTCCTCTCCGCGCACGCAGGTTCTGAAAGGCAGCATCGACTACAAAAACGCGAAGTACCGTTCCGCAATTGTCGATTTCGTCTCTGTCCTGAACGATTCGCCCGACGCTTCCGTCCGCGACTATGCGATGTTCGGACTTGCCTCGACGTACATTTCGCTTGAGGAATACGATGTCGCGCTCGAAAAGCTTTCGCAGATTGTGCCCGAGAAAAACGGCGACGAATACAAGGACAAGAACCTTGCGAGCGCGGTCTTTTACAACGAGGGCGTGATTTTCGTCCGCAAAGGCGATTTTTCAAAGGCAAGCGCGCTTTTCAAAGACGCGATTCTCGCTTCGCCTGAAAATCTCGACGCGAAAATCAATCTTGAGCTTTGCGAGCAGCGTCTTTCGATGGCGAAAAAGAAATCGGGCGCGACCGAGATGAAGAGCGTGGTCGAATCGATGGACTCGCACGTTGACCCAAAAACTGCCGCGCTTTTCAAGCTGATACGCGAAAATGAGCAGAATCAATGGAAGAAAATGGATTCGAAAGAGGAGGAAAAGAAGAATGAGCTCGATTACTGATTGCGGATTTTCAATAAAAAAAATTTCCATGAAAAAAATCACGTCATTTTTCTTTCTGCTTTTTTCTTTCGTTTTCCAGATTTTCCCGATTTCAAGAAGCGATGCGGCTTTGCTCGTCATAAAATGCGAGGACGAAACAGTCTTCACGCAGTCTGAAATCCAGTTCGTCCTGGAAATCCCTCACACAAAGCTTTCTGATTTTTCGTTCGACATTCCTGAGCTTCCGCTTGGCGTTCATTACATTTCCTCGACGAAATCCGCATCCACCGATTTGTCTGGAGACACGACAGCGATTGTCCGATTGTGGTTCTCGTTTTCCGATGCCGGCGAAATAAAGCTTCCGCCGATCGTCGCAAAAATCGGCAAACGCACTGTCGAAATTCCGTTCGAAAAAGTCGATGTCTACGAAAATCCTTCGCTCGTCTCCCCGAAATTCTCAGTCTCGATGTCACCGAACAGAAAAATCCATCTCGGAGAAAAAGTCACTCTCGAAATTTTCATCCAGTACTGCACGCAAATCGTGAATTTTTCCGCGAACCTTCACAAGGACGCGATTCTGACGGAGCGTTTCCGCGACGATTTTTGCAAGGACAAAAACAGGAAAACTGAATTTTCACCGGAGAAGATAAAAATTGCCGTATTCGATTTCCAGCCGCTCGTGACAGGAGACGTTCGCCTTCCCGACATCAGCGTGGACGCAATCGCATACAACGGAAGCCGGGTCCGCATTTCGCTTTCGGATTTGCCTAATGTGGTCACGGTTCTCGATGCGGATTCATCTATCGAAAATAAAAAGTCGGGCCGAGGTGCGCATCTTTTTGACGGCGCATTCGATTCGACCCCGCTTATAGATGAGAGCGCGGAATTTGCAGAATGGACAGAAAGCGACCTTGAGACGTTGCAGCAGATGCGAATCCTTGAGCGCAGGCGCGTGTTCTTGTTCAGCGATTTTGAGGAGCGCAAGAAATTCGAGGAGAAACACGGCCTTAAAGACACCGAGGACGAGCCGAGCACGAAACTTTTCATTCTGATTTCCTCTCTCGCTATCGTTTCGATTGTCCTGCACATCGTCACGGGAGTTCTGAAAAAAATCAAATTCTCCGTCACGTTCGCGATTCTTTTCGTCGTCGCGCTTGTTTTTTCCGTCCGCCAGAATCTTATTGTCAGCCAGCAGTTCGCGGTGTCTCTCGGCGGGGAAATTTTCAGCGTGCCAGAGACGAGCGCAATCTCGAACGGAACGAAATCCATTCCGAAAGGACTTCGAGTCAAAATCGTAGAAGACATGGGCGAATGGGTTTATATTGAATGTTCAGAAACAAGCGGATGGACGAAAAAAAATACGCTTCTTCTTATTTATTGAATTTTGAATTGAATTTTGAATTTTCGGGGGTTTTGAAATGGATTTTGGAAGCATACTTGACGCATGGGACGTTCAGCAGAGCGAGCAGGCAAAAAAAGAGAAGGCGAAAAAAGCGAGCCAGCAGGTTTCAAGGAAAAAGCCGAATGCGCCGACTCAGGAAGAGAAACTTGCCGCAGCCGAAAGAAAAACATTCGAGCAGATAATGGAAGAGGATTCAAAAAAGAGAATCAACCCGATGGAGCTTTGGCTTAGGCGTTACGGCACCGTTGACAAAGATGCCGAGGCTGCCGAATTCGCCGAAAAGTCAAAGATGGAGAACCGCGAATATCTTCGGACGATGGCTCCGGAAGCCAGAATCGACCTGCACGGTCTTACTCGTGACGAAGCATGGACTCGCCTTGAAGGATTCGTTGCCGACAGCATCCGCCGCGGTCTGAAGAAAATCCTCATAGTCCACGGAAAAGGCAACCACACGCACGGCTCAGACCCAGTTCTCGGCCCGATGGTTCGCACATTCATCGAGCAGAACAAGAACCTCGGCACAAGCGGCCACCCCGACAGGGCACTCGGCGGCACGGGCGCAACGTGGGTCATAATCAAATAACCGATTTTTATTGATGCACGTTGTCTTGTTTTCTGTTTATATTTCTAAAATATTGAACAAAAATAACTGTCATGCTGAACTAGTTTCGGCAAATACTAAATGTTGGAGAATTTGCTATGAAAGACCATTATGAGACATTGGGCGTTTCCAGAAATGCGACTGCGGACGAAATAAAATCAGCATACAGAAAACTCGCCATGAAATATCATCCTGACAGAAATCCAAACGACAAGAGCGCGGAGGAAAAATTCAAGGAGATTTCCGCCGCATACGAGATTCTTGGCGACGAGAAAAAACGCCGTGAATACAACGAATACGGCGCAAGCGGGAACAGCACATACGGCGGCGGCTACAAGAACTATTCGTACACGCAGAATGCCAACATGGACGACGACCCGCTCTGGCAATGGATGAACAGCAATTTCAACAGGAACGGCGACAACAGAAATTACGGTCAGTACAGCGGCCGCCAGTTCCATTACGATTTCGGTCGTTCATATTCATATTCCCCGAAAACAAAAGAAGATTACATCGGTGAGCTCGTGAAAAGCGGCATCATGGTATTTTTCGGTATTCTGACATTCAGATTTTCGTTCCACATTTTTCCGATTGGTCCGATTTTCTGCGGCTATCTCCTTGTAAAAGGCTTCCGCGGCGTGTTCCGCTCAATTGAAAAGCTGATTTCTTAGCTTGCCGGGGTGCGGTTGTCGTTCTAGTCTTTGTGCAGTGGAAGCAAGCGGTCACGGCACGAGCTGATGCTCGTACCTTCACTGGCGGACGAACTCGGCTTGCCAGTTGCGAATGTGCCCGTGTCGTTAATCAAACTTACACTTGTTTCCAACAAAAAAGCCCGGATGCTTTTCAGCGTGTCCGGGCTTTTTGATAGCTTGCAGCTTTTTGTCTGACTATCTTTCGCGGAAAATGATTCTTCCTCTGTTCAAATCGTACGGTGAAAGCTCTACTTTCACGCTGTCACCAGGAACGATTCTGATGAAATGCTTTCTCATTTTTCCTGACAAATGTGCAAGAATGACGTGTCCGCCATTCTTCAACTCAACCTTGAATGTAGTGTTCGGCAATGCCTCTTTCACTATTCCTTCGACCTCGATTGCTGCCTCTTTAGCCACGATTCCTCCAAAACTCAAAATAAAAAAAAGTTGTCTTTTTGAGAATTTATATTTATATTATTATGAATTTATCATTGAAATTGTCAACAAGACACAATTTTAACGAACTTTATAAAAAAAAGGGGAAAAAATGGAAAAAGAGTTCATCGACAAAATGCAGGAGAGACTTCTTGCCGAGAAAAGCGAGATTTTGAAAGCCCTTGCCGATCAGTACGCTGAATCAAAGAAAATTGTTGAGGCTGGCGAGTCCGGCGACGAGGCTGACATCGCTTCCGACGTTGTTGACGGAAAAATGCTTGAGTCTCTCGGAAAAAAAGATTCCAACAAGCTTCAGATGATTAACAATGCGCTCGACAGAATCAAGCAGGGAAAATACGGATACTGCTTGGTCTGCAAGAAGGAGATTCCGCTCGAACGGCTTGAGGCGATTCCTTACGCGTTCATGTGCGTGAATTGCCAGAGTGTCAGCGAGAGAAGAAACCGCTAGAACTTTGTGAATGTCAATTTGCCGGCTATAATGTCGCTTACCGCCTCGTTGTAGCCGGTTTTTTTTGCGAGCGCGACTGCTTTTTCGAATGCATAGTCAAGAGCCTCCTTGCTGTGCGCGTCCGAGTTTATCGTTATCGGCACGTTGCGCTCTTTGAGCAATGCGAGGAATTCTTCGCTCGGGTATGGCGTTTTCATGTTGTTCCTTGCGATTGCGCCCGTGTTGATTTCCGCGACGATTCCCGCACCTGCGATTTTGTCCGCCGTCAGCCGAATCTGCTCCTTGTACCAGCTTTCGTTCTCGTCGAAAAAATCCATTCCTTTTCCGAGCAAGTTCGATTTCCTGTTCGACTTTCTTATCAAGTCCGCGTGTCCGATTATCTGGAACATTCCGTTCGTCCTGGAATGTTCAATCATCTCGCGTTCCTGCTCGAAATATCTTATGACGGCTTCCTTTGCGTTTCCGCCGTAGAATTTTTCGATTGCGTCGTGTATCGATTCCGCGCTGCCGTCCGCCTCGAAAATGCCTTTCCCGTTGTACACGAAATGCACCGAGCCGATTAGAAAATCCGGCTTGAATTTCCCGTAAGTTTCATACGTCGGCTCCGTTATTCCCGGAATGAAATCCGCCTCGAACCCAAGACGGATGTTCAGTTTGCCGCTGAATTTTTCTTTGAGCCGGTTGATTTCCTCTTCGTATTCGCCGAATCGCTCCACTTTCAGGTGCCAGTCGTCGGAGAAGGGCAGCTCTGCGTGGCTTGAGAAGCCGAGCGTGTCAAATCCTTTCTGAACTGCCGCAATTGCGTTTTCTTCGGGAGAATCCTTTCCGTCGCAGAATGTGGAGTGGGTGTGGAAATTCGTTTTCATAATCAGCATTTTCCTTTTTCAGAATGTGGCGATTGCTTCCGCCGAATATTTCCTGAACTTTTCGAATTCTTCTTTCAGCTCGTTTGGGTTCAGCTTTGCTGCAAGTTCGATTGAGCCGGCTTTCTTTGCCTCTTCGTCAAGGTTCTTCGCGGCCTTGAACAGCGCGTTCGCATAAATCGCGCCCGAACTTCCTTTTATCGTGTGCGCGAGCTTGTGGATTACGTCCGCTTCGAGCAATGTGTTCAAATTCGTTTCTATTTCGCAGATTATTCTTTCGCTCTGCGCGATGAAATCCCCGATTAGCTTTTTTGCGAATTCCCTGTCGTCATCAACAGAAGAGAGAAATTCCTTGTAATCCCAAATGTCCTCCGGCCCGCTCGATTTTACCGGGTTCAGCGTCTCGATTATTTCCTTTGTGTTCGTGCCGGAAATCTGCATCACGCTGTTCCATTTTTCGAGGATTGATTTTACTGCCTGCCTCTTGAACGGCTTTACGAGGATGTCGTTTATGCCGATTTTCATGTAGTCCGCAAAGTCGTTCGAGTCGTTGTTAGCCGTGCATGCCACGATGATTCCGTTGTAGTCGTGCCTGCGAAGCTCTTCCGTAGCCTCCACGCCGCTCTTTTTCGGCATGAAGATGTCCATGAAAATCATCGAAATGTCGCTTTCTTTCTGAATCATCGTGACGGCTTCTTCTCCGTCCTCCGCAAGATAGACTTCCGCGCCGAATTTCGTGAGCACCGTCTCTATGAGCTTCCTGTTTACCGGATGGTCTTCCGCGACGAGGATTTTCAGCCCTGCCGCGAGCTTTGAGTCGTCCTGAATCTGCATTGAATTCGGTTCGTTCGGAATTTCAATCGGCGGCGTGATGTCGATTTCGCCCGAATTTGCGTCGATTTCATGTTTCCTGCTCGCTTCCCTCATCGTGTCCAAAAGGTTCTGCCGCTTGACCGGCTTGTAGATGTAGCCGCTGAACCAGTCGAGCAGCTTCATCTTCGCTTCGCGCCGCATCTGACCTTCCGGGACGAGAAGATACATCTTGAAATTCTTTTCTATCGATTTGTCGTTTTTGATTTCCGATGCGAGATGCCAGCCGTCCATTCTTGAAAGCACAAGATTGATGAAAACTGCCGTGTACGGCTCGCCGATTTTCTGAGCGAATTTTATCATCTTAATCGCGTCGCCTTCCAGAAGGGCGGAATCGACTTTCGTTATGCCGAATTCGCCGAATTTTTTCTTCATGCTGCCAGCCGCGAGTACGCTTTCGTCAACGATGAGAATTTTCTGGTCGCCTTCGATTTTTCCCGCGTTTTTGTCTTCGTCGCTGAGGTCGAAAATCTTCGAGTCGATTGCGGCAGGCAGGGGGAGCGTGAAGTAGAATACCGTTCCGCCGTACGGGTTCGATTTCACGCCGATTTCGCCTTTCATCACCTGCACGAGATTCTTGCAGATTGAAAGTCCGAGTCCCGTTCCGCCGTATTTCCTGTATGTCGAGATGTCCGCCTGAAAATAATCCGTGAAAAGTTTTTTCTGCTTGTCTTCCGGGATTCCGATTCCGCTGTCCGTAAGCTGGAATTTGATTTTTTTGTCGTCCGTGTACGAAAGCTCCGCGTGTATGTAGCCTTCGTTCGTGAATTTGACCGCGTTCTTCAGAAGATTGAGCATTATCTGCTGCACGCGCACCGGGTCGCCAGTTACGAGTGACGGAATGTCCGGCGCGATGTCCACGACGACTTCCACGCCCTTGTTGAACGATTCTATCGATATGAGGTCGATTACCTGCTCCGTCACCTGCGCGATGTCGAACGGTATCGACTCCAGTTTGAATTCGTTCGAGCGTATTTTTGTGAAGTCGAGGATATTGTTCGCGAGGTCGAGCAGGACTTCCGCGCTGAACTGAATCTGTCTCACATATTCGGTCTGCTCTTTGTCAAGATGCGTCTCTGAAATCAGCTCCACAGTTCCGATTATTGTCTGAATCGGCGTTCTGATTTCGTGCAGTGTGCTTGCGAGGAAACGGCTCGCTTCCGTCACGTCGTTATTTCTTTTCAGCATTCAGGACTTCCATTGCTTTCTGTATTATTGCCTCCGCTTTTTGCGGTTTCAGAAGATAGCTTCTTGCGCCGAGGGAGAGTGCCTTCACAATCATCTCGCGCTTGAATGCCTGCGAGTAGATTATCACAGGCGTGTCAATCTTGCTTTTCTTCAGAAGTTCGAGCACCGTGAATCCGTCCATCTCGTCCATGAAAATATCGAGCATGATGAGGTCGTATTTTTTTTCGCGCTTTTCGATTGCCATTTCGACAAATTCCTTTCCGCTTGCGAAAAGCTCCGACGTTGCGCCGATGTTCAGGAACGCTTTCTGCGTCAGGATTCGGATTATGTTGTCGTCGTCAACGATTGCAATCGAGAGCGTGGAGCCTGCTTGGTCGAGAGCGTCTTCCTTGTCCGAGTCGCTCGTGAACCGCATTTCGATTGCGTTGTCTTCCTCGTCCGATTTGTCCGAGACCGAAAGGATGTTGTCGGAAATCACGTCCTCAACGCTGCCGTCGCTTACTACAAGCGAATTGAGGATTGTCGAGAGGTTCTTTGCGACTTCGATTCCCTTGTATTCCTCGTGTCCCTCAACAAGTTCCGCAACGATGTCGTCGAGCGTAAGGACTTTTATGTTCTTGTTGCTGATTTTCGGGTTCTTCTTGATTGTGTCGAACAGAAATTCGAGGTTCATTCCGTCAACAAACGAAAGGCTCAGCGATGTCATCATCAGAATGACTTTCGGAATCGTGATTCCGTTCTTCTCGATTAATTCTTCGATTTTGTAGCGGAGAAGGAATATCTTTTCCCTGTTCAGTCCCATCGCGACTTCGATGAATATGATGTTGTTGTTCAGGTGAACGTCCATCACCGAAGGCGTTGTGTCCATCGCAAACGGCTTTTTCAGCACGCGTCCGAGCGCATCGAAAAGCGCGTCGTATTTTATCGGGTGCTTGAAATATTTTATCATGCCGTATTTGAGGAGCTGCGATATTTCCTCTTTCTCAATCTGCGGTCCGGTGACTATGACAGGGACGGATCTCATGTTCTTGTCTTCTATCTTCTTCTTCAAAAAGTCGATGATGAGCGGATTGATGGCAGCACTTTCCGAGTACCTTTTTATGTTGAGAATTATCAAATCTGGAAAGATGTTGTTCAATTTCAGATACGCATCACGTTCGTTTGCGAATTCAATCTGTATGTTCTCTACTTCGAGTTTGTCCGTTATGAAGTCTCTGAAAATCGGAGCTGCATCTACAATTAAAACTTTTGCCATATATCCATTATCGGTTATAAAATAAGACAAAATTATTTTTGGGGGAAAATTTAATGTCTAAAATTGCAGTTTTTCTTGCTCCCGGTTTCGAGGAGATTGAAGCTCTCACTTGCGTTGACTATCTTCGCCGTGCAAATCAGAACGTCGTCACTGTTTCTGTTCCCGGAGTCGATTCGTCCGAGATAACGTCCGTCGTCACAGGCTCTCACGGTGTTTCCGTAATCACCGACCAAATCCTGAAAGATTTTGCAGATGATTCCGAGGATTCTCTTCCCGACGCGATTTATTTTCCTGGCGGAATGCCGGGAGCGTCGAATCTTGCCGCGTGCGATTATCTGATTGACTTGATTCAGATTATGGAAGAATCGGGCAAAATCGTCGCCGCAATGTGCGCTTCTCCGGCAGTCGTGCTTTCAAAATCGGGAATCCTTGCTGGGCGAAAATGGACCTGCTACCCGAAAATGAACGAGAATCTTTCGGCATACTGCGGCTCTGCGGAAAAAGCACTTGAGCTTACAAAAGATTCTTCTGTCGTAGAAAACGTTCCGTTCGTCTTTGACAAAAACGTGCTTACAGGCCGGGGACCAGGCACGGCGGAGCAGTTCGCGATGGAATTCGTTCGGATACTGACAGACGAAGCCACCGCCAAGAAAATCCACGACGGAAGCTGCCAGCGTTAAAATTCAATTTTCTTTTTTCATTCTTTTTTCAAGAAATTACAAGGAGGTCGGTATGGTTTTTGTTGTCACGCTCGTCTTTCTTTTTGCAGGAACGACTGCGTTTCTTCTGGTTAACGGAGGCACTGTTGGCGGAATAATCGATGTTCCGAGCATGTTCGTTGTCGTAACGACAATTTTCATGTCGCTTGTTGGTGGCGGCTGCGTCCGTGATTTTTTCCGCGCATTAAAAATCGCCGCCTCCAAAAAAGAATTTCCGCCGCGTCATCTTACACGGGCGGAATCTGCGGTGAATCTTGTCATGCACTCTCTTCTTGCCTCATGCGGAATGGTCTTGTTCATGTGCGCAACGATGCTTCTGTCGCTGTGGGCTGACAAGTCTAGCTTTGGACCTGTCCTTGCGCTTGGGCTTTTGACGGTGCTTTACACTGCGGAAGTAATCACCGTTCTTCTTCCCGTAAAATCAATTCTGCATAAGAAAATCAGCAAATCTGCCGTCCACGAACATTCTGAGTCGCTTTCTTCGATGAGAAATATTCCGCTTGTTCCTGTCCTTTCGTTTTTAATCGGAATTACGATATTTTTCTTTTTGATTTCGATTCAGGACACGTTCCTTTTAAGCAATTATCCAGAAGAATTGATGGAAATCGTGCCGCTCGTCTTGCTTGGGCTTGTGCTTTCGTCTTACGTTTTCTTGTTTGCGGGGAAAATGCTCGGCTCGTTCTTCCGTGCGCTTGGAATCGGCCTTTGCCTGAAAAATTCCGCGACGAAAAACGAAATCGAGGAGGCGAGCCGCGCAATCAATTTTGCAATCACAATCAGGATTATTCTTGCGTGTGCGTTTGCAGTGATTCGCATAATCTGCGTCTTTAGCACTGTCGAATCAAGGGAAGATTTGCCGTTTGAGTTCTCCGTTCCGCTGATTTTCATCGCGACGGCGTTTTTCAGCGCGCTGTTTCTGCTACCGATTCGAACTAGAATTGAAAAAATTTGAAAAAAAATCCGAGTTTGGTTCTTCCAAGCTCAGATTTTTTAGTTTCGGTATTACTACTGAATCTGGACTATCCAGCCTTCTGGGGCTTTTTCAGTGCCCATCTGGATGCCTGTGAGTGTGTCGCGGAGTTTCTGGAGGACTGGGCCGCATTTGTCCATTCCGCTTGGGATCATGATGCTTGTCTCGTGGTCGTCAATCTGTCCGATTGGCGAGATGACAGCAGCAGTTCCGCAGAGACCGACTTCGACGAAATCCTTGAGCTCCGATTTGTTGACCGGGCGTTCCTCGACTTCCATTCCGAGATATTCTTTTGCGACGATGAGCAAAGAGCGTCTCGTGATTGAAGGCAGAATCGAATTTGACTTCGGAGTGACGAGCTTTCCGTCTTTTGTGACGAAAAGAATGTTTGCTCCGCCAGTCTCTTCGATGTATGTGTGTGTCGCCGGGTCAGTGTACATATTCTCAGCGTATCCGCATTTGTGCGCTCAACGATGTTGTGCAAAGACATTGCATAGTTCAGTCCTGCCTTGATGTCGCCAGTTCCGTGAGGTGCTGCGCGGTCGAGGTCGGAGATGCGGACTTTGATTGGCTTTACGCCGCCCTTGAAATATGGTCCGACCGGAGTGACGAGAATTCTGAACTGATATTCGTCAGCCGGTTTCACGCCGATTACGGCATTCGAGCCGAACATATATGGTCTTATGTAAAGAGTTGCGCCGCTTCCGTATGGGGGAACGTAGTCGATATTCGCCTTCACGGTGTTGATTACAGCCTGAATGAACTTTTCTTTCGGGAACACAGGCATTTCGAGCCTTCTGCATGAATCTGCCATTCTGTCGGCGTTCAAATCCGGGCGGAAGCAGACGATTTTTCCATCGGCCGTTGTGTAAGCCTTGAGTCCCTCGAAACATGTCTGTGCATACTGAAGAACTCCTGCACATTCGGAAATCGTGACTGTGTGGTTTGAAGTCAACTCGCCGTCGTCCCATTTTCCGTTTTTGAAGTTAGCAACGAAGCTTTTTGAAGTTTCCTGATAACCGAAAGGCAAATTAGCCCAATCAATTTCTTTAGCCATATGAAAAACCTCTTTTTAATTTGATTTTGGTAATGAGAATAGAATAATGAATTTGAAGATTAAGTTGAATATCAAAAGAAGCGAGTTGTCATGCATAGTCGTTTGTCATTCTGAACTTGTTTCAGAATCTTTCATTTATGGATTCCGAATCGACTTCGGAATGACAACTATTCGTTTCCTTTGAGCATTTCAATTTCCTGTTCGCTCAATTCCCTATAGCTTCCAAGCTCGATTTTCGGGTCGAGCGTGAGATTCCCCATTCTGATTCGCTTGAGATAGACGACTTCGTTTCCCAGTTGCGCGAACATTCTTTTCACCTGGTGGAATTTTCCCTCGTAAATCGTCAGTATGCAGTCAGTTTTTCCTGATGCATTCGTCTCGCACGCTTTCTCAAGGCTTTCGTCGTCGCATTTCCCGTCGGAAAGAAAACGAAGCTCGCTCGGCTGGCAGTCGAATCCGCTCTCGTTCTGCTCCCTGTCAATCCAGAATCCGTTCTTGAATTTTTCTATGTATGCTGCTTTTTCTTTTTCGGAAAGCGAATCGCGAAGCCCGACAGCGTATGTTTTCGGGACGTGCGTTTTTGGCGCGAGCAGGCGGTGCGTGAGCTGTCCGTCTGTCGAAAGAATGAGAAGACCCTCCGTGTCGATGTCGAGCCTTCCCATGCAGTGCAGGTCGCCGCCTAAGAATTTGTGGCGGAGAGAATCGTCGAGCAGGTCGAACACTGTGCTGTGCTCGCCGTCCTTGTTCGCGCAGACGACATCCTGACATTTGTTCATCATGATGTACAAATCGCGCTGCAGCTTGATTTCCTCGTCATCGATGCAGACTTTGTCCGTGCCGATTTCGATTAGGAATCCCGGGTCGCGAATTATTTTTCCGTTTACGCTCAAATGGTCCTTCCGCATCAGTTTTTTGACATCGCTTCTTGAGCCGAGTCCGTGATGCGAAAGAACTTTGTCGATTCTCTCTTTTTCCATGCTGTTCTGTCTCTGGTTCTATCTTTGGTCGAGCGGAATGTACGGGCGTTCTTTGCAGATGCTCTGATATGCCGGTCGGTAGATTCTTCCGCCTGCGACAATCTCCTCGATTCTGTGCGCAGACCAGCCCGCGATTCTTGAGACCGCGAACAACGGAGTGAAAAGCTCCCTCGGAATGTTGAGCATCGAATAGACGAATCCCGAATACAAATCGACGTTCGCGCAGATTTTCTTTCTGTCGCCGAGTTTTTCGTAGAGAACTTCAGGACCGATTTTTTCGATGAGCCTGTAGAGATTGAACTCCTCGCCGAGTCCTTTTTCTTCCGCAAGGTGTGCCGCCTTGTCGCGGAGGAGGGATGCACGAGGGTCGTTTATCGTGTAGACTGCGTGTCCGAGTCCGTAAATCAAGCCGGTGTGGTTGAACGCGTCCTTGTTCACAATCTTCTGCAAGTATCTTCTCACTTCGTCTTCGTTCGACCAGTCGCGGACATGGTTCTTGATGTCGTCCATCATTTCCATTACCTGAATGTTCGCGCCGCCGTGCCTGCGTCCTTTGAGCGAGCCGACAGCAGCCGCAATCGAAGAGTATGTGTCGGTGTCAGCGGAAGAAACGACATGGACGGTCAAAGAAGAGTTGTTTCCGCCGCCGTGCTCCGCATGGAGAATCAGCGCAAGGTCGAGGAGTTTTGCTTCCTCGTCAGTGTACTGCTTGTCGTTTCTTATGAGCCTTAGGAAATCTTCCGCAGTCGAAAGGTTCGGAAGCGGATTGTGGATGTACATCGATTTTCCTTCGAAATACCTGCGCTTTGCCTGATATGCATAAGCCGCAATCGTCGGGAATCGTGAAATCAATTCGAGGCACTGTCTTAGGATATTCGGAATCGACCTGTCCTCAGGGTTCGGGTCATACGAATATGATGCGAGAACACCGCGCGCAAGCTTGTTCATTATGTCGGAAGACGGAGCTTTCATAATCATGTCTTCCGTGAAATTTTCAGGAAGAGTTCTTTTTGCGCCGAGAAGCGTCCTGAAATTGTCCAATGCTTCCTGCGTCGGCAATTCTCCGAAAAGAAGCAGATAGACGCACTGCTCATATGCAAACTGATTCTGCTTTTCGGCATCGTTTATCAAATCTTCGATATTGTAGCCCCTGTAAATGAGCCTTCCTGGAACTGCAACTTTCTGTCCGTCCTGCATCTCGTAGCCGACGACATCGCCGATGCTTGTGAGTCCGACAAGGACTCCAGTTCCATTTGCGTTTCGGAGACCGCGTTTGACATCGTATTTTCCATATAGAGCTGGATCGATTGGGTCGTTTCTTTCTGCAAGAATTGAAAGGCGGCCTATGAACAAATTTTCGTTGTCAGACATTTTTAAATTCCCCCGAATTTGCGTTTATAAATTTTCTCAATTATAACTTTTAAAAAAATGCTATTCAATTATCAAAAAGACATCATTTCAGAGCATCTTAAATATCTTGCGATTTGTATAAAATAATTTAGAATGTATAAGGCAGAGTTATCGATATTTAAGTAATTTCTGCTAAAAAATAAAGGAGAAAAAAATGGACAAGCAAAAATCCTTGAAGCAGGTTGTGGGGCATATCTTCAACGGCTCATTGGCAAGGCAGATTTCATGGAATATAGGTGCGATTTGCGCCATGCTTCTTCTTATTGCCGGTGCATTTCTGACCAAGAAATTTTCAAACAGCTATGCTTTAATATCAAATTCATATATTTCGAGCGTCGCCGAGCGTTACACAGAAAGCACGAAGGAAATTCTACTCAAGGAATTTTCCCTTTGTTCTTCGCTCAGGGATTCGTTCGAGCGGTATGAATCTATTCCTGCAGAATCCCGCCGCGAATTCTACGATGCCCTTCTGAAAAACATTCTCGTCTCGAATCCCGACTTGGTGGACTCGTGGACGGTCTGGGAACCTGATGCCCTCGACGGAATGGACGCTGAATTTGCCGGTGCGCCGCACCATGACACAACCGGAAGATTCATTCCGTATTGGACAAATTCAGACGGAAAAATCGATGTCTGCGAGCTTACTGATTACGTCGGCTCGTTCTGGTATGATAATCCGCTCAAAAGCGAGAAGGGAATCCTCATTGAGCCGAATCCTTACGAAGTCGGCGGAAAGACGATTTATGTTTGCGGTGTCGCGTTTCCGATTGTGGGGGCGGGCGGCAGGCACGTCGGCGTTGTCGGAATCGATATGGCACTTTCAAAGCTTACGGAGCTTCTGAAATCCGCGAAAGTTTACGAGACTGGCTATCTTTCTCTCATTTCAGCTGAAGGCCTTGTAGCTGTTGACGCGGATACCTCAACCGAAGGCAAAACGAGCAGGAAATTCTCTGATTCAAAAACAAGCGGACTGTACAAAAATGCCGCTAAAACTCTTGAGCCTTTCACCTACACAGAAAAAATCGACGGAAAGACGATGTTCACTATGACTGTTCCGTTCAAAATCGATATTGCGGATCAGGTTTGGTTTCTTGAAGTGAATGTTGACGAAGAAGAAGTGAATGCGGAAGTCAGGCTTGTGACAATCATTCTGAATGTTGTTTTCGTCGTGCTCACCATTTTCATCATAATCGCGATTGTTTTGATAACGAGGGGAATTGCTGCTGAAATAAACAAGGGCGTTGTGGCAATGCAGAACATTGCGCAGGGCGACGGAGATTTGACAGTGAGAATGGACATCCACCGCGAAAATGAAATCGGCCGAATGTACAGGTATTTCAATCAGACGATGGAAAAAATCCAGAATTCGATTAAGAACGTGAAAGACGGTTCGGA
>JAFXSM010000055.1 GCA_017525605.1 Treponema sp. | reverse complement strand
CCAGAGTCGCCTTCGTGCTTGTGCTCGTGGTGGTGGTGGTGATGGTGCTCATGCTCGTCGTGGTCATCGTCATGGTCGTGATGATGTTCGCAGTGCTCGTCGCAGTGATGTCCTTCTTCTCCGTGCTCCGGGTTGTGCTCGTGATGATGCTCGTCGTGGTCGTCATCATCGTCATCATCGTCGATTTCGCCTTCCTCAAGCTGCTTGCACCAGCCTGCCGAGCCGTAGACTGTCTCAAAGTCGAAAGAACCTGTCGCAAGGATTTCTCCGACAGCGACTTTTCCGTGGTCTGTCTCGATGATTTTCACGCCAGGGTGCAATGTCTCGATGACTTTGCGGACTTTCTTGAATTCGTCCTCTGTGACCAAATCCTTTTTGTTGATTACGAGAGTAGAGCAGAACTCAATCTGCTGGACGAGGAGCGACTCGATGTCTTCCTCGCCGATTTTTTCTTTTGCGAGGAGTTTGTCTCCGCCGGCAAATTCATCTACGAGGCGTGCAGCGTCAACGACACCGACGACATTGTCGAGTTTTCCGTTCTTGATTGTCTCAAGTTCCTGCGCAATCGGCATCGGCTCGCAGACACCGGAAGCCTCAATCATGATGTAGTCGTATTTTCCTGTCTTGATGAGGTTCTCGATGTTCTGCGCGAGTGCTGATTTCAATGTGCAGCAGATACATCCGTTCGTGAGCGGAACGATGTCCGAAGTGTCCGTGATTTTTGCGCCGTTAGCGATGAGCTTCGCGTCTACGTTCACTTCGCCGATGTCGTTTACGATTACCGCGACTTTGTATCCTTCCTGGTTAGAGAGAATCTGGTTGAGCAAAGTTGTTTTTCCTGCTCCGAGATATCCGCACAAAACTGTCATTGGCGTGAGATTTTTAGCCATTTCTTTTTCTCCTGTTTTTGTTCGTTTTCGTTTGTTGCTTTTTCGTTAGAAGCTTCAGAACTGAATTTAATAAGAATTCTGCCTTTCGTGTGCCTTATAATCGTCGTTCTGAATTTGTTTCGGAATCTAGATTTCGAAATCGAGGCAGCTTCTTGTTTTTGTGAACGGGCGGACGCGGCTGTTCGCGACTTCGACGTGCGCCGGATTTGTCGAATAGTTTTTGAGGCATTCCGCATTGTCGAAAGTCGAGTCGAGCATCAAATCCGCTGTGGAAGACGGAAGGGAAGTTATGTTCACTTTGATTTCCCTCAAGCCCTCGATTTTTCCTTTGAGACCTTCAAGACCTTCCTTGATTCCTTTCTTTACGTTTTCTTTTTCTTCTGCGGAAAGTTCATCTTTCAGCTGCCAGAGAATCACGTGTTTTACCATTTGTCGTTGCTCCTATAAAAATTTTTCTTGCGAATTTTAATCCTTCAGCTTTTTCTGACTTCCGTAGACGGTTTTGTCAAAGTTGAAGAAGAATGAGATTGCGCAGACTACTACCAAAGACGGAAGGTTCTGCGTTCCGAATATCTCCGCGCCGATGAGGATTGGGGCGAGGAACGTGTTTGTCGCGCTTCCGAACATTGCTGAATATCCGAGTGCGGCAACGTATGTCGGCGGCAACCCAAAAAACACTGCGATGACCGCGCCGAGGCTTGAGCCAATCGAGAAAATCGGTGTCAGCTCGCCGCCCATGAATCCTGCCGAAAGCGTGAGAATCGTCAGCACGAGTTTCAGAATCCAGTCGTAAGCGTAGACTTTTCCGCCCGTAAGAGCCGCCGCCGTGATTTCCGTTCCGAATCCTGAATAACGCCCCTGGTGCAGAAGATTGAAGAGTGCGCTCAATATTGCTCCCATGACGAAAGTTTTCAGGACTGGGTCCGTGAATGTGTGGCTCAAGAATTTCTTCGTTCGCCTGAGCGTTGACGCGAAAAATGCGCCTGCAACACCGAAAACGAAACCGAGAATGACGAGCTTGATGAACAGCTGCGGATTGAACATCTGCGTCGCTATCGGGAATTTCTCCGCGCGTATGCCGAATTTTCCCGCGATGTAATACGAGGTGAACGCCGCGATTGTCGCCGGGAAAAGCGATTTGTATTTCAGCTCTCCGCAGACGAGGACTTCGAGCGAGAAGAAAATCGCCGCGAACGGTGTCTGGAAAAGACCCGCGAATCCTGCCGCAATTCCGCATATCACGAAAGTGTCACGCGAATTCTTGAAAATGCCGAATTTCTGCAGCCTGTATCCGAGCTGGTCGGTGAGCGTCGCGCCAATCTGGACTGCAACGCCCTCTCTTCCCGCGCTTCCGCCGCAGAGGTGCGTGAGCCAGCTTGCAATCATCACGAGCGGAACGAGAACCGGCGGAATCTTTTCTTTGTTGTCGGCGGCTGCGAACACGAGCGACATTCCTTTTTTCGCTTTCTGACCGAGATATTTGTAGAGAATCGCTATGACAAGTCCCACAATCGCAAGACAGTCGGTCATAATCATCCTGTGCTCAAGTCGGATGCCTGTCACAAGCGCAAGACCTTTTCCGAACACGACCTCGACGAGCGCGACCAATGCTCCGAGCGGAAGCGCAATTAGGGACGCAAGTGCCATCGTCCTGTACTCTTCCACCGAAAATATGATGCTTTTGAAATACGAAATGACGAAATTGTCGTTCTGCGTTTCTTTCGGCTTTGTTTTGACTTTGATTTCGTCTTTTATTTCAATCTCGTTCTGCCTTTTTTCTTCTGTTTTTGATTCCATTTACGAAACCTACCTGAGCATGTCTTTGTAGATTTTGTAGACTGAACCGCAGTTGTGGCAGACGACTTCAATCGGCTCCGGGTCGTTTTTAAGGATGTCGTCAAGCTCCGCCTTCGAAAGGTGCTTTATCTGCTGCGCGTAATTTTCGAGGCTGCACGGGCAGTCGAATCTGACATCGCGCGAGAGAACTGCCGTCGGGTTGAATTCGCGGAAGAGTCCGTAAATCACGTCGTCCATGTCGCCTCCGTCCGCGAACCACTTTCCGATAGAAGGCATTGCCGAGAATGCGTTCTCGACTTTGCGAATCAGCTTGTCGGTTTCTTCCTGTGTCGCTTCTTTCGTCGTGTTGCCTGAAATCTTCGACTTTCCGCCAGCCGACGGAATATGCTGGAGAAACATTCCGCCCGCTCCGATTACGCGTCCTTTTGAGTCGAACTGCACGGAAGTGTTGAATGCCGTGTGAATCTGCTCCGACTGGCTGAAATACCACGCAAGGTCTTTCGCAATGTTCTTGTACATGATTTCGACAGTTCCGACCTGTGCCTGCTTCATTCCCTCTCCGATTCGTGAAATCGTCACCGTGCCTTCTCCGAGAAACGGTGTCAAATCCCAGTTCTCAAGCGGCTTGTCAATCGGGATGTGCGGCTGCAGAAGATATCCGCGGACGTATCCTGTCGAATCCGCTTCCACCGAAAAGCCTGCTGCAGGCCCCATCGTGTCGTATCTGAATGTCAAATGCTCCCTGCCTTTCATCGTCGGGATGAGAAGCGCACCGCAGAGCATTGCCTGTCCGAGTACCATCGTTTCGAGTATGCCGAGGTTGTGGTTCGCGCGCATCTGGTTTACAAGCCGTGTCCCGTTGAAGAATGCGCCCCTGAACTGACCGTCCGCCATTACGAACATCGTCATCTCGTCTTTGTGTATCGAATCCAAATGTTTCTGAAGCTCTTTATCTGTAATTTGTGCTTTAACCATGCTTCGATTATAATGAAATCCATGAAAAAGATTTACATAGGTAACATGAGTTTCAGCACCACGGAGGAGAGGCTTCTTGAATTGTTCTCCAAATTCGGCGAAGTTTCGTCTGTCACGATAAAAAAAGACCAGTTCTCCGAGCTTTCGAAGGGATTCGGTTTTGTCGAGATGGCCGACGACAATGCCGCCATCGATGCGGTTTCATCATTGAACGGAAAAGAAATCGACGGGCGGAAGGTGCGTGTCAGCGAGGCCGTCGAGAGGACGGAGCGGAACGTGCAGGACAGGCGCAGGTTTTTCGAAAAAAAAAAGAATATGGCATCGAATTTCAAAAAAGGCAGAAATGATTTCGATAATTCGAACGAATTCTGAAGTAAATTTTCCGATAATCGATAATATAAAGAACTGACTTAGCATTTAAAATAGACCTGACAGGTTTAATCATGGAGTTTCTATGTACAAGACCAAAAGACGCGCTGCTTTGATTGTGGTCAATCTTGTTGCGGCTGTGATTTTCATAACATTGGCGATTTCGCTCGCTCCGCAGACAAAGATTAATGATTACAGAATCTATTCGAATTTCTTCCCTATTATTGTCACTGCAATTCTCTTCATCATTCTGAGTTTTGCCAGCGTTTCAATCTACACCAGCTATACGGAAAAACTTGAGAAGAAGACGATGGAAAGCGGTGCGACTGCATATTTCACGGAATTTGTCGAGAAACTCCGTTTCTGCTATTCCCTCGAAGATTTTTACAGGATCATCGCGGAAATCCTTGAGATGCGTGCCGACTGCTCCGTTTTCTACGTTGAGAGCGTCACGAACTACACTTTCTACAACAGCCCGAACAGGCTCGTCGCGGGAACGTTCAACCAGAACCGAAGCGAGATGCTGAACACCCTCATCGAGAACTTCGACGGTGACTGGCCGGACGGAATCTTCTTCTTCGACGAAAACTGCGGTCTCGTCACGAAATCAAAGTTTTCGCGCGGCGTTCTCTTCTCGAACTGCGGCGAGCATTTCTTCATTTTCTGCCGTTACATGTACCTTTTCGACCCGGAGATTTTCCCGAAGATTTTCGAGGAATTCGTCAGGTTCCAGAACCGTTCCAGAATCATCAAGGATTTGTCCGAGATTTCAGACCTTTCGCGCGAATGGGCGCAGCTTGCGGACACACAGAGGTCGTTCTTGCCTGCAAAGCTCCCGGAAGTCGAGCGCGTGAAATTCGCGGCGTATTTCAGACCGCTCATTAACGTTTCGGGCGACTATTACACGGTGCTTCCGATTGACGAGCACAAGACTTTCGTCATGCTAGGCGACGTTTCGGGAAAAGGTATGGCGGCGGCTCTCGTCATGGGACTCGTTATGAACACCGTCAAAATCCGCGAGGACAAAGAGGATTTGGTCGGCACAATCCACGCCATAGACGAGTCGATAAAGAGTATGCACTTGCAGGACAAGTACACGGTACTTTTCATGGGCGTAATCGACACCGAAAAAATGCGCATCCGTTACATCAACGCTTCGATGTCCGATCCGATTATCATCACGAAATCCCCGGAAGGTTACAGGATTAAGCCGCTTTCTTCAAACTGCTCGATTGTCGGAATCATTCCGCTTGACGATGACATTCCGATTGCGGAACAGAGGCTTTTCTCCGGCGACATGATTCTGATGGCTTCGGACGGCGTTTCCGAAGTTATGAACGAAGAGAAAATCGAGCTTGGCGACACTCAGCTTTATACGGACACAATCAAGGCGAGCGCAGGAAAATCTCCTGACGAATTCATCAACGATATTGCGAATCTCGTAATGGATTACAACGGCGACGCAAGGCTCCACGACGACGTGACGATGCTTGCCGCGAAGATTGGCCCTACGAAAAAGTAAGTCTACGGGAGAGAAAAATGGTTTACGGTATTATTAATTTCGTTCTTGCCGCACTTCTTTTGTGGCTTTCGCTTTTTGTTGACAAGAAGATGGGAAACAAAGAGGACATCGGTTCCAATCCTGTCATCACGATGAACAACTTTCTGGGACTTGCGTGCTTTTTGATGGGACTGACCGTCATCCTATCGCTTTCGTCGGTGCCGGAGCACATGACGACGTTCCTCGGAAAATGTATGTATCTTGCGATGGGAATGTACGCCATAAACTTCTGCATTTACTGCATCCTGTTCCCTTCGTTCGAGCGCGGGACAGTTTCCAGAATCGTGACTTATGTCGGATATGCGTTCTGCGCGTGGATTCTCTTCTCCAAAATTTACACGATAAACATAACGACTTTCCTCGGCGTGCGCGTTGACGCGAAGTCGCTCTTCACGGGACGGCTCACGAATTATTTCCCGTACAGCTGGTACAATTTCTATGAAATCTTCATGACGTTCTGTTTGCCGGCGTTGTCTGTCATAATAATGCTTTTGAAATCGGAGAACAGGACGAGCCGCCTTGACCATCAGAAAACGTCGATTACTGCAATCGGCGTCGTTCTTGCATGGCTTTCTCTCAAGCTGATTCTTTTTGCGGCGAACAGGGTCGCGCTTTTTTCTTCGCTTTCGCTTGCCGCGTTCGTTCTCGTCCAGTCGATTCTTGTCATGGCTGCCACCCAGAACTTCCTTTACGATTGGTTCGCAGTGTCGATGCTTGCCATAAAAGCCCTCGCTTGCTACGTTCTTCCTTCGCTTTTTGTCGGAATCACGTTCCCGTTCATCTGGAAGCTTTACGGAAATTCGCCGATTACGTTCTTCGCGATTTTCATTTGCGTGGTCGCGGGTGCGATAGTTGCCGCGTATGAGATACGAAAAGCTCTGAAGCGATTCTCAAGCATCCGTTCGAACCAGTATGCGGCGATTCTTGAGGAAGATTTGTCGCAGATGGATTACAGCGACGACCCGAAAGACGTTGTGAAGAAAATACACGACATCTTCACTCAGAATGTCGGAATGGCATCGTTCCGCTGTCTCATAGAGCAGGGAAACGGCGAGATTTGCTCCGTTTACGACCAGGAAGGCGAGAAGCGAATCAGGGTGAACGAGAAGGACAAGATATTCGACACGCTTCTTAACATGGATTCCCAGATAGTCCTCAAAAGTTCCGTCGAGACCGGCTATCGTTTTCTTTCTATAAAGAACGAGTTGCTGGAGTTTTTCAGGAATACGAATTCTGACGCGATGATTCTTCTGAACGAAGGCCGCCATTTGCTCGGCGTGCTTGTTCTTGGTGAAAGGGCGGGCGGAAACATCTATTCTGATTACGACTACGAAGTATTCAGGAAGCTTTATTCGTATCTTTGGGTTTTCGGATATTACCTCAAGAACATCGGTAACCAGGAGATTGTCGGTACTGTCAACAGGGAAATCCACATGTCCGAGCAGATTATCGAGTCAATTCAGGGGAACATCGACCCGATAAAGAACAAAAAGTACGATGTCGGCAACATAATGATTCACGCCCACAACATCGGCGGCGAATTCATCGACTTGATAAAACTCAGCGAGGACAAGCACGTCTTCGTTATGGGAGATGTCAGCGGACGCGGTATCAGTGCGTCAATGAGCATGGTCATCTTGAAGTCGATTATCCGAACGTACTTGCACGACACGAGCGATTTCAAACTGCTTGTCGAAAAAGTCAACCAGTTCGTTCGTTTCAATCTTCCGAAAGGCACCTTCATGGAAGGAATTTTCGGTCTCATCGATTTCAAGGACAACACTGTCTACTACATAAACTGCGGTGTGCCGGCTTTCTTCCTCTATACTCGTTCGTACAACAACATAATCGAAATTCAGGGAGAGGGACACGTTCTCGGATTCGTCAAGGATATTTCTCCGTACATCAAGGTCAAGAAAGTCAAGCTCAATCCCGGCGACATTCTCGTCACTTGTACTGACGGTCTTATCGATGCGCATTCGCCTCGCGGGGAACAGTTCGGCAAGGACAGAATCCAGAAGTGCATAACGGAAAACACTTCGCTTTCCGCGCAGAATATCGGCGAGATTGCAATCAACAATCTCAATGACTTTATCACGACGGTCGGACCGGAAGATGATGTCAGCATTCTCGTAATCAAATTGAATAAGTAAGATTGAATAAATAAGTAAAGGTAGATTTTTATGGATCAGCTTCAGTTGAAAGAAAAATTCGGTGCGAATTATGTCATGTATGAGCTTGCGGGAGACCTGAATTCGTACACGGCATCTGAATTCAAGGAAAAAGTTTTTGAGAACATCAAGAACATGAATGTCGTCGTTGACCTTTCGCAGATTCTTTCCATTGATTCCACCGGAATCGGAATAATCATGGCGGGATTCAACGACGGAGAGGAATATTCGCACAAATTCTTCCTTATGAACCCTTCTCCGGCATCCCGCACTGCGCTTGAGGAAACCGGATTCGACAATGTTTTTACATACATCCACTCGGTGACGGAAATCGGCTAAAATGCGGAAAATTTCATTTTTGTTAATCGTCTCCGCATTGCTTTTTTCGGTTTCCTCGTGCAAAAAGGAAAAGCAGGCTGTTGCCGATGTGAATCCCGACCTTGCAAAGCTTGAAATCGTCCTGAAAAATGTCAGTCCCGAATGCAGGGATGCGATTCGTCCCGGAAACACTCAGGGGTTCCTCGATGCGCTGAAAAAAGTTCTTCTTTCAGATTCCGTCGCGACATCTTCGTCGGCAGGATTGAACGACAAGCTCAAGCTTTTTGTGCTTTGCGACCGCGATCATCCTGTTTCAGATCTTTACGTTCCGACTGAGCTTGTTACTCTCCAGATAAACCAGTATTACAACATCTGCTCCGATTATCTTAAACTGAAAAAAACTGCGGAGAAATCCTTAAGGAGAATGGGGGAGGCTGCCAGGCTTGAGAACCTGACTCTCATCGTCAATTCTGCGTACAGAAGCTATGCCGAGCAGAAAACCGTGTACGACGAGCGAAAACAGCAGTCGCTTCCGTGCTTTACGGACGATGTTCCGGGAACGAGCGAGCATCAGACCGGTTATGCTGTCGATTTCCTTGACTCGTCGGAAAATGTCAAAAAATGGCTTTCGGAAAATGCACATAAATTCGGCTGGTCAATGACTTATTCGTCGGAAACAGAGTATAATCCTCTCCACTATCGCTACATCGGTGAAGAAGCTTGTAAATTTCAGCGTCTTTGGTTTCGGAACAGCCAGAATCTCATGCTGGAATTTATTTCGGAATGGCGAAAAGTGAAAACTGAAAATTGAAAGGGTGAAAATGAAATGTGAAGACTGAAAACTGAAAACTGAATTGTAAAAATCGAGTGAGTTTATCAGCAGAAAAAGAAAGAATGGAGAATATTTTTTTATGGAGCAAAAAGTCTTGATGCCTTCTGACAGACCGAAATTGTCGAGATGGCTTCCGCTGAGCCTTCAGCATGTTTTTGCGATGTTCGGTGCTACAATCCTCGTCCCGATTTTGACGGGTCTGAGTACTTCGACTGCGCTTTTTACGGCGGGAACTGGAACTCTCATCTACATCCTCGTCACTAAGGCGAAGGTTCCTGCATTCCTCGGCTCGTCATTCGCGTTCATTCCGCCGCTCATCGCAATCAGCAAGACATACGGAGTGGAATATGCAATGGGCGGTGCAATCTGTGCCGGTATTTTCTACTGCATTGTTGCGTGCATAATCAGGATTGTCGGAAAAAACTGGATTTCCAGGGCTTTCCCTCCGGTTGTAATCGGTTCAGTAATCATCGTAATCGGTCTTTCGCTCGCGCCTTCCGCGATAAATTCCGCAATGTATGTGAACGGCGAATATTCGCTCGTATCTTTGAGCATTTCTGTTTTCACGCTCGTCGTCGCGATTATCGCCACGAACTTCTTCAAGAATTTCTTCAACACGCTTTCGATTCTTTTCGGACTTGTGTGCGGATATCTTTTCGTCCTGATTCTCGGATTCTTCTTCAAGTCGTATGACATTATCGATTTTTCAGTTGTCAAAGAGGCAAAATGGATTGGACTTCCGTTCCTTCGCGTTGACGATGCCGGAAATTATTTCTGGATGGCACCGAAATTCAATTTCGTCGCGATTCTCACGTTCGTCATCGTCTCGATTTCGACAATCTGCGAGCATCTCGGTGACACTCTGACAACTTCGACGGTAGTCGGAAAAGATTTCACGAAAGACCCTGGACTTCACAGGACGCTTTGCGGAGACGGATTCGCAACTGCATGGGCTGCAATCTGGGGCGGACCTCCGAACACGACATACGGCGAGAACATCGGTGTAATGGCAATCACGAAAGTCTATTCTGTTTGGGTAATCGGCGGAGCTGCCTGCATTGCAGTTCTTCTCTCGTTCTGCCCGAAATTCGGCGCGCTCATACAGACAATCCCGAATCCTGTTCTCGGCGGAATCTGTATGCTCTTGTACGGACTCATCGCTTCGAGCGGACTTCGCGCAATCGTCGAGAACGGCGTCGATTACAAGGAGAAGAGAAACCTGACGATAACGTCTGTCATCCTCGTAATCGGAATCGGCGGCGGACTTCTCCAGTTCAAAATCAGCGAGAATTTCACGTTCACGCTTGCGGGCGTTGCGCTTGCAACTGTGGTCGGAATCGTCCTCAACTTGGTTCTTCCGAAAAAGTCGCACTAAAAGCTGAATTGAATTTGTTTCGGAATCTGTCACAACTTAGAGATGCTGGAACAAGTTCAGCATGACAGTTTTTTTGTAGTTAATTTACTATATTCGCCTGCGATTGGATTTTAAGCTCCAATGGCAGGCGTTTTTTTAGAAGCGAATCATTCCGATGATGATTCCTGCGATTACGACAATGGCGCAGAAAAGCCGCCATGCGATGTCTTTTTCTTTGAATACGAAATATCCGCCCAAAATCGTAATCAGGCAGCTGCTCTGCTTGATGAGCGTCATAATCGTCACTTTGCTTTCCGGTATTCCGTTCGCAATGAAAAGAACTTTGTCTCCGATGATGAACATTATCGCAAGAATCCAAATCCACTTGTTTTTCCAGACTGAAAAGCTGAATTTCGTCCTTGTCGCAATCATGTAGAGCGCGTAGTACAGACAGAGGAAAAGCATGTACCAGAATTGCAGCTGCGAGCTTGAGATGTCCTTCATCAGCACTTTGTCGAGAAATCCTGAAAATGCGTTCAGAAGGCACGAGGCGAGCGAGAGAATGACGTAAATGTGCGTCCTCGTTCCGCTTTCGGCTTGCAATGTCGGGGATACTTGGCTTTCTTCGGTTTTCTTTTGCAAAAATGGCGGCCGGAATTTGAGGAGTAGAAGACCCGTGCAGACGATTCCGAGCGATAAAATCTGCAGAAATCCCAGATGCTCGCCGAGAATAAAAACTCCGAATGACGTTGCGAACAGTACGCGCGAAAGGTCGATTATTCCGTACAAGCTCACCGGAAGTTTTTTCAGCGAGTTGAAGCCGCATATCCACGCAAGAAAAATCGCGAACGACTTTATTGCGATTAGGACGAAGAACTTTGCTTCAAGCCCGCCCGCTTTCGGTGCTTGCGGCAGCACGAACACGAACGAAAGTAGGGTGTATGCAACAAGGACTTCCATCACGGAATTTTTGTCCATCGCTTTTTTCTTTGCTATTTCCCGAAGCCCTTTGAGGATGCTGTAAATCAGAACGAATGAAATCCAAATCACTGTAAAACCCTTTAAATTTCAACTTTTCACTTTTGGCAGATGAAAAAGGCTTGCCCACGGAATGCGGACAAGCCTGAATTTTCATAAGCCGGTCAAATCGCTATTTCACGACAACGTTCACGAGTTTTCCAGGAACGACGATAATCTTTGCGACTGTCTTTCCGTCCGTGAATTTCTTGAATCCGTCAGTCTCCTTCGCCATTGCTTCGAGAGTTGCTGAATCCGTGTCAGCTGCCGCCTCGAATTTCGCGCGGAGTTTTCCGTTTATCATGACAGGGAACTCTTTCGTGTCCTCCGCACAATATGATTCGTCGAATGTCGGCCACGGCTCGTAAGCGTTCGTCTTGTCGTGTCCGAGTTTCTGCCAAAGCTCTTCGCCGAGGTGAGGCGCGTAAGGCGAGATGAGGAGGACGAAGCCTTCCCACATCGCTTTCGGAATCGAGTCGACTTTCAGTGCCTCGTTGATGAAAATCATCATCTGCGAGATTGCGACGTTGAAATCGAGGTTTCCTGTATCGACAGTGACTTTTTTGACTGTCTTAGCATACGTCTTTCTGAGCGAAGCCAAATCCTTGTCGAGCTTGCCCTTTATGTCGATGTCGCTCATCGGTTTTTCCGAGACCTTCCACACTTTGTCGAGGAAGCGGTTGATTCCGACAAGTCCCTGGGTGTCCCACGGCTTTGAAACTGTGAACGGACCCATAAACATCTCGTACATGCGGACTGAATCTGCTCCGTAAGTCTTAATCATGTCGTCAGGGTTCACGACGTTCTTGAGCGATTTCGACATTTTTGCGACTACGCGCTCGAGTTCTTCGCCGTCGTCCTTCGCAAAGTATTTTCCGTCGCGCTCTTCAACAGCATCGACTGCAACGAGCGACTTCGACTTTCTCTGGAACGCGAACGACGTAATCATTCCCTGGTTGATGAGGCGCTGGAACGGCTCTTTCGTTGAAACAACGCCGATATCGTAAAGGACTTTGTGCCAGAATCGTGCGTAGAGAAGGTGAAGGACTGCGTGCTCCGCTCCTCCGACGTACAAATCGACAGGCATCCAGTAAGATTCCTTCGCCTTGTCCGCAAACGAAAGCTCGTTCTTCGGGTCGATGTAGCGGAGATAGTACCAGCAGCTTCCTGCCCACTGAGGCATCGTGTTCGTCTCGCGACGAGCGTCTTTTCCGCATTTCGGGCATTTGCAGTTCACCCACGAGTCGATTCCCGCAAGCGGAGATTCTCCAGTTCCCGTCGGCTGATATGTCTTTACGGCAGGCAGCTCAAGCGGAAGTTCATTTTCCGGCACAGGGACTATTCCGCAGTCAGGGCAGTGCACGAGCGGAATCGGCTCTCCCCAGTATCTTTGGCGGCTGAAAACCCAGTCGCGGAGTTTGTAATTGACTGCCTTCTTTCCGATTTTCTTTTCTTCGAGGAATTCGAGCATTTTCGAAATCGCGTCTTTTTTGTTCAGTCCGTCCAGGAATTCCGAATTGACGTGAACGCCGTCCTCAGTCCATGCCTGAGTCTGAACGTCAACTTCGCTCTTCAAAACTTCGATAATCGGAAGGTTGAATTTCTTCGCAAAATCCCAGTCGCGCGTGTCGTGCGCAGGTACAGCCATGATTGCGCCAGTTCCGTAAGAAATCAGAACGTAGTCCGCAACCCAAATCGGAATGAGTTTTCCGTTCACAGGATTTATCGCGTAGCTTCCGGAGAAAACGCCTGTCTTGTCTTTCGCAAGGTCAGTTCTCTCAAGGTCGCTCTTTTTCGCGGCTTCCTCGCGATACTTTTTGACGGCTTCTTTCTGCTCGACCGTCGTAATCTTGTCGATGAGAGGATGCTCAGGCGAAACGACCATGTATGTCGCACCGAAGAGAGTGTCGCATCTTGTCGTGTAGACCCTGAGTTTCTGCTCCGTCGGCTTTCCGTCTTTGTCGGCAACTGTGAAATCAACTTCCGCGCCTTCGCTTCTGCCAATCCAGTTTCTCTGCATCGCTTTCACTGATTCTGGCCAGTCAAGACCTTCCAAATCCTCGATGAGCCTGTCAGCGTATGCGGTGATTTTGAGAATCCACTGCCTGATGACCTTGTGTGTGACCTGCGCTCCGCATCTGTCGCAATGTCCTTCCTTGACTTCCTCGTTCGCAAGTCCCGTCATGCACGAAGGACACCAGTTGATTGGAGTCTCAGCCTCGTATGCGAGTCCCTTTTTGTAGAGCTGGAGGAAAATCCACTGAGTCCATTTGTAGTAGTCCGGGGTGCATGTTTTGATTTCGCGGTCCCAGTCGTATGAGAATCCGAGAGCCTTTATCTGCTGCGTGAAATGCTCGATGTTCTTGAAAGTTGTCTCGGCAGGGTGAGTTCCTGTCTTTATCGCGTAGTTTTCTGCAGGAAGTCCGAATGCGTCATATCCCATCGGGTGAAGTACGTTGTATCCGTTCATGCGCAGAAATCGGCAGTAGATGTCTGTCGCTGTGTATCCCTCTGGATGACCGACGTGCAAGCCTGCTCCCGACGGATACGGGAACATATCTAGGACGTACCTTCTTTTTGATTTCGGAATAGATTCGTCTTCGACAGCCTTGAATGTCTTGTTCTCATCCCAATATTTCTGCCATTTCGGCTCGATGTTCTGAAAAGGATATGCCATCTTTTTTCAACTCCTAAAAATAAATGTGAGTTTTTATCTTATCATTTTGAGCGAAAACTGAACATTAGAGCTGTCCGATAACTGAAATTTCAGGGTGTGTCTGTCAGATGTGAGCTGAAATAAAAAAAAGACTGAATCGATTTGATTCAGTCTTTAACGACCCCTGCTGGGCTTGAACCAGCGACACACGGATTAACAGTCCGTTGCTCTACCGACTGAGCTAAGGGATCATCTTTGTCACTTGCGACGAAAAGAATAATACCACGAATCGAAAAAAAATGTCAATGGCATTGGGAAAATATTTTACGGCCGGCGAAATATTTGATTGTGCAACAAATTAATATTGACTATTTCAACTAAGTTTAATATTAAGGAAGAATATGAAACAAACGGAAGAAATCGCTGGAATCATCAGGAAGTATGATTTGGGAAGCTGCAAGTTTTTTTATGCGCCGGAAATTCCCGATTCGGTGAAGCTGAATATCACGAAGAATGTGGACAACAGCATTCTGATTGATGCGGTTGTCGCAAGCATTGACACGACGGTGATGGGAAAAAGCTGCAGGAACGGGATTGTCTTTACTCTGTGCGGTTTGTACAACACGGAATTGTTCGGAAATCCTGTTTATGTGAATTACGGCGACATCGAAAGTGTTTCTGTGATTGCGGACAAAAAAGGCAACAAAAATTCGGGCGATGCGAAAGTCGAGCTGAAAGTGAAAGATGTCGGTTCCGTCATTATTGAAAATTCCTCGATTCGCAACAAGGACAATTTGTGCAGGCTGATAGAAGAGCTGATTGAATATAACAAGACTTGGGACAGCTCGCCTTTTGAAAGAAAATCTGGCAAAGTCGAGAAAATTCCGCTTGATCCTGCCGTCAAGAAAAAGTGCAACATAATCATTCACAGTGCTTCTGCGGCTTGTGGCGGAGTGGGGACGGGCTTGGCTCAGATTCCGCTTTCAGATACGGCTGTCATAACTCCGATTCAAATCGGCATGATAATTTCTTTGGCGGCTGTGTTCGGGCTTAAAATCACGAAAGAATTTGCGACTTCGCTTCTGGCAGGATTCACGGCTTCGTTCGTCGGAAGGGGTGTGAGTCAGGTTCTCGTCGGCTGGATTCCGGGACTTGGAAATGTTATTAACACAGCGACTGCCGCCGTCATCACGGAAGCTATCGGCTGGTCGGTCGTGAACGGATTTTATAAAGACGAATTGGAAAATAAGGCGAAATATTCGCTTGAAGGTCAGAAAAAAGGCTATTTGTATGCAAGTGCCGAATATGAGAACAAGCTGAAAATCCAGGCCGAATTGTTCGAGAAGCAGGAGAGAAACGCCAAAAAAGAATTCGAATCATACAAAGAGCTTTTGGGCGATTATGAATCTTACATAAAAGAATTGGAGTCCAAATCGGATTTGTCTGACGGCGACAAGAAAGCTCTTGCCGATGTCGTGTCCGATTATGAAAAACTGAAGAAAACTCAAGTTGTAAAAATCTAAAAACGATAAAAGAGGCATTTTGTGACTTTAGAAGAATTGCAATCAAGGCGTGAAAAGATAGAAAGTGCTTCGGGCGAAATTCTCTCCAGCATGGAAGCGATAAAAAATGAGACTGTCCGCGTTCAGAATGTCGCTCATAATGCGGAATCCATTTTCAATGATTTGGAAGCCGAATTTGAAAGGCAGACTGAATTGAACAGTGCTGACCAGGCTTTTTTGTTCCTTGCGATTTGCTTGCAGTTCCTTCGGGTTTATTTTGTGAATAAGGCAACTTCCATTGAAAAGGCAGGGACAGGCAAAAAAGAAGAGCTTCTGCATAAAATCCAGGAAGAGATATTTTCAAGATTCGATGTCGGCGAGCGTGAATTGCCAAGACCGTATTATGCGCCGTTGAATCAGATTGTGAGTGGTCGCGGCGTTCCTTACGATGCGACGGCTTTTCTTGGCGAGCATGAGAAAATTTTCAAGGGCGCAAACCACAGATTTTCAACATTGGCGCATGACCCTATCGTTGGGCTCTTTGTCGGAACTGCGAATATCCTCACAAACACGATAACATTCGTTGAAACACCGCCTGTCGTTCTTTCAAAACACGTCGTTTACGATGCACAATTGAAAAATCCGAAAATCGACTATGCAGCTTCTGCCAGCACCAAAACTGCACTGGAAAAAGCATTCTCCCGCATTAACGGGGATGCTGAATCTGTCGTTGCCGCAATCATAAAGCAGATTATCCACATCGGCACCGATATGTATACTCCGTGCGGAATCCAGCTTCCGTTTGCGAATCTGATTCTCGACAAATCCACCGTGGAAAAAATAACCGAATACGTCAGCACCGGTGATGTCGTGAAAATCGCCGGCTCGTATTCCATTGCGACGGCGATAGATTTCATCATAACCACAGTTCATTCTCTTTTGTATGACGAAAAAAAATGCGGCTCAAGGGAATTGCATAACCTCAAGACACGAAAAATCATCCGCTATTCATATTCGCTCGTTACCGGAAGCAATGTCCTTGTGAACACAATGCGGCTTTATGGCGGCGACATTTCCGCATTGAAAAATATGGACATCGCCGGCGTGATAAAATTCCTAAAGCATATTTTTGAAGACAGAATTTTGCAGGCAAAGATAAAGGAAGAATTCATACTCGGTCATTTCGATGAGCTGATACGGGGAGACGAAAACGTCAATCTGCCGTGCTAATGCAAGAAAATGCCCCATTTTATCAAACTGCGTCATGTTGTACTTGTCTTCAACTAAACGCGATGGAAGGAAGCATCAATGCAAAAATTGACAATACAACGCCCAGCATGTTGAATCGTTTGTTTCCTTTTTTGTTTGCCAAGCCGTCAATGCAAAGTACCAAGCCCGCAATAGCCAGTTCGATTCCTGTCAATGCAAGAAAAATCATGAGCGGCGAATTTGAGATGACAGTTTGAACGTTCATTTTTTCGGAAGCATTAATCTCTTTAAAAATGATTCCCGGAAGAAATGCGGACGCGAGCGCGTTTATGCTAATTAAGTCTCCGACAAGCGCAAAAATAAAACCTTTCATAAAATCCCCCATAAAAAAATCCAGCCAAGCTGAACTTGACCGGATTATTCATTTGCAAAAACTGCAAGATTTTTTAGTTAGCAGTGTATGTAAATTCAGCGACATTGCTCCATGCGCTTTCTCTGACTGCAGGACCTTCCGCTTTCAGCCAGAAATAATACTTTCTTCCGTCGCGAGGTGTAAGATATGGCGCGCTGGTTGAAGGAATGTTTACTGTTCGTGTGTTTGAGCCAGCTTCAACAGTGGTGCAAGTGATGTAGTCATAGGCAATTGCCTGCGAAGAATCATTTGTAGTCGAGTAGCCGAGCACTGCCGTCGTTGCGCCTTCAATACCTGTTGTGCCGCTGTAGTTGAATGTGATGTTCACGGCGCAACTGATTGTATTGTCCGTCATTGAGTTGATGACAAGATTCGTAGGAGCAGGAAGAGTTGTAATTGTTCTTCCCTCATCATCATCTGACGAGTCATCACCGCATCCAGTGACCGCGCACGCCATGACCAACGCAGCAAAAATTGCAGCAAGTTTAGAAAGTTTTTTCATAAATCCTCCAAGATTTTCTTTTTTTTGTTTTTTGCGGAAACCGAACAGAGCCAGATTTCCGCGAAAAGTAAGAAAATCTTAGCATACCCTATACAAAAAAAAAGTAGTTCCGGCGAGTTTTTGAATTTGCTGACGTGTAAATAATGTGATTATTCATGATAAAATGCTTTTGTGTTGCACTAAAATCACGGAGGAAAAATGAGCGTCGAATCGGCTGTTTATCTTGCGGCGGAAATTGCAATCGGACTTGTGCTTCTCGGATTGTCGGCGTACATGTATGATTTTCTAAATAGGAAAATTCCGACGGAGAACGAGGACTCCGGGCTTCTTCCTGGCTTCTTAAAACTCTACGCAGTCGCGCTCGCTCCGTTCAGGTATTTGCTTTTCAACATCAGTCGCAGGAATTTCAGGGCTTTTTTGCCGTTCTCTGTTTATCTGATTTTGCTTGCCGCTCTGTTGTTTTTCGCCCGGCTTGCGCGCATGACGCAATAGTGGTTTATTTATTTCAAGGAGATGAAAAATGAACAAATCAGTTACGATAATTGCGGTCAGCGTTGCGGCGATTCTGCTGTTTTTTCCGGTTTTGTTCTGCTGGTTTCTGGCGGCGTTCGCGGATTTGACGCTGCATTTTGTGGTGCCGGTTATCGGAGTTTTGCTTGTCGTGCTGACCGGATTCATTGCGTTCGGACTCTCGAACAAAATCTTCTACAAAAAATGCATTGTTTCGCTATCGGTTCTGATTGTCCTTTTGGCAGGCAGCATCGAAACTGAAAATTTCTACAAGCATTCGTATATTCCTTCGATAACGGTGGGGCAGCAGAGCGGATTCTACAAATATTACATGCCGTTCACGAATTCCGATAAGCTTTCGCGTCTGGAAGAAAAGTCGTCGCTGCGTTTTTCAAAAGAGGACGAGCTTCCTGTCGTTGACGGTGCGACCGCGCTTTTTCCTGTCTACTGCTCTTTTGTGGAAGCCGTGTATCCGAGCGACTGCGAAATCGAAAAATGCGTCGGATTCAATAAAACGACTGGCGCGTATAAGAATTTAATAGAAGAAAAAGTTGATATCATTTTTGTCGCGCAGCCTTCAAAGGAGCAGATTGAAGCCGCAAAAGAAGCCGGAATCGAATTCAACATGTATCCGATTGGGTACGAGGCATTCGTTTTTCTTGTGAACCAGAAAAATCCCGTTGACGGTTTGTCTTTGGCGCAAATCAAGGATATCTACACTGGAAAAATTACGAACTGGAAAGATGTCGGCGGAAAAAATCAGGCGATACGGCCTTTCCAGCGCGACACGAACAGCGGAAGCCAGACCGCGTTCCTTGCAGTCATGGGAAAAGACGCTGATTTGCTCCCGCCGGAGACGCATCAGGTAAGCGGAATGGACGGGCTAATCGATGTCGTTTCGGATTATCAGAACCACAGCAACGCAATCGGATATTCATTCAGGTATTATGTCGAGAGCATGGACAAAAATATCAACATAAAAATCCTCAAGCTGAATGGAATCGAGCCGAACCGCGAAAACATCCGTAACAGAACATACCCGATAACCGACAATTTCTATGCCATAACCCTAAAAGGGAAAGAATCCGCGAACACGAAAAAATTCATAAACTGGATTTTGTCGGAGCAGGGGCAAACGTTAATCGAAAAAGTGGGGTATGTTCCTTTGTCGGAAAAATAGGCGAGGGGGAAGATAAGTGCTCCGCGCTCGGTTACGAAGCTTTGTTTGTTAGATTTTCATAGGAAAATTCTTCACTATTTTATTGTGAAAGTTACAACAACTGTTTTTTTTGATGCAAGAATTCCAGGTGCAACAACAAAGCCCGATGAACTGTTAAGGCTTTTATTCAGAGAAACCGCATCATAACCAGAACCGTAGTAATATGACGGTTCTTTTGTATCTACATCTGAAATGTAAACAACTTCACCGATTTTTACATTCATTCGCTCTGCCATTTTTTCTGCAGCTGCTTTTGCATCATCAAGTGCAAGCAAATTTGCTTCGCTTTCAAATTCATTTTTTTTCGAATGGCTATAATTAAAATTTCCTAAAGAATAAACCTGAAGGGCTAAAATTGCTCCGGAGAATTCTTCGATTTTGTTTAATTCTTTGAATGTTATTTGAAAAGTCTGTTCAGATTTGTATCCGATAAAAACACTTTTGCTGTTTTGCCATTCATATTCTTTTCCTGTTTCTATATAACTTGTTTTTATATCTTCATCTGGAATCGAATAATCTTTGCATAAGCTTAATATTTTTTTGCTTGTTGCATTAGTATCTGCAATTGCATCTCTTAAAACGGACTTCACATTCTTTAATTTTACTGTCATCGTAACAGTATCGGGAATGTAGGTTACTTCGCCATTTCCATATACCTTAATTGCTTTCGCTTTATTATTTGAACACGAAATGCATGAAAACAATGCTGAAAATAAAAATATTCCACATAAAAATTTTTTAATCATTTTTTCCCTCCTAAAGCGGGGCAGACTGCCTGCCCACATAACAATGAGTTAAACTGCACAAGGCTTGAGCCTGTGTCGGCTTTGAAAAGCATGTTATGCCTTATTTCTTAAAAATATCGCTATGAGTTCCTGTATCAACTAATGTCAGCACAAGAACATTTTTCTTAATCTTGTCGTCATATTCTTTCAAGTACAACAGAAGCCAGTCCGGCTGAATATGACATTCCCAAACATCTTTGAAGTTGCCTACAAGCTGATGATTGTGATACTTTTCTTCAAGCGGTTTGTCTTCCATAAGTTTGTTTACAACACTTTCTAGAAGAGAAATATCCAGACCACGTTTTTTAGCAAGTTTAAAACTAGCCTTGAATTGCGAAGTTTTCTTTAAAATACATTCCATTACTCGCAATCCTCAAAAAGTTCTTTAGCACTTGTATAAGATTTTATGCTTGGATCCTTGCTTATTCTCCGGGCTTCATCAATTGCCGCAAGAGTTTCTTCTGAAAAATTATATTTTGGAGGAACAATATCAAATGGAATCCTCTGCTGATTTATAGCCTGACGTAAAAAAAGTCTTATGGCCGTAGTAATATCCAATCCTAATGAATCAAAAAGAGATTCAGCTTCCAATTTTGTTTCTGTGTCTACTCTTGTCTGTAAAACTGCTGTAGCCATAATAAACCTCCATTAAAATTATTTCTAATACAGATATAATACAAATAAAGTGTATTTGCAATAAAAATATAAAAAAAGCAAAGGCTTGACCTTTGCTTTTTTTTACCTATCTATTTGTCAGATTTTCTTCTATTACATTCCCTGCAAAGCATCTGACAGTTTTCAAGATTAGTTTTACCGCCCTGACTCCACGGAGTTATATGGTCGGCTTCCATTTCTTCAAGTTCGAAATGCTTACCACATGTTTTACAAATTCCATTCTGCTTTGTATATGCCTGTAACTTTTCATTGTCGGAAAAATAGGCGAGGGGAAAGATAAGTGCTCCGCCTCTCGGTTACGAAGTTTTCATCATCGGCTAATTAAAATAAGCTAATATGCAGATTGCAAAAAAGATATTAATCAGGAACAAGAACACACTTAGGATACAAGTGCTTCCATTTATAATATAAAATTTTTTAACACCGTAGAAATGCATGAACACTTTCAACAAAAAACAAACCAGTGAAGACACAAATATGTAGATGCATACGCCCCCAAACACAAGGCATACTAAAGCAAAGCACAAGTTCACAAGGCGACCATCAGAACAACGATCCAGAATAAAAAGAAACACATCAAAGGCAAGAATTGAAAATAGAATGTAAAGATTAATCTTTAAGAATCGCATAGAGAATAATAGTCGTGCCTATTTTTTTATAAAAAGCTCGGAATAATCAACATGAAATTCTTTCGGAATCCTGACAGCCTGGCTGTTTCCGCTTGTGAATACCTTTGTACAAAACATAGCGCACCTCCATCAGCTTTGAGTATATACATAAGTATTTACTTTTTGTAAGTATTTTCAAAAACGCAACATTTTTATGGAATTAAGATTTTTATAAGGAAAACTGTAATGAAGATATATACACAATCGATTAGGATAAATGAGATTTTATAAAATAACGTGTTTTTTGATTTTAGAATTAAAATAGCTGAAATTGAAAGGATAATTATATAAGCAAATCCTATCCAACAAAAAATATGAAAATTTTTAAATCCGTTAAAAGAATTTGTATTCACTATTTCAAATCCAAGAAACGGTGTAAAAAGTGAAAATACAAGTAACAAAAAAAGAATGATTTTTTTCATTTTACTAAGCGTATTAGTGCTGGCGTCCACATAACAACTGGTTGTACCGCAGAGGGCTTGACCCGCTGTCGGCTACGAACCTTTGTTATGTGTACTTCTAAATTGATACAAAATAACAAAGTGCATATTTTTCAAGTAAGTTTCTTTGTTCAAGTAAGTTTCTTTGTTCCTCTATCAATTCTTTATTTATATTTCCAAATTTTTCTATTTGATTTTTCATTAATTGTTCATATTCTTCAATTGACAAATGGGCACAAAGCCTTTTTTTATCTTTTTCAGAACCAAACTTTAGAATTCTGAAGATTTTTTCGTACGAATCATACTCAAACCTATTTATTCTTCCAAGAACACTTATCCTGTGATTAACAAAAGCTTCAACGATTACCTTTAAATCATTATCTGAGTTGTCTTTCAAAATATTATGAATTTCTTCATCAGAAATTTCCCGGTTGTTAACATATCTATTTATTGCTTCACAAACATCAGCAATATCATGAGGAGAATACCCATTGCCACCATTACAAAGATAGTTAGGAAATAGAGAGGACAATACAGAATCTTGAGTATAATCTGTTCCTTTCTGCCCCTCAAACATTTTATGAAAGACATGTGTTGTGCAAATTTCTTTATTTTCATTCACAGATAATATTGGATATTTTTGCTTTGAAAAACCATTTATTATCTCTTTTAATTCATTGTCTGAACAATTGTAGATTTTATTACTCTTTAATTCTTTTTTAATTTCATCAAAAGTTATACCATTCTCATAAGTCAGTACATCTTCATATTTTGGACTATCCTTAAGAAAATAAATCGCAAATAAAACTTTTCTTTGGTTTTCAGAGAGCCCATCTCTAATATCAAATTCTATATTGTTATTTCTTATTTTCGTCGAAACAGTTTTTTTATTATAAATCCAAAACATATATTACCTTCATATTTGCGCCCCAGTGCGGGCGTCCACATAACAATGAGTTAAACCGCACAGGCCTTGAGCCTGTGTCAGCTTTGAACTTCTTGTTATGTGTTTATTCTTTCACACAAATTTATTCATTTTACTGATACTATTACACCGAATTTTCCTTTTGAATATATGCATTCCACATTCCTAAAACCGGCATCTTTTAACCATTGGATTTCCTGATTGATTGAGATTTCGCGATCCAGTTTTTTTCTTTCAATCCATCGCGCATACTCTATTTCCGATACTCCCGATTTTTTTATTCCATTTATCCAATATTCCTCGATTTTTTCATTAATGACTGAACTGTCAGAGCAAAACTGGTCATAATTAACAAAAAGCCTGTCGTCCTCAAGAGATTCATAAACTCTTTTGAAAAGTCTTTTCTTGTCAGTATTTTCAAGATGGTGAATTGAAAGAGCTGAAATAATCAAGTCGGGATTGCCTTCTGGCATTGATTCTGAATAATCCAGGACTTTGTATTTTATATTTGCGCTTCCTGAAAACCTCTTTTTTGCAACATCCAGCATTTCCTCGGCAATGTCTATCAGCACATACTCTGATTTTGGGAAGTGCCTGTACCAAAAAGAAGAGAGCAGGCCAGTTCCTGAGCCAAGGTCATAGATAAGTTTCGGCTCATAATTTAATGTCCTGGCAATAAAATCTGTGCTTGAAATGTAATAATCGTCAAAGCATGGTATAAACTTCTTTCGATTTTCATCATAGCTTTTTGCAACTAAATTGAACTGTCCTTGAATATCCATTTTTTAATCCTTTTTTAGCCACGCGGCTTGACCGCGACATCCGCTTTGAAGCTTTGTTATGCCTTGTTTATCAAAATCCCGTGTCTTTTAATTCATGAACTAAACTTATATAAAAATCTCTAATAGTTTTTGAACCAGTTGGAAGACTTTCACTTTCCTTTAATCTAGGATTTGTACGATAGCCGTCGACTTCGTGCGTATGCGAAATACCGAAAAATCCACGTCCTTCGATTGTACCTCGGAATTTTCCCCATTTCGCTGACTCAACCGACACTACTCCATCATTGTCGCCATCTGAAAAACCAATTATAAGATTCAACAGCCACATAAAAATATCACTGAGCGGATTTTTCATTTTTCCGGCAAATGATTGATACATAATAGAGGGTGCATCAACAATTTCATCATTAAATTTTTCCATGAAGGTCGCACAAAACTGCTGTGTTGTCTTATAAAAATCTGGCTTTTTGTCTCCGAGAATTCTGAACCATATATTTACGAAAAAAGCGCAGAATTTAAAAATTTCTTTTCCGAAAACCGAATAGAGCAAATCCATCGTTTTCAACCCATGATTCGGAGAGCTTATCATCGTAAGTGAAGCGACCTTATCTGAAAGTCCAAGCCTTGCAATTGCATATCGGACATCTATTCCGCCCTTAGAATGGGCTATTATATTAATTTTTTCAGAGCCTGTTTTTTCAAGAGCCTCTTTCAGAGCAATCACAATCTGGTTTGCCGCATCTTCAATATTCGACCAGGCGTCATGCTTACTGTAGAATATGGTGGCACCATGCTCTTCAAGAATCTCGGGAATAAGCCCCCAATAATTGAAAAGTTTTCTGTCACGAAATCCCGTTCCGTGAACAAGCAATAAGGGATATTTTGTTTTGCAGTCATCAAGTGTCGGCTCAGGGGGATTTTTTCCAAAAAGACGTAAAACTTCATTTTTCGCCGGATTCCAATAGTGCTTTACAAAAAGTATTGATACAAGCAAATACAAAAGTGCGACAACAATGGAAACTGCTATGGAAACGATTTGAACCGTGTTGTTTCTTGTACTTTCAGCTGAATTTATTAGAAAAGCAATGAGGAGAGATACAAGTAAAAGATTTAAAACTGCAAACGAAATTTTGTACCTAAATTTTATTTCAGTTCCTATAAAAAATGTTAGGACATTGAAGCCCCAAAAAGTCCACATGAATGCAATTACAGGAAATGCCAAAATTCCAGCATGAAACAGCATGAGCACTAGTGAAAAGCCGACAAACGAAAAGACGAAAAACTCAATTATGATTGCAATCAACGCCTTTTTTCTTACCGATTTCATTTTTACTTCCTTTTTCACCAGCCCAGGGGCTGTGAGCATAACAACTGGTTGTACCGCAGGCGGCTTGACCGCGTGTCGGCTACGAACCTTTGTTATGGCAATTTTTTATGCATACGCATAAGTTTTAATTTCTTCTAACTGTGGTGCAAGTTCTATTTTTGCATTTCTGATATCTATATCATCCTGTAAAGACATAAAATATCCGTCAGATAATCCGAAGAATTTTGCAAGTCTTAAAGAAGTATCTACAGTTATTTTTCTGCGGTTATGAAGGATATCCTGAATGCGGGAAGTCGGAACATTTATTTCCTGTGCAAGTTTATATGCAGAAATTCCAAGTGGAATAAGAAATTCTTCGCTGAGGATTTCTCCGATTGTTGGTGTTTCGATAAAATCAGACATAGTTTACTCCTAGTGGTAATCCACAATTTCTACATCGTAATAATGCCCGTCTTTTTCTGTAAAACAGACACGCCACTGATCATTTATGCGGATTGAATGCTGACCTTTTCTGTTTCCGGCAAGCTGCTCAAGGTGGTTACTTGGAGGAACTCGTAAATCTTCCAGGCACTTGGCATTATCTATCATCATGAGTTTCCTCAAAGCAACTTTCTGAATTGTATTTGGCAGTCGCTTTGAAAACTTCTGATTATAGATAAGTTCTGTTTCTTTATCCGCAAAACTCTTTATCATGATTTTATTGTATATGTGGCGCGTGTATATGTCAAGCGGATAGTGTAAACAAGCAGCGTAAGGCTGCGTACAAACGCTTCTTCGTCCAATCCCTAAAGTTCTATTTCATAATTTCATCGAGCTTGACTCGATGAAATTATAATCTTTTATTTGTTCTTTATGAACAAACATTTTCCTTTTCGATAATCTAATGGAGAAAGTCTTTTTATTTTATCAAATCTAGATTTGTAATCTTCAACATCCCACTCCCAAGCTTCCTGCATTACATAATTTTTATCATAAAGAATCCAAATTAATTTATCCCATTCATAATTTGTAGCTTTTGGAACCATTGTAACAAAACTTCCAGGTTTTCCACTTGGTCTATTAGCTTTTACTTGATATCTAATGTTATTAAAAGCAAAATCCGAACCTTTACTTACAGCAGTTTTATCTTTCATATAATCAGAATATTCTTCTTCTGACATACCGACCAAAATAGCCGCATCATATTCTGAAACTGTACTAGTAATCTGTGGTGAAACTCCAAATCTCCCTTGCCATTCCAATGCAATTTCAACAAGTTTATCCCTTAACATTTTCTTCACTCCCTGACTTAGCACGCCAGTGCGGGCGTCCACATAACAACTGGTTGTACCGCAGCGGGCCTGACCCCGCTGTCGGCTACGAACCTTTGTTATGACATTTTTACAACATGACAACCTTAAGCTGTTTTCCGAATACAGATGCAACTTTTTGAAGGGTAGATAATCGGATATCTTCGGAATGATTTTCCATTCGTGAAATAACGCTTTTCTTTGTTTCAAGTTTTTCTGCCAACTGTTCTTGTGTCATTCCGCTTTCTAGTCGCATTTCTTTTATCATCATACCGATTTTGAATTCTTCATAACCTGCATCAAAATCTTTTGCAAATTCTGGATCTTTTTCTTTACGCTGAGAAATATAATCATCTAAATCAAATGTTTTATTTGCCATTTTCTTTACTCCTTTTCAAAAAGTCTTTCATTCTTGCTTCACAAACTTCTATTTCAGTTTTCGGTGTTTTCTGAGTCTTTTTTTGGAAACCATTTGTAAGAATTACAATATTTCCGTTGTGAAAGAATCCCAGTAATCGATAAATATTTCCATTCAACTCAATTCTGACTTCGTAGAAATCGGTATCTGATAATTTCTTAAAGTATGTTTTTGGAACTTTTTCAATTTCCTGAACAGCCTTAAGAACCCATGCTATTTTTTGAGCAACTTTTGGCGTTTGAGAATCGATAAACTCCGCAACAGGACATTTTCCGTCGGCAGTTGTATAGAATGTTACTTTTCTGTACATAGGTTATGTTAGCCTATATGCTAACATACTGTCAATTAAAATATTTTATTCTCCAGTTTTTTATAATACCTGGCCGTATACTTTAATCCATCCCATTTCCTAATACTTTGTTTTGAGTATTTATATTCAAAGCCCAATGACTCGCATAATTTCTGAGATTTCTTATTTTCTTCAAAGCAACTGTAAATAAACTCTTTTCCACCGAGTTCTTCAAAAATCATTTTTAAGAGGAGCTGCATTGCCTGTTTTCCAAAACCTTTTCCCTGATACTTACTGGCAATACAGATTCCAGTATCTTCAAAAATACAATCACCTGTGTCTACAGCTCCCAGAAAACCAATAACTTCATCAGTTTCTTCAAGGCAAATATAAAATGCAAGATTTGATTTTTGATATTCAATAGTTTTTTGTAATCTGATTTTTGCTTCTTCTATGTTCTCTACTGGTTTCCAAAGCATATATTTCGCGAGTTCTTTATCTTGCCAGATATTATTCCACATGGAGTCCAAATCTTCTGTTCTTGCTTTTCTTAGGATGATTTTTTCCATTAATTTATAAATTCCACTTAACAAAAAATTTTTTACAAAAAGCAGGCCAGTGGCCTGTCATCATCACAACTGGTTGTACCGCAGCGGGCTCGACCCGCTGTCGGCTACGAACCTTTGTTAGGTTTTGCTACACTTTTAACAGTACTTTTTCCTGTTTTTTTGAAACAGCAAGTTTCGGATATGTAATTATTTCCAATCCCATTCCAAGACTATCCAGGTAATCTATTAAAGTAGAAATTTTCATATCTTTTCTTTTTTCTATTTTTGAAACAGACGACTGAGTAAAGTTTGCCATTTCTGATTGTTTTATATTCTTTTCTTCCCGAAGCTGGGCAAGGCGGATAGCCATAATATCCTGCTCAGCTTTTATGTGAGCTCTTCTTACAGCTTCTGGAGACATATTACTTTCCATCATTTTGATTGCGTCTTTCATTTTCCAAATCCTTCTCATGTTTTTCGATGATTACTTCGGATTCTGTAATCAAATCCTTGTAAAATTTATCCTGATCTTTTCCTTTCTTATCTCCGCCGGTAAGTAAAAAAGCTTTCCTTTTGGAATCAAAATAATAGGAAACTCTCAAAAGATGTTGTTGAGTCTGATTTCGAAGTTCTTTTAGGTTCTTATATTTTTTTGAACCATGAAGGACATCTGCATAAGGGCGAGGAAGATTCGGACCGTACTGTTGGAGTAAAAGAACTCTTTGTAATACGGCTTCTTTACAGTCTTCGTCCAAACTCAGAAACCAGGCATCATATTCATCTGATGAATCAACCTTCCACATAAAATAATTATATGAACTAGAGTGAATATTTGTCAAGAAAAAACGTCGGGCCTGACCCGCTGTAGAATTTTTAGCTTTGTTATGTGTTATATCTCATATTCTGAATTATCTATATCAATTTGTTTATCTAACTCTATTTTATTTAAAAAGACTTTACAAATTGGCCAACAACCATCTTCTTTTTTCTGTTTCCAAGTTAGATGAACGAAAACGATAGCTCCATCATTATTTAAATACAGTACAATCTCATCTTTATCTTCTCGGCTTCCGATAATACGAAAATCTTTTTTATATAAATAATGTTTTTCATGAATTTCTATTTCTAATTCTTTCCTCAAGCTATTTATTATTTCTTCATTATTTTCGATAAACCAAGGTTCTTTTGGCTGAAAATCCTCTTTTTTCAGTTTGCCATTTTCATAAATCAAATACTCATCTGAATTAAAATAACTCTCAATTCTTTGTATACTTATTGGGAATTCACTTTCGTATTTAAAATCATCTCTTAAATAAGCAATTAATTCCTCCTTAGTATATGGACCTAGAGAAGCCTTATAGGTATCAAAATCATCTTGGATTTCTCTCCAATTGGCATAATCTTTTTTTGAAAGAAGTATAGAATTTTCTAAGATTATATAATTTGCTTTTTGATCCATTTTTACTCCAGAAGCACCCCAGTGGTCAATCCACATAACAACTGGTTGTACCGCAAACCGGCTTGACCACCGTGTCGGCTAAGAACCTTTGTTATGTGATTTTACTTACTAAACGCAACTTCCAAATGTTTTTTTTCTTTTACACAATCTAGAAGATAATAATTGATAATATTCTGATAAGGCATTCCTGTTTCTTCTGCCATATTTTTGAAATAATCAATTACCTGATCATCAAGGCGAATTGTTATCTGTTTTTTGAGTCTGTCTGCATAAGGATTTTTTATCCCATTTGAAAAATCGTAATTATCTCTCATTTTATTTTCCTCCATACTGTGCGGCTTCAAGGTTATTTGCTTTTCTTGCCGATATGATTCTAATTCTGTCATTTTCCCTGTAACAATGACAGACAACCAGCATATGTAACTCTGAACTCAGTCCAAGCATTACAAACCTATCTTCGTCCATACTTGAATGATCCGGATCTGCAATTAAAATTGCGTTTTCATCATAAAAAACACTTTTTGCTTCCTCAAAAGTTACTTTGTGTTTCATATAATTCAATCCAGCTTTTACAGAATCCCATTCAAAGATTATTTCATCCATAATTATATTATAATTATACTATTTGAAAATCGTCAAGCATAAAAAAACGCGGCTTGACCGCGTTTTAATTCAAGTAAAATTTCCAGCAAGCTTGACTTAGCTGTTTTTCTAACTAGTGAATATAATTATTGTTAAACACACAGAATTTTAGACTGATATATTAACTTTATGTTCATCAGTATTTTTTATATCATTGGAAATTGATGTAATATTTTTTAAGATTTCAAATTGATTTTTTTTGAATCAAATCAATTTTCCTTTCCATATTTTCTAATGTCCTTTCCATATTTTCTAATGTTTTTATTTTTTGATTAATTTTCCAATACCAGCAGTTAAATTCTCGTAGAAGCAAGAAAATAACAATTGCGATAATTAAGAATATAAAAAAAATTCCTAAAACATCTTTTAAACTTCCGTATCCCATATAATTCTCCTTGGCAAGCGCCCCAGTGCGGGCGTCCACATAACAAATATTCCCCGTATCCACGGTAACCAGCTTACACTGCAAGTTTTGTCAGTGTAAGCTGTCTCGTAAAATGTATCATCCATATTACCACACTTTCTTGCCGTTGTGTATCATGTGTTTTACACGGATATGCGTAAACTCAAAGTCTGTCCAAGGGGCTTGTTACGCCTCCTGCTCCTTTGTTCAGAACGTGGGTGTAAATCATGGTGGTGCTTACGTCTGAGTGGCCGAGGAGTTCCTGGATGGTGCGGATGTCATAGCCGGATTCTAGAAGGTGAGTGGCGAAGGAATGGCGGAATGTGTGGCAGCTTGCGTTTTTGTTGATGCCGGCATCGAGAATTGCCATTTTGACGGCACGCTGAACGAGCGATTCATCAATGTGGAATCTTCCTTCCTCTCCGGTATGAGCGTTCTTCCATCGGTTTTTCTGCGGAAAAAGCCACTGCCATTTTAATTCGTTACAACCGTGCGTATATTTTTCTCCAAGAGCTTCTGGCAAGCCGACTTTTCCCCAGCCGTCAGCAAGGTCTTTTTCATGCAGTTTCTTTACAACTTCTATTTGAGCTTTGAGTTCTGGAATCAGCGTTTTCGGAAGCATTACGTGGCGGTCTTTATCGCCTTTTCCGTGGCGGACGATGATTTCGTTTCTGTCAAAATCCAAGTCCAAGATTCTTAAAGAAAGTGCCTCGTTGAGCCTGAGACCTGTTCCGTAAAGGAGTTTTGCAATCAGGCGTTTCGTTCCTGTCAAATTGTTTATGACTTTTGCGACTTCTTCGCGAGAAAAGACAACAGGAATCCTAACTTTTTTCTTTGCGTGAATTACGGAAGACAAAGTTTCGACGGGCGTATTTTTTACGAACCGAAAGTAGAACAGCAGAGCTGCCAGAGCCTGATTTTGCGTGGATGAACTCACATTTTTCTTTAGCGCGAGATTTTTTAAGTAGTCATTGATTTTCTGATTCTCACAGCCGCTTTCGATTTTTCCATTTTCTAAAAGAAAATTCTGAACCCATTTTTTGTAGCGTTCGACTGTACAGGTTGAGTAATGTCGGACTTTCAGCGCGGAATCGAGTTTGCCAAGCTCGGAATCTACAAAGCTTTTTTCTTTATTTTCTTCCTTTATATTGCTGCTTGGTTCGTCTTCAAAATTGAAAAGTTTTGTCTCATAAATGTTTTCAAGCAGAATATCCACCGATTTTTGATTGGACGGAACGAGCCATGATTTTTCTTCGTTGTTCCATTTCCGTTCCGGCACGGATTTGACGGCATTCAGCATCGTGGCGTTGAAATTGTCAAGGAAACTTACGGAAATGTATTTTTCATTGAAAGGTCTTATAAAAACAGTCATTCTCTCTCCATTTGCAATAACCTGTTCTGTAAAGATGAAAATGCAAACTGCGCCATCGAAATAGTAGCGCAGTTTGCGTCTTGCAGTTTTTTAGTGACGGCAGTCAGCGGTTTATCGTTTCGCTATTCGCTCGGGATTATTTCGCTTTGCCCGTGATGAGCCACTGCTGCGTGAAATACGACGGCGGAATCTTCTTGTCGAATGTGTAGTCCGCTACTTTGACGTGTGTCTTTCTGCCTGTCTGCTCGTTTACGACGTTCACCGACTTTCGAAGCCAGTAAACGCCCTTGTTTCCAGTCGTCTTCTCGATTTTTTCGATTACGGTCGTCTTTAAAAGAGTTCCCTTTTTGTCGAACGTCTGGATTTTTACCGGAAGATAAGTGTTCTTGTCGATGTTGAGCTGCCTGTATGCGTACTCAACGTCGCGTGCCTTTGCCTTTACAGGCGTTTCCTTGAGCTTCCATGTCTGGTAAGTGACTGTGCCGAATTCCGAACTTGTGACTGTCACGGCTTCGTTCTCCGAGAGCATCTCGTGCGTGTCGTCGCCGATTTTGCGTGTTGACATGTCGTTGTAAGTCAGTTCCGAGCCGACGAACGGTTTTGAGCGGTCGCCTGAGCCGAGTCGTCTTACTGTGCGGAGTGACGGAAGGTAGACCCATTTGTCGTCGTCCTTGTTCGTCTTTTCAGCCTGGAGAATGCGTGTGTCCTTTACGGAAGCTGGAGAAGTGAATACGAATACGGCGTTCTTGAGTCCGTTGTCTCCGCCGCCATATTCCTTAAGTTCCCTGTGCTCGACTTTTCCGTCCTTTTCGATTACGTCCATGAGAAGTGTCGCATAGCTGTAGCTGGGGACGTTGAGTTCGAGCATTGTTTTTGCAATCTGCGATGCATCATCTGCGAATGCAGAATTTCCGATTGCCATAGCCATAAGCGCAAATGCAAGAGTTTTGAATGTTGCTTTGAATTTTTTAATAGTTTTTTCCTTCCTGCTTTGTTTTTTTTCGCTTGTGCTGACATCTCCGATTCTACTTTTAATGTTAATTTTATTTTACGACTGGATCTCCTCCTCTTCAAGTATTTCTTCTACCGTGTCAAAGAGCTTCTTCATAGGCACGAGGGAGTCCTTGAGTTTGAGTCGGTAGAATATCTGCGTGCCCTTTTTTATCGGTTCCACGATTCCTGCATCCTTCAGGACTTTCAGGTGGTGCGAGATTGCTGGGCGGGAGAGAATCGACCTTCCTGCCAAATCTGCAACGTTCAGTCCTTCGAGTCCGCGGGAAGCAAGGTCAAGGCAGATTTTCTGTCTTGTCGTGTCGCCGAGGGCGATGAAAATTGGTGAGCAGGTTTTGAATTCCTCAAGTGCCTGCTCGATTTTTTTTTGATCTATTTCTTTTTCCATTTTTTTTCTTAAAATTTCGTTGACAGAATTTTTTTTCGTTGTTATATTGAGTTTATCGGTTTAATTATTTGAACGAATTATAAAGCATTTCTTCCATGATTTGCAAGTGATTCGTAAATATTTTTCTATTAATACGAGGAGTGAAAAATGATTAAGAAAATGCTGAAATGCTCTTGGCTCGTCATTGCGCTCTGCCTTGGGCTCACGGTGTTTTTCGGGTGGCAGCTCCGTACGATTTCCATCGAGAATACGGTGCGAATGTACATGCCTCAGAGCTCCGAGTCTTACCAGCGTATGCTGAAGGCTGAGGAAGATTTCGGAAGCATGATGGTTCTCGGAATCTCCCTTGAGACAAGCGGAGAGACGATTCTTGAACCTGAGTACATTCAGATTGTCCAGAACATCACTGACCAGATTAGCGGTGCGGACGGCGGTTCTGGTGTCGATTACGTCGAAAGCATCGATTCTATCTCAAATATGGACTTCATCGTCGGGGAAGAGGGCAGCCTCAAGGCATCAAGCATGCTCGGCGATGACTACACCGGAAGCGCGGAAGACATGGCTAATATCAAGCAGCGTCTCATCGACTGGCAGGAGATGTACAACCGCGTAATCATCACCGACGACGGAAAAACGACTCAGCTCATGATTACGCTCAAGCCGAAAGATGAGAACGGTGACATGCTCAACTCAAAGAAGCAGATGGCGGCTCTTCATGAGATTCAGAGAATCTGTGAGGAAGCTGTAAAAGATTCTGACCTTGAGGTGCGCTATTTCGGTGACCCGGTTCTCAGCGATGACGGCTACAAATTCATGGTTTCAGACCTTCTTGTTCTGATTCCGTTCGTTGCGCTCGTCGTTCTTCTTTCTCTCTATTTCTCTTTCCATACATTCAGCGGAACTATTCTCCCTCTGATTACAGTTCTTATGAGCACGATTTGGTCTGTCGGAATCATGTGTATGCTCCACATCACGTTCACGATTATCGGAAGCGTCATTCCGGTCTGTCTCGTTGCGTGTGGTTCTGCATACGGAATCCACGTTCTGACCCACTATTACATCGCGCTCGACAAAGTTACTGGCGAGATGACGAAAGAGAAGCACGCTGATGCAATCGTCTACGGTCTTAAGGACGTGTGGGTTGCAGTCGCGCTTGCAGGCATTACGACTGTCGCAGGTTTCATCTCGAACATCACAAGCCCGATTATGCCGCTCAAGTCATTCTCTGTGTTCGCGGCTGCCGGAGTTGTGTTCTCGCTCATCCTTTCGATGACTCTCATTCCGTGTCTTCTCTATGTGACTCCGATAAAATCTGTCGGAAAACACAGGAAGAGCAAGACCAGACTTTCTACGAAAATCAAGCTTGAGCTTGCGAAACAGCTCCAGAGAAGAAGAGGAAAGACTTCCGACGAGGCTACTTCTTCAACTCTCTATTCGATTTATCATTTCTTTTCTGGAACGAAGCCGAGACTCGTTGTCTCAACTTTGGTCGTCGTCGTTGCGGCACTTGTCGGTTTTAAGATGCTCATCGTCGATACGGCTCTCGTGAACTACTTCCCGCCGGATTCAAAATTCAGGCAGGACATCACTTATGTCGATGAGCATCTTGCAGGCTCAAACACTCTCTATCTCATCGTGAGCGGAGAGGAGAAGGCTGCTGATGCGAATGCAGTTGCGGCTGATTCTTCTGCTGATTCAATCGCAAGCGACTTCGATTTCACTCCTTCTGAGACTGCTGAAACTCCGGCAGAAAATGCAGCTGATTCAATCGCAAGTGATTTCGACTTCACTCCTTCTGAGACAGAAAACGTCGAGTCTGTTGCTGATTCTATCGCAAGCGACTTCGATTTCTCTGCTGGCGATGTCGGAACTGCTGATTCTGTTGCGGACGCAATCGAAGGCGACTTTGATTTCGGTGGTGCTACAGACGACTTCGGATTCGGTGCAGATGCTGCTGAGGAATCTGTGGCAACTGCTGATGAGGGCGCAAAAGAGTACTACATGCTCACGAACCCGGAGATTCTCAAGGCTGTTGACGGCTTGCAGGAATATCTCATCGCACGCCATCCTGGAATCGGAAAGGTCGTTTCGTTCACGACGTTCATCAAGCGTATGAACCAGGTCATGCACGTTCCTGATTTGAACAGCGCGGCAGTTTCCGACGGCTACGTTGACCCGAATGTCGTGTATGCCGAGAAACTTGCTTCGACAATCACAGTTCAGCAGGGTCTTGAGATGCTCCACAGCGCATATTCTGCTGCTGGCGGAAACAAGGCAACTGTAGAGCAGATTGTCAGCGAGCTTGAGAAGCAGCTCAACTTCAACGGAATCGACTATTACGAAGTTCCGTATGATGTTGCGAAATACCCAGTTGCAAGCCGCGACGAGCTTGGCGACCTTGTGACGCAGTATCTGTATCTCCTTTCGAGCGAGCAGATTCAGCGTTTCGCAAACAACATGACGATGCCGACTGCAATCAGAACTCAGGTTCAGCTCCGCACTCACTCGACGGACGACACAGAGGCGATTATCCGCGACGCGCAGAACTATGCCGCAATACATTTCCCGAAAGGCTACAAACTTGAGGCTACAGGAAACGGCGAGATGGAATACATGATGACGAAGATGGTCGTTGACAGCCAGACTGTCAGCATCGCGCTTTCGCTCCTCATGGTGTTCATCATCATCTCGCTTTCATTCAGGTCGCCGCTTGCGGGAATCATCGGTGCAATTCCGCTCGGACTCACGATTCTTCTGAACTTCATGACGATGGGCTATGCAGGAATCGCGCTTGACCTTTGTACAAGTATCATCGCGTCGGTCGCAATCGGTGTCGGTATCGACTACACGATTCACTTCATGGAGACATACCGCGCGCAGCGCGCTCTCACAGACGACTTGGAAGAAGTCACGAAGCGCACTTTCAAGACGAGCGGCAAGGGAATCATCACGAACGCAATCGCGGTCGGACTCGGATTCTGCGTGCTTCTCTTCTCGAAGTTCATCATCCTGCGCTACATCGGTGCGCTTGTCGCGGTCGTCATGTTCACAAGCTCTGCGCTTTCGATGACGATTATTCCTGGTCTTCTTAACGCGTTCGACCCTAAATTCATGTGGTCGAAAGAGCAGAAGGAAGCATACAAAAAGACGCTTTCCGAGGCAGGCGAATCTGACGAGGATGACGACGAAGATGAAAAGCCTGAGGTTCCTGAAGTAAAGGACGTACCTGAGGTAAAAGAGTAGTCTGAACTTTTTCGGAGATTGAATTTTCCGAATCCGAAAAAAATAAAAAAAAATTGTGTCATTGGTTCGTAACTTTGAACCGATGACACAATTCTAAAAGATAAACATACACGAACACACAAGAATTGGAGGTATTTTTATGAAACTTCTTAAAACATTGGCAGTAGCAGCAACATTCGTAGTTGGAGCATCAGCTTTCGCAATCGACGGAACTGAGATTATGACAAAGGTTTTCGACCGCCAAAAGCCGGACTTCTCTAAGGCATCCGTTCAGGTCACGCTCGCAAAGAACGGCAAGGTCGAGGAGACAAGAAACGTCGGTGAGTACGGCCGCTGCAAGAACGGTCTTTCAGATGTCGTTATGGTGTTCCTCTCACCAGCAGCTGTAAAAGACACACGCTTCCTTCAGAAAGAGAACGACGGAAAGGACGATGACAAATGGATTTATCTTCCAACTCTCAAGTCAACTCGCCGCGTCGCAGCTTCTGACGGCACAAAAGCATTCGTCGGAACAGACTTCTCTTACGATGACATGAGCACGCGCGAAGTTTCTGACGACACGCACGAGCTTTTGAAGGAAAGCGAGGACAAGGGCAACTTCAAGGATTTGTACGTTGTAAAATCAACTCCGAAAGACCCGAAATCCAGCCAGTACTCTTACAGAATTTCATACATCACAAAAGATGCATGGATTCCGACTTACATCGAGATGTATGACAAGAAGGGCAAGCTCCTCAAGGTCAACGAAATCAAGTCAATCAAGAAGATGCCTGGAACAAACGACCGCGTCTACAACGTTCCGATGGAAAACGTTATGACAAACGTTCAGAACGGCCACTCAACTACAATGAAGATGGTGAACATCGTTGTTGATAAGCCAATTCCAGACCACAACTTCACAACTGACTTCTTGACAACAGGAAGATAGTCTTTTTGAACGGCAATAAAACTGCCGGACAAAGTTGCGTGAATGGCACCCCGCTTTGTGAATCCCGATTCCGAAGCGGGGTATTTTTTTTGCTCACTGCACATAATATATATAGAAGATATTTTGCAAATTTGCTGATTTTTCGCTAATTCCTTGAATTTCATTTTCAAATTCCGATATAATTCAATTCTATCTATTTTAATTTTGAGTCGTTAAAGTTCCGTTACACTTTGCGGCGGATAAGAGGTTTTACATGTACGCACTTTTTGAATACAAAGGCAAACAGTACAAGGCTGAGAAAGACGCTCTCATCAACGTTGACTTGGTTGATGCAAAAGAGGGTGACAAAATCGTTATCGAGGACGTTCTTCTCGTCAGCGACGGTGACAACATCAAGGTCGGAACTCCAAAAGTTTCTGGAGCAAAAGTCGAGGTTGTCGTTCAGAAATCATTCAAGGACAAGAAAGTTCTCGTTTTCAAGTACAAGTCAAAGAAAGACTATCATCGCTTGATCGGTCACAGACAGCAGTATACAACTGTAAAAGTTGAGAACATCATCGGCTAATCCTTTCGCTTTCATTTCTTTTTGAGGTGAATTGCCAGAAAGATGACTGAGGTGGTTGTTTCGTTTGATAAAAACGGCGTGATTAAAAATCTTCAAGCTAACGGACACGCTGGTTTTTCAAAGAAAGGCGGCGATATCGTTTGTTCTGCGGTCACGATACTGATTAGGACGGCGATGCAGCTTCTTTCGCAAACTGAGTACATCACTTTGGCAGCTGACACTTCTTCACGCGGAAAACTCGCATTCTGTGTGGAAATAGAAGAAAATCTGGATGGTCAGAGATTGACGCAGATTGAGTCCAGGTTGAAGTGCATTGCGGATTTTTTGCGGAGCGGTCTTTCTTCGCTTTCCGAAGAATATCCTGAAAATGTGCTGTTGCGGGAAATTCAAATTAGCTAAATCTTTAGCGGAGGATTAAAATGGGACGCAGTAAAGGTGGTAGCGGTGCAAAAAACGGCCGCGATTCAAATCCAAAGAGCTTGGGTGTAAAAGTTTACGGTGGACAGAAAATTACAGCTGGTTCAATCATCATTCGTCAGCGTGGGACAAAAATCTTCGCAGGCGATAATGTTGCAATGGGCGGAGACAATACTTTGTTCGCTACAGCAGACGGCGTTGTTGAGTTCAAAGAGCGCAACAACAGAAAGTACGTCGCTGTTAAAGCTGAAGCATAAACTTTTGCATTTGATTTAAGTCAGAAAGCTCGGATTCAGATTCTGTTTCCGGGCTTTTTTTGTATAATTTGGGAAGGATTTTTTAGGGGAAGGAAATATGAATCAATTTGCAGACGAAGCAATAATAGAAGTTACATCAGGAAAAGGCGGAAACGGCTGCGTGTCGTTCAGGCGCGAAAAGTACATTCCGAACGGCGGCCCGAACGGCGGCGACGGCGGAAGGGGCGGCGACGTCATTTTCTGCGTGAAGAGAAACGTAAAGACTCTTGCGAACATCCGCTTCAGGCGTTTTTTCAAGGCGAAGAACGGCGGCGACGGTCAGGGCTGGAACAGATACGGAAAGGACGGCGAGGACGTTGTAATCTGCGTTCCGCCGGGAACAGCAATACGCGATGCGGAAACGCATGAGCTTATCCGCGAATTCACGACCGAAAGCGACGGCGAGCAGTTCGTCTTCCTGAAAGGCGGAAACGGCGGTTGGGGAAACATCCACTTCAAGTCTTCGACGAATCAGGCTCCGAAAAGGGCGAATGCCGGTCAGCCGGGCGAATACAGAAAGCTCCTGCTTGAGCTCAGCATCATGGCGGACATCGGTCTTGTCGGATTCCCGAACGCGGGAAAATCGACGCTCCTCGATGCTTTCACTGCTGCACGACCGAAAATCGCGCCGTATCCGTTCACGACGAAAATTCCGAATCTCGGCGTTCTTCACGCTGACGACGAAAGGGATATAATAATCGCAGACATTCCGGGAATCATCGAAGGGGCGAGCGAGGGAAAAGGTTTGGGAATTAGGTTCCTGAAGCACATCTCGCGCACTGCGGGTCTTCTTTTCATGATTGACTGCTCGGACGAGAACTGCCTTAGCGCGTATGAGACTCTCTGCGGCGAACTTGCGGGGTATTCTGCTGATTTGGCGAACAAGCCGCACATCGTTCTTTGCAACAAGATTGATGTTGAGGGTGCGTCGGAGAATGCAGAGAAAATCGCGAAGGCAATAAAGGAAAAGGAACCGGACACGATTGTCCTTCCTGTTTCTGTCGCGGCGCATATCGGCATGAACGACATCCGCCTCGCGCTCCTGAATCTCGTCTCGTCGATGGATTCCGCAGAATCTTTCAACGAAAAGGGCGAGAAAATTTCGAACGGCGGATTCCTTACGAAGCGCAACAAATCTTCCGTGATAAATCCGACTTTCATGGAAACTCGTTCAATCGATGATGATATGGAAATTCAGTATCCGGGTAGTGAAAAATGAAAATAGCGATTCTCGGCGGAAGTTATAATCCGATTCACATTGGTCACTTGATTCTTGCTGATTCCGTTTGCACGGAACTCGGCTATGACAAGATTCTCTTCGTTCCGACTTTCAAGCCTCCTCACAAGGAGCTGTCGGATAAAGTTTCTTCGTCGGACAGGCTTGAGATGGTTCGTGCCGCAGTCCGTGGCGACGACAGGTTCGTTGCGGAATCGTGCGAAATCGACAGGGGCGGAATCTCGTATACTTGGGATACGGTCTGCTTTCTTGAGGAAAAGTACAAGGACGTTCTGACCGGAAAAATCGGTGTGATTTTCGGCGAGGATTTGCTGCCTGATTACGACAAATGGGAGCATTCTGCCGAGCTTGCCGAAAAAGCTGATTTGATTCTTGCTTGTCGTCCTGAATCAAGCGAGGACAACGGCAAATTCTGCAATGCTCCGACTGAAAAATACGGGAAAAATCCGATGGTCGGCGTGACAAGGGAGAATTTTCCGTATCCGCATAAAATCGTCATGAATCCGAAAATGGAAATTTCATCATCTGAAATCCGCCGTAAGATTGCGGAGCGGGGTGCATGGCGTTATCTTGTTGCTGAAGGCGTTTTCGAATATATTTTGGAAAAAAAATTGTATGGAATCTGAAATTTTTGAAAAGATAAGAGCGTATGCTCAAGAAAATCTCTCTAGGGACAGATATGAACATTCGGTGCGAGTCGCGATGACGGCGGCGCAAATGTGTGAGCTGTACGGAATCGATGCGAAGCTCGGCGAGCTTGCAGGCATTGCGCATGACATCTGCAAGGAAATTCCTGAGAATGCGATGATTGAGCTTGCGAAGAAAGACGGTCAGCCGTTCGCCGATTTTGAAATCAGAAAGCCGAGCCTTCTTCACGGAAGGGCGGCCGCTATGAAAATCAAGGGCGACTTCGGAATTTCCGACCAGAATGTGCTTGATGCGGTCGCAAACCACACTTGCGGAAGGCCGGGGCTTTGCGATTTGGGAAAAATCCTTTTCGTCGCGGACAAGATTGAGCCTGGGCGTCCTCAGTCCACGGACGAATACCGCTCGAATCTCTTCAAAAAGTCGCTGAACGGAATCACTTTGGCTGTCGTGGAGGAAAATCTCGAATATCTTGCGAAAAAAGGCAAGAAATCGGCACCGGAAGCGGTACAATGGGCGGAAGAATTGAGGAAATCATAAGATGAAGAGAAGTGAATTCAACAGGGAAATAAATAGCGGAAGAAACAAGAAAAGCGGAATCCTATTCCTTTTTGTGATGCTGTTGATTTTTGTCGGGGTCGGAATCTGGCTCGCGCTCTCGCTCAGGACAGACCCTGTTTCCGAGAACCTGAAAAGCGACCGCGTCGTGAAAACTCTTTTCGTCATGGAGGACAAGGGCAACGTTTTGTTCACCGATGTCTTCATCTATTACCCGATGGCGAAGCGTGGCGCGCTCATCAACATTCTCGGAAACACGGGCGCGATTTACCGAAGTTTGAACAGGGTAGACCGAATCGACGCGATATATTCCGAGAAGGGCGTTGAGGTTTACAAATCGGAGATTGAGAACCTTATCGGGCAGCAGATTCCGTTCTATGTCGTTCTTCGGCTTGAGGATTTCGATGAGCTGACTGATTTGCTCGGCGGAATGAAAGTCTTCATACCGATTCCGATTGATTCGAAGACGGATGCCGAGTCCGATGCAAACGGTGAGCAGAAGGTTGAGTCCTCTGCTTCCGAGTCCGTCGAGCCTATGGCGAAAAAAAGATGGCTTTTGCCGAACGGTGTTGTGAATCTCGACGGCGACAAGGTGATTGATTACCTGACGTATTCGAAAAAAGAGGACGACGAGGATTTGATTGAGCGGCGGCAGAATGTGATGGTCTCGTTCTTCACAGCTCTCAGCAGGAATCAGCGTCTTCTGAAGAACAAGAAAACTTTCGGGACAGTATCCGAAAAATTCGATTCAAATTTGAAGGCGAATGATTTGTACCGTCTTATGAACGAAATTTCGCAGGTCGATTCCGAAAGGCTCGTTCCGCAGGCGATTACCGGAATGACGCGAACTGTTGACGGCAAGAAACTCCTTTTCCCGTTTTATGACGGCGAGCTGATAAAAGATGTCGTGATGCAGGCATCGAACGCGCTTGTCTCGTCCGACGGTGCCGACGTGAACCGCGTCTACGTTCTCGAAATCAAAAACGGAACGGCAACGCAAGGTCTTGCGCGCAACACCGCCGTCCTCATGCGGAGTGCCGGATACGACGTTCTCAGCATGACGAATGCGGACACGCAGGATTACGAGAAGACCGTCATCATCAACCATATCGGAAACGAGGAAGTTGCGAAGAATCTCGGAGACTTCATCCACTGCACGAATATCGTCGATGAGGACCTTAATCCCGATACTGATGCCAATGTCGATTTTACGCTCATTTTGGGGCGTGATTTTGACGGACGCTATGTTCGGTAACTGATAATTGACAATTTACAATTGAGAATTTGATTGTTTTATTTTTATGGATTTTATGGAGAAAAAAATGGCAGAGAAGACTGCAAAAGACAATGCTTTGGAAATCGCAAAGCTTCTTGAAGATGGCAAGGCTGAGAACGTCAGGGTTCTTGATGTCTCTGAGCTCAACAGCTGGACTGATTTTTTCGTCATCGCGACTATTCACAGCTCTGCGCACTGGCAGGGACTTGCAAAGCAGGTGAAGGACTACACAAAGGAGAACGACATGCAGATTCATGTTGCGAACCAGAAAACGTCCGACGGCGATGACTGGAACCTTATCGACATCGGAAATGTCGTCGTTCATCTCATGTCGGAAACTGCGAGGGAATTCTACGACCTTGAAAAGTTGTGGCACGCGGGTGTCGTCCTGAAGTAATTCTTTTTGCTGAATGAAAATTCAGGCAAAAAAAAATCCGGAGCCTTTTTCAAAAAGAACTGAAGTGTACCCCATTTATTGGACACTTTAACTAACGGACTTAAAGGACTTAGTTCTGTAATCAACAGGGCTGAGTCCTTTTAATTTTAACTTAATCCGTCTATTGTTATAATAATCAATGTAATCGATTAAATCCTTTTT
>JAFXSM010000054.1 GCA_017525605.1 Treponema sp. | reverse complement strand
GTGGCAGCCAGCGCAAACGAAGCCTTAAATCTTTTGAAAGCGAACGGAAAATCTCTGGTTGAAAAACTGAATTTCAACACAAGGCTCATGCGGAAGCTTCTTGAAGAGGCAGGTCTTCCGCTTGTCAAAGGCACCACTCCTATAATTCCGATTGTTCTTGGAGAAACAGAAAAAGCCCTGTTTTTTTCCAGCGAGTGCCTCAAAAACGGAATTCTTCTTTCTGCAATCAGGCCGCCTTCGGTGCCGGAGGGAACTTCAAGAATCCGCCTTACTGTCACGGCCGCACATACAGAAAGCGAAATCAGAAATTGTGCGGAAATTCTTTCTAATATATGGAGAAAACTATGATTTGGTATCCTTACGCCCAGATGAAAACTCTCAAAACGCCTTACAAAGTCATTGATGCCCAGGGCGTTTACTTACAGACTCAGGACAAAAAACTGATTGACTCGATTTCCTCATGGTGGTGCATGATTCACGGCTACAAAAATCCTGAGCTGAACGAGGCAATGAAAGAGCAGATTGACAGGTTTTCCCACTGTATGCTTGCAGGATTAAGACACGAAAGCGTGGAAAAACTTTCCGAAAAGCTTGAATCTTATCTTTCGGGAGACCTGAACTACTACTTTTTTTCTGATTCAGGAAGCGTCGGCGTGGAAGTTGCCCTCAAAATGGCATTTCAGTTCAACAAAAACCGCGGCTCAAAACGCAAGAAAATCTTCTCCCTCAAAAATGCCTATCACGGCGACACATTCATGACCATGGTCGTGGGCGACGACGAAGACTATCACTCAGCCTTCCCAAAAAATCCCGATGTAATTCACATTCCTACCAACATCGAAGACCTTGAAAAGACTTTTTCTGCTTTCGGCGAAGACGCAATCTGCTTTATCGTGGAGCCTCTTTTGCAGGGAGCGGGCGGATTCCGCATGTACGACATCTCATTTTTGAAAAAAGCCCGCGAACTGTGCGACAAATATGATGTTGTGCTGATTTTTGACGAAGTTGCCACAGGTTTTGGACGCACAGGAAACCGCTTCGTCTCGGATTTGGTTTTGCCGGACATCCTCGTTCTTGGAAAAGCCCTCACAGGCGGCTACATCGGCCACGCCCTCACCGCCACGAACAAAAAGATTTTTGACGGATTTTACGGAGACGAGCAGAGTCTTGCTTTCATGCACGGCCCGACCTTCATGGGGAACCCGGTTGCCTGTTCCCTTGCATTAAAATCAATCGAAATCTTTGAGCGTGAAAATTACATCCAGAAAATCAAAAAAATAGAAGAAATCGCAAAAAGGGAACTCCTGGGCTTTGAAGACGAGCGCATAAAAGAAATCCGCGTGATGGGCGGCTGCTTCTGCATCGAAGTAAAGGAAAGCGAGACAATCAAGGGCTTTACGGAATTCGCCTATGAGCGCGGAGTTTTTGCCCGGCCCTTCGTCCGCTACATTTACGGAATGGTTCCTTACATCATCACGGAAGAAGAGCTTGTCAAAATCACTGACACAATGAAAGCCTGGTTCAACTAAGGTTTTAAGGAGTCCCCAGCCTCCACACTCAGAAAAACGGGGGGAAGAAAAAAAAGAAATCTATAAAATTTTATAGAAAAATTATAGCTGGCGTAAAAGCACAAGTTTTTCTTTTGGTTTATATTTATAATTGATAGCAACAAAGACTAAAGGATAAAAGCAAATGGACTACAGCTACATTTTCCGTTCCGCCGTGCCGGATTATCCTAAATTCGAAAAATTCGGCTTTGAGAAACACGGCGACTCATACATCTGCAAAAAGCTGCTTTCCGAAACTGATTTTTATGTCCTGCTTACAGTGCATGACGAAAAACTCATCGCAGAAGTTTACGAGACAGGAGCTGATTTTTCCGATTCGAAATATGCACTTTTTGACGTGAAAAACGCAAACGGTTCTTTCGTCTCGCAAATCCGCTCTCAAGTTCAGAATATTGTCGAGGATTTTCAGAATTCTTGTTTTGTGAAATCTGATTTGCACGAGAAATACGTCCAGTTTTTGGAAACTGAATTCAACTGCAAGCCTGATTTTCCGTGGACTGCCCCAGAGAATTCAGCGGAATCTCACTCTTCATTTAAAACCGGGCGTTATGATGATTATGCCGTGTACCGCTGTCCGAACAACAAATGGTTCGCGCTCGTCATGAACATCACCTACAAAAATCTTGGCTTTGAGAATGACGAAAAAGTTTTTGCCGTGAACCTGAAAGCTGACAAAGAGCGCATAAACGAAATTATCGACAAAAAATCAATTTTCCCGGCTTATCACATGAGCAAAAAACACTGGATAACAGTGCTTCTGACAAATGTGACGGATTTTGAGAAATTGTGCGCTCTTACAAAGCAAAGTTTTGAATTGGTGAACGGAAAAAAGTAACGAAGTCACAGAAGATACGATTTTTTTATGATACTTTTTTAATCAACGGAGGTTAACATGAAAAAAATTTTGATTACAATCGCGCTTCTCGCACTCGCGGCGGTTTCTTTCGCGCAAAACGCGGGCGACAAAATATCGTTCAGCGCGACGGACATGAACGGAAAGAGCGTTTCAAGCGAGATGTTCGCGAAAAACAAAGTTACGATGCTGAACATCTGGGGAACGTTCTGCGGCCCGTGCATCCGCGAGATGCCAGACCTCGCAAAACTGAACGATGCGAACAAATCGAACGGCGTTGAGGTCGTCGGAATCGTAATCGACATTCTCGACCGCAAGGGAAACGTCGATTCGCGCGTGAAATCGAGCGGCGAAGCAATCATCAAAAAGACGGGCGCTGCCTACACGCACATAATTCCGTCGAAAGAAATGTTCGGTGGCGTTCTAAAAAACGTTCAGGCAGTTCCGACGACAATTTTCGTTGACTCGAACGGAAATCAGATTGGCGAGGCGTATCTCGGCTCAAGAAGTCAGAAAGACTGGCAGAAGATAATCGACGGGATTTTGAAATGAAATTGCCACACCGACCACGAATTTTCTCGTGGTTGTTTGGATTCGAAAAAAAACACAGAATAATTGCAACAATCTCCCTTTGTCTCGGAATCGCGCTCGTTGTTGCCGGTGTTTTCCGTGGCGAAGCGGAGACCGTCTTTCAAAAAGCCACCCGAATCTGCATGGAATGCATCGGAATCGGCTGAATCTTCCAATAGGGAGGTCACACGGATTCGAAAAATCTAACGATTTTTCATTAAACTATTTTTCTTGATTTTTCGTTAGCAAAATGGGATTTCTAACGAAATCCCAAAATCCGTGTGGCAATAAATGGAAAATATTTTATGACAGAATCCAAACTAAAAAAACACAGTCGCATCCGCCTCATAATACAAGCCGTATTCGCAGCTCTTTCGAACGGCTACATCAAAGGTTTTTCGCAGGGAAAGATTTTTGAGGGCAGTTCGAAATTCCTCTGCGTGCCTGGAATGAACTGCTATTCATGCCCGGGGTCCTTGGGTGCGTGTCCGATTGGCTCGTTGCAGGCAACGCTCAACGCCCGCGAGTACAGGATTTCGATGTACGTTGTTGGGCTTCTCGTGATTTTCGGGACAATTTTCGGACGGTTCGTGTGCGGATTCTTGTGCCCGTTCGGCTTGATTCAGGATTTGCTTTTTAAAATTCCGTTCGTCAAAAAAATCCGCCGTCTTCCGGGCGAAAAAGGATTGCGCGCTCTTCGCTTCGTCTTTTTGGGCGTGTTCGTGATTCTGCTTCCGATGTTCGTGATTGACATAACGGGCTTGGGCGAGCCGTGGTTCTGCAAGTGGATTTGCCCGGTCGGCACTCTTGAAGGCGGAATCCCGCTCGTGCTTCTGAACAACGCGATGCGCGGCGCGGCAGGATTCATCTTCAAATGGAAAATCGCGATTCTTTTAATCACGCTGCTTTCTTCTATTATAATATACCGTCCGTTCTGCCGGTATGTTTGCCCGCTCGGAGCTGTTTACGGCATCTTCAACAAAATCTCGTTCTACCGCTTCAAAATCGACAGTGAAAAATGCACGAAATGCGGCGCGTGCCAGAAAGTGTGCAAGCTCGACATTAGCGTGTACAAAAATCCGAACTCGCTTGACTGCATCCGCTGCGGGGAGTGCAGGGCGAGCTGTCCGCATGGGGCAATTCATTTTTGACGGAAAATACGCTGACAACTTAACTCAGAACTATGATTCATCAAATGTAACGGCCGCGTGCGCAAAAGTCGGCGAGGGCGGATATTTCACGGTGAAGGAATAAAACTGGTTGGATTTGATTTTGTGAACGCGAAATCTTTTTATTGGGAATGTACGTCGGTCTCGGGAACGGGGCTGGCGTATTTTTTTGTCGGTTGGACGCTTGCTTTTGCTAGATTTCTCCGAAAACTCATGTTATATTCTCGGTAGTAGGAGGTACGACTATGGCAACTTCAAGTATTTTTGCAAATTTCAACATAACCGACTCAAAAAAAGCAGAAGATTTCGTTAAGGCTCTTGATATTTCCGCAAAAGAAAGTTCTCAAAAAGTTTCGATGGATAAGAATGCTTTTGTTGTGCTTCAAAGCGACATAAGGAATCTTTGGGATAAGAGAAAAGCAAAGAAATGAATTTTAATGTCGTAAATATAACAGATGAACTAGGCTAAAGCCTAATGAAAACGGAACAAAGACACTTCAAATGGTGCAGTGTTTTTTTGTGTACACTAGACTCGGAAATGGGGCTGGCATCGTTCATTTAAAATCTCTTTTCTACATAATATTTTGCCTTGCTACGCACTCTTTCGCAACGAGTTTAATCCGCTCAATATCAAAATCATACGATTCTTTGTATTCCAGAAAAAAATTCTGGATGCTTTTTATAGAAGTGCGAACTGACTCGTCGTTTTTTGCATTGCCGTATAAATGAAACAAAATTTCATAGCAAAATTCGAAAGACGCTTTTATTTGTTTTTTCAAGTTTTCATCGTAGCCATTGCAGTTTTGCTTGCAGAGTTTCACGAAGTCGGCAATGCCGGATAATGTTCGTTCTTTGAATTCTGTAATGGCGTATTTTTGAAAATCGTTGTAGGACTGCTGAATCTGAGTGCAAACTGTGTGAATGTCTTTTTCTGCAAGTTTGGAATTTAGAGTTTCGTTTTTGCATTCTAAATCGGCATTCGCTTGTCGAAGAAAATTGTTGTCCTGCATAAGAAAATAATTATTCCAGGCGGCTGCGTTGTTTTCGTTCTGGAGTCGATAAAATGCTTCTTGAGTGGCGAAGGTTTCCTGAATCATGCCTTTCGTGCCTTTTTCTGGGTGAAAAACGGTTTTAAAATCTGGCTCTGGCTCGTAATAAAAATCAAACATTGAAAACTCCTTTTCTTTTTTGGACTTTGACGTATTATGACTGGGAACGAGACTCATTTTGAATAGTGAAAAATCGGTTCAAAAATTCACTGTAAAAATTCACAGCAAGAAACGGGGCATTATGAAAACAAGTTATCGTGAAATAATCATCAAGAATATTCCTCATTCGGAGGACGACGAGAATTTTTACAACAACGCCATAAAAAAGATAAACGAAATGCTCGGTTGCCTTGATTTGAAGGGCTTTATGGATTCTGCTATCGGAGCTGATTTGTCGGAGTCGGCTGCAAAGAAAATAAAAATCATAATCACAAGATTGTATGAAAATTACAGTTCCGAGGATTTCGGCAAAGTGATTCGCTCTTCTGAATTGGATTCGCTTTTAAAAGCTGACTGTTTGTCTGACGATTGCAAAAAAATCGATGTGATTTTGGGTTTTTACAAATCCCTTGCAGCTTTGATTGAAAAAGACAAACGGAAGGATTTTATTTTTTCGTTTTGTATAGCGAGAAAATGCCTTTGCCTGAAGCAAGTCAGGTCGTTTTTCAATCTTCTTTCTGATATTCCCCAAAAATTCGGACCGCTTACAGAGGATGCAATCTGCCTTACGAAATATTGCTTCGAAAAAAGTGCAGATTTAATGGAAGAATTGAATGGCGTAATCGATAATTTTTCTGAAATAAGATTTGAAGAATGTTCGGAAAATGCGATTGCTGAAATATCGTCTTATTCAAAGGAAGAAGACGATGCTCAATTTTTGAGTTCGAATTATCTCATTCAGATTTATGATGATGAGCGTTTCAAGAAAACTGAAGAGAAAATCGAAAACTTGCGAAAAGGAACATTCAATTCTAGAAACAGATTCAAAATTCAAGAGCTTATTGCAGCACAGAAAAAACTCATAGCGGAACTCGGACACGAATATTTCAATTTGTTTTTGGAAAATCAGAACGATAAAGATTATTGGCGCGGCATTTACGAAAAATGGATAAAAACAGGAAAAATAAATTCCTCCGCCGTAAATGGACGCAAAAGTTCCGATGAAGTCTTGGCGGAGGCGATTCAAGGGTAGGGCGTTTTGATTTGATTCCTCTACTTCTCCACGCTTTCCTTCAGCGTCTTCTCCACGTTGAGCTGTCCGTTTTCGATTAGCTCAAGCATTATTTCCACGAGACCCGCGTCGAACTGATGACCGGCACATCGTTTCAGTTCCGAAATTACGAAATCCATGTCCAGCGCGTTTCTGTAGCAGCGGCTTGCTGTCATTGCGTCGAATGCGTCCGCAATCCCGATAATCCTTGCGTTCAAAGGAATTTCTTCGCCTTTCAGCCCGTTCGGGTAGCCGGAGCCGTCATAGTGCTCGTGGTGGTATTTTGCGCCCTCATCGACATGTGAAATCAGCGTAAAGTCCTTAAGGATTTCGCCTCCGATAAGCGTATGAGTCTTCATGATTTCGTATTCTTCGTCTGTAAGTCCCGAAGGCTTGTTCAGAATCGAATCAGGAACGCCGATTTTTCCGATGTCGTGCAGAAGTCCTGTCCGGCGGATTTGGTTCTGCTCGTCTTCCGAAAATCCGAGCTCCTTCGCAATCAGAACTGCATATTCCGAGACGCGGTATGAGTGCTTTCCGGTGCTTTTGTCGCGGGCTTCGACTGCGTTTGCGATTGCGAAAATCGTCTCGTTTCCCATCCGCACCTGATTTCGTATCGCTTCCATTTCGGCTTTCTGCTTTTCGATTCTCCTGCCTTGCCAAATCGAAGTCGCATACCATGTCAGCCACACGATTGCAAGAGCTGCGACTGCGAGCGTGTAAAAAGTGAACCACCAGTAGTCATAAATGCGGAATGATTTTGAGAACGTATACGAGGCATTTTCGATTGAGTCCCTGCCTTTCGAGTCGAGCACGGAGATGTCGAATTTGTAATCTCCCGATTTCAGATTCGTGTAGATGAGGCTCGAAAGCTCGCTTTGAAGGAAAAGCTGCGGCTTGTCGTCGACATCCTCAAAAAACAGGCTGATGTAAGGCGTGTTCAAGGAATAATTGATGATTTCAGGCACGATTTCGACAGTGTTGCAGTCGGCAGGAATCATGAACGGAATGTCTTTCTGCACGATGTGGCGTTTTCCGTCGAGCAGGACCGATTTTATCTGCATACGGTACGAATGTTCCTCTTTGTTGTAGGAGTTGAGGTTCAGCCTGTTGGAGCCTGTGTCGCACGAAAGATAAAGATTTCCGTTTTCATCGAGGTAATTCCACGAATTTGCGGTGAGCGAGCCGCGCAATCCTTTTTTCATGTCCAAAAGCTCATAATCGATTTTCTGACCGGAAAGAAGCTCATCGCGGTTCACCACGAAAATTCCCGCGCTGCTCAAGACGAAGATGTTTTTGTTTTCGCGGACAATAACGTCGTAGTTGTTCGAGTACGGGAAATTTGAAAGGACACGGCAAGAAAAATCCTTGTCCTTGCCCGTAAATCTGTATGAATCGTCGTAAGAAAAATCCAGGTAGCAAAGCCCGTTGCTCGTCACCACAAAAATTCCGCCAGTCGCATTTTCCCCGTCAAAATCGGTTACGGTGCGCATAACGACATTCGAAGAAAGTCCGTCCGCGCGTTTTATGAGCCGATTGATTTTGTAAGAATCCGTGCCGCGCTCGATGACTGCTAGTCCTCCGCCGTCAGTTCCTGCAAGAATCTTTCCGTTTTTTGCTTCGCCGATTGAGAGAATCACAGGATTTTCAAAGCCGTCTTCGATTCCGAGCCATTGGAATTCAGAATCATCTTTTATGAAAAGAATTCCGTCGTTCGCGCCAGCCGCAATCGTGCCGTCGGAAAGCTCTGCCACGACGCGCGTCTGATGACCTTTTGCGAACTTTGCAATGCTTCCGTCTTTTTTCGCGTGCAGAAGTCCTTTCTGCTTTGTCGCAATCCAAAGAGAGCCGTCCTTTGCGCTAAGAAGGCAGCGAACTCGTGATTCTGCGAGCTGTTCCGTGAAGACATTTCGGACGGTCTTGTTCGTTTTTTCGTCCAAAGCCATAAGCCCGTTGTCAGTTCCGAAATAGAGCGTGCCGTCAAAAACTGCGGTCGAATTCACGACGGAAACTGGAAGCGAGCTTGAGGCGTAAAGCTCCGTGAACGGTGTCTCGCACATTTTTAGAAGCCCGAGCCTTGAGGAAGTGAACCACAGATTTCCCTGATAATCCTCCGTCATGTTGTCGATTGAGTTGTTGAAAAAATCTGTTTCCAGAATGTGAAAAATTCCGTCCTGAAAAAATCCGGCTCCGTTGTCCGCGCAGAGAAAAAGCGTGTCGTCAAAAAATCTGATTGAATTTACATGCCTGAGCGAGCCGCATGAAACTGAATTCTCAACGCCGACGGTTTCGCTATTGTCTTCGTCAGCTTCGTTATCATCATTATCTTCTATTTTAAATGAATAGAGTTTGTTGGATTCCGTCGAGGCATAAAGCGTTCCGTTCGGGGAGAAAGTCACCGCCGTGAATTTTTCGTTTATGTCCTGCGTGTTTTTCGTGTTTTGCGACGACCAGAAAACAGAGCCTTTTTGTGCTACGAAAAGCGTTCCGTTTCCGCTGACTGCTGCAATGTGGTTGTCGTCGTCGGAAGTTATGGAAACAGCGTTCTGGATTTCTGGAACCGTGCTCACAACGCCAAGCCCGTCCGCAATCGTCACGACTGCAAGCGAATCGCTCGTGCCGACATAATAAAGACCGTCCGAGCCGCGCGTGATGCATCGGACATAATCTGTCGGAAGCCCGTCTTTCGATTCGAGCACGTTCATCACGGTCTCGTTAATCACGATTGAAAGCCCGTTGTCGTTCGTGCCCACAAAAAGCCGTCCCTCGTCGTCGACATAAAGGCAGCGCACGGCCTTTATCGACTCGAATTCGCGCATCATTCGGAATTCTATGCCGTTATAGCGGTACAGTCCTTCGTAAGTCCCGATCCAAAGGATACCGTCGTTCGTCGAGGCGATGTCGTTCGCTTTTCCGCCGACAAGACCGTTTTCTCTGTTGTAAATCGTGTGCGCGAAAGAATTGTATGTTCGTGGCGCGGCAAATGATTTTTCAGGGGCAAAGAGCGAAAGAGAAATCAAAATCAAAACGGGCGGAGTGCTTTTTAGAATCTTCGGCAATTTTGGTTTTGCGAATCGGTACGCCTTTATGCACGCGAAAAGCGCAACGAGCGTTATCACTTTGTCCAGGAAATCGATGTAGAACTGGCCGAGCACATAGCAGACAGGGCGAGGCACTCCCCATGCAGAAAATTCCTCGATGATTCCGTTTCCCCATTCGTTGCCCACATTTCCGCCGTAAAAAGTGATGTTGAGCACAACTGAAATCACAGTGCTGATTAGAGTGACGCAAACCGAGAGCGACATCGTTTTTAAAAGCGTGTTCATCCAGCCGCGCCGAGCCATGATTCCGACAACGAGCGCGATGAAGATGCTCGCAAGCGCGTACACGAAAGAGACCGGATTCACGAAGCCGTGAATGATGTTCCCAGAAACGCCGACGATTATTCCGCATACGGGACCGAGCACATACGCCGTCAGGACAGTTCCGAACGAATCGAGCCAGAGCGGAAGGTTTAGCTTTTCTGCAAGGATGCGACCTACAGCGTTCAGAAAGCAGCTTGCAAGCACGAGGAAGAATATCTGGTACGGTTTGTAAATTTCAATTATCTGTTTTTTGTTGATTTCGTTCGTTTCTTTCATTTTGAATTCTCACTTTTTGGCAATACGGAACAGATGACGCAGAACGGTTCTCCCGCATCATCGAATTTGACGGAATAACTTAGCGTGCACGGTTGCCCTGTCGCTTTGATTTTCGTCTCTTTGTGAACGGCTTTTCCCTGCCTTGAAAGCGCAAGCAGCCTGAGCGTCTCCACGTCAGAAAGCGTGAAGAGCGTCCGAAGATTCTGATTCTCGTCTTCCGGAACCTGCAGCGTATTTTTTGCGCAGGGATTGAAAAGATTCACTTTCCCGTCGGTCGAAAAGATGATAATCGGAACGTCAACCGCGTAGAAAATCTCCTGGCTCACGTTTTTTACTGTCGGGGTGAATGAAATGTGATGCTTGAACAAGAACCATATCGAGATATAAATGACGAAAATTCCGAAGCAGTATAAAAACGTCGGGTATTTCTTTGCGAAATCGAGATGGAACATTTCTGGAATCGAAACGAAAAGAAGAACGAAATTGACGAGCACGACACCCATCGAAAAACGCTTGTCCCTTGTCAGAACCTTGCTTTTGTACCATTTTATTCCGAAAATCATCAGTATTATGACGATGATTGTGATGTACGAATAATGAAACAGGTACGCCCCTGAGATTATATGCTCGTAAGCCGTGTGATATTCATAGCGGATATATTTGATTGAAGCCGAGCGTCCGAAAATTATCAGATCCAAAAGGATATAAAGGTCGCCGACCGCATAGCAAATGTATTCGGTCACTTTTTTCGCCTTCATTTCCGAAAGAGTGAATGCGAATTCCGCAAGCAAAAAAGAATCGATTCCGTACAAGCCGATAATTCTGGGTATAAAAATATATTTCTGATTCGGAGACAATCCCATCACCGCATAGCCTGTGCAAGTGCAGAAAGTCAGCATTCCGAAAACTGCGGCATAGCCCCCGAAATATTTTGTGTCATTATCTTTCACAAAAAAAGAAATTCCCAATATGAGAGCGATGACTCCTGCGCAGAAAAGGATTATGTTCAGATAAAGACCTAGCATCGGCTACTCCTCCACCTCGATTACGTCGCGGAGCACATAGCAGAAACTCGGCGCGCTGCGGTTCTCGCATTCAAAGAAGGGGGTGCGTAAATCCCAAACATCATTCGGATTGAGCGGATTTATGCCGATATAATTTCCGCTGAACACGTTCAGGTTTTTGTCTTTGAACTGGTTTATGGCTTTTTCGACTGTCTCCGTTGTTCCCTGCGCCAGAAGCCTCTCGTTTATTCCCATGACTTCAATCCAGCCGCGGTCAAATCCAGCGGATGCATCGTTCGTTTTGTAAGGGCTTTTCACAGTCTTTTCGATTGATTTTCCTTCCAGCACTGCTTTCACGGCCCCAAGCATGTATGGCGACCAGTTTATCCTGCTTGAGCAGAGCGAGGTCGTCGGGGCGACATCAATCATGCTCTGGTTGTAGCCGACATGGAACACTGTTTTTCCGTATTTGGAGCTTGCTTTTTCGCATGCAGTTGCGGGGCCTGCCGTGTCGGAATGGTTGCTTATGATGACGCATCCTTCTTCTATCAGTTTTTCGGCGAATTTCTGTTCGAGAACGTGATTGCTCCATGTGTTCGTGTAGCGCACCGTCATTTTTGCTTCGGGCACGATGCTTCTGATTCCCAGAAAAAACGCCGTGTAGCCTGAAATCACTTCCGCATACGGAAACGCGCCGATGTAGCCGATTTTTGCCTGGCCGCTTTTTATTTTTTCCGTCGCAATCAGTTCCTGAAGTTTCATTCCCGCGATTATTCCGCAAATATACCGACCTTCATGAATCGTTCCCATGAAGCTGTGGTAATTCGGAAGTACAGGTTCCGTTGTGGCAAGGTCGCCAGTTGCATGGCAGAACTGAACGTGCGGATATTTTTGCGCCATGTTCTTCGCGGCTTTTCCGTGACCGTAGCTCACGCAGAAAATGAGCTTGCAGCCGCCGTTCACCAAAGACTCAAGTGCCCGCTCGCAGTCTGAGACATCCTCGCCGATATTGTATTTTTCCAGAATCTGGACTCTTTCGCCGAATGTGTCCTCGATTTCTGTCCGTGTTCGCGTAAAGTTGATTGTGTATGCCGTTGCGACATCCGCGTTGTAAACGAATCCGATTTTTAAGACTTCGCCGTCATTTTTCGTGAAGACTTTTGTCGCCAGAAACATGGCAAGAACCGAGAGCAATGACGCAATCACGGTCAAAACATAACGATTTTTCATTTTTTACTTTTTTACCTCTAACAAGCCGGCCGCACTTATGAGAGAAACTCAGAATGCAGCCGACTATGTCTATCAATGTCTATTATATATTAAAAAGCTATGATTTTTCTAATAACTCTAAAATCTCCAATTTTTTTCTCTGAAATAATAAAACTTGACAGCGGTTTCTTTTGATATATATACTATTATACTGATAGTGGTGTTATCAATGTTTATTTAGGAGGATTTAAAAATGAAAAAAATTATCGCGTTGCTTGCTGCGCTTCTTGTGAGCGTCACTTCTGTCTTTGCTTTTGACCCTTCTGTTGGGCTTTGGAAGAGCATTGACGACAAGACAGGAAAAATCACTGCAATCTGGAACATCTACGAGAAGAACAACATGCTCTTCGGAACGATTGCCGCCGTCGTTGACAATCCGCAGGACGTAATCGCAAGCGCGTGCAAGAAGAGCTACAAGGATTTCCCTGTCGCGGGAAACGTGAACGAGATGAAAACAGTCGGCACACCGTGGATTTACAACATGAAAAGGGAAAGCGAAGGCTCTTGGAGCAAGGGAAGCATCATTGACCCGGGCAGCGGAAAAATGTACGGATGCGTAATCAAGTATCTTTCGGCTGGTCAGAAAAACAAGGGCTTCACCGCAAAAGAACCGACACTTGCGATGGCTGGTACTTTCGGCCCGATAAAGGTTTTCCAGTATTGGGTAAGGGCAACCGAGGCTGATGTCGCTTCCGTTCAGGCACAATTCCCTGCTAAGGGAAACTAAATAGGGTTTTTCGAAGCTCTTCAAAAATAGTAAAATCGCTCCAGTCAAATGGGGCGATTTTTTTTTATTCGGAGGTAGAAGATGACTTATTCGGAAGTGCTTGAGGAAGCGAGGAAATGTATCGGCGACAAATGCAAGGCGTGTCCGGTCTGTAACGGAGTTGCGTGCAGGAATTCGATTCCGGGGCCTGGCGCGAAGGGGAGCGGAACTGTTGCCATGAGGAACTTCAACGCGTGGCAGAACATTTTCGTGAACATGGACACGATTTACAAAAACGGTTCTGTCGATACTTCAATTGAATTTTTCGGGAAGCATTTTGCCCTTCCTGTTTTTGCTGGTCCTGTCGGGAGCGTCAATTTCCACTACGGCGAGAAATTCGACGATTTGTCGTACAACCACACGTTGCTCACGGCGTGCGCCAACAACGGAATCGTCGGTTTCACAGGAGACGGCGTGAACATCAAGGTCATGGAAGGGGCTGCAAAGTCGATTGCGGCGAACAACGGAATCGGAATCCCCACAATCAAGCCGTGGGATTCCGAGACGATAAAGGAAAAGATGGAGCTTGTCCGTCAGGGAAAACCGTTTGCGATGGCGATGGACATTGACGGAGCAGGTCTTCCGTTCTTGAAAAACAGAAATCCGCCGGCCGGAAGCAAATCTGTCGAGGAGCTTTCCGAAATCGTGAAGGCTGCAGGCGTCCCGTTCATCATCAAGGGAATAATGACGGCGAGAGGAGCGGAAAAAGCACTTGAGGCTGGCGCGAGCGCAATTGTCGTGTCGAACCACGGAGGGCGCGTTCTCGACGGCTGCCCTGCGACCGCGGAAGTTCTTCCCGAAATCGTAAGCGCGGTCGGCGGACGAATGAAAATCATCGTTGACGGCGGAATCAGAAGCGGAACCGACATTTTCAAGGCAATCGCCCTCGGTGCCGATTCCGTGATAATCGCTCGTCCGTTCGTCACTGCTGTTTTCGGCGGCGGAGAAGAGGGCGTGAAAGTCTACATCGAAAAGCTGAAGTCCGAGCTTGAGGACACGATGTCGATGACAGGTGCGCTCAAAATCTCCGACATCAGCCGCGACATGATTCGCACTTTGCGCTGAACGATTCCGCGATTTCGTCTATGAGTTTTCTGTTCCTGAGGGTGTTCACCCACTCGTCAGGGACAGATTCGTAGTACAATCCCGCGATGCTTCCCGCTACGCAGGCGACAGTGTCCGTGTCGCGCCCGAGGTTCACGGCTTTGAGGACGCATTCCCTGTAGCTTTCTGTCGTGAGGAAGCACCAGAGCGCGGCTTCCAATGTGTCAACGATGTAGCCGGAAGTGTTTATGTCGTTTTCGTCAGTTTTTGCAAAATCAGCTTTTTTCAGCCTTTTGTATTTCGAGAGCGCATTTGCATATTCGTCATGCTTTTCCACGAACGCTTTGACAGAATCAACCGCATTTTTCAGAAGCGATTCCTTTTTGAGTCTTCCGTTTGTGATGATTTCAATCATCAGCGCGCAGTAGATGTCGCAGCCGATTAGCGAAATCGGATGCGCATGTGTGAGTGACGAAACTCCATGAATCACGGAAAAAACTTCGTCGCTCATCGTGTTTGCGTTTTCGATGCAGAATTTCGCGCTCAGAAAAAACGGAAGCGGCGAGATTCGCATTAAAGAGCCGTTTCCGTTGTTGTCTTCGTCGGTTAGTCCGCATAAAAGAGGCGGTTTTCCTTTCATGTAATTTTGGATTGCGGATTCGCATGTGTAGCCGATGTCGAAAAGCTCGTCTCCGGGCAAAAAATCATCTTCGTTGTACCACAAAAGAAAATTCTCCATGATGTCCTTGTAGTCGATTTCCCCGAGCCGCGCGATGCTTTCTGCAAGGCAGAGCGTCATGCTCGTGTCGTCCGACCAAGTTCCTTTCGGCTGGTCGTACGAGCCGAATCCCCTCATGTCAACGACAGGATTTTTCTTCAAATCGTCCCTCCAAAAGAATTCGACAGGAACTCCGAGAGCGTCCGCAACCGCCGCACCGTAAAGTGCATTTCTGATTTTTTCTTTCATTGATTTCTCCGATTTCACTGATTTCGCCTTTGATTCTTTTTTTTGATTGTTTTCGTTTTCCGTTATGCCTTTGTAGATTTTGTTCAGAAGATTCATCAGCGTCTCTCTTTCTCCGACATCGAGGCTGTTCCTCAGAATGTTCTCTTGCACATTGTGCCCTTCGTTCGCGATTTCAAGCTCCCTGATTCCCTTTTCCGTTATGCGCACGGTTTTCGTCATCCGCTTGTTCACCGAAATCTCCGTTGTTATCTTTCCCTTTTCTTCCATCCGCTTGAGAATCCCGTTTATAGTCGGATGCGACACCCCAAGAAAATCCTCAAGAGCCTTCTGCGTCGTCTCCCGATTCTCCTGCTCCGCGATAAACCTCAGCGTCCTCAGCTGCGAAAAAGTCAAATCAAACACCCGCAAGTCATCATTCGCTTTCTTTTCGAGCGTGTCGTTCAAGAGTTTTATCATGTAACCGATGTCATTATTGTCTTCGTTCATATCATTTCTCCTTTTTCATCGCAATTATAACACAGCGTTTATCGCTATAACAGAAAATTAGTGTAGCTTCCTACAGTTGAATTTATTCTTTTGTCAGGAGGTTTTATGAAACGATATATAATCGCGGCTGCAATTTTGTTCGCCGCTTTCGCAAGTTTCGCAGATGAAAATGAAAAAACGCAGATTTCGCTCACGGCGGATTCCGCTGTGGAATATGCACTGAAAAACAACATCGACGTGAAGACGCAGGCGATTTCCACCGAGCAGTCAAGGCGCGAGTACGCGCATTCGTGGAACAACATCCTTCCGTCGGTGAATGCGACTGGAACTGGAAGCGAGACGAGGACGTATAAGAATTCCGACACGGACACGCTTTCGGTGAATGCAGGAGTGACGGCGAGCCTTTCGATTGATTTCGGTCTTGCATCGAAAATCAAGTCACTAAAATCAGAATACGAAGCTGGAAAATCGACGTATGCGGACACTGTTCGCGCGACGGAAACGGCTGTCAGGCAGTCGTTTTACAATCTGCTTTATTTGAAAGAAAAACTCGAATCGGCAAGGACGACGCTCTCAAGCTACCAGAGGCAGTACGAGCAGACTCAGGCGAAGGCGAAGAGGGGAGTCGCGAGCGAGCTTGATTTATTGACGGCGCAGGTGAACCTTGAGACAGCGAAGCCGGACGTTGACAGCGCGGAGAACACGTATCAGAACGCGTTCATTTCTTTCTTGAACACAATCGGAATCGAGATTGAGCCGAATACGGAAATCGTCCTTGACGGGACGCTCGATTATGCCGACAGCGTGCAGAAAATCGACAGCAGGGAAATCGCGGAAAAATGCGTGGAGCAGTCGAGCGAAGTTCGCGTCCTTGAAGAAAAAATCAGGACGGCAGAATATTCGCGCACATCGACCGCGGCAAGCCTCTTCTTCCCGACATTGAACGCAAGCGCGACCGCATATCCGTTCAGCTTCCAGAACGAAAAAATCTCTGGCAACGAAAGCACGACTTCTTCATGGTCAATTTCGCTCGGACTTTCACTTCCGCTCGACAGCTGGATTCCGGGCTCTTCCGCACGCGACAAAGTTGCAGCCCTCGACGACACAATCGAAACGTACAATTTGCAGCTTGAAAACACGAAGAAAACAGTCCGCACGAACGTAATAGAAAAACTCAAGAGCATCGAGCTTTCGCAGAAGACGCTTGAGGCCCGGAAGATGAACGTTCAGCTCGCGAAAAAATCATACGAGATGACCGAGGACGCATACAGCCGCGGAACGAAGGATTTGCTCACGCTGCAGAATTCGCTCGACAAATTGCAGACGGCGCAGCTCCAGCTTCGCGAGGAGCAGTACACGCTGATAAAAAACGTGCTCGACCTTGAGAACACGCTCTCGCTTTCGTCGGGAAGTTTTTTCGACAAATAACCGACGCTGAAAAAAATGCAAAAAATAAATCAACAGGAACAGGAGATTTTTATGAAGATTACGAAGAAGAAGATTTTGATGACGCTTGCGGCAGCCGCAGTCCTTGTCGTTCTTGCAAACATTCCGAAGAAAAAAATGCAGCTTCCGCCCGCGGAGGAAACTGTCTACACGGTGAAAAGCCAGAATGTCGAAAGAAAGAATCTGCAGGAATACTTGAGGCTGAACGGAACGGTGAAAGCCGAGAACACGATTTCCGTTTACCCTGACATCGGCGGAAAGCTCACGCGCGTTCCTGTCACGCTCGGAACGTATGTAAAAAAAGGTCAGCTGATTGCGGAAGTCGATCCGTCGTCACCCGGCTCATACTACAGCGCAAGCCCCGTCTACGCTCCGATTGCGGGATACATCACGTCGCTTCCGCTTACCATGGGAACGACAGTCAGCACTTCCACGGAAATCGCGATGATCGGGAACATCAACAATTTGCAGATTGAATGCAAGATTCCCGAAAGCAAAATCGCTGTTTTGAAAAACGGGCTGACTGCAAAAGTCGGCCTTGAGGCGTACAAGGGAATCGATTTCCCGGCGCACGTTTTCAGGATTTCGCCGATTGTTGACGAGACGAGCCGCACAAAGGAAGTCTACCTCATCTTCGACACGAACGACGAAAGAATCAATGCAGGAATGTATGTGAAAATCGTCCTGAACACAATCCTTCACGAGAACGCGCTCGTCATTCCGACCGACTGCATCTTGACCGAAAGCGGAAAAAAATACGTCTACGTGAAAAATTCAAGCAGCACCGTTTCAAAAAGGGAAATCGAGGTCGGCGCGACAGTTGACGGCGAGGCGGAAGTCGTTTCCGGGCTTTCTGAGAATGACGTGATTGTCGTGAGCGGAATGCAGGTTCTTAGCGACGGCGTGAAGGTTCGCGAAGTCGGAAGCGGAAATCTTTCGGGCGAAAACGCAGATTCAACATCGGTAAAATCAGCAAAAATTGGGGAGTGAGTATGAGCATTTCGAAAAAAGTAATGGAGCATCCCGTCCTGACGCTTTGTGCGTTCCTGCTCGTGGCGATTGTGGCGGCTTTCACGCTCGGAAACATAAAAATCGACTTGATGCCTGACATGGAAATGCCGGTCGTCATGGTTTCTACGACGTACAGCAATGCGGGACCTGAATCGGTCGAAAAATCCGTGACCGAAGTTCTTGAGAACGGGCTTGTGAGCGTAAGCAACCTGAATTCGCTCACATCGACTTCAAGCGAAGGCTCTTCTTTAATCAAGCTCGAATTCAACTACGGAACGGACACCGACGTTGCCGTGAACGATATCCGCGACAAACTCGACCAGGTGAAAGGCAGCCTTCCTGACGATTGCAACACGCCGCAGATTTTCAAATTCAGCTCGGACGCGATGCCGATTATGACGCTCGCACTGAACGGAAGCAGAAGCGCGGACGATTTACGGAAACTCGCGGACGACACGGTGAGCGACATGCTCGAACAGACGGCGGGAATCGCGCAGGCATCGGTTTCGGGCGGACGAGAGCAGATTGTCAGAATCGAGCTTTCGCAGAACAGGCTCGACGCTTACGAACTCACGCTTTCGGGGATTTCATCAACGCTTGCAAGCCAGAACCTTGAGCTTGGCGGCGGCTCCGTGTACGAGGGAACAAGAAAGTACATGGTCAGGACGACCGGCGAATTCGGTTCGCTCGACGAAATCAACAACACGGTCGTCGGAACGAAAAACGGCTACGACGTGAAACTGAGCGACATCGGAACGGCGTATCTCGGCTACAAGGACAACACCTCGAACGTCTACATCAACGGAAAGCCGGGCGTGTACATCCAGCTCCAGAAGCAGAGCGGAAGCAACACTGTGAACGTCGCGAATGCCGTTTACAAGAAGATTGCGGAAATCGAGAAGACGCTTCCTGATGGCGTTCACCTCGACATAATCAGCGACGACTCGACAAGCGTCCGCGACACGCTTTATTCGCTCATCAAGTCGATTGTGGAAGGATTCGTCCTCACTGTCCTGATTCTTTTCGTCTTCCTGCGCTCCGGAAAATCGACAATCATAATGGCGATTTCGATTCCGTTCAGCATCCTCATCACGATTCTTGCGATGGTCTTCACTGGAATCACGCTCAACATGATTACGATGACGGGCTTGATTCTCGGTATCGGAATGGTCGTTGACGCTTCGGTCGTCGTCCTTGAGAACATATACGTGTACCGCCAGAGGGGAACGAGCGCGGCAACTTCGGCTGCAATCGGAACTCAGGAAGTCATCGCGTCGGTCGTTTCCGGCAACCTCACGACAATCTGCGTTTTCATCCCGTTCTTCGTCTACAAAAACAACCTTAATATGCTCGGCGAGCTTTTCACGAGCCTCATGGTCGTCATCATCATCGCGCTTCTGGCTTCACTTTGCGTCGCGATGTTCCTCGTGCCTGTCCTTGCGGGCTTCTTTTTGAAAGTCGATAACCGTGCCGAGCGTCCTATAAGGAATCCGGTTCTTGCAAAGGGAGATGCACTTGTTTCGAATGCAATCGACTGGCTTACGGGGCAGTACAAGCGCGGATTGCGGTTCGTCCTTCATCACCGCTTTGCCACGGTTCTCGTTGCGTTCACGACTCTCGGCGCTTCGATTCTTCTTTTCGGGCAGCTTAGGATGTCGTTCATGTCAAACTTCCACGATTCTTCCGTCGGCCTCAACGTGGAGCTTCCGCTTGGAACGAAGCTTTCGGAAACCGAGAACGTCCTCGACCAGTTCTACGACATCGTGAAAAGCGAAATCAAGGGCTACAAGACAATCGTCGTTTCCGTGGGTTCTGGAAGCGGAATGATGTCGAGCGACACGTCTTACAAAGGCTCGATTTCGATTTACCTTCCAGACGCTTCCGTTCAGATTGACGATGCCGATGCGATAAAGGCAAAGCTCCGCCGCCATTTCAGCGACTTTCCGACAGCGACTTTCACGTTCGACGAAGGGCGTATGCAGCAGATGAGCGGAAGCGACATCGACATCGTTTTCCACGGAAGCAACCTCGACACGCTTCTTTCGACCGCAAAGGAACTTTCCGCGCTCATGAGCGAAAAAATCCCCGAGATTGCGGACACTGACATCGACTTGGAGGAAGGTCTTCCGCAGGTTGAAATCAAAATCGACCGCGACAGGGCTTCGCTTTTCGGAATTTCCGTTACTTCAATCGCAAACGAAATCAATTATTCGATAAACGGAAAGACCGCCACGACATACAGGGCAGACGGCGACGATTACGACGTTGTCCTTCTCCTTGAGGACCGCGACAGGACTGACATTCCCGACCTTGAGAAAATCTACGTTGACGGAACGAACGGACGGTACAGCGTCTCGAACTTTGCGGAAGTCGTTCGCGGAACGGGACCTGTCTCAATCAGCCGCGAGAACAAGCTCCGCACCGTTCACTTGACGGCGAGCATCGTCGGTTCATCGAGCGCGGGCGACATCGAGACACAGATAAAGCAGATTCTTTCCGACGACATGATTCTTGACGACGGGGTGAGCGTGACATTTGACGGTTCATGGCAGAACACGATGGACACGATGAAAATATTCGTCCTGATTATCATTCTTGCGGTAATCCTCGTTTTCGGCGTTATGGCTGGAACTTACGAGAGCTTCAAGGAGCCGTTCATCAATCTGTTCACTCTTCCGTTCCTCATCGTCGGCGCGGTTCTGATTCACCTTGTCACGAAAAGCTCGTTCAGCATGGTTTCGATGATTGGCGTCGTGATGCTTATCGGAATCGTCGTGAACAACGGAATCATCCTCGTTGACCAGACGAACCTTCTCGTCCGCCGAGGAACTCCGCTCCTTGAGGCGTGCGAAAATGCCGGTGCGAGCCGCCTGCGCCCTGTCCTTATGACGACGCTTTCGACATTGCTTGGAATGGTCCCGATGGCGTTCTTCGGCGACGCGAATTCGAGCATGACGCAGCCAATCGGACTTTGCGTAATCGGCGGATTGACGAGCAGCACAATCGTCACGCTGTTCATAATCCCTGTGATTTATTCGCTCTTCAATCAGAAAGCAAACAGAAAGAAGTTTGAAATGGATGAAGAATTGCAGAAGAGATTAGGAATTAGTAAGTAGGGAGTGAGTAGCACATAGTGTGTATAGGCACTCATGCGGATTTGTTCAAAAAATAATCAGGAGAAAAAAATGATACGAGCAGAAATATTCGCGAACCAGTCAATGCAGGAACTTTTGCTGAACAACCTTGAATCGGCAATCCCCGGCTTTTTGTACTCGCTGATTCCCCTCGCGCACGGCCGCGGCGGCGAAACACGCAAACTCGGCACATCAACATGGCCCGAAACGAACGTCATCATCGTCTCATACTGCGACGACGACAAAGAACAGACGATTCAGACCGTAGTCGATTACCTGAAAGAAAAATTCCCTACCGAAGGAATAAAACTGTTCGTACTGCACGACAGGTAGGTTTTATGAATTGAATTTTTCCACGAAATTTTCAATGTCGGTTCGAACTTCTTCCGCGCAGTCGTCAAGGAGAATTTCGTGCCGGCATCCTTCGTACAGCTTGTAAGCGCACTCTGCAACACCCGCTTTTTTGTACTGGTCGCAGACAATCGGAATGTCCTTGCCGTAATTTCCGACTGGGTCGTCCGAGCCTGCGACAAGGAGAATCGGAAGGTTTTTCGGCGTGGACGAGAACGTGCTTTCGCTGTTCGCGTCCCTGTTCACTTCCATGAGCATCTTGTATCCGTCAACGCTGAAAAGAAATCCGCAGTACGGGCTTGCAACATACGCATCGACATTCTTCGTGTTTTTTGAAACCCAGTCGTACGGAGTTCGTGCCGGAAGCCACCTGTCGTTGTACGAGCCGAAGCTGCTTTTGTCGATGAACTTGCTTTTGTGGTCTTTGCCGAAGAAGAACCGGAGCACTTTCAGCACTTTAAGCCCCAGCGACACTTGCGGATTCGTGCACCCAGTTCCGCATATCACGAGGCTTGAATAATCCTGACCGTATTTTGCAGCGCATAGCCTGACGACGAAACTTCCCATGCTGTGCCCGAAAAGATTGATTTTGAGACCCGGAAAATCTTTCTTTGCGATTTCCGTCATTTTGTGCGCGTCGTCAATCAGCACTTTTTCCTGCTCGTCGTCCTTGAAAAGCCCCAGATGCTCAATGTCCTTCGCAGTGCTTCCGTGTCCGATATGCTCGTGGATGTAAACTGCATATCCTTTCGCGCACATGACAGACGCAAGAGCCTCGTACCGCTCCGCATATTCCGCCATTCCATGCACCATCTGAAAAACCGCCTTCGGCCGCACATCATCGTCCGGCAGATACCTGAAATAACAGATTCTGTCCTCTCCGTTCGTGCTTCCAAAATAAAGCTTCTCTTTTTTCATTTTTTCCTCCTCATTTATACTTTGAAATTGATTAATACTAAATTTTTAGCACAATGTCAGAAACAAGCGGAAGCGAGGTTCCAATCACAAAAACACTCAGCCACCGCGAAGCGGTACTGCCGTTTTTGTGGTTGGGTTCTCGCTGTGAGCTTGTTTCTGACATTTACACTGAACGCACAATTCTAAAGCCAATCGCGCTGTTTATTTCTGCCGGTGAAAAACTAGCTCGGCTTGTTACCGAACATTCTTCCGCTGTTGAATTCCATGAGCCGCCTCGCGCAACACGCATGTCTCCTGTCGGTTGCCCGCGCGGATTTTTCAGAGGCTTTGCAGGGTAGGGCGCGAAAAAGTCGTTGCACCATTCCCAAACGTTTCCGCTCATGTCGAAAAGACCAATCTCGTTTGCCTTGCGCTTTTTGACTTCGCGCGTCTTTTCTTTCGAGTTCACGCAGTACCAGCCTGCCTCGTTCAGGTTGTTGCTGCCTGAAAAACGGAATCCGAGACTTGCCTCGCCGCCCCTTGCTGCGAATTCCCATTCGGCTTCTGTCGGGAGCCTGTAGCCGTCCGCAGTGAAGTCGCAGACGATTGCGCCAAGAAAATCCTTTTTGTAGCAGAGCTTAAGACCTTCCTTCCTGCTCAGCAGATTGCAGAATTTTATCGCGTCGAGCCATGAAACTTGTTCGACCGGCAAATCCGCACCCTTGAAATTCGACGGATTCCGCCTGACGATTTTTTCGTAAAGCTCTTGCGTGACTGGCATTTCCGAGATTTTGAACTTCGACAATGTTATTTCGAAACCGTCACGCATGAACGCGCCGCCCTGAACTTCAACCATGCGGATGATTTCTTCGTTTTGAGATTTTCCTTCTATTAAATTAGAAGAATTTACTGAGTTTGTGGAATTTGTCGTGCTTGTCGTTGTCTGTTTTGAAGCTGCGTTCATTGCGTTCTGCATTTTCTCAAGCTCGGCGATTTTCGCATTCAGCGCGTCGATTTCCGCCTGCCTGTCGTCAATAACTTCCTGAAAAATTGAATTCTCGCTTAAGAAATTCTTCCAGTCGTCCTGCGAAAGACCGTACATTATCGCGCCCGCCTGCAACTCGCTGAAATCCGAAGCCGGAAGCGGCACGCTTATGTTGTGCGAATTTTTGAATTGGGCGAAATAATTTATTTTGAACGACTCCACAGGAGAATCGAGTTTCAATGAACACACTTCCAAAAATGACGGAAGATTTTCGATGTAGAATTTTTCGTAGTTGTTTGCTTCTTCTCCGTAAATCTTTGCGGAAACACAAGAAAACTCCATGTACTTTTTTGCGAGAATCAGCCTGTTCTTCTCGGAATTGACCGCGTTCACAGGGTCGATGTTCTTCCTGTCGTTGAAATATCGGACGAACGCAGACTGAACCGTGTCGATTTTCGCTCCGAGCGTGAAGATTTCGCCCTTGATTTTTTCGATGAATGTTTTCCTGTCGGTGCCTTCAAGAAAACCGAGCCGGGCCGCGTTCTCCATGATTTCAAGCATCTCGTCAAGCTCGACGATTCTGTCGCTGCACTTCGAGCGGATTATCAGGTCGAGCTGCCCGAAAGAGATGTTTTTGAGGCTTTCGTTCAGCTCCTCGTTCATGTATCTGTTCGTGAAAAGCGACTTGAGAACTGCCGCGCATTC
>JAFXSM010000053.1 GCA_017525605.1 Treponema sp. | reverse complement strand
GCGGAAGATACACATTTGAAATGGAATCAAAAAGCACATCGTTCTCAAAGGCATATTTCTGCTCATCCTCAACATGGCGCATATAAGGCAGATGAGCGACAATTAAAAGAACTAGATTTTTTGAATACATTTTTCCGACTCCATTTTCCGTATGTTTTATTTTTTATCAAACAAATGATTCCCTGTGGAATTCATAATGCCTTCTGAGCGCGGCACGCATTCCAGAAAGCTCCGCGACAGGAGAAAGCTCTATGTCGCGTCCAGGCTTCGCATTTCCGAGAAGACACGAGCCGACAGGAAGAATCTCCTTCCGTGAAAGCGCGATGCTCTCGGATTTTTCGCCATAGACTGCGACCAAATCGATTCTAAGATACCTGCTCTCATGCTCGGTCGGCTTGTTCACCGCAAGCATGACGAAACGGCCATGCTCCTCAAGAGAAACATTCACGTCAAAGCCATATACAGGAGCCGTCGCTTCTTTTGAATTGAAATATGACACGCGAAGGACAACGCCGTCAAAATCCTCGTCAGCCTTCATTTTTTTCAAATCTGCGGCTTTTATATCCCAGAAAACATAAGCCCAAACGGGATTTCGGAAGACGAAATCGATTTCAGTCTCGTTGAATGTCTCCGGAAGATTCTCGTTCAGACCGGATTTAAGCGACTCAGGAAGGGCGGATGCTTCCTCGTCAGACAAATCCGACAATTCAGATATCGCTGAATCAGGATTTGCATTTTCCCCATTCAGTTCCTCAGAAAGTTCAAGAAGCTCGCCTATAATAAATCTTCTGCTCAAGTTGTCCGGGATGTCGATTCCGTAATCATCGGCAAGTGCAATCAAATCCGATGACGAAAGAGTTTCCAGATAGCTGCGTGATAAAATCTTTGTATCCATAAGTTTCCGCCTATATTTTCGGCAAAAAGCAATTAAAAATCAATCAGAAATCCACGATTCCCGATTTGTCAAGAAAGATTTCTTTATTTTTCCATAAAAAAACTCTCATCAAATCGTCTGAGAATGGAATTCCTCAAAAAAACTAATTCTCTCCGAGTTTTCTGAAAAAACGCACGGTGAACGGAACAGAGCAGACAGCCGCAAGCATGTCGCAAATCATCTGCGTCATCTGAACTCCGAGAATCGGCTCGAATCCGAGACGGCGGACGACATGAGGAAGCAGGAAAATGCACGGAATGAAGAAAAGCCCCTGCCGCATCGAAGACAAAAATGTCGCGCTCTTTTTCTCGCCCGCGACCTGCAAAAGCATATTCGTACCGAAAATCAGAGCGTGGAACGGAAGGATGCACGACTGGAACCTCAATGCAAGCGCACCGACTGCTACGACGGCATCATCATCGCGGAAGAAGCGGACGACCTCGGGGGCAAAGATGAAAACGGCGACCGCGCACACACTCATCACAGAGGCACTTGCCTTGACCAAAAATGCATACGCCTTTTTCACGCGGTCAATCTTCCCTGCCCCGTAATTCATGCCGCAAACAGGCTGGAACCCTTGCCCAAGACCGATTGCAACTGCAAGCAGAAGCTTGTCCACACGGTTCGTGATTGCCATGCCTGCAACGGCGGAATCAGCAGCAAGCGCGGAATCTGCGGCAAGCGAAAGCGCAATCGCACCGTAGAAAGCTGCCTGGCGGTTCATGAAAATTCCCGAAAGCGCGCCCATTCCCTGACGGAAGAACGACGGCAAACCGGAAGTAATTATGTCAGAATAAGTTCTCGCGGAATGCGATATGTGACGAACAGAAAGCTCGGCAAGGGATTTTTTCCGAACGAACATCGAAAGAAGAATCAGGAAACTCACGATTTGGCTGATGAGAGTCGCAATCGCCGCCCCAGAAATTCCGAGGTCAAAAACGAAGATGAAAACCGGGTCAAGAATCATGTTCAGGATTCCGCCCGAAATCATTCCGACCATCGAGAAGGCAGCACGCCCCTGAAAGCGCAGAAGGTTGTTCATGGCAAACGAAGTTATGATGAACGGCGCACCGAAAAGAATGTATCGCGCATAATCGACTGCATACGGAAGAATCGTCGGAGTCGCCCCGAGATGGCGGACAAGACCTTCCTTGAAAATATTTCCGAAGACAGTAAAAAGCACGCCCGTAAAAAATGCGGTGAATATTGCGGTTGAACAAACGACATTTGCTTTTTTGAAATTTTCGGAGCCGAGAGCGCGGCTCACAATGCTTCCGCTTCCCATTCCGATTGTGAACGCGCACGCCTGCATGAGAAACATGAGCGTAAAAATCACGCCGACAGCACCGCTCGCCGAAGTCCCGAGCTTGGAGACGAAATATGTGTCCGCGGTGTTGTAAATTGCCGTTATCATCATCGTTATGACAGTCGGAACGGCATTTTTTATAATCAGCCTGCCGACAGGCTCCGTAAGCATTTGTTGAAGAGAATCCTGTTTTTGCATTTTGACATTATACCGAACAGAGCGAAGATATTGAAACGGCGAGAAGAAAGCGAAAGGAGAATACGAAAAATACAAAAGAAATCCGCCTGCATTAAAAACACAAGCGGATTTCTTTCAGTTTTTG
>JAFXSM010000052.1 GCA_017525605.1 Treponema sp. | reverse complement strand
GTCCTCCGGGAACTGGAAAGACGCTTCTTGCGCGTGCAGTTGCCGGCGAGGCCGGCGTTCCGTTCTTCAGCATTTCCGGTTCGGATTTCGTCGAGATGTTCGTCGGTGTCGGCGCGTCCCGCGTAAGGGATTTGTTCAAGCAGGCACGCGAGAAAGCTCCTTGCATCGTCTTCATCGACGAAATCGATGCGCTCGGAAAAAGCCGCGTGAATGGTTTTGGTGGCGGCAACGACGAGCGCGAGCAGACACTCAATCAGCTCCTCGTCGAGATGGACGGATTCGAGAACGAAAAAGGCCTGATAATTCTTGCTGCAACGAACAGAGCCGACATTCTCGACCCGGCATTGCTTCGCCCGGGACGCTTCGACAGGCAGGTTCCAGTTGAGCGGCCGGACGTGAAAGGACGCGAGGCGATTCTCCGAATCCATTCGAAGAACGTGAAGCTTGAGGACGATGTTGATTTCGAGTCGATTGCGCACGGAACGACAGGTTTTGCAGGTGCTGACCTTGCGAACGTCGTGAACGAGGCGGCTCTCCTCGCTGTTAGGAACGGCAGGAAAAAGGTTTCGATGTTCGACTTCAACGAGGCAATCGACAAAGTGAGCATCGGACTCAAAAAGAAGTCCAGAAAGGACAACACGAAAGAGATGCGCCTCGTTTCAGTCCACGAAACGGGGCACGCGCTTGTGGCTGCCTTCACGGAAGGACATGAGCCTGTCAACAAGATTACGGTCGTGCCTCGCAGCCACGGAATCGGCGGTTTCACACAGTATCGCGAGTCGGAAGAGAAAACGCTCCTCACGAAAAAGGACATGATTAACGAAATCGATTCGATGCTCGGCGGCCGTGCGGCGGAGCAGGTCATCCTCGGCGACATTTCGACTGGTGCCTCAAACGACATCGCGCGTGCGACCGAGCTTTTGAAGAGCATGATTGTCGATTACGGAATGAGCGACAGATTCCGCAACATGACGCTCGGAAAGGGCGTTCTCGGAAACCGCGGCGGAGAGCCTTCTCTGGTTCGTGAATTCTCCGAGGATACGCAGAAGTACATCGACGAGGAAATTTCCAGAGTCATGAACGAGCGTTACGATTACGTCGTGAATCTTCTTGAAACGCACAAATCTCTTGTCGAGTTCATCGCGAACCGGCTTGTCGAGATTGAAACCATGGAAGGCAAAGAATTCTACGAGATAATTGAGAATGCCAAGCGTTGCGACGAAATGCAGAAGCAGGCTCAGACCCAATCATAGTTTTTTTCTTACAGAAATCCGTGGAAGCAATTCTGCGGATTTTTTATTTTCAGATTTTATTTTGGAGGAAAAATGCATATCGGTTATCATCTGTCGTCTTCCGGCGGATTTTTGAAAATGGGCGAGACTGCGCTGAAAGCTAAAGCGGACACTTTTGCATTTTTTACGCGGAATCCGAGGGGCGGCGGCGCAAAGGAAATTGATTCGGACGACGCTGCAAAACTCTGCTCTTTGTTGAAGGAAAATTCGTTCGCTCCGCTTGTTGCCCACGCTCCGTATACGCTCAATGCGTGCTCCGACAAAGAGGATATCCGCGAGTATGCAAAGATGGTATTCAAGGACGATTTGCAGCGCATGGAAGCCGTGCCGAACCAGCTTTACAATTTCCATCCGGGAAGCGAGATGAAGCAGGGGAAAGCTGTTGGCATAAAGATGATTTGTGATATGCTCAATTCTTCGCTGACGAAAGAGCAGACGACGACGGTGCTTCTTGAGACGATGGCTGGAAAGGGAAGCGAGGTCGGTTCGAGATTCGAGGAGCTTAAGTCGATAATTGATTCAGTTGAACTGGACGAAAAACTCGGCGTTTGCCTTGACACATGCCATGTTTACGATGCCGGCTACGATATCGTGAACCACTTGGACGAGGTGCTTAGTGAATTTGACAATGTAATCGGCTTGAAAAGGCTCCGTGCGGTTCATCTGAACGATTCGAAAAATCCTTTCTCAAGCCACAAGGACAGGCACGAGAAAATCGGGTTCGGCTCAATTCCGCTTGATGCGTTCTCCCGGATTGTGAATCATCCTGCGCTGAAAAATCTTCCGTTCATTCTGGAAACTCCGTGGAGCACGACGGAAGAATATGCCGAGGAAATCAAGCTTGTGCGCGGCCTTGAAAAATAAGTACGATGGGGGTGTTTATGAGTGAAAATGTGTCTGATGCTGTGAATGCGTTCTCAAGAATATTCGAAAGATTCAAGAAGTCGGGCGGGGATGTGCAGAAGCGCAAAACCGAAGACGAAATCCTGCAGGAAAAGATAAATTCGAATGAAAACGCCAGAAAGCAGTCGGTGTCGAAAGCGTACAAAATCTACAAAGACCCGTTCGGCGCGCTCGGAACGTCTTCCGACAGGGCGCGTGCGATTTACGACGACGAGCAGAACCTTCTGAAAGCGTACAATCTTTTCAAGGCAGTGAGCGAGGCGGTGAAATCCAAATCGGACAAGGAGACTTTCGTTTCCTCGTTCGAAATCGAGTCTCCGCTCACAAGGAAGAATTCGTACACGTTCGGCGGAAATTTCATCTATCTGATTTGCTGGCTGAAATTCGAGGAAGGCATCGGCGATTTCGTGCCGGTGTTCAGGGAGTCGGGAAAATCGTACAAGCTGAGATTCGTGCCTGCGAGCGAATTCCGCTTTGAGAACAGCGACACTGAGCTTATTGCAATCATCAAAGAAATCTTCTATTGAATTCAAATGAAATACAAATTAAACAAACTGAATCGGAGTTCATTTTGGCTAGGATAAAGGCTCATGTTCCTATTTTTACTTCAGTTTTCATAACTCTTCTCAGCATTGTCGGTGTCGGAATAATTTTCCGAATCCATTCAGGGGCAATCATCGACACTGTGGTCATCAATTCCCTCAAGGACAACTGCAAGGCGCAGGCTGTCACTTTCTCGATGCGCCTGCGCGACCAGATGCTCGTGCTCGAAAGCGACGCGCATTTTTTCGAGCAGATTGACATGGACAATTTTGACGAGGTGAAGAAGACGCTCGCCGCATTCGGCAAGGAAAAAATATTCGGAACGATTGGCGTTGCCGACAGGAACGGACACAGCATCGACTGCAACGGCATTGAGGGCGACGTAAAATATTTTGATTTTTTCAAGAAGGCGATGTCGGGAAAAACAGTTACATGCTGCTCGGAATTCTCGGATTTCATCTATTGGGACGCGCTCATCGTCGCTTCACCGATTATGAAGGACGGCAAGGCTTGCGGCGTGATTTACGGATTTTTCACGAAGGACGAGCTTGAGGCGATTATCGAAGGATTCAGCGGAGACACTTCCAGGGCTTCGATTCTTCTTTCTTCTGACGGAACGATTCTTGCAAGGTCGAAGAATTCCGCGCTCATCACCGACAGAATCGTGAATTTCTTCGATTTGGGAACGTCGTGGGGCGAAAACGGCAAGGAAAATCTCGTCTCGATAAAGAAAAAACTTGAGAACAACGAGACTTCCCCGATTCCGTACCAGACAGGAACGAAAAAGCGGCTTGCGATAATGACACCGATTGGAATCCATGACTGGTACTACGCAATCATCATACACCGCTCGGCAATCACCAGCGTAATCGACTCTCTTTCATACAACGTAATCGTGATAGAGGTGATTCTCTGCCTTGCGTTCTCGCTTCTCATTCTGTCGGTTTTCTATCTTCTCAAAAGCAACGATTCGATGAACAAGATGAACGAGAAATACAGGATAGCTACGAAGCAGAACCAGACGATTGTGTTCGATTTGGACTATCTGAAAGAAAAAATCGAGTTCAACGGCGACACGGAATTCATTTTCGGCGAGCAGGTTGCCTCTCTACAAGGTTCCGGGATCGGCCGCCTTTGGAGGCTCATCCATCCTGACGATTTGACGCTCCTTCATCCGCTACGAAATATCGATTCCGTATCGATGTCCACGATGAACAGGGAATTCAGAATCAGGTGCTTTGACGGAAATTATTACTGGTTCAAGCTGATCGGAACTTTCGTGAAAGACACCAGCGGAAAAACTACGCGGCTTGTCGGAAATGGCTCGAATGTTGACGATGTTGTGAACAAGGAGCGGATTCTGAAGCAGAAAGCGGAGAACGACGCTCTGACGGGGCTTCTGAACAAGGGGACTTTCAAAGAAAAAGTCGAGAAGGTTCTGGAAAACGCGAAAGATGACGATTTGTATGCTTTCTACATCATAGACCTTGACAACTTCAAGCAGGTGAACGATTCGATGGGGCACATAATCGGCGACAAAGTTCTTTCCGATACGGCGCAGAAACTGTGCGTCGTGTTCAGCGACAAGGATTTTGTCGGAAGAATCGGCGGCGACGAATTCACTGCGTTTTTGAAACTGACGACCGACGGAAAACGTTTCGGCGACAAAATCATCAGGGAAAAAGCCAGCTTAATCTGCAACCGCCTGAACGAAACTTATGCGAACGGAAACCTGAAAGTGAATGTTTCCGCAAGCGTCGGAATCGCACTTTATCCTGAACACGGGCTGAAATATGACGACCTTTATGTGAATGCTGATTCGGCGTTGTATTTGTCGAAAAACAGCGGCAGGAATCAGTTTCACATTTTCAACACGGTGTTGTGATTTAGTCCGTTTTCGGTCTGTTGGGAATAAAAAAAGGTATGAGAGTTTTTAAAAAAGTTGTTTTTTCGATTGTGATATTTTTGCTGTCTTTTTTTGTTTCGTCGTTGTTTTTTTCTTCGTGCGAGGAGGAGAAAGTCACGATTGCTTCCGTCAACTTCAATTCCGACATCGAATGGTTCAGGGAAGCGGCGGTTGGAATGAAAGATGCCGCAAAAAAATACAATGTCGAATTCGTGAATGTCGATACGTACTACGACATCGAGTCCGAATTCGAATCCGCGAAAAATCTCGCTTCCGAAAACGTGGACGCGGTCGTGTTCTGCCCGCTCGACTTCGAAAAAAGCGCGTGCACCGCAGAATATCTGAACCAGTGCGGAATCCCCGTCGTCACATGGAACACGCTGATTGACACTCCGGTCGTAAAATCGAGAATCGTCTCGGATTCGGTCTCGCTCGGCTCGCAGACAGGCGACTATCTCGTCGGTTACTTTTCGGCGCACAATTTGACCGGCATAAAAGCAGCGATGATTTCCAATTACAGCTATACGGTTTCTTCTGACAGATGCAACGGATTCAAATCTTCCGTAAAACCGCTTTTGGATTTTGAAAAAATGAAAATCGTATGCGAGATTCCTTGCGAACTTACGGCCGAGACGAAGAGAAACGTCCGCCAGCTCCTTGAGAAAAATCCCGACATCCAGCTCATCTGGTGCTGGAATCAGACGACGCTGCTTGCGTGCCTTTCGGTGCTAAAAGAAACGAATCGGACGGACATCCTTTTGTGCGGCGCGGACTTGAGCCTCGATTTGGCGAAAGAAATGCTCAATAAAGATTCGAACCTGATTGTTGTGACGACGCAGCAGCCGTACCTCATGGGCTTCACCGCATTCGAGAATGCAATCGTCGCGTACAGCGGGCGGCCTGTCGAGGAAAATGTCGTCATTCCGGTAATCACATACACGAAAGACAACACCGAGTCGCTCAAAAGATATATCGAGTCGCAGAGAGTAAGGTGAAAGGGGAGAATTGAGAAGAGAGAATTGAGAATGGACTTGCTTGCCCTGCCCGTGGATTTTGTTTGATGTGCCGGGGGGTGGGGCAGGGGGACTTCAAGCCGCAGGCTGCCAGCACGGACTGCCCCAGAAGAGCAAAAGCAACCCGTGTTGGAGGAAATTACATTGAGCGGACGAGGCGGAAGAACTTAGTCAATTGCACCGGCTTTTCGCAGAAGTCCCACAGTGTATTTGTTGTTGGAGAGACGGGCAAACGAGAGAGCTGTTTCTTCGTAGTCGTTTTCTATATTAACGTCTGCGCCATTATCAATAAGAATCTTTACGGCTTTATTCTCGTTGCTCTCAACGGCTTTCATGAGAGTGGTGTTGCCCTCGTCGTC
>JAFXSM010000051.1 GCA_017525605.1 Treponema sp. | reverse complement strand
GAACAAAAAACGGATGTATTTGTCGCAATCTTTTAGCGGGCTGTAGAATGCGCGGAGTTCCTGACGGTTCTGCTCCTCGTATTCCGTGTAAAGCGCGTCAAGAATCGGCTTGTCGTATTCGTCGATGAGGATTACGACCTGTTTGCCGGTCTTTTCATAAGCAGTTGTAATGATATTATTCAAACGAGGTGCGGCGCGCGGGTCTGAAACTTCAATTCCGTATTCTTTTTCATATTTTGAAAGAATCAAATTCTCCTGTGACTTGAGACAATCCAAATCCGGGTAATTGTCCGCGCCAAAGCTGATTTTGATTACAGGATACTCAATCCAGTCTTTTTCGAGTGTTTCAATTGCAAGCCCTTCAAAAAGCTCTTTCTTTCCGAGGAAAAAATATTCCATTGTGGAAAGCAGAAGGCTCTTTCCGAACCGGCGCGGTCGGCTCAAAAAGAACGGCGTGCTGAGCCTGGCAAGTTTGTAGACAAATTCCGTCTTGTCAACATAGACATATCCGCCACGCCTGAGTTTTTCAAAATCCTGAATGCCAATCGGCAAAAATCGCTCTTCTATATAGGACATGAGGAAAGGATAACACAGATTGCGGAATTGCGCTATTTTGCCGATTTTATAACACTAATACAAAAACCCGAACAGCCACAAAAAAAGCCGTGCGCCCCTATTCAAAGATTCCGCACGGCTTTTTCATTTTACAGAACTACAAAAATCAGATTGCGCAAATCGGCTCGAAAGTGTCAGCCTTGAGTGACGCGCCGCCTATCAAGCCGCCGTCGATGTCAGGCTGTGCCAAAAGCTCTTTCGCGTTCGAAGCTTTCATTGAGCCGCCGTACTGGATAATCGTTTCGTCGGCAACGCTCTGGCTGTAAAGCTTTGCGATGTAGTCGCGGCAGAACTTGTGGATTTTCTGTGCGTCTTCCGGTGTCGCCGTCTTTCCTGTTCCGATTGCCCAAACCGGCTCGTATGCAATCGTGACGCGCTTCATCTGCTCTGCGGTAACGCCCGCCAAATCAGCGGAAAGCTGGAATGCGCAGACCTGCTCAGCCTCGCCAGCCTCGCGCTCGCTCAAAAGTTCTCCGATGCAGAGAACAACCTCAAGACCGTCGTTCAAAGCACGGCGCACTTTTTTGTTGATGAGTTCGTCGCTCTCACCAATTTCGTGCCTGCGCTCGCTGTGTCCGAGAATGACGCTCTGGACTCCCAAATCCTTGAGCATTTCCGTGGAAACTTCGCCAGTATGCGCTCCGTTGTTCGTTGCGGCACAATCCTGCGCTCCAAGAAGAATGTTCGAGCCTTTGAGAGCCGCGCCTACCGCGTCAAGATAAACGAACGGAACGCCGACCATGAATTTGTTCGGCTTGTCCTTGAGTGCAACAACCAAATCCTGAGCCAATTTCACAGCCTCGGCCTTTGATGTGTTCATTTTCCAGTTTCCAGCAATGTAATGAGTTCTTGCCATTTTTCGCTCCTTTGAAAAATATACGAACCATGATAATGCAAACGCATACTTTTTGGTATTAATTTTTTCTTAATGGAAGAAACTAACGATTTGGTGCAATCTCATGGTCACATTCAACAGGAACTTCCATCCGCCTACGAATCCAGATGTCCGCGTCGCATTCCTTTTTTATCCCCGGAACTGGCATGAAAGCCGTATACTGCCAGAATTCAAAGTCATACGGAAGCTGAGGGGAATTCTCGTAGTCGGCGTACCAGAATTTGTATTTTTTGAGCATGGACATATCGAGGACGAACGCTTCCCAATAATGATTCGCGTAAATCATCGGCTCGTAACCGGCTTCACGAATTCGCTCGCAGAATGTGACGGTGTTCTCGTTGAATATGCTCGGATGTATTCCGTCAGTCCGAGCAACGTCCCAGCCGATGCTCTCGGGGTCATAGACGACAGGCAGCGAAATCTCGTAATCCTTTATCTCGTTCAGGACAAGCTCGGCTTCCTCAATCGCCTCCTCCTTGTTTATCGCCTGCGAAAAAACGTAAACGCCGATATCGAAACCAGCAGCGGCAGCACCTTTTATGTTCGAATGGAAATTCTCGTCAACCTTGAGCTTCCCGGTCTGATAGCCCCTGTAACCCACGCGGAGAATCACGAAATCGTAGCCCTCGCCCTTCACTTTCTTCCAGTCGATTTTTCCATCGTGGCGCGAGATGTCGAGACCGTGCCTCACGTCGAATTCGTCGTCGTCGTACAAAAGCTTGTCCTGACCCTCGCGCGAAAATTTCGAGCAGTCATACGAATGGTACGAAGCATCTTTATTAAGGAAGAAATCGTGCTCCTTTCCGATAGCGTCGCGGAACGTCAGGCTCTGTGGCTCAGGAACGGGATTCACAGAGGTCGAAGCGCAACCGAAGAAAAGCATAATCAGAAGAATCAGCAATAAAAGTGAAATTGAAAGTGAGGATTTTTTTCGCATAAAACATTATACATTGGAATTCCCAGAAACGCTTTTTCAATTGAGCGTCAATCAGATAGAATAGAAAGAATATACTGACCGGGCACAAAATCAGATGCCCAATTACGATTGGAGAAAAACATGTCACGAAAGAAAATCGTTGTTCTTGATTTCGGGTCGCAGTACGCACACCTGATTGCAAAAAGATTCCGCGCGTTGGGATTCTATTCTGAAATCGCACTTCCATCGGCATCGCTCGATGTTTTTGAGGACGCGAAGGGCATTATCATGTCCGGCGGGCCTAGCTCAGTGTACGAGGAGAACGTGCCAGAGTTCAATTCGGAAATCCTCAACCTCGACCTTCCGATTCTTGGTCTCTGCTACGGTCATCAGCTCATGGCGAAAAGCTACGGCGGAGAAGTCGGAAAAGCTGAAATCGGCGAATTCGGAATCGCCCACCTGGAAAAGAACGATGCCGGAAAAAAATCTCCTCTGCTCGAAGGAATCAGCGACTCAACGCAGGTCTGGATGAGCCATCAGGACGGAGTTCTCTCTCTCGGAGACGGATTCGAAGTAATCGGAACGACAAAGGATTGTCCTTTTGCGGCAGTCCAGAACCTTTCTAAAAAGCGTTTCTCGCTCCAGTGCCACTGCGAAGTGAAGGACACGCCGGAAGGCAACAGGATTTTCGAGAATTTCGCGAAAATCTGCGGAATGGAGAAAAACTGGGACGAGGACACAGTTCTCTCAGTCATCATCGAGAACATAAAGAAAGACGCAAAAGACAAAAACGTTTTGCTCTTCCTCTCCGGAGGAGTCGATTCAACGGTCGCGTTCGCGCTTCTTAACAAGGCACTCGGACAGGAACGCGTCCTGGGTCTCCACATCGACAACGGATTCATGCGCAAAAATGAGTCGAAGAATGTCGAGAAAGCATACAAGGCACACGGATTCAACAATTTCATCGTCGAGGATGCTTCCGAAAGTTTCCTGAAGGCGATTGCAGGACTTACGGACCCGCAGAAAAAGAGAATGGCGGTCGGAGAGAACTTCATCACAGTCCGCGATGCAGTCGTAAAAGCGCAGAACCTTGACGAGACAAAATGGATGCTCGCGCAGGGCACTCTCTACCCGGACATAATCGAGTCGGGCGGAACGAAGAATTCCAAGACGATAAAGACGCACCACAACCGCGTTGACGGAATCCAGAAGCTCATCGCGGCAGGAATGATAATCGAGCCGCTCAAGGATTTGTACAAGGACGAGGTTCGCTCAATCGGAAAGAAACTGGGACTTGAAGACGAGCTTGTGATGCGCCACCCGTTCCCGGGACCTGGACTTTCGATAAACGTCCTCTGCTCTGACGGAAATTTCAGCGACAAGGACAAAGAGGAACTTGAAAAGGCACAGAAAGAGCTCGACTCAGTTGAGATAACTCAGTTCTGCGAAAAATGCAGCGCGTCGATGAAAAGAAGCGTCCTTCCGGTGCGCTCAGTCGGCGTTCAGGGCGACTTCAGGACTTACAGATTCCCGGCTGTCCTCACGTTCAAAGAAGAAGGCAACGGATTCTACCACGTCCCTGACAAGCGCGAGAAAGTCGAGGGCGCAAGCTCAGCGATAACGAACAAGGCTTCGTTCCTCAACAGGACAGTCATCAAGCTCTACCAGAACCCTGCCGTGAAACTTTCGGACATGAAGATTCAGGAAGGCTACTGCACGCGCGACAGGCTCGACCAGCTCCGCGAAGTTGACAACATCGTCCTCACGGAACTCCACGAGAGGAACCTTTACAACGAGATTTTCCAGCACCTCACAATCGACCTTCCGTATGCGTCGGAGAAAAACAGGGCGAGCTTCGTCCTTCGCCCGGTCTGCTCGGAAGACGTTATGACGGCGCGTTTCGCATGGTTCGACAAGGACGTTCTAAAGTCAATCGTCGAGAAAATCGCCGCGCTCCCGTTCGTCGATGCGCTCTACTTTGACGCTACGAACAAACCGCCTGCAACATTCGGCTGGGAGTAAGGAAAGCTGATACGCAAAAAGCCAGTACCCGCATTTTCTGTAGGGACTGGCTTTTTTCGTTTTCAACTTTTCTCTCAATCCACCGCCTTGAAGCTGTAAATCGGCTTGATTACGCTCACGATGTCGGCTGTCGGGCCGATGTTCGAGGCGATGTCGTCCATCGTCTTGTACGCCATCGGGGCTTCGTCGAGCGTTCCCTTCGTAACCGTGGTGGAATAGATTCCGCTCATCTCGGCTTTGAACTGCTCCATGTCAAGATTCTTCTTCGCCTGCATTCGGCTCATGACGCGGCCGGCACCGTGCGGAGCGGAACAGTTCCAGTCGTCGTTTCCCTTTCCGATGCAGATTAGAGAGCCGTCGCGCATGTTGATTGGAATCAGGAGCTTCTCGCCTTTCATTGCGCTCACCGCACCTTTCCGGAGAATCATGTTGTCCGTGTCTATGTAGTTGTGAATCGTCGTGAACTGGTCGATTATGTCATCCTGCTTGACTCTAAGCCCGATTGAAATCGACTGAATCATCGCCTTCCGGTTGAGCATCGCAAAATGCTGCATGATGCGCATGTCGTTGATGTAGTCGTCGAAAAGCCTTCCGCTCACATACGCCAAATCTTTCGGAATGTCGGTGGAAATGCTCTTTTTCAGCTCCTCGATTCTCATCTGGATTTCGCTCTCCCTGCCCTCCGCTTTCAGTTTCTCAATCAGAATGCGCTGCTCGTCAATTCCGTTTCCGTTCAGCTGCTTCCACGCCGCATCCTGATAGAATTCCGCAATCTCAAGACCTGCGTGGCGGCTGCCGGAATGCACGACGATGTACAAGTTGCCTTTTTCGTCGCGGTCGGCCTCGATAAAGTGATTGCCGCCGCCGAGCGTTCCGAGGCTCAAGCGTGCGCGATTCTTGTCGTACTTTCCGCGGATTTTGTCCCATTCGACCATCTCCACGAATTTGTGCGGAAATTTTCTGATGTCGAAACCGGACGGAATATTTTTCCTGATGATTCTGTCCATTACCGCGCCGTCGAATTTCTCGCTCACCTCGGAATCTGCCTTTATGCAAAGCGTTTCCATTCCGCAGCCGATATCAACGCCAACGAGATTCGGAACGATTTTGTCGGTGATTGTCATTGTCGTTCCGATTGTGCAGCCCGCACCCGCATGAACATCCGGCATCAGCCTGATTTTTTCGCCGGAAACAAATTCCTGGTCGCAGAGCGTCTTAATCTGCTGCAAAGACTTCTCGTCAACGACGTCCGTGAAAACTTTCGTCGTGTTGAATTTTCCCTTGACTTCCTGCATACGCAAACCTCCAAAAATGATTTTCATTTTTCATTCATCTATTCGTTGCGTTCACTATAGCAGTGCATTTTTCTGCAATCACGGAAAATTTGGTGCGAAAACGAATCGTGATGCTATTTCTTTTCCAGAAGCTTCATCTGCTTTTCAATGCGCTGGCGGACTTGGTTTCTGAAGTTCTCCGGTGCAAGCACTTTCACGAGAGGCCCGAAACTCAGCACGCGGACGACGAGCTCGGTCTCATCGAATGCGTCGTAGAAGATTGTGAGCTGATAGACGCTGCTCTCTATCTGCACGGCACGCTTTTCGAAATGCGCGAACGATAGCATGACGCGCTCAAGTGCTTTCCGCTCGTCGTAAATCTCAAGCGTGACGTTTGATTTCTCGCCGAACCGGATTTTTTTCGGGATTTCAGCTGAAACTCCGCCTTCTAGAATTTTCACGCTGCTGATTCTTGCGATGTTCAGCACTGTTGTTCGCTTTCTCACCTTTGCAATTACTCTGAATTTGTCGTCCTTGTTCGAATATTCGATTTTTTGCGGAATGCACGGGAATCTTTTCCGCTCTCCGAAACGGCAGACGTAATCGACCTTAATCGTTTTTTTCTGGTGGACTGCACTCAGAATCGTCCTGAAATTTTCAACATAACCGGAATCTTCATACGGGTCGCCGTCGGAATATTTGTCGTAGAGGAAAAAATCCGCACTCGTAAAAAGCGGCTCCACATTTTCAAGCTGATTTTCCAGATTCGAAAGTGTTTCCTCGTCAACGAAAAGCCGGATACGCTTGTCGGCGCACAATGATTTCAGCCACCGTTTTTGCAGAAGAGAAAGCGGCATCGTCGGGGGATTTTTGATGTTCGTTTTGTAATCGCTTTTTATGAGCGTCCATTTTCCGCTTTCGATTGAAGAGCCGATTGTGATGAAGCTTTCAGGGAACGCGGAGGATTTGACGGTCGCATAGATTGAGTCGGAATCGAGTTCGCCCTTCTGCGAAAGTTCGATTAAGAGCGAGACGGTCTTGTAATATGCGCTGTAAATTTCACTGAACAGCATCGTTTTTCCCCTCCGAATTTTTCTTTGAATTTTCATCTGAACTTTTCTCAGCATAAAGCGCGTTCATCTTGCGGATGTCGTCGAAGAAATGCCGGACGATTGATTTTTCGGTGCAGTCGAAAAAAGTGATTCTGCTGATGAAAGTCCTTGCCCACGGAATTATCTCCTGCGGGTCAAAGATATCCGCGTCGAACTGAGCGTTGTTATTGTCGAGCAAAGTGACATTTCCGATTCGCTTCTCGCGGACGAGCCGGCTGTAGATGAATTTCTCGTCGTCCTCAAAATGTATTCTGAAAGTCACATGAGTTGTCGATGTGTCGTTGTGCTTTTTGTTCTGCTTGAGCGCGACTCCCCAAATGAATTTCCGAAGATTTTCAAATTCACTTCGGCGCTGCAAGAATCCGTCGTAGATTCCGCCAGTTTTCATCGAGACAATGTAATCGAAACGAAGGGCCAGAAAATATTTTCCGTGCGGTCGGAATGCCATCAAGTACATTCTTCCGCCCTGCACGCTCTGGTAAATCATAAGCGGAACTTCCACGCTCGAAAAGATTCGTCCGTCCTCGCGCCGTTTTTGCTCTATCGTAAGATACCGGTGCTCCCGGATTGCCTCGAAAACCTGCTCCACAAAATCGGACTCAATCGAAGCCGTTATGTAATGATGCTTGAACGAAAAAATTTCGCTTTCAGTTTGAATTTGCAAATGCGGATTACTAGAAAGATTGTCAAAAAGAAAACTTCCGACAACGCCAAGCGGCGCAGCTTCCGAAAAAAACGACAGCGCGTCTTCCATTCCAGAAAGCTCCGTCATCTTATTCCTCCAATAGAGCATTGCCTTTCCGTTTTTCTCAGAAGAAACAAGCCCAAGCTCCTCGTACTCCTTGAGTTTTTTCCGCAAAGTCGATTCCTCAGGCGCAACTTCCGAAGAAAAACCTTTCAGATACACGAAGATGATTTCGTCGAGGATTGCAGAAAGCGTCTTTTTTGTGCCGTCGGAAAGAATGTCCATCAGCATGAAGTGGAGCGAAATGTCCATCGCCGTGAAAGATTTCGCCTTGAAAATCTTGTAAAGCGGATTGTGCGAAATGCGCCTGCTGTCAATCGAAACGAACGTCACCTTGCCGTTCTCGTCCGAGCGGAACGACATGTAGCCGTCAAGATAATTCTCAAGCCGCCTTTTCTCGTCGTCGTAAGTGCGCGGACTTTTGGCGAAAAATTTGTCGCGAGTCTTGAATCCGTAGATGTAAAAACTTCGGATATACATTCTGAGAGTGTCAAGATTTTTTATGAGTTCCGAATACGCCATGATTTTTTATTTTTCAAACGTCAAAATTCTGTTCTTTCTGTTCTATCCATTCGCCGTCAATCAGAAGCTCATGCGGAAGGAACCTGCCTTTGTACACCATCGACTTGCACTCCGAAAGATAATAGCCGAGATAATAGAAAGGAATTCCGTTTTCCTTGCAGAATTCGATTTCCTTTAGAATCGTGAAAGTTCCGATTGAGCGTTTCATTATTTCAGGCGAAATGTCGTAATAAAAATAATTGGAAGAAAGCGAAGAATTTCCGAGGTCGATTACGCCGACTCCGATAAGTTTCCCGTTCAGCCTGTAATCCATGTTTATTGTGCCAGGATAACTTGGGCTTGCAAGGACGCAATCATCACCTTCAAGGCCGTTCATTGAAACAAGCATTTCCCTGGTTGACTCGAAACTTTGCCCGGATTTTTCATCATGCCTTTTCTGGTACATCATCATCAGATTGATTTTCTCATCGCTTATCATTTCGCTTCTCGAATTCGAAATCGAAAGGACTATGTCGGAATTTTTTTTGAGGAGATGACGCTGATTTTTGTTGAAGCTGAAATTTTCCACCCGGATTCGAATCGGGACGCACTTTTTGCAGTCAGGGCAAGTCGCCCTGTAAATGTAAGGCCCGCTGCGCCTGAAACCTTCCTCAAGAAAAAAATCAAAACACCTGAGGGCAGGAAATTCGCATTTGCCAACGATATTCTCATATTCCTCATCGGATTCCGGCATCGCGTAAATTTCTTCATGATTCAGCCTTCCCTGAAAGTATCCGCATTCCCCTTCATAAAGCCCCGTAAAATCGTATTCTTCGCTCATAATTCCTCCATAAAAATCCAACTGAGTTTTATTTAATATAAAAGTAGCAAGATTGATTTTCGCATAGTATAATTCAACTAGTTTTAAAGAAAAATTCATTTTCAGGAGAGCAAAATGACAGACTCAGAAAAGAAATTCATTTACGGCAAGAAAGTATTTTTCTTCACGCAAGATTCGCAAGTCATTGCCGCAATAAAGACACGCCTAATCGAAATGGAATATGAAATCTACATTCTGGATAACATAAAAAACATAAAGAACATTCTTTCTGAAAATCCAGGCTCCATTCTGTTCCTCGTAATCGACGAAAGGCTCACGATTCAAGGCTGGAACAATTTCGTGAAGTCAATCAACAAGGACATCGAATTCAACACGACGCAGATTGGACTTCTCACAAGGAAGATTTCGAACGACAAACTTTCGATGCTCCAAGCAGGTCTCGTCCTCGAAGCCGGATGCGAACGAATCGAAAGCGAATCGGAGGAAACAATCCGCCACATCGTGCGCACGCTCGACAAGCTGAATGCGAAGGGCGTGCGCCAATATGTCCGCGCGAACTGCCTTACAGACAAGACGACCGAGCTTTACTGGCTCGACGGGGACAAGATGCGCCGCTTCCCGATTGTCGATATCAGCACGGTGGGTCTCGCAATCCAGGTCGAGGACAGGCACTACCCGATCGTGCAGGACCTCAAGCTCGTCCCGAACGCAAAGCTCGCCCTCAAGACAAAGCAGATTCCGATATCGCTCGACATCCAGATTATCAAAAAAGCAGGCTCCGGCTACATTCTCGTCGGAATGTTCCCGCTCGAAGTACGAAACGAGTCAATCAAAGTCATACGCGATTACGTCTCGGCAAGACTGCACGAGCTTCTTATGGAACAGATTGCGCAAAGGCGGCCTGACGACACAAACTACAACACCGTCGTCCTTTCAATCGACCCGACGGTGTGAGTTATCAGACTTGCGCTAGAATTCGAACTTTTCGGTATTTCCCTTTCCCGTCAAGACAATCCACTTGATTTGGGAAGGGGATTTTTTTACTAGCGGCGCAAAATATTTTTCGTATGCCGCAAAGACATCCGCGGCAGATACATCATGCACCTGGCTCGTCCTGTAAAGATATTCTGTCGCGGAATCCCTGTAAACAAGGCTTCCGATTACCTGACCTGCAATTCCGCTTGCGTTCTGAGAGCTTTCGAAAATCGAAGTGATGTATTTGTTCTTGTACGCATCGAGACGCGCCTTGACTTCTTTTTCGGAAGAAGGGAAATCCGAAATCGCCTCAAGAACCATGTCCTTCACACATTCGCTCTTGCTCACCTTGTACAACGAAACCGCGCCCACAAGCTTCCTCGCGCCCACAACGCCGGTGCCGACTGAATAAAGCGCGCTGTTCTTCTCGCGGAGGATTTTGAAAAGGCTGTCGTCAACATACATCGACGCGAGAACAAACGGAATGTAATCTTCGCTGGCGCGCTCCGGGCATTTGAAAATTCCCTCGATATAGCCGATTTCGCCCGCGCTCTCGCACTCGACATACACAGTCCTGTTGTCCAGCTGGATTTCAGGAATTTCAGGACGCACATATTCGCCGCTTTCAATTCCGCCAAAGTATTCATTGAGCTTCAAAAGAATCGACGACTCCTCATCTGTGGAGAAATTCCCGACGATGACGAATTTCATCCTGGAAGCATTCAAAAGCCCCTTATGATGATTTTTCACGTCGGAAAGCACGATATTGTTGACCGATTTTTCATTCACCGAAGTCGTGCTTGCATACGGATGGTTCTTGAAAACCGAAGAGGAAATCGCGTACCCAAGCCTTCCTGACGGGTCGGCAAAGTTCGACACGAAATTCTCGCGGATGATTTTCATATTCTGATTGAAATCCTTGTCGAGAAAAAGCGGATTCAGGATTGAGTCAGCATACACGTCAAGCACGTCGAAAAAATCGCGCTTTATGCAGTTCATTCCGACAACGGAATAATCTTTTGAGGCCGAAGCCGAAATCGAGCATGATTTTTCATATTCGATTCTCTGGATTTTCTGATAAGAATATTTCTGGCTTCCGTGAATCATCAAATCGAGCGTGATTCCCTCAAGTCCGCCCTTCTCGTATTTGACGAACGGAACGCCGCCCTCTATCAAAAGCCTCACGACTGCAATCTGGCTTCCCGAATTGCGCTTGAAGACGACAGGGATTCCGTTCGAAAGCTTTGCCTCAAAAAAGTCGCCGATGTTGTTCTCGTAATACGCGGAGCCTGCACCTTTCGAAAGAGGAGTTGCCGTGCCGCACGATGTCAAAAATCCAGTGACCAGCAAAGAAAAAGCCAATGCGCCCCGAAAAATATTTCTTCCAATTTTCATATTCATCTCCACCAAAATGCATTTTCGCCGCTGACTTCAATAAATCCGTCGCTCAAAAAATCTTCTTTGTATTTTTCAAAAACATCAGGGCTGACGCTCACGAGCAGAACTCCGCTTTTTCCTTCTATATATTTTCTGACGAACGAAGCGATGTCAGTTTCCGTGACTTTCGCGATGTTCTCGTTGTAATCGAAAAAATAATCCGCGCCGCAACTTGCAAAGAAGGACGAAAGATTAGAAAGGATTCCTTCCGCAGTTTCCATCGAATAAATTCTCGAATCCATGAGCTTCTTTTTCGCATTGTCGATTCCGGAATAGAATTCCAGCGACCTGCACATCTTTTCAGTAAGCTCACCGTTAATCACTTTCAGGAATTCATCTGCTTTTTTCATAGGATTTCCGTCGTTCAGCATATACGCGACAAAACTCACGCGGCCGCTTGCCCGCTTCGTGAAATACGACGCACCGACATAATCCGAATCAGGAATGGAGAGCGTCTTGTTGCCCGTGAATGTAGAAGCGAAAACTCCGTCAGGCTCATTTGCAAGATTTCCCCAAACGTCTGCCGCGTAAGTGTCGGCAATGTCGCACTCGCCGTCAGGACCGCGGAGCATATATTTCGCGCTAACGAAATTGTCAGATGCGGATTTGTCCGCAAACACGAGCTTTACGATTTTGTCCTGCGGATTTTTCGGGGACGGCTCTTTGAATTTTTTCGGATTTTTAGAACGCTTCCAGCTTCCGAAGATTTCCTTCGCATATTTGAAAATCTCCTCGTGCTTCACGTCGCCGCCGATGAAAAGCGCGGTATTTTCAGGAACGTAATATTCGCTTTGGATTTCCTTCATCTGCTCGACAGTCGCATTTTTCACGACTTCCGGGCTTCCGCTCGTGTCGATTCTCCACGGCTCGCTCTCAAAAAGCGGCTTCATCATTGAAAAATATGAGATGTACGACGGATGGGTGAATTTTCCGTTAATCTCGGAAAGGACAACCCCCTTCTCGCGCTCAAGCTCATCTTTGTCGATTTTCGGAGAACGAATCGCATACGACCAGAATTCCATTCCGTCACGAACGACTTCGCTTGGCACGGTAAAAAAATAATTCACCCTATCCTCGCCTGTCGTGCCGTTCCAGTCGCCGACTCCGAGTTTGTTCATCGCATCCGTGAATTCCCTCTGAGTTTTGTACTTTGAATTTCCTTTGAACATCAGATGCTCATACAAATGGAAAAGACCGGCCGTTTCCGCAGTCTGCGTAGTCGCGCCGGCACGCACCGCAATCTCGACGTATGCAAGAGGAGCGGAGTTGTTCTCCATTACGAAAACCTGAAGCCCGTTGTCGAGCGTCTTCCAGAAAAGCCCGTCGATTTTTGTCTTTGCCGCATCTTCCGAAAAAAGAAAAGCGGAACAAAAAAACAAGGCAATGCTTAAAAATAATTTTTTGTTCATAAAAAGAGATTCTAGTGCAATATCGTTGATTTTTCAAAAAAATCAGATTATCTTTGTAACCAAACAGTAATTCTGCTGTTTGTTTTTGTGATTGCAAGAGTTTTCTTATCAATCACTGCAGTTTTTCGCAGGTGCTGCTTGTGCAAGTTTTGCTCGCACATTCCTATAGCACATCTGTTTTCTGCATCCTCCTCTCCTTTGGGGACCCGGTGTTCGTCGAATATCGGGTCCTTTTTTTGTACGCAGATAAAAATCTACAAACCAGCTACGAATTCTGTAACCTCATCGACAACGGAAAATGAACCGTCATTGATTTCCTCAAGCCTTTTCTTCAAAAGCGAAATCAACTCAAGCATCTTGCCCTTGTCTTTTTTCGCCTGCTCGCTGTTGAAGTAGCAAGCCTGTCCATGCGAATCAAATTCATAATAAGAAGAGAACATCTCCTGAATTTTTTCGTCAATCTCAGAGGCAATCTCATCGTTCTCAACGACATCCACACCTGTCGTGACAGCCAACTTTTTCCTATCAAAAACATCACGCCACAAAGGACCGTTTTGATAATCAAGCTTCAATTTTAAAATTTTCATATTCCATTCTGCTGATTTCGAAATTCCCTAAAAAAATAAAACCTGCTCAGAAAAAATTCCCGAACAGGTTGATATGAAATTTGACAGTTGCACTACTGGTTCAGCGCGGACACAACCGCATTGATACCCGCGCGACCGACGTTCGATGACTTTCCGACGCCCCAGAATTTCTCGCCGCTTTCGGTCGTAATCTGGACGTATGCGACAGCGCATGTGTTGCTTCCCTGACCGATTGAATGCTCGTGGAAATCAGAGATGTTGAACTTCGGAACGGAAGTCTCGCCGAGTGCCTCAACGAACGCGTCGAGAGGACCGTTTCCCTTTCCGCTGATTGTAATCTGCTCGCCGTTGTATTTGACCGAGCCGAAACATGAGACGCGCTCGACCGCATCTTCTCCCTGCTGCGACTCAAGATGCGTCGAAGCGATGTCCACGATGTCGAATCTTTTCCTGTTCGAAATCCACTGGCTTTCGAAGAACTTGAGGATTTCCTCAGGCTGAAGCTCGCGCTGTGCCTTGTCGGATTCGCTCTTTATGAGGTCGCCGATTGCAGGCTGCATCTTCTTCGGAATCGCATAGCCGTAGTTGTGTTCGAGGATGAATGACGAGCCGCCCTTTCCGCTCTGAGAGTTGATTCTGATGATTCCCTCGTACTGGCGGCCGATATCGTGCGGGTCGATGAGGATGTACGGAACGTCCCAGATTTCGTCTTCCGACATTTTCGCGCGAGCGGCAAGTCCTTTCGCAATCGCATCCTGATGGCCGCCTGAAAGAGCCGTGTACGCAAGTCCGCCGGCGTAAGGAGTGCGCGGAGGAATATCCATCTTTGTGAATTCCTGGTATGCGTCCGCGATTTCAGGAAGGTTCGAGAAGTCAAGCTCCGGGTCAACGCCCTCGCTGAACATATTGAGCGCGACTGTCACGATGTCGAGGTTTCCGGTGCGCTCTCCGTTTCCGAAAAGGCAGCCCTCAACGCGGTCCGCGCCTGCAAGAAGTCCAAGCTCGCACGCTGCGACACCAGTTCCCCTGTCGTTGTGGCAGTGCGTCGAGATTATCACGTTCTCGCGCCCCTCGACTTTCGACGCGAAATATTCGATTGCGTCCGCGTAGACATTCGGCGTGTAACATTCGACAGTCGAAGGCAGGTTGTAGATGATTTTGTTGTCGGAAGAAAAACCCCATTCTTTTCCGACAGCGTTGCAGATTTCGATTGCGTAGTCGATTTCAGTCATCGAAAAACTTTCAGGAGAATACTCAAGCCTGATTCTCTTCCGCTCGTCCTCGCTCAAGTCCTTCATGCACTCTTTTATGCACTTAACGCCGTCAACTGCAATCTTGATGATTTCCTCTTTTGATTTGTTGAAGACGTATTTTCGCTGTGCAGGAGAAGTCGAGTTGTAGATGTGGAAAATCACGTTCGGCGCACCCTTTATCGCCTCCATCGTTTTCTTGATGAGATGCTCGCGAGCCTGGCAGAGAACCTGAATCGTCACGTCGTCAGGAATGTGCTTTTCGTCAATGAGCCTTCTGCAGAAGTCGAATTCAGTGTCGCTTGCGGAAGGAAAGCAGATTTCAATTTCCTTGAAGCCGATTTTCACTAGCAGATCGAAGAATTTGAGCTTCGTCTCGATTCCCATCGGGTCTATCAACGCCTGGTTTCCGTCGCGAAGGTCAACGGAGCACCAGACCGGAGCCTTTTCGATGTGCTTTCCCGGCCACGTTCTGTTCTGAATCGGCGCACCAGGAAACGGCTTGTACTTTGACGCATTCATTTGTTTTTCTCCTTTTTATAATTCAATTTTGAAAATAAAAAAGACCTGCCGCCAAAAGCAACAGGTCTGTAAAATCCATGAATTATGAATTGAATACACTGCTTTCAGCGGTTTTCTTCCGAGACTGTAAGGTTAGATAGTAGTAGTGCAAAACAATTCATGGCGTAAATGATAGAGCATAAGAACGTTTTGTTCAATTATGCGGAGTTTCAAGTTTTCCGCAGATTCCGCTGAACAAGGATTTCAGCTGGCTGTCGAATTCCTCCGTTTTCAGCTTGAGATCCTGCAGGAATTCGTTGTCCGCAAGAGTGCCGAGAACGCATTTCATCTCGTCATCGCTCTTGAAAGTGATTTTCCTGAAGAAGTCCTCGTAATCTTTCTTCCGCGAGTCGAGGGCGGAATCGTACATCTCGTTGCTGACGAGCGTCACGTCGTTTTTTATGTCCGCAAAGATGCAGCACGAGAATTCGCAGATTTTCTTTGAGTAGAGAAGCTCAAGAAGATGAACCGAATACGCCGCCTTGTAATCGAGGTATTTTTTCTGGCACTCGTCGTAGAACGAATGGATTTCCTGCCACGAGTCAATCGTGCCGTCCTTCACCTTATCAAAAAGCTCGTAGACTTTTTCTTCAGGGATTATTTGCCCTCCGACGTTCACCCACTTTGTGAAAAGAGGAAGCTCTGAAATTTCCTTCATGTCCTGCATCGAAAGCGAAGAAATCGAATTAGCCTTGCAGTACTCCATGAGGACGGAAACAGCGAAATACTTGACGATTTTCCTGTATTCCTTGTACGCCTTAAGAGGTTTCAGAATCGTCGCGCCGTATTTTCTCTGGCACTCCATGTCCTGCAGCTTGAAATCCGCATTCGGATTCTGATGGAGATAATCTTTTGCGACCTGCAATTTCTCGCGCTCAGTCAAAGCTCCGATTATTTTCTCGTAGCCGCGCTCGATTAGATATTGCGAAGTCAGCTCGATAAGACGCTCAATTCCGTAAACGACTTCCTGAATCGTGTCCGGCGCGAGCGGGTTCGTCTCGATGTTCTGGACTTTTATGAGACGCTTGTCGCGCTTCTTGAATTTCATGTTGTTCCTTGCGATTGCGTACATGTTGTACAGGAACCAGTACGAAGGAATGATTGAAACTGCCCTTCTCGCGCCGTTCGATGCCACAAGCGAGAACGGATACCTGATGTTCAGCTCGTTCTGATAACTTCCCTTTGCGACAAGGACGAAGCTCGCGAAATAGCAGTTGTGCTTGAAGTCCGAGCAAAGCCCCGGCCAGAAACCGCGCCCCGCAAAAAGCTCGCCGTCCGGGGAGCGCGAGTTGTGGTTCGAGCCGACAGTCGCGCCTGAAGCGATGTTCGACTGACCGCAGACTGTGGAAGCGATGAGGAACGACGAATTGTGGTGCTGCTCGTGGAACGGAAAAATCAGGTTGTTGAGGATTTCGCAGCATGAGACTGTCGAGTTGTCGCCGAGAACTGAATTCAAAAGCCGCGCCCCGTATTTGAGCTGGCAGTTTCTTCCGATTACGAAACGCACCGCGACGGCCTGATAGAAAATCCTTGAGCGGTATCCGACGATTCCGTTCACCAGCTCAACGCCTTCGCCCACCTGGCTAGGCTCGTCCTCGCTCGAAAGAATCGTCACGTTCTTAATCTTGAACGCGCCTTTTATGTAAGCATTTTCGCCGATTTTCGCGTCCTTAATCAGCGTCGTGTTTTTGATGACAGTGTTCGAGCCGATAAAGCCGAACGTGTCGTTTTTCTTCGAGAACGGCTTTTCCGTGATTTCAAGGAAACGCTCCATCAGCTTTGAGTCTTCCCTGTAGCGCGACCAGAGGAACGCGTCGGCCGTAATCATGTCCTCGAAAGGAAGAATCGAACGCGCGTCGTTTTCGTTTCCGACTCCAATCCAGATTCTGTTCGATTCTGGCTCTCCCTCCTTCAATATTCCGTTTCCGAATTTCGAATGGCAGGTGCACGAAATCTCTGAAATGCAGAAGAGAATTACCCTTGAGTCAACGTGATAGTTCGAGAAATATTTCACCTCGCGGATGCAAACGTCGTCGCCGAGAACGATGTTCTCAAGGTTCGAGCAGTAAACGCCTGCGCAGAGGCACAAATCGTGGTAGCGGAGGTCAACTTTCCGAAGATGCCCAATCACAAGAAAACCGCGGATTTCGTTTCCGCGGAACAGATTCGGGTCGAACCCGCGCTCGTCAACGTACACATTCTGCCAGGAATCGTCGTCGTTTATGTTGGTCTTTCTCAGAATCTCAATTTCGTCCTCCCGAAGATGCCGTTTTCCAGCAAGAAATTTCACATCGAGAGGCGGAAGCCTGTTTGTATTTGGTTCGTCAATAATCTTAATCATTATTACAATCTCGGAATTTTAATATTGAGTGTTTAGCATCAAAAAAATCATTTATAATTTCAGAATGTTCATAAAATCAATTTTCAATATAAAATCGTCATTCACAAAGTTGCTTTTTCTTGTAATTCTTCATTCACCGCTTTTCGCATTCTCCGCGAAGGACATCCGGTTCATGACATTCGAGAACGGCCTGAAGCTCTATTTAATAGAAGACACTTCGAGCGCGCTTGTCAGAATGGAGCTCCGTGTCGGTGCGGGATATTCCGCGCAGGACGAGGGGAACGCCGGATATTTTCCGCTGTACGCAAGGCTCAAGAACGCCATGATAGACTCGGAAAGCGCGACACGGCTTCAGATTTGCGCACCGAGCGACGCGGAAAAAGCGATGCAGAGCCTTTCGGAAATGCTCGAACCGTTGCAACTAAGCGAAAAGAAACTCAGAAGCGAAATCAACACGGAACAGGTCAACACGTCGATGTACGCCTCGGATTCCGCGGGATTCATAAATTCCGCGATAGAGGCGAAAGTTTTTCCGACCGCGCCGTGGAAAAGGGAGTCGAGCACTGACCCGTCGATTTTCTCGCAGAAGTCAATCTCAGAATCGAGGGCGATACTCAGCGACATCTCTAAGAACTACTACACGCCGGACAACGCTGTCCTTTACGTCAGCGGAAACATCACGGCGGTCGCGGCCGAGACATACGCAAAAAGATATTTCGGAAGATTCACGAAGGCGGACTCAAGGGCGACAACGAGCGAGGCTGAAGAGAGAATCAAGGCGGACATCAAAAACGGAAAAATCCCGGACGAAAAGCTCTTCGTTTTGACCGACCCGAAATTCTCGGACGAAATGTCGCAGGTCGTAATCCAGTACACGACCCTGAACCAGGCGGAATGCGACATGGCGGCGACCGCAATGGAAGAGGAATTCTCGCTTTTCAAATCGACGCTCACAGGCGACAAACGGCTCGGAATACGCGGAAACGAATACATAAACGCGACCTCGGCTCAGAAATCGAATTCGTCAAGGCTGATTCTGCAGACTCTCATGGAAAGGACGCAAACTTCCCCTGCCGAGCAGGTCAGGATTCTCCTTGAAAAACTCGACGGAAAATTCTTCACGAAAGAGGCGTTCGAATATGAGATTTCGCAGTACACAAGCTCGTTCGTCCAGCGTTGCGACTCATCGACGCAGATAATGCAGATTCTCGCGGACTGGGCTTCCCTCCGAAACGAAAAATCACCGGAGAAAACGCTATTCGCAAGGCTCGGCACACTACGCGGAATCGATTCGGACAATCTCTCAAAAAAAATCGCAGGCGAGAAACCGTTCGTATTCGTCCTGATGAATTCGAAATTGTACTCGAAAAACGAATCCGCACTGAAAAAGCTCGGATTCAAGCAGATTACGAAGAACGAGGGCGCGTGGTTCAGGCAGAAATATTATCAGGAAGTTATGCGCACGCGGAATTCAAAAGGAAACGAAATACAGGAAAAGACGGTCGAGGAGCAGACTGAGAAAGACATGTACGAATCCGCAAAAAGATTTGTGGAGCGCAACAAGGCGGACACAAAGACAATCGCGCTTACAAACGGAATCCGTGCGACGATAAAGACGACGAACACGAACATGGCATCGCTTTCAATCACGATTCTGGGCGGAGATCTGATGTTCAAGGACAAAATCGGGCTGACGACTGTCCTTGCAGACGCGCTCGCGCTCAACATCAGGAACCAGCTCGACATGCTGCACTTCAACGGGAACATTCGCGGGATGTATTCAGTGACAGCGAAAACCGAGCCGACATACTCCCTAATCAGCGTAAAATTCGCTTCCGACGAAGTACGGCAGGCACTTTCGGCAATCACGGGCGCAATCATCTTCGGCGACATAACTCCCGTGATGGCGGACGGAATCTGCTACGACGAAAGGACACAGTGGCGGCAGAAAATCGCGACGGGCGAATTCCAGCTCACGAGCTACGCGATAAGAAAACTCTACGAGAAAAATGACTTGGCTCTTTCGTACAACGACACAAAAGACAAGCCGGCCGAGCTGAAATTCAACGAGATTATCGACAGCTACCCGTTCATAATCGACTCGTCGAGATATTCGGTCGTGCTCGCAGGAAATTTCAGGAGCGAAACGGAAATCGAAAAAACTTTGAACGAAACATTCGGCTCGCTCGGAACGAACAAAATCACGGCGCACAAAAAATTCAGCATAAAAGAGCCTTCGTTCTCCAACATGGAAAAGCGAATCCAGCTCAAGCACCTCTTTCTGACCGACATCAGCGCGGACAAGGCAGGCCCGATGCCAGCAACTTTGATTCCGACCACGAAATTCCTTGACCCGCTCCTCTACATCATGAAGTCTCCGGACGTTTCTTCGACGGATGCGGCACTTTTTAACGCGCTGCTTTCGGAAATCGCTACGAGAATCGAAAAGAAAGCGGAGGTGATTCAGACGACGGAAAAACCGACGCGCATCAAAATCTACCCTGCGGAGAAAACGCTTCCGTTCACGCGGATTGTCGCAACGAACGTCGAAAGGACGGCGATGATTGACAAATACATAAAGGAAGCGTTCGCCGAGCTGAAATCGGATTTGGAGAGAATCAGGAACGAAGAGGAAAACAGGGCGAACAAAAATTCGAATTCGGAAGAAACGGACGGAAATTCCGAAACCGAAAATGCAAATTCAGAAATTCCAGCTGAATCAGAAAAATCGGAAGAATCCGGTGCGGCGAAAAACGCAAATGCGGACGAAAAAAAATCGCTCAGCCACGAAAAGCATGAGCTTCTGTCCAGAATGGAAAACAGATGGATAATGGAAAACCTTGCCGAAAGCGGAACAGCCGAAGGTGCGGCTTCCCTCATCGAAAAAAGCGTCCGCTCCGGCAACGCAAACCTGTACCTTGACCAGTACGAGGCCGTAGATTCCGCAACGAAAGCTGATTATATACGCGTGATGGAAAAATATCTTTCCGAAACGCCGAAAATCAGAATCTACTCGGCGGACTCAAAAAAATAAACCTGTCCGAAAAGCTCATTTTCCGAACAGGCTCAATAAAAGTTTTTGTCAAAAAATTTTGCGAATCAGAAAAGCACGTCGTCAAGGACAACGTCATATTCGTCGGTCGGAACTTCCTCGATTATCTGGCACGGAAGGCAAAGACCGACGAATTTCGTGACGGCACCGCACCCGCGAAGCTTTCGCAAAAAGCGGTCGTAATATCCTCGGCCGTAGCCGCAGCGTTTGCCGCTTTTCGTGAATGCGATTCCGGGCACCGCGACAAGAACTTTTTTACCGGAAAGAGAAGCGACATCAAGTTTCTCAAGGCTTGTCTTCGGCTCCATGATTCCGAACGAGCCGGATTCAAGCTGTTCGGAAACGGAAGCGCAATTTTTGTCGAGGACGAAAAAATCCAGCTCCGTGCCTGAAGCGACTTTAGGCAATGCAAGGCGGGTGCTCTCAAATGCCTTTTCGTTCAGAGTCGACGTGCCGATTTCGAATTTGTTCGTGACGAACGAGAGGACGTAATCGGCACTTTTGAAGAATTCGCAGTCGCAGAACCGGCTGCAAGTTTTTTCCGACACAGAAGCAACATCGTTCTCAGCAAAGTATGAAGAAATCACACTCCGCATCGACTTTCTGAGCAGTTTTTTTTCGTTCGTGATTCCTCTCGTTTCGCTTGCAATCTGATTCTGCTTTTCCGCGCACATATTTTTCTCCGCCTAAAATCCGCTTTTCCTAGTTCGTCTTGTAGCTTTCGAGGATGTTCTTGAGTTCGTCAGCAAGATTCATGCTCGTCTTTGATTTTTCGAGGGAGCTTTCGCTGAACGTCTTCATGTTCGAGAATTTAGACTCGGTAGAGACAATCGAATCGAGGTTCTCGCGCGACGCGATTTTAGATTCTGAAGCACCATTGTTCACTTTTTCAATCGAGCGTCCCATCTCGTCGGAAGAAGAGCCGATTTCGCGGCTTGTGTCACCGAGGACGCTCATCATTTCGAGGATGTTCTTCGCACCGACAGTCTGCTCGTCCATGTTCGTGCGGATTTCGGTCAGAAGTCCGACCATGCCCTTGATTCTGTCGGCAAGGCTAGCAAAAGTCTCGGACGATTTTGAAGAAGCCGTGACAATTTCGCTGACGGCGTTGCGGACTTCCATGATGAGTTTCTGGATTGCGCCCGACTGCTCCGCGGAAGTCTCGGCAAGCTTTCTGATTTCGTCAGCAACGACGCTGAATCCTTTTCCGGCCTCGCCCGCATGTGCAGCCTCGATAGCGGCATTCATAGCAAGGAGGTTCGTCTGCTCTGCAATCTGCGTAATCATGTCGTTCGCCTCGTTCAGGCTGTTCGACATCTGCTCGATTTGAGAAATCAATCTGGTGACATTTTCCTGCTGGCTCTGACCTTCCGACGACTCCGAAACGATAAGCTCGTACTCGGACGAAATTTTCTGGATTGCCTTGTCCGACAAATCGATATTCGAAGAAATCTCCCCGATTGCCGACGAAGATTTTCCGATTGCGTCGTTCTGTTTCGCAAGCTGTTCCTTGAGAAGAGCGACATTCGAGCTGACAATCGCAATGTCGCTCACCATCTTGTCGGAAAGGCCGTCCTGCATGTGCGATTTTCTGGAAATATCCTCGAACGCGCTGTACGAATCCTTCATGATTTCCGCAATTTCATCGGAAGTGCCCATCATCTCGGCAGTATTCGAGTACAAAGTCGTCATCGACTGCTTCGCTTTGGAAATCAGATTGTTGAGGGATTCCATGAGGCCGTTGCAGACGTTCCCAAGATGAGCGATTTCGTCATCGCCCTTGACGACAAGCTTCTTCGTAAGGTTCTTCTCACCTTCCGTCATCTGCTTGATTGCCTCGGTGATATTGCTGAGTTTATGGAAGAAATGGACAAGCACGAAAAGAACGACAAGGACGACGATAATCGTTCCTACGATTGTGATTACGATTATGGCAGCGGAAATCGTGTTCATCTGCTTTTCCAGAACGGTCGCATCCATATCGCAGGCGATTACGCCGATTGTCTTCCCGTTGAGTTTGAGCGGCGCATAGACCGACAGTGTCCAGCCCCATTCTTCAGTATACGAAATCGGCGACATGATATTGCCCCCGCTTTCCATGACGGCAAGCAGCTCATTTTCATAGCCGGTCGTGTCTTCCTCCACTCCGAACGTCGAATACCGCTCATCGCTCGGAGGCGTGCCGTCAACAACGACAGAAAAGATGTTGCCGGAAACATGCTGCGACGCATAAAGCTGAGAGGCACCGCCAATCGTCTTTATGTTGATGAGCTTGTCTCTGGTGTTGATGAACCATTCGCTCTCAACATCTGGATTATGCATGAATTTTTCGAATTCGGGACCGGAAAACGACTCCTGCGCCTGCGCAAGAAGCTCGTTCGCACGTGCTCCGAAAACATTGGTGACAGTATTTTTGAGTGTAATAATAGAAATAATCGAGAGAGCTCCGCAAAGCGCAATAGTCCCCAAAGCGACAATCGCGGAAATCTTGAATTTGTAAGATGTGACTTTGATTTTCATAATGGCTAATTATAAATCAAAACATCAAAAAAATTCAGAAAAGATTAATTCATTTTTTTTTGCAGTTCGTTTTCACGCGAACAAGTCTTTCAGTTTTTACTCGGTCGCGACCGACTCGGTTACGACCGAGTAAAAATGCCATCGTGGATTTTCAAGTTTTCAGAAAAACGAAATGGGCATAAAAAAAGGAGTCAAACTTTTCAGTTCAACTCCTTCGAACGACCCCTGCTGGGCTTGAACCAGCGACACACGGATTAACAGTCCGTTGCTCTACCGACTGAGCTAAGGGATCAGACGCGATGTGCGGGGCTCGAACCCGCGATCTCCGGCGTGACAGGCCAGCGCGATAACCAACTTCGCTAACACCGCATTACTGATTGATGAATATAATATACACCCTAAATAATTTTTGGTCAATAGCTTTTGCAATTTTTTTTTCGCTTTTTTTCGCTTTTTTTCGACAAAAACGAAAAGTTTTCATCGCGGACGCATTCGGCGCAATCGTGACACAACTCGACACAACTGACATAATAGACTTGTTCGGAAAATGAAATTTCTGAACAGGTTTAATGATTCGCAAAACCAACATGATGAACGGAATTCAATCAACAAAAAAAACAAACATTCAAACTAACAACATCACGGAAGGAAAAATCTGGAAATCTCTTCTCGTATTTTTCTTTCCGATTTTAATCGGAACGCTTTTCCAGCAGCTCTACAACACAATCGACGCAGTGATAATCGGAAAGTTCGAAGGAAAAGAAGCACTTGCGGCGGTCGGCGGAGGAACGGCTGTCTACATCAACCTGATTGTCGGATTCTTCGTTGGAGTCTCCTCGGGCGCGTCAGTCGTCATCTCGCAGCTTTTCGGCGCGAAAAACGAAAGGGAAACGGTACGCGCAGTTCACACCGCCCTGTCGCTTGCGGCGGTCGGCGGAACAATCATGACGCTCGCAGGACTTTTATGCAGCGGCTACGTACTGAAAACGACGAACACGCCGGAAGAAATACTGGAGCTTTCGCTCGACTATTTGCAGATTTTCTTCATCAGCATGGTTCCGATGTTCATCTACAACATGGCGAACGGAATCATGCGCGCGGCGGGAGACTCAAAAACTCCGCTCTACATTCTGATTGCGGCAGTGCTCACGAACATCGTGCTCGACATTGTTTTCGTCGTCGTTTTCAAGCTCGGCGTAAAGGGAGTTGCATGGGCGACAGTCATAAGCCAGGCGGAATCGATGGTCGTCTCCCTTTTCATTTTGCACAGACGGAATGACTGCATAAGCTTCAGGTTCAGAAAACTCGAATTCGCACCGCAGATTCTTTCGAAAATGCTCAAAATCGGTATTCCGACGGGAATCCAGGCGACATTCTACGGACTTTCGAACATCATAATCCAGTCTGCGATAAATTCATTCGGAACGGTGACGATTGCGTCCTGGGCTGCGTTCTCAAAAATCGACGCGGTATTCTGGACAATCGTGAACGCGATGGGCGTTGCAGTCACGACATTCGCGGGGCAGAATTACGGGGCGGGAAAATTCACAAGGCTTCGAAGCTGCATGTGGCAGTCGATTCTGATGACGGCATCGTTCACAATTTCCGCGTCGGTTTTCTTCCTGATTTTCGGGCGATTCTGCTACACGCTTTTCACGAACGAGCCTGAAGTAATCGACGACGGAATGAAAATCCTCAAGTTCCTAGTCCCTTTCTGGGCAACGTACATCTCAATCGAAATTCTCTCGGGCGTAATCCGCGGCGTTGGCGACTCGTTCATACCGATGATGATTTCGCTGTTCGGAATCTGCTTTCTTCGAATCGCGTGGCTTTTCATCGCAGTCCCTCATTCGCACACGATTCTCACGGTTCTCTCAAGCTATCCGCTGACGTGGACGGTGACGAGCATCGCGTTCTGGATTTACTGGTTCTCGGGGAAGTGGATTCATAGGAACTGAAAAAAATATGCAGAAGAAGATTTATAGTCTGATAGACAAAGCGATTTTTGATTTTGATATGCTGAAGAAGGGCTCGCGGATTCTTGTCGGGGCTAGCGGGGGGAAGGATTCGACGCTGTTGATTGAGTATCTTTCGAACAGGCTGAAATCGAAGCGTCCGTATGATGATTTTTCGTTTGAGGCGGTTTACATCAAGACTGAATTTGCAAAGGAATTCGATCCGGAACTTATGGAACTGATGGAGAGCTGGGGAACAAAAGTCAAGACTATCGAAGTGAACACTCTCGGGCGAATAAAGGAAGGGCACAAGATGAACTGCTGGTGGTGCTCGACGCAGCGACGGAAAGAGCTGATTGATTATGCGCTGAAAAACGGGTTCGACACTCTCGCGCTCGGTCATCATCTGGACGACATTCTTGAGACATTCCTTATGAACATGCTCGAAAAAAGCGAGCTCGACACGATGACTCCCCTATTCCAGTACGAAAAATATCCGCTCAGGATAATCCGACCGCTTGCGTATGCCGGAGTCGATATGATAAAAGAGCACGCAAACGAAAGCGGCTGGCAGCAGGTGACCTGCACTTGCGACTATCAGGAAAATTCCGGCAGAAAAGAAGCACGAAAGCGTCTCGATGCCCTTACTGACGGCGACATCGTGAAAAAGACGCACATCCTGAAAGCCCTCATGCCGACGTGGGAGAGATAAAAATAATTGAAAAATCCGTGAAAAACAAAAAAAGCACCGGCGGATTTCTCTGCCGGTGCCGACTGCGGTATTTATCAGATTTTTGTAGAATGAAATGCTGAATCTTTGAACAGTTGAAATGTTCAAGTGTTGAAAATCCGAAAAAGCGCAAATCCAAGTGTCAAAAAAATAAATAAAGCGATAAAGATTTACAGTTTTAACGGTTCCTAAGAGCAGTTTGCACTCTGCAAAAAATTTGAATAAATATTCAAAAATCCGACATTCTGTTATGAACGAAGGAAATAAAATCGTCAAAATCAATCTGGACTCGGGATAAAAACACCCGAACCGAAAGCCGTTCTTCCGACCGCACGAAAAATTCCGCGCGACGAAAAAATGACGGAAAAATCCGCCACGAACGAACCGCAGCCAAAAAGCGTTTCCGCACCAAAAAGGACGGAACGCGCTTCATTTCAATTTTATGCGAGTTTATGCGAGTTCCTCAGGCATCTCCCAATCGACTTTCTTTGTCGCGTTGAATGCAGAAATCTCGTCGCGAACGCCCTCAAGCTCTTTTTCAAGCTGCTTTTTCAGCTGGACAAGGCTCATTCCGAAAACAGAATCGTCAATCATCGGATAATTGTAAACGGTGATATCCTCGTGCTTGAAATTTCCCTTCGCGTCAGTCGTCGTGTAGTCGATTCGCGATTCGGTCGTGGTCGCATTCAGTTTACGCTCCTGCTCCAAAAGACGCTCCACGTACAAAAGCTTGGACTTTATGGTAGTTTCCTTGAACAAAAGCTCGTGGCCTTTCCTGTTCGCAGCCTCAATCGCCATGTTGAGCGACAAACACGCATCGCTGATTGCAAAAAGACGCTTCACTGCCTCGGAATACGAAAGCCCGTCGAGCTTCTTCAGTTTTTCCGCACGCTTCTCCGAAAGCTCGGATTCATCTGCCGCACGGTTCTCGAACGGAATGACATAAGGAACGCTTTCTATCATGTGGCTGAGTTTTGATGCCGCAACTTTGAGTTCCGAACGGATGCGCATCGCTTTCTGAATGTTCATATCGTTTTCCTCCTTTTGAAATTCTTAAAATTCTGCTTCAAAAAAAAAATCACTTCTTTTTCGATTTTTTCGATTTCGGCGTTATGTCGAACGAAAGACGCTGAATCGGGCTTGGACCAATCCGCCTGCAAATATCAAGGTGCGCCGGAGTCGGGTACCCCTTGTGCTTCGCGTAAAGATATTCAGGATAAAGTGAGTCGAATTCGACCATCATCCTGTCCCGCTCGACTTTCGCCACGATGCTCGCCGCCATCACCTCAGGGTAATTCGCGTCCGCCTTCGGTTCAGCCGCAACGCTGCATTTTATCCCGAAATCATTTCCGAAATCTTTTATGTCAGGGCAGAAATTCCCGTCCGTCATCGCCTCGATTTCCACGAACGACAAATCGCCGCTTTTTAGCCGACTAGAAAATTCCGGGTACAAATCCGCATTTTCTTTCAGCCACGCCGGAAGTTTCGCGAACATTTTTGCAAACGCGTTCTTCATCGCAAGAAGAGAAGCCTGCAGAATATTGATTTCGTCGATTTTTCTGTGGTCTACGATTCCGAGAGCGAAAAGCGACTTTTCTTTTATGAGCGAAAATGCGGCATTGCGTTTTTTTTCGGTGAGCTTCTTGGAGTCGTTCAGGCATTCAGTTTCGAACGACGGAGGAAGAATGACGCAGCCAGCTGTGACAGGTCCCGCAATCGGCCCCCTGCCCGCCTCGTCAAGACCGCATTTTAAGACAAGCTTTTCCGCCATCAGTTCTTTTTTCCGCAAATGTTCTCGAACACAGGCCTAAGCTCAGGGTCCTGCTTGAAGTAATGCTCCTCAAGCTCCTCTTCGCTCAATCCCACAAGCTCGTGGCTCATGTAGTGAATCCACCTGTCGTCCTCCGGTCCCGTGATGTCGAATTTGCGGCACCAGTAATCGGGCTTAATCGGAAGCGTAGGCCTGTCAAGGAAATTCTTGAAGTCATGCACGACGACCTTTATGTCCTTGCGCGGGATCCCGTGGCTGATGAGGACTTCCACAAGATAATTCAAAGTGCGGCCGGTGTCGTAAATATCGTCAACGAGGAGGATTTTGTCGCCAGCGCGAAGATATTCAGGCGAATACGTCCAGCCGTCGATTCTGATTGCAGAGCTCTGATGAACGTCCGTGTAGCTTCTTGCAACTACGGCAGCATAAAGGACAGGCTTCTCGTCCTTCCTTGCGAGCTTGAAATACTCGCTGATTACGTTCGCCATGTACGCGCCGCCACGGAGCGACGTGTAGATTACGTCCGGCACAAAATTATCTTTGCGGTAGATTTTATCCGCAAGTTTCAAAGCATCGTTTCTAACGACATCATAAGACAGAAATTCTTTCATGATTGCTCCTCTCTGTTAAAAAAATTGTAAAGTTCCGTACAACCGCGCATCACATCGCGGAAGGTTTCGTCGAAATTTCCCGTATACCAGGGATCTGCCACATCGCAGTCCTCTCCGCAATATTCAAGAAGTTTGTGAACTTTTCCCTCGTCGTCATTTCCGATGATTCTCCTCAAATGGACGAGGTTTTCATAATCCATACATATTATCAAATCGAAGTTGATATAGTCATCTGTCGTCACAAGTCGCGCCGTGTGCTCCGTAAAAGGAATCTGATTCCTCACGAGCGCATTCCGAGTTCCCCTGTGGATTCCGCAGCCGATTGCATCATAATCGGTCGCGGCAGAATCGACGAAAAACTCACCCTCTTTCATATTTTTCCTGACGATATGCTTGAACACCATCTCCGCCATAGGAGAGCGGCAGATATTTCCGTGACACACGAACAAAATTTTTCTCATAACAAACGAATTATGTTGTAAAATGAACGAATGAGCAATGAAAACAATATCAGTCTCTCGCAGGAAGAAGTCGACAGGCTTTTGGGGCAGCACAGAGAATCGAAAATAGAAATAAAACCGAAGAAAGTATACGAACGGGTGCAGATTGCCTCAGACGAGGAAATTTCGAAATTCGAAGAAATCATGCAGACTTTCACGAACAAGATGAGGATGCACCTCAAGAAGATTTTTTTGGAACAGGGAATCAGAAAGCTCACTCCGGCAAAAACGGAGCAGATGAGCCAGATAGAATTCATGTCGCAGGTTACGAACACTGATTTTTTCTTCCTCGTGGAAATCAACGAATTCGAACTGCTGCTCAAGCTTGATTCGTTCCTTTTTTGCGCCCTTTCAGGAATCTCGTTCAACGTGAACCACAAAACGAACCTTTTCCAGAACGAAGTTTTAAGGAATTCTGTCGCACCGATACTCGTCAACGACCTTCTGAAATCGGCAAACAAAACCGCAAAGATAAAAATCACATCGCTCTACAACATGCCGTACCTTGACGGACTGAACACCGCAACGCCAGGAATCTGCGCATCTTTCACCTGGAACGAGGGATTCAAGTCGCTCGGAACGGAAAAATTCTTTTTCCAAAAGGATTTCCTTGATTTTCTGCTGGCGTGATTTTTTTTCGGATTTTTTTTATTTTTTTTTGCAAATCTGTTGACACAAAAAATCATTTTTGGTATATTTAAAACATCACTTGTTGATGCGGTGTTAGCGAAGTTGGTTATCGCGCTGGCCTGTCACGCCGGAGATCGCGGGTTCGAGCCCCGCACATCGCGTACCCGTTCAAGTCATTGGGCGGGTTTAATTTTTTATCGGGTAGTAGCGCAGCTGGTAGCGCACTACGTTCGGGACGTAGGGGTCGCTGGTTCGAATCCAGTCTACCCGACTTTCAAGGCACTGCTTTTTTAGGCGGTGTCTTTTTTTTATGCAATCAACTTTGGACTCATCTACTTTCGTTGACAAATCTAAAGTTGCACTTTAGATTTGTCGCAAATGCAAAAACAACGCGGTCAGGGAACGATTCTCTGCTTGTACGACAAAAAGACATATCTAAAAGAAGACCTGATTGCGCTGCCTGTGGATTTTGTTTGATATCAATTGAAAAAGGAGAAGACAATGACGACAACGGAAAAAGATGAAATCCTGAAGAAAAAAATCATTGAGGAAGCGGCGAAAAACGGCTGCACGGTCGTGTGCGTGTTCGACGATGACGTGAACCACAAAAACAGGCGCAACACGAAACGGACGCTTATTCTGGAGGACATCATTCACGAGAATGAGTTTTCGTACTGCCATTTTTCCGAGCAAAAATCAAAAATCGAAACGGTGAATTACTACGCGGTGTTCGGGAATCCTGAAAACACAAAAGCGATAATCGAAAAAGAACGATGGCAATTCCGCGCACTCAAATTTTATGACGACATAGAATCCGTTATCGACGGGAAAAAGTTCTACCATCCGAAAACGGACAAGGAATATGACAAATTTGAAGAGCGGCATGAATTCCATATCGACAAAGACGCCCTCGCTCTGATTCCGCAATATGTAGGTCAGTGGGAATACGACCTCAAATCAAATATTTACCGTGCAGGTCAGTTGCTCTGCTCGATTCGATATCCGACAGAGGAAAATCCTGAATATTCTGTCGCAATCGGAACTGTAGTGCCAATCGGCGTTACTATGAAGAAATTCACTGCAAAAACTTTGGAAGAAGCGCACGAAGGAATGAAAAACTGGAAAAGGAAATAGGAAAATCCCTGAGATAACAAAAGTTTCCACCATAACCGAATCTCAGAAAAGCACGATGAAAAAAGCTAATTTTTTCCTTACAGAAAGGGAAATTGAATATAAATACAGCCGGTCTCAAGAATTGAGCCATATCCTGACCGCAAACGACATTAAGCCCGGTGCATATATTGTTGAATTTCTTATTGAAGAAGACCCAAGCTGCAACAAATGGTATGCACAGGCAAATTATATTTATAGAGGTTTCTAAAAAATCAATTCGGAACATCGGCACTTTTTGTTCGCAATCCGAATTTTTCATTTTTGAGTATTCGTTTCTGGTGATATACTAAAAGGATAAATCAACAAACACACTTCCATAAAAAGGGGGATATTTTGGAAACGAAATACGAAAAGAAGAATGGCGCGAAATTCCATTCGATGAAAGTGCGGATTGCTATCCTCTTGACATTGGCGGCGGTAATTCTGACGGTCGCATTGGCGGCGATAGGGCTCCGGCAGTTCGTCAACGCCTCAAGGCAGGACCACATTGCGATTGCGCGGGGAGCGACGTCGCTTGCGGCGGAGATTCTTGACGCGGACAGAATCGGCGCGTATTTGACTGAAGGAAAAAGCGCGGAAGGATACGCGGAGACGCTCAAACGGCTCAAGCAAATCAGGAACAACACGCCGAACATCGAATATCTCTACGTCTACAAAGTCCAGAGCGACGGCTGCCACACGATTTTCGACACAGACGAGTCAAGCGGCGACTACGAAATCGGCGAGCTGATAGAATTCGACAAGGCATTCCTCCCGCTCGTCCAGCAGCTGCTCGACGGAAAGGAAATCGAGCCGATTGAATCCGTGGATAAATTCGGCTGGCTCCTCACCGTGTACAAGCCGGTGTTCGACTCAAGCGGAAAATGCGTCTGCTATGTGGGCGCGGACATTTCGATGAACGCACTCCGGGACAACAGGTCGCGCTTCATCACGAAAGTCGCAATCTACTTCTCAGGAATCCTCATCCTGATAATCGCGCTCGGAATATATTCGGCGAGCAAATTCACGAAGCCAATCCACAAGCTCCAGGAAGCGTTCGCGCAGATGGCGAGCGGAAACCTGACGGAGCGCGTCGAGCGAACGTCGGCGGACGAAATCGGGGAGCTTGCTCTCTCGTTCAATTCGCTTTCGGAGCAGTTCGGGACGCTCACGGCGAAAATCCTAGAAGTGAAGGATGACCTTGCGCATTCGGGAAAGCAGCTTTCAAAGGACGTCGCGTCAACTACAACCGCTGTCGTGGAAGTCGAAGACAGCGTGAAGACGGTCGGCGAGCAGCTTGAGAAGCAGAACATAAACGTGTACGAGACGGCGGAGGCGGCAAAGCAGATTACGAAAAGCACCGGCACACTCGAAAGCATGGTCGCAACACAATCGGAGAGCGTCGAGAAAGCGTCGTCCGCGATTGGCGCGATTGTGCATAACATCAATTCGGTGAATTCCACGGTCGAAAAGATGGCGCTCTCGTTCTCGACGCTTGAGGAGAACGCGGAGAACGGATTCGAGAAGCAGAGGAACGTGAACGAGCAGCTTTCCGTAATCGAGCAGCAGTCGGACACATTGCACGAGGCGAACCAGGCGATTGCGGCAATTGCGGAGCAGACGAACCTTCTCGCGATGAATGCGGCAATCGAGGCGGCGCACGCGGGCGAGGCTGGAAAAGGATTCTCGGTCGTCGCGGACGAAATCAGGCAGCTCGCGGAAACATCGGGCGAGCAGTCCAAGCGCATTGCCGAGCAGCTCAACTCAATCCGCGACTCAATCGCGCAGGTCGTCGAGGCTTCAACGTCGTCGAGCCAGGCGTTCAGCGTTGCGGCCGACAAAATTAGGGAGACGAACGAACTTGTGACGAAAATCCAGACGGCGATGTCCGAGCAGAACGAGGATTCAAAGCAGATTGGAGAGAGCCTAAGGGCGATGAACGACAGCACGGGCGCGGTTCAGAAAGCGTCAAAGGAGATGGCTGCGAACACAAAGAAAATCAGCGACAGAATCGACTCGCTTCAGGAAGTGACGAAAATCATCAACGACATGATGGGCAACGTCGCGGAAAGCGTCGAGAGAATCGGCATGGCGGAAAAATCGCTGAGCGACATCAGCTCGAAAGTTTCCGACAACATCGGAAGCATCGACACGCAGCTCTCGGTCTTCAAAGTCTAGCCGAAAATCAGAAACCAAAAAGCGCACTTCATTACATGCAGATGTGAAGTGCACTTTTTTATTCAGCAGAATCCTTATAGCTCAAAGTCGCCGTCGGTGCAGTGCACAGTAATCTTGTTGCCCCACTCCCCGCGCATGCGCTCTTCCTGAATCATATTGAACCGCGAAAATGTTCCGTCGAATGTAACGTTTTTGAGCGAGTCGTTGCCAACAAAAGCACTGCACTTGATTTTCGTAACGCTTTTGGGAATGTAAACCGTTTTGAGCTTGCGGCAGGCCCAGAATGCAGAACTTCCGATTGTGCTGACACCGTCGGCGATATAAACGGTTTCGAGGGCACCGTTGAAGTACATGTTCTTGTCTTTCACATCGACTTGGAACACGGCGTATTTTTTTGCCTGGTTGCCTGCGATTCTCAGCTTGTTGTCCTCGGCTGCCTTTATGAGCTGCACGATGTTTGCGCCAGCTTTGACGCTTTTCAAAAACTCGCGGACATTTTTCTGCCACGAAGTGCTTTTTGAAGAAAGACGTATCTCAAGCCCATAATCAAGAGCCTTCACCGCAAGAACGACTGCGCTCTTGTCCTGCCAAACCTCCGCGTCCACGCCGCTTTCCTCCAGAATGGCCGAAAGCAGAGAGTCCGAGCCTGTAAATCCAATCTTGTCGATTTTGGCGGTCTTGGCACGGTTCTTCTTTACTTCCTCCCACACAGCGTCCCGAACAACTTGTGCTGTTGCCCTGTAGTCCAGAGTCTCCGCCGTGATTTTGCCGCCCTTTTCAAACGCGACCTCCGTGCAGTTCTGGAGCGAAAAGTTGTCGAGCGATTTTATGAACGCAGGGATTGTCACCTTTCCGCAGACGGTCGCAAGGAGTCGGCTCGTCTTTTTGCTGAAGAGAAGCCCGTTCTCGCAAGGGTACTCGCTCGATTTTGAAACGATTTGCTTCAGCGACTTGCAGAACGCAAAGCTGCACTTCCCGATTTTCTTAACGCTTTCGGGGATTTCGAGCTTTTCAAGGCTAGTGCAATAGCTGAACGCTTCGTCCGCGATTTCCGTCACGCCGTCGCCAATCGCGAACTCCACAAAGTCAAAATGGCATTTTGTGAGAACGCCGTCTTTCACATCGTACGGCTCAAGCTCAACCACGCCGTCAGAGCATTTCACCGTTTTGAGCTTTGTGCCTGAGCGCCAGAACTTGTCAGAGATTTTCACGGCTTTCCACTCCGCCATCGTTCCTCCGAACTCAAGGGAAGAAAGCTCCTTTTGTCCGCGAAAGCCTGCGTAAATGCGCTTCACGCTTTTTGGCAAAACCACTCTCTTAACAGACTTGCAGGAAGAAGAAAAAAGTTCTTCCCAATAGCTTTTTCCAACCGTATGAATCCCGTCAGGGATAAGGGCAACCTCAATGTTCGAGGCTCTACAAATTTTCAAAACTCCGTTTGAAATCTCCATCTTTTCCATCTTTGCTTTCTCCTTATATATTTGTCATTCCGAACAAGTTTTCAGAATCTATGTATGATAACCGCAGATGCTGAAAGTATTTTTCTTGCGAAAAATACAGTTCAGCATGATGGGGAAGCCTTGCCCAACTTCAAAGTTTAACGTTGCCGTCTGTGCAATGAACCACATCAATGGGCACGTTTTTGTGCCAGTCCGCACCTTTGTCAACGCTCTTCCATTGCTCAACAGTGCCACCGAACGAAATGATTGATAGTGAAGTGCAGCCTTCAAACGCCTCGTTTCCGATTTCCGTTATGACTGGCATGAATGAAATGGATGTAAGATAGGCGCAGTCCTTAAAAGCTCCTCTTCCTATTTTGGTCACGTTGATTGGAGTCACCACGCTCACGGCATCTTCTTTGCACGAAGTTATGACTCCGTTTTTAATTGTTACATTGTCAAGCCCATATATTTTCACGCTTTTTAACTTTGTGCCTTTGCACCAGTCCTCTCCTATTTTGATATTGTTCCACAGTTTTTCACTTCCGTAGTACCAGACCAAAGAAAAATTTTCACATCCAAAGAACGCCCTCGCTCCGATTTCCTTCAAGCCCACAGGGAAATCCACGAACGTGAGGCACTTGCAGCCCTCGAAGGCACTCTCTCCGATTTTCGTCAACGTCGAAGGCATAACGACATTTTCCAATTCGCAATTCTGGAACGCCCTCACTCCGATTTCCGTAATTCCTTCAGGAATCTCAATGTATTCAATCGACTTTAGCCCGGAAAACGCCTTTTCGCCGATTTTGCTCACGCCGTAGCCAAGAGAAATTCCGTTTATGTTCTTTCCACGGCGCTTCACCACCATATAGGCAGGCAGCTCACATTCACCGTCAAAGCATTTGACGCTCTTCAAAGGTGAACAAACAGTCAGGTTTTCATTCTTGTCCGTCAACGCTTTCCACTGAGCAACTGTTCCGCCGAACGAAATGGACATCAAAGAGCGGCAGCCGTCGAACACTCTTTTTCCGATTTTTTCCACGGTTTTGGGAATCTCTATCGAAACAAGATTCGTGCAAAGATTGAAGGCATAATTCCCGATTTCACTCACACTCGGAGAAATTACGACGGATTCCAGCGTCTTGCTCTTCTCGAACGCTCTTCTTCGGATTTTCGTCGCTCCCCCACCAATGAAAAGATGAACAGGTTTCGTGTTTTTTCTGATTTTCACGACTCCGTTTCTGACATACAAAAACTTTCGGCTCGCGTCCTCAAAGCCGTTTTCAATCGCGTATTTTCTTAAAGATGCGAAGTCTGTGCAGGACTCGGCAAAATCGAGCAATGAAGGAAGCGTCTTAGACCATTTTTCCAACTTGGAATCAGAGAGCAGGATTTCGATGCCGCATTTTCCGATGTTCATGCGAAGATATGAGTCCTTTCCGTTTCGTACTATAGACACTATGGACGCTATGGACACTATGGATGCGTTTTCCTTGTGTTCAGCCACAATCGCGTCAAGGAGCGCGCTTGCAGAAACCTTTTGCACTTTTTCGATTTTCTCTTTCTTCGCCGCTTCATTTGCCGCCATCAGCGTGAGTATCGCTTTTTTTCTTTTTCCTGTCGCGTCATAGAGCCTTTTCTTTTTCGCGTCGAACGGAAACAGAGTGGAAGCCGAACTTATGCTTTCCACAACATTGCAGCCATCGAACGCATGTTCGCCGATTTTTGTGAGCGTGGGCGGAAGTGAAATCGATTTCAGTGCAGAGCAGTGCAGGAACGCATACTCTCCGATTTCCGTAACGCCATCGCAAATCACCAGCGACGAAAGCGATTTGCAATTTTCGAACGCCCTATAGCAGATTTCAGCAACACTCTTAGGAATTGTTACCGAAGAAAGCGACAGGCAGCCCGCGAACGAAAACCAGCCGATTTTCGTCACACCTTCTGGTATCTCTACCGAAGAAAGCGATGTGCAACCAACGAACGACTTATCGCCGATTTTTGTGAGCGTGGACGGAAGTGAAATCGATTTCAGTGCCGAGCAGTGCCGGAACGCATACTCTCCGATTTCCGTAGCGCCGTCGGGGATAACCACGCTCTCCGCGTCTTCTTTGCACGCTGTCACAACGCCGTTTTCGATTGTCAAAACATCTTCTTCGCTAGCCATTTTTGATAAACCCTCATCTTTTATTGTCATTCCGAACAAGTTTTCAGAATCTCTTGCTTCGGCTACGCTCAGCAACCGCAGATGCTGAAAGTATTTTTCTTGCGAAAAATACAGTTCAGCATGACAGCATTTCGTCTTACAATTCCACGTCGCCGTCCGCGCAGTGAACCACTTTTGCTATCATATCTTCGTTTCCCCAAAAATACTCACTCACAGCTTTCCATTGTTCCATCGTTCCTTTGAATGTGATGTCACGAAGCGACGAGCAGTGATTGAACACTTTGTTAGTGATTCCAGTCAGGCTTGCAGGAAACACAACGGACTTGAGGGCTGTGCAATCTTCGAACGCCGCTGCGTTGATAATCTTCACACCCTCAGGAATCACAATCGACTCTAGGGATGTACAACCAATGAACACTTCGAGGTCGATAATCGACAGCCTTGAAGGAAGCTCAATCGACTTGAGGGCTGTACAATGAGCGAACGCATACTGTTCGATTTTCGTCAGGCTTGAGGGAAACACAATAGACTTGATTCCCGTACACTCACAGAACGCACCGTGCTCTATAATCGTTATGCCGTCTGGAATGACAAGCTCATCTGTCTCGTCAGTGCATTTGCAGCGTTCTACACCGTTGTTGTATATTCCAAGCGTGTACGTGTCTGTTTTTATTACCTCAATCTTTGGAACTATGGACACTTCACCGTCGGAGCATTTCACGAATTGGGCTGGAACTTCGCAGTTCCATCTTCTGCCCTTTTCGATTTTCTCCCACTCAGCGACAGTTCCCGTGTATTTGATTTCAGAAAGGGACGTGCAGTCGTGGAAAGCGAGACTCTCGATTTTTCCCACGCCTTTTTCTATTACGAGCGTCTTTAACCCAGTACAGCCAGAGAATGCACCGTATCCGATATTTTGAACGCTGCCTGGAATTGTCAGGCTTTCAAGAGAACGGCAACTTGCAAACGCAGAATCTTCGATTATTTCCACGCCGTTCGGAATCGTCAAATCTTCAAGCGAGTGGCAACAATAGAACGCAAAGCCGTCAATTTTCTTCAGGCTCGGAGGAATCACCACCGACTTGAGCGACTCGCAGTATTCGAAAGCATACATATCGATTTTCTCCATGCCATCGAAAAGCACCACTCGTTCAAGCGACTCACAGCGGTAAAACGCGTTTCTTTCGATTATCGTTATGCCCTCGGGAATGAAAAGATAGACGGGATTCGTCTTTTTCTTCCACGACACGACGACGTTCGACACCGTAATGTATTTCCTGCTCGCGTCCTCAAGACCGTTCTCAATCGCGAACTTTCTCAGTGCAACTGAATCCGCACCAGTCGCAACGAAGTCGAGGAATGCGGGAAGATTCGGCATCCACTTCGACACCTTGGAGTCGGCAAGCACAATCTCAAATCCGCCGTCCTCGGTCTTTATTCGCAAAAATGCGTTCTTGTCGTCGCGAATGACCTCCGCGTTCGTCTTGTGCCCGCTCATAATCGACTCAAGCACCGCACTCGCAGAAACGTTCTGAACCTGTGCGATTTTCTCTTTCTTCGCCTTTTCCTTTCCCGCCAATATCGAAAGCACGACTTTCTTCGTCTTTCCCGTAGCGTCGTAGAGCTTTTTCGTCTTCTCGTTGAAAGGGAACAGCGGCGAATGCGACACGATTTTCTCGACGTTCTTGCAGTCATCGAACGCGCCTTTCCTGATTTCCGTCAGCGTGGAAGGCAGTTCGATTGACAAGACCGAAGCACACTCCTTGAAGGCGTTTTCGCTGATTGCCGTAACGCCCTCGTCAAGTTTTATGCTCGTCGTGCTTTTGTCGAGGCATTTCACAGCCACGCCGTCTTCCACGAACACGAGCGGCTTCTGCCATTCGCCGTCGCTGCACTTGACGCTCTTTGCAGGAACGTACCGCAAAAGATTCAATTCTTTTCCCGTGACCTTTTCCCACTGCTCAACCGTGCCCCTGAACTCAATGTGAGAAAGCTCATTGCAGTTCATGAACGCACCAGTTCTGATTTCCTCAAGGCTTTCAGGGAGCGACAAAGAAGCAAGTTTCTTGCATCTATCAAACACAAAAGCACTGATTTCCTTCACACCGTCGCCAATGTCCGCGTTTTCTATCTTCTTGTCATGACACTCTTTAAGAACGCCGTTCATGATACTGAAATCTTCTGTCACCTTGAGGTAGCCAATCATCTCAAGGAACTCGTTGTACGTGATGATTCGGATTCCGTACTGCTTTGCCTTCTCAATCTTCGAGTTTTTGAATCCTGGGTATTGGCACACGAGGATATCCAAATCCTTCGTCACGCTTTTTCTGACATCGAACTTCTTTGAAGCCATCTCGGTAAGCTCCGCCCGTGTCATCTCCTCGCATTCGTCCGTAAAACATACGCTCTGCATAAAATCTGATTCTCCTTTCGATATATTTGTCATTCCGAACTTGATTCGGAATCTCTTGCTTCGGCTACGCTCAGCAGCCGATTTTTCTTAATACTCCTCTATCTCGACATCGCCGTCGGAGCAATGCACCACTTTTGCGGGCAAATCTTCATCCTGCCAAAAATATTCTTTCGCGGCATTCCATTGCGCCTTCGTTCCCTTGAATGTGATGTCACGAAGCGACGAGCAGCCAGAGAACGATGTGAAATCGATTTCAGTCAGACATGCAGGAAGCACAATCGATTCGAGGGCTGTGCAACGTCCGAACGCATCGTCGATAACCGTCACGCTTTCCGGAATCTTAATCGACTTGAGGGCTGTGCAGTCTTTGAAAGCGTCTCTCCCGATTGTCGTCACGCCCTCAGGAATCTCAAACGACTCGATTTCCGTACACCCTCTGAACGCATCCTTTTCGATAGCCGTTATGTTAGGCGGAAACACGACCGACTTGAGATTTACACAATGAGAGAGCGCACCTTCATCGATTTTCGTCAGGCTCGAAGGAAGCTCAACCGACTTGATTCCCTTAACCCCATAGAACGCGCCGTACTCGATGAGCGTCACGCCCTCGGGAATGACAAGTTTTTCCGTCACGCCAGTGCAGACGCATTCTTCCACGCCATTGTCGTAAATGGCAAGCTTGTACGTGTCTGTTTTTATCACCTCACGATTTACCGCGATGGACGATTCCCCGTCGGAGCATTTCACGGACTGGGCCGGCACGTTGTAATGCCATTTTCTCTCCTTTTCGATTTTCTCCCACTCAGCGACAGTTCCCGTGTATGTGATTTCAGAAAGCTTCTCGCAGTCTTGGAAAGCCTCCTTCTCGATTTTTTCCACGCCTTTTTCGATTACGAGAGTCTTTAACTCGTGGCATTCTTTGAATGAAGCATGTTCGATAATCTTCACGCTGCCCGGAATCCTCAAGGATTCAAATCTGCTATTGGTGCTGAATGCACCGGCTTCGATTTTTTCCACGCCGTTCGGAATCTCAAAGTCTTTAAGATACTCGCAACAATAGAACGCACTGTTGCCGATTACCTTCAAGCTCGGAGGAAACACCAATTTTGTGAGCGACTTACAGTCCGTGAACGCACTGTGTCCGATTTCCTCCAAGCCATCGGGAAACACAACTTGTTCAAGATACTTGCAATTATGGAACGCATCATCTTCGATTTTTTTCACGCCCTCAGGAATCACCACATATTCAAGCGATTTACAACTAGAGAACGCCTCTTCGCCGATTTTCGACACGCCCTCAGGAATGAAAAGATAGACGGGATTCGTCTTTTTCTTCCACGACACACAGCCGTCTTTTGAAATCGAAATGAACTTCTTGCTTGAGTCCTCAAGACCTCTCTCAATCGCAAACTTCCTGATTGCAATGGAATCCGCACCAGTCGCAACAAAGTCGAGGAACGCGGGAAGATTCGCCATCCACTTCGACACCTTGGAGTCCGCAAGCACAATCTCGAAGCCGCCGTCGGTGGTCTGGATTTGAAGATAGGCGTTCTTGTCGTCGCGAATGACCTCCGCGTTCGTCTTATGCTCGCTCATAATCGACTCAAGCACGCTACTTGCAGAAACGTTCTGAACCTGTGCGATTTTCTCCTTCTTTGCTTCTTCTTTTCCAGCCTGTAGCGAAAGGACGACTTTCTTCGTCTTTCCCGTCATGTCGTAGAGCTTTTTCGTCTTCTCGTCGAACGTGAACAGCGGTGAATGCGACACGATTTTCTCGACGTTCTTGCAGTCATCGAACGCGCCTTTCCGGATTTCCGTCAGCGTTGACGGAAGCTCGATTGACAGAACAGAAGCACACTCCTTGAAGGCATTTTCGCTGATTGCCGTCACGCCCTCGTCAAGTTTTATGCTCGTCGTGCTTTTGTCGAGGCATTTCACAGCAACGCCGTCTTCCACGAACACGAGCGGCTTCTGCCATTCGCCGTTAGAACACTTCACGCTCTTTGCGGGAACATATTGCAAAAGGTTTTCCAGCCCTTTCACCTTCTTCCATTGCTCAATCGTTCCCTCAAACACAATTTTCGAAAGAGAAGAGCATCTTAAAAACGCTTCGGTCTGAATTTCAATCAGGCTCGAAGGAAGCTGCACAAACTTTAGCAAAGGATTTTTTTCAAATGCGTTATATTTGATTATCTGTGTGCCTTCGTGGATTATCACAGATTCAAGTTCGCTAAAGCCCTGAAACTCCCTGCCGATTTCCTTTACTCCTTCAGGAATCTCAATGGACTTCAGATGAAAGCAGAACAAGAACGCAGAAAAATCGATTTCCGTCACGCCAGAAGGAATGACGACATTTTCTATATTATCGTCTCTGCACTTTTTTAGAACTCCGTTTCTGATATAGAAAACTCCATCATCTTTGATGTCGTCGACCATATCCATGAACTCTTTGTAAGTGATGACGCGAGTTCCGTTCTTCTTGGCTTTCTCAAGCTTCGAGCTTCCTGAGTTCGGGTCGTCGCACACGAGGATATCCAAATCCTTCGTCACGCTCTTCCTGACCTCGAACATCTTCGACGCTTTCTCTGTGAGTTCCGCACGAGTCATCTCATAATACTCGCCCGTGAAACATACGCTTTCCATAAATCTCTTTCTCCTGTTATATATTTGTGCTTTGACTTCGCTCAGCAACCATGATTAGTAGCAGTCGCTGTAGTAGCGGATTTTCGAGAAATCGCGCTTTTTGAGGTTTTCCGGGGTGATGAAAAAGTTTGCGATTCCGTCGTCGCCCAAGCTGATGTTGACGTCCGTATTGTATTCGCTGTCAATCTGGAGCAGCAGGACTTCTTCCTCGTCTTCGCTTCTGCCGTCGCGCTGTACGAAGAACGGATAGCCTCCAATCTGGTGAAGATTGCCGTCTTTTGAGTCCTCGCAAAAATAATCGTCCATGTCCAAGTCTTCGGAAAACGAGCCTTGCGGGTCTTCGTAAACGGGATATCCGAACTCTTTTGCGGCGCTCATCGCCATATCGTTGTACTCCGTAAGCATCTGGTTCGGGTGGGAAATGCCCTTTTCAAACGTCAGCGCATACTCTTTTTCGAGCGGAAAATCGTGCTCGAGGGTGAGTTTCTTTCCGCTCTTCATTTGGCTATCCCTTCTTTCATGTTCTTTCTGCATGATTTCCTCTGCGCTATGAACGCCCATCTCGTGAAGAGCGTCCGCACTGAGGGCAAGAGATTCGTCCACGTCATCTCTCCACACGACTCGCCAGTAATTCTGTGTCGTTCCGTCATCGTCCATGTCGCGCCCTAGCGAGAGGTCTGCAAGAATGAAAATCTGTAAAAGTCCCTTTTCTGGATAATCAGGAAGATGAGGAACGTCCGAAAAGTTGATTTGCGCGAGGAGAGTGAGAATATGTCCTTCCACGTCCTTCGGGAACTCCTCGCCGGCTGTCCAGTACGGAAGCCCTCCGAACTTGCTCGCCGTCATCGAAAGCGGCGACTCTGCTTTCTTTGGCTTTATGCGGACGCACTCCATTCCGTAATTGTCTCGGATATACTTCAGAATCTTCCTCGTCTGCACGATTGAATAAAAGCCCTCATATTCATCCTCGTCGAGTATCTCTTGAAACTCCTCGTAGCTGATAATGAGCGTTCCGTTCTTCTTGGCTTTCTCAAGCTTCGAGCTTCCTGCGTTTGGGTCAGCACACACAAGGATATCCAAATCCTTCGTCACGCTCGTCTTCACCTCGAACTTTTCCTCTGCCATCTCGGTCAGTTCCTCTCTTGTCATATCAGGGCACGCGCCCGTGAAACATACGCTTTCCATAAATCTCTTTCTCCTGTTATATATTTGTCATTCCGAACAAGTTTTCGGAATCTCCATTTTCACCTTTCATTTTTCCGTTTTCCGTCTTTACAGCAAATAGTAAAAGTATATTCGCATATCGCGTGGCTGGCAGAATTTTCGCGCCAGATTCAATGATAACAAAATGCCTATCGTGCTATACTTTTTTGCATGAGAATTTTTTTTAGGGTCGCAATCATTTTTCTTTTTGCGCTTTTCCTTGCAAGTTGCAAGCAAAAAGCCCAAAACACATCTCCAATCGCCGACTGCGTGGTAACTCCGAAAGTAAGCCCGGTAGAAATTTATTCGGATGTAGAAAAAAACGAGAAGACAAACTATGAACTTTCAGTTTTTACAGAGCCTACACAGCTCTCAATAATCGAACAGTCCGGCGATTTGCTCAAAGTGAAGTTCTCCGACGGAGGCTCGAAAAAGACCGGCTGGATTTCATTGAAAGACGTAACGCTGACGAAAGAAATTTTTGACAAGACCGTGAACCTTGCGCTTGACGGAGATGAAAACGCAAAGATTTTGTTCGAGTACAGTTTTTACATGTTTTCAAATGCGGAAGCTGTTGAGAAGTTGACGAAACTCCTTGCCGACTTGCACTTGAAAGACCGATTGCAGAAAGAGAATTGGGAAGATGACGCTGTTCTAAAAAACTTTGTTTCTTTGATTTTGCCAAAATTTCAAAAAGTTACCGACTTTAGCCCGGACACAACAACCCCTCTTCATATTTTGCTTCCTTATGCGAACGAAGAGATTTTGTTTTTGTTTGACGATATGAGCGATTATTATGACAGCGACGGACGCTCGTGCTTGATGCTTGCCACAAAATCCGAAAACATCGCTGCCGTCAAATATCTTTATAAAAAAATCAAAGCCAATAATTTTAGCGGTTTGTCTCACAAAGACAACGAAGACCGCGCGCTCGCTGATTACATCGACGGCTGCCAGAACACGGAAATCAAAGAGATTCTCGCCCTTTGCCGTTATGATGTTTCAAGCCTTGTTTCTCAGTGCGTGGAATATCTCGCTCAAACACAAAATGACCGTGAGCTTGCGGCAGAAGCCTTGACTGAGATGTCAGAAGACAAGCAAACGATTTTGCTCACGCAGCAAAAGTTCGCCCGCGGGGACACTCCGATTGTTGTCCGCCAGGCGCAAATGTTCCTGCCCGACGGCACGACGACAGAACTCAACTCGTGCGATACTGTTGAAATTGTGGAATTGCTTAGCGACAGATACGGCGAACAGCCATACAACAGCCTTTTTGAATACGATGAATACAATCCCGACAGCGCTCAAAGATACTATACTCGCTACAATTATTATCTTGTTCGCTTCAAGGACAAAGTTGGCATTTTGTCAGGCTCGGCTTTGGCGCATGACGAAATCACAATGGGCGCTCATTTTTATAGTTCTGCCGAACTTGATGGCGTGAAACTGTATGTTAATTACAAGTACATAAAACACATTTACACCAACGAGAGCGAATATTTTGTAGATTTGTATGAATATGACTTAAAAACCGAGCAATTGAGAAAACTCGAAACTGGCTTTGCTGAAAACGAAATGCATTTTGAGAGCAGACCAATTTCTTTGGGCAATCAAGATTTCATGCGCAACTTTACGCTTGTGAAATCCTTTCCGTTCAAGCTGAACGAACAGAATTACTATTTCTGCGCGTTCAGCTTCAATCCGTTCTCATGGGCACCAAACCGCTCGCTCTATCATTTCTACGCGGTTCGCGACGACGGCACTGCCTTCCTGCTTGGAACTTTTGGCAACTCAGAATATGTGCAGCACTGCGCGGAAGTGAACAGCGATTTCAAAGCCTCTTTGGACGAAAACTCCGCCTTGCCAGAATTGACGATGTTTGAATACGGCTATAAATCTCGTAATTGGGTGACAGGCGAAGAAGAAGGACCGTTCACTAATACATTTAAGTTCAAACTCAATGCAGACTTGATGCAGTTTTACGAAACCGGCATTGAATTTGAAGATTACTTGCCGGAGTTCTAAAATTTTTTCTGCTGCGGATTTTTTTATCGTGGAAGCTCATAAACGAACCACTCGCCGTTTTCTTCCTGAACTATCGTAGCTTCGTCCTCGCCAGAATCGCTTTCGCCCTTGTATGAAAGCGCGATTTCCAACGTGTAATACGCGCTCCCGTCGCCGTTGCTCTTAAAATTTGCAGGATTGATTTTTATGCTGATGCTGTCAACAAGACCGTAGAGCTCGTTCCACGCCTCTTCCATTTTTATTGCGGCGGGTTCTCCGTCTTCGCCATAAATGCCGCTGTAAAAAAGAGCACTTTCTGCAACCAGATTTTTCCAGTAGTCCGTCCGCGAAAAATAGCTGAAAAAGAACGCCGCAAGAACTTGAGTCGGATTTTTCCGGTTTATCTTTGAAAAATCGGAAACTGAATTTTCTCCAAGCAACGCGGTGACGTTTTTTCCCTCGCGCTTAATCACATACGTTTCAGTTTCTTTCAGTTCGACATTCAGCGCATTCCGCTTTGTCGCCGCAAAAGAAAACAGCGGAATTTGAAAAATCAAAACCGCCGCCACAAAAAGTGTTGTCTTCATGTTTTTCATAAAATTCTCCATTATTTTTTTCTATTTCAGATACGCGCCGAAAACCCAGCCTGATTGTGTGAACTCGTAGCCTTCGACGAAACGCTCTTTGTTCACGGCTTTTACTTTTACCCAGTTCGACTTGAAGCCGTCTATCGTGGCTTCCTTGCCGACTTCAAGCACCTGAAGAAGAGTTCCGCCCGAAATCGTGTTGATTTTTTCGCCGTACAAATTTGGGCTTGTCCTGAGTTTCAGCCGGCAGACTGGGTTGCAGTATTTTCCTTTTTTGAATGTGCCTGCGTTGCTTTCGCCTGCCGGCTCGTCGGAAGCCCAGGAAGAATTGAATTCGCAAAGCCTTCTGTTGTTTTTGACATAAAAATGCCTTTCGTTTTTGATAACCTTGCCGATTTCGTCGGTCTGGAACTCGTAGACGCAAAAGCCATCATCGTCAAAATAATGATACGCCATGCCGTCAAAGCCAGCATCCGCGCTCGTGTAGCTGTATTCGCAAAGCTTATGAAGATTCACGCCGGATTCACGGACTTGAACGCCGAAAAGTTCCGTGGAATACTCGCCTCCGCCCATTCCGCCGTAAAAAAATGATTTTTGGATAATCGGAACAGGATTTTTCATGATGAGAGGATACTGAAGCTTGAATCTGCTTGCCCTTCCGTCAATGCTGAATTCGTATTTCTTTCCAGACGGGTCTGTGTAACACGCAAAGTTCGTGCCGAATCCGCCCCTCAAGAATTTCATCTCGTAAGTCAGCTCGTGGCTGAAATAGCTTTCAAGATTCTCATGCGTGGGCGGCATTCTGTCATCGTAATTTGATAAATCTCCTTCCGTAACACCGGTCAGCACCGGCTGATACACGAGCTTGTGGAATCCGCCCTTTCCGTCGCTTGCTTTTAAAACGCAGTCGCTGCCCGTAACGTCGATTCCGCGGATGTACGCATAGCCCCCGATTTCGTAAACCGGAAAAAGCGTTCCGTCTTTGATTCCCCAGCCCGCAACTTTTTCCACGCTGAATTTCTCCCCGGCCGCGACAAAGCGAAGCTCTCCGCAAGATTCAACAGCTTTCGGCTCCTGGTAGATGAAGCAATCGCGGATTGCAACGACTTCATTATGCGTCTCATAATCGAAATATCTGCAGGCATAATTCGGCAATGCCTGCGTAAAATGAGCATAGAAAGATTCCTGCCATTTTCCGTCCTGCATATAATTTATGCTGTCGTCTTTCGGGAAAAAATCGTTGTGAAAAAAATCGTCGCCGGTTTTGCTGAGCCTTTTGAGACGCGCGATAAAATCATCTTCGCTCATCGGGAATTTCTCCTGCAAATATCCGCCGAACACCCAGCCATAAGAGGATTCGTCGCCATCGTCCCCGTAATACAAAATGATTTTCGTCCAATGCGCGCTAATCCCGTCGATTGTAACCATGTCGCCCTCGCCCGCGACTTTGACAAGCTCGCCGTATTTCAGCGCACCGCGTTTCTCGGCTTTCATGCTCGGCGCGGAGCGGACATTCAATCCCTCTTTCGAATTGACGTACATCATCGAAGGCAGGCAGAACGCGCAAAACATAATTTGCAAAGCAAACAAAACTGATACAACTTTCTTCATAATTTATCTCCTTTTTGCACGATTTTTCATTTTATCTACTTTAGTTTCAGCAGCAGTCCCAGTTGTAAAGAACGTTCGAAAAGTCACGCATTTTCAAATCCGAGCGGGAGATAAAGAAGTTCGCGATTCCCATGTCGCCCCAGAGAATCGCATTTTTCCATGACATCTCGCCGCTTTCGTCCTTGAAAAATTCGCTGTCCATCTGAAAAAGCAGAATGTCGCCCTCTCTCCGCACGTCGTTTTGCGTGAAATCGGGATAACCGCCGATTTGGTGCTTTGCGCCGTCTTCGAAAAATGCATTGAACGAATCCTCGTCCAGAACTTCGTACGCGCTTTTGTCGTAGACGAAAAACCCCAGAACTTCCGCCGCATTTTTGAGTTTGTCGTCAAATTCGCAAAGGTTCGGGTGGCAATATGTCTTTGTCTTCTCAAAGACGAGCGCGTATTCATTTTTCAACGGAAGCTGATTTTCCTCATTTTCCTCGCCAGCGCACTTCACGCCCATATCGCAAAGTTCAGACTCGCTCATGGCAAGGCTCGTAGAAAAGACTTCACGCCACACGATGCGCCAATCTTTTTGAGATGCGTCGAAAGAGCAGCCATACGGCTCGTCCGCGTTCACGAAAATCTGCAAAAGACCGCGCACAGGGAAATCGGCAATGTTCGGAACTTCGGCAAAGTTGATTTGCGCCAGAAGATAAAGGTTCGCGCCGTCCTCGCTTTTCGGATATTCCTCGCCGCGCGTCCAATACGGAAGCCCGCCGAACTTTGAAGCGCAGACGCGTTTTTCGAACGGAAGGGAAGAATCGAAAAGTGACGGCTTTATGCGAACCGTGTCCTCGCCCGTGCTGTCGTGAATGTAGCGCAAAAGACGCTTCGCCTGCTCCTCTGTGTATTGCTGCCTCGGCTGCGGCTTGTATTCTGCATTCGGTTTGGAATCAGTTTTCGGTTTCTTGCGGTATTTGACCGTGAAAAATCCCGACTGCCGAGTTTCGTATTCGCCGTCGTCATCTTGCGTTTTTGACTCGTTCTTCGAAGCAAAAGAGTCCATCGTGTTCCAGAACTCGTCCATCACGTTCCGCACGCGTTCCGATTCCGCGGACTCACTATTTTCCTCGCCACTTTTTTTGAAATTTTTGACACTTGTCATCACCGCCAGCGCACCGACGATTATCACCAAGGAGCTTCCCGAAATCGAAAACGCGAAAAGCGCGAGAGCTATAATCAGGAGAATCGTGAGAATCTTTTTCATTTTTTATACCTATAAATAGAATCGATTCTGATTATATCATACTCTGAATCGAAGCCGCATTCGCACCGATGCGGACATGTGCTATAATTGAGCTATGAGCGAAAGACGAAACCTACCGATTGGCATTCAGACATTTGAGAAAATCCGCGTTGGAAATTATGTTTATGTTGACAAAACTCAGTTTGTCGAAAAGCTTGTACGATACAAGTGCCCGTATTTTCTGAGCCGACCGCGCAGATTCGGAAAGTCACTTTTTCTTTCCACGCTCAAAAGCTATTTTGAAGGGCGCAAGGATTTGTTCGAAGGGCTTTCGCTTTCTGAGACTGAAACTGAATGGAAGAAATATCCGGTTTTTTATTTTGATTTTAACGTGGGAGATTTTACGGACGAAGAAAATTTCAGAAAATCTCTCGGCATAAAACTTGACCAGTACGAAAAAATCTACGGCGTCAGGAATCCTAACGCAACAAGCCCTGCCGACCGATTCAGCAGTTTGCTTCAGCAAGCCCACGAGCAGACAGGCTTGCAGGCGGTCATTCTGGTTGACGAGTACGACAAGCCGCTTTTGAACGCAATCGGAAACGAGGAGCTTATAGACACTTTCCGCAAAATCCTAAAATCCTTCTACGGCGTTATCAAAGGCGAGGACGCTCACATCCAGTTTGCTTTTATCACTGGCGTTACCCGCTTTGACAAAGTGAGCATTTTCTCCGATTTGAACAATCTCCGCGACATTTCGCTTTCAGAAGATTTCTCTGCAATCTGCGGAATTTCGCAGGAAGAACTTGAGAAAGACTTTGTGCCGGAAATCGGGCTTATGGCAGAGAAAAACGAAATTTCAAAAGATGAGTGCATTGACGAGCTAAAGAAAAATTATGACGGCTACCATTTTTCAAAGGACACTAAAACAGACATTTATAATCCTTTCAGTTTATTGAACGCTTTTGTGGACTCTAATTTCGGCAGCTACTGGTTCTCTACAGGAACTCCGACTTTCCTCACTAAGATGATGCTCGATGTCCAGTTTGATTACGAATCTCTGGAAAACGGAATCGACGTAGATTCCCGCTCACTAGAAGAATACCGCCTGAACTCAAGTGAGCCTGTCCCTATGCTTTACCAGACCGGCTATCTCACAATCAAAAATTATGAGAAAGAATTCGGCAGCTATACGATTGCGATTCCGAACGCGGAAGTAAAATTCGGGCTGTACAAGCGGCTTTTGCCTTTGTATGCTGGCTTTCCGAACGACGACAAGAAAATCGAAATCGTGAACTTTCTGAAAGAACTCCGAGCCGGCAAGGTCAACGAGTTCATGGAGCGAATCAACAACATTTTTGCCTCCGCTCCAAAAAAGACAAAGCAGAAATGCTACGAGCTGGACTGTCAGGCATTTGTCTGGCTTATCTTCAAGCTCATGGGCGAGTTCGTACTTTGCGAAGTGCAGAATGGAAAGGGCAGAAGCGACGCGGTTGTCTGGGAAAAGAACGCGATTTACATCTTTGAGTTCAAAATCGACAAAACCGCAAAAGAAGCGATGGAGCAAATCAACGGCAAGGATTACTCTATTGCTTACAAGAGCGACGGCCGCAAAATCGTGAAGGTCGCCGTGAATTATTCTAGCGAAAAGGAGCAGCTCGACGACTGGATTATCGAGGAAGAGTAAGGATTCGGTCTATCTCTTTCTGCACGTCGCTCATCTTGTAAAGACGAGTTTCTTCTGTCTTGCCGTTGTCGTATGTAGCAAGAAAGCAGGTGCCGTATTCGGGGTGTTCTATGAAATGATCAAAGGTCCATCGCTGCCATTCTGTGTAATCATCGCTCATAAAAACCATGGGACTGAACATGCCGGGATATTTGTCAGATATTTGAACAAATCCAACTTTATTTAAAAATTCTCCTTTAAGTCCCCTATAGCCTGAAAGAAAAACACATATCCACCGGCAGTCGGGAGAAGCTGTAAATGCCGCCATCCTTTTTCCGTCTGGAAAAACATGTTCTGCCGTATAGACTTTTACATCAGAATAATCATCATCCCATGTTATGACGAGCGGATATGGCTGTTTAGATTGCGACAATATCATTTTTTTGTTCATATCTACATAGATATCATCTTCAGAAGTTCTCGCCAAAAGACCTGTCATTGTTTTTGTCAAATCATTTTCTATTTTTTCCCCAGTACCTTTATTATAGAAAAAGAATTTTGAATCATACATTTTTTCATAATATTCAAATGCCAGGAATTCATTTCCAAACGGTTTGAGCTGCTTCCAAAGATGAACCTCGCTTCTTTCTTTGTCATGTGAAGTATCTAGGATTTGAGTTCTTTGATTATACGGAAAATAAACGATACAGTCCGTCTCTCCCAAATTCACCCAAAGGAACGAGAGAAGCAATTCATCTTTTGAAAAAGGAGTTATGTAACTGATAAATCCCTTCCATGACATGACTGGGATAAAGTCACTGCGAAGTTTTGTATCTGCATTATAGCAGAGCAGCTTCATTCTGTCCCAAGTCCATACCCAGCCGGTTTCGGGGGAAGCTGAAAAATACCCTGGTGTGCTGTCTTGTTTCGGAAAGTTACAGATGGGCTTTGTGGTCAGTATATCCTTGCCAAAGATTTTTTTCCATTCAACGGTTGCAAACCGACCTTTGTGGTCTATGGTTATGTATTTCCCGTCCCGCCACGGAAGGCATTTTTCAAAGAGCTCTGCAGAAAGTTTTATATATGGAATGTCAGTCATTTTTTCGTCAGAAACTGTCATTTCTTCTGCCCCCTGCGGAAAAATATACGGTGAGATCAATAGCAATGTTATGGTCAGAAGATGTTTGTGGTTCATTTTCATTTTCCCTCATTTCCCCGCGATTTTCCGCTTAATCTCCACGAAGCTGACCGGCACGTAGCCAATTCGCTCCACGCTCGCGCAAAAGCTCTGCTCGCTGAAATCTTTGTAAATCGGATTCGCATGGACGTGTCCGAAGATGTTCGCGTAGGGCATATTCTTGCAAACGTAAAGCGGCTCGTGCGACAAAATCCAAAAGCCTTCAAAAATCACGGGCATGTCGTAAACCTCAAGGAATCCTACGCGCCTGTAATGCTCGTTGCTTTGAGTGTCGTGGTTGCCTTTCACAAGGAACTTTCTGCCGCTTAAGTTTTTGATGAACGATTCGTTTCCCACATCGCCGAGTAGATAAACGGTGTCGTCATCTTTCACACGCTCGTTCCAGTTCCTCACGATTTGCGCGTCCATCTCTTCCACGCTCGCGAACGGACGGTTTTCGTAGCGCAAGATTCTTTCGTCTCCAAAATGCGTGTCCGCAATGAAAAATATGTCCGATTTTTTTTCGATATCGCTCATTTTGCTGCCTATAAAATTTCTTCAATTTATGCGCTCAATCTTTATGCCAATATCCATTTCCGAAAGAATATTGCTAAGGCTCATCGGAAAATCCTCGTCCAGAACATAGCCCGCGCTAGCCCTCACGGCTTTTCCCTCGCCGCGCAAGAAACTCACAGCCACGGGATAGGAATCTCGGAAAACATAGACGTAAATGCAGTCTTCTTTTATTTCGTCCGAATCAAATGCAGTCTGTGTTTGCAGAATCGACATCGCCGCAAGTCCTGTCGGACCGTTTGTTTTCGCGCTCCACATCGAAGAGAAACCAGAAAGTAGAGATTTGTTGATGTCGTCCTTGAGGGAATCGGAATAGTCGCCTTTCATCGCCATACCGACGATTTGCTGCATAAACTCCGAAAAATCCCCACCGATTTTGTAGACTTCCAAAGGCGTTGAAGCCTCGCCCTTTGAGATTTCGCGGACTTTCGCAACCATATCGCCATTCGCGCCCATAATCATCGAGATGTAGCTTTCGTTCTCCGCTTTTTCCTTCATAAGCGAAATGAGCGACAGCCCCTGTTCGATAGCAGTTTTGCTCCCGCCCGACTTTTTGACATTCCCGCCGCCAGCAAATACGCACAGCGTGGTTTGCAAAAACAATGCGATAAAAATACATTTCTTTTTCATTTTTTGTTCTCCATTTTACTTGTGTGGAATCTTTTATTGAAGTTCTAATTTTTGTTCTCCGTGATTATGTCCTTGCGGAAACTTTCTTCGTCGTCATAAAAGAAAATCAAATATTTTTTCGCAGGAATGTTTTTTATATACACCCAACCGTTTTCGTCAGACTTTCCGAAGATTGTCGAGACAATTTTCTCATCGTCGCTGACGAGCAAAATCGAAAAATATCTGCTCGACAGCGACTTTTTCGTGTCTTTGTCGAAAAACTGCACCTTGATGAATTCATCACAGCCAAAACAACTGCCTTTAACGGCGAAAATCTCAGACTCGCACGGCTCTTGCATTGTCGTCGCACACGAGTCGAACACAACCGCCACCAGAATTGTGATGATGATTCTGTGAAATTTCATATTCGTTCGTTTCCCCAAATGCATATTTTACACTCAGTTTGATATTTTTTGGTATATTTCTTGACGACAAACGGCAATCATAGTATATTTGAGTTATGGGAAAGCTCCGTCCCTCAACTGGAGAATGTAAATGGCGGCTGTAACAAGTCGCCTTTTTTTATGGGGATAAGTATAATTTCCTTTATGGAAAAAATTTCTTACAACACTACAGGGACTTGCGCGAAAGTCATACACTTCGAGCGCGACAGCGAAAACAGGATTCACAACATTTCATTTGAGGGCGGATGCAACGGAAACCTCAAGGCGATTGCAAAACTTTGCGAGGGAATGAAGGCGGAGGAGATTTCAGAAAAGCTTCTCGGAAATTTATGCGGAAGCAAAAACACCTCATGCGCAGACCAGCTTGCAAAAGCCGTCATGAACTGAATTCCAAAAATTTTCCGGAAAAATACAAAGGAGACAAGGGGGGGTATTTTTATGGAAGACGATATTGGCGGAATCGTTCTCGGCGGTGACGAAATCATTTCCGGCGATAAAAATGCGCAAAGCAATTCTTTGAACGCGGATTCAAAACTGAATGAACTGAATGAAGAAAATAAAAACGGCGCAGATTCAGGAAAAGCAGCGAAAGCAACAATCGAAGAATTTTATGAATCGATGGTAAGCGGATTCGAAAATTCTCGCGGAAGCGACTACCGGCTATATCTTTTGCAGGGCAACGTGAGCGCGTCAGTCGTCTACGGAATAGTGGGGCTCGGAATGTTCGCAACTCCGACCGAAGAAGAATCAGAACGAATCGCGAAATGGTGCGGCGAGTGGCAGAAGGAATCCGAGAAATTCATCCGCGTTGACGTTTCCAAAAGCGAGATTACGGCTGAATGCGCGGCAGTTCTCAAGTCGCTTTTCACGAACAGATACATGAACGAGGAGCTGAACGAAAGCCTGAAAAAAATCT
>JAFXSM010000050.1 GCA_017525605.1 Treponema sp. | reverse complement strand
CGATTACGTTAACGTATGGAGAAGATGAACCTTCAACGAACAAGCCGTCTTTCTTTGCGCTCAATCCGGCAGGAATCGCGTAGTTTCCGTTGATGACAGCAGCGTCAACATCGCCGAGAACGCGCGGAAGAGACGCAGCCTCGATTTCCTTGAACTTGAGCTTTTTCGGGTTAGAAGCGATGTCGAGCGGAGTCGCTGTGATTCCGGCATTCTTCTTGAGGGTGATGAGTCCTGCCTCCTGCAAAAGGAGCAAAGCGCGTCCCTCGTTTGTAGGGTCGTTCGGAATTGCGACAGTCGCCTTTTTCTTGAGGTCGGCAAGCTTCTTGATTTTCTTTGAGTAGAGAGCGAACGGCTCAACATGGACACCGGCAGCGTTCACAAGGTGATAGCCCTTCTCCTTGTTGAACGACTCAAGATACGGAATGTGCTGGAAATAGTTCGCATCGATGTCGCCTGACTCAACAGCGTCATTCGGAGTGACGTAATCTGTGAATTCAACAACCTTGAGCTCGATTCCCTTTGCCGCCAAATCATCTTTCACGAGATTGAGGATTTCAGCGTGAGGCTCCGGTGTTGCTCCGACCTTCAGGACAGACTGCGCATAAACAGAAGCTACAGCCAATGCGACAGATGCAAGCGCAATAATTTTCTTCATAATTTTTTCTCCTTATGTTTTTAATTTTGTTTTTTTTGTTTTTGGTAATTACCTAGTAAACCTGTATGATTTAAGTTATATAATCAAACGAATTTTATGTCAACTATTCAGAAGCGGAATCACCTTTTGGACAGGATGTGGTTCGTGAGCTTTGTTCCGACGAACTGGATGAGCGCGACCATGATGATGATGACGATTACGCTCGCGACCATAACGTCGGTGCGGAATCTCTGGTAGCCGTAGCGGATTGCAAGGTCGCCGAGTCCGCCGCCGCCAAGAGTTCCTGCCATCGCGGAATAGCTCACGAGGTTTATGACGGTGAGCGTTATGCCGGAAACGACGGACGGAAGGCTTTCAGGGATAAGCACTTTCACGATAATCTGCCAGTTCGTGGAGCCCATAGCGCGGGCAGCCTGCACAACGCCTGCATCGACCTCGTTCAGCGCGGTCTCGGTGATTCTCGCGACGAACGGAGCTGCGGCTATCGAAAGCGGGATAATCGTGGCGGCAGTTCCGATTGCGGTTCCGAGAATGAGCCGTGTGAGCGGAAGCAGCACAATCATCAGAATCACGAACGGGAACGAACGAAGAACGTCGATGATTCTGCTAAGAACGAGGTTCATGGCAGGCTTCGGCGAAATCCCGTATTTATTTGTCACGTTGAGGAGGACTCCGAGCGGGAAGCCTATCAGAATCGCAAAAAGCGTGGAGAAAAAGACCATCAGAAGTGTTTCCAAAGTCGAAGTCCCGACAAGCGAAAGAATCGTCGATTCGGAAAAAATATCATCGAACAAATCGACTGCCCATGACCAGACAAGAATCAGTAATTGTTTCATAAATCCAAAATGCTCCTATTTAACTCGAACGCCCTATCTTTTCTGAACGCGGACATTGTTTTCCGAAAGCCACGCAATGACTTTTGAGACCTCTTCATCGCTTCCGATTATGTCAGTCTCCATGTACCCTACATCCCCGTCAGGAAGATGCGAAATTCCGGCTGCAAGAATGTTGAAGCTCACGTCAAATTCCTTTGCCATCTTGCTCAGAATCGGCTCGCCAGTCGCGCCACCGACAAAATGAAGAAGGAACGAGCCAGTTTTTTCCGTCCACTTGACGATATCTCCGTCGCGGTTGTCCGACTGGTTTGCAATGTTCTTGATGAAATCGCGGGTGACCTGCGTTTTCGGGTTCGCAAAGATGTCCATCACCCTGCCCGACTCGACCACGCGGCCGCTGTCAATCACGGCAACACTCTCGCACGCGTCCCGGACGACTTCCATCTGGTGCGTAATCATCACGACAGTGAGATTCATCTTTTTCTGGATTTCTTTGATGAGATTGAGAATCTGCCTTGTCGTGTTCGGGTCGAGCGCGCTCGTAGCCTCGTCGCAGAAGAGGATTCCAGGCTCGGTCGCAAGCGCACGGGCAATGGCAACGCGCTGCTTCTGCCCGCCGCTCAAAGTGCTTATCGGCGCGTTCTCCCTGTCGGCAAGACCGACAAGCTCAAGCATCTCCTTCACTTTCTCCTGGATTCTGTTCTTAGGCCAGCCCGCGATTTCAAGCGGATAAGCAACATTCCGCCCGGCAGTGCGCGACGAGAAAAGGTTGAAATTCTGAAAAATCATGCCGATTTTTCTTCTCTGCTCAATCAGCTCCCTTTTGCTGAGATTGTCAACGCGCTTTCTGCCATAGTAGACGGCACCGTAATCAGGCGTTTCAAGAAGGCTAACAAGGCGGACGAGGGAAGATTTTCCAGCCCCGCTCTTTCCGATTATTCCAAAAATAGTGTTTTCGGGAATTTCCAGCGACACATCATCGACGGCATGAATCTCAGTCTGCTCGTTCTTCGAATGCGATGTATATGTCTTTTTGAGTTTTTCTAATCTAATTTGCATTAGACGATAATGCGATTTATAGAAGATTTTTGCAATAGAGCGCAGAAATCAGGGCATCAATCGATATTTACAAGCAACACAATTTGCCATGCAATAATAATTTTTCGCAATAAGTATTGAAAGTTAACACATTCTAACATATATTATTCACGCTTAATTTTTATATGAGACAACTCACAAGGAGAGCAGAAATTGATTCCCTTAGTATTTGCAGAAATCGGCGAGGCTCAAGTAATCAAAAAAATCAGCGGAACCGAAGAAGTCAGGCATCACCTTGAGAACCTCGGATTCACAATCGGGGGAACGGTGACAGTGATAAATTCGCTTTCGGGAAACGTAATCGTGAAAGTGAAGGAATCGAGAATCGCCATAAACGAAGACATGGCACGGCGGATAATGATTTAAGGATTTTTTGGAGGAATAAATATATATGAAGACACTCAAAGATGCAAAAATCGGAGAAACAGTGAAAGTCGCGAAGCTCCACGGAGAGGGAGCCGTAAAGAGAAGAATCATGGACATGGGCGTGACGAAGGGAACTGAAATCTACATTCGCAAAGTCGCCCCACTCGGAGACCCTGTCGAAGTCACAGTGCGCGGATACGAGCTTTCACTTCGGAAACAAGATGCGGAAATAATTGAAATAGGAGAATAAGATGGATTTACGAATTGCATTGGCAGGAAACCCGAATGCCGGAAAAACGACGCTTTTCAATGCGCTGACCGGCTCAAATCAATTTGTGGGAAACTGGCCTGGAGTAACCGTAGAAAAGAAAGAGGGAAAACTAAAGAAGCACGACGGCGTTGTCGTAACGGACTTGCCTGGAATCTACTCGCTCTCCCCGTACACGCTTGAGGAAGTCGTCGCAAGAAACTACCTTGTCGGAGAGCGACCTGACGCAATCCTCAACATCGTTGACGCAACAAACCTTGAGAGAAACCTTTACCTTACGACTCAGCTCGTGGAGCTTGGAATTCCGGTCGTCATCGCGCTGAACATGATGGATCTGGTGAAAAAAGCAGGCGACAAAATCGACGTTTCGGAGCTTTCAAGGCATCTCGGATGCAAAATCGTGGAGATTTCCGCACTCAAAGGCGACGGCGTTATGGAAGCCGCCGAAGAAGCAATCAAGGCGGCAAAAGAGACAAAGACGATTCCGCAGCACGTTTTCCCGGGGCCAGTGGAGCACGCAATCGCGCACATAGAGGAAGCCGTCGTCCACTCAATGCCGGAGGAGCAGCAGAGATGGTACGCAATCAAAGTATTCGAGCGCGACGACAAAGTTCTTGAGATGCTGAAAATCAGCAAAGAGACGCTCGAACATATCGAAACCGACATCAAAGCCGCGGAAAAAGAACTTGACGACGACGCAGAGTCAATCATCACGAACGAGCGTTATGTCTACATCGCAGGAATCCTGAAATCAAGCTACAAGAAAGCAAATGCGGGAACACTTTCGAATTCGGACAAAATCGACAGAATCGTGACGAACCGCTGGCTCGGACTCCCGATTTTCGCGGTCATCATGTTCGCGGTCTACTGGATTGCGATGGTCGGAGTCGGTGCGCCTGCAACTGACTGGGCAAACGACGGGCTTTTCGGCGACGGATATCACCTTTTCGGAATAGGCTCTTCGGCGTACGAAGAAGCAGCGGAAGAATACGGAGACACGGCGGCGATTCTTGAGGCAGTCGAAAACGGAGAAAAGACCTACACGGTTGTTGACGACGAGACTTTGGAAGCTTCGGAGCCGATCGAAATCACGGAAGAAGCAGTGGCGGAAGCAAAGGCGATGTCAGAAAAATACGGGGAGGAAGGTCCAGACCCGAGCAGCTACGGAGTTTGGGTTCCGGGAATCCCGGTGATAATCGGCAACCTGCTCGAAAAAGCGGAGTGCGCGGAATGGCTTTCAGGCCTCATCCTTGACGGAATCGTCGCGGGCGTTGGCGCAGTTCTCGGATTCGTTCCGCAGATGCTCGTCCTCTTCTTGATGCTCGCGTTCCTTGAGGCGTGCGGCTACATGGCAAGAATCGCATTCGTACTCGACAGGATTTTCCGCAAATTCGGTCTTTCAGGAAAATCATTCATCCCGATGCTCGTCGGCGTGGGCTGCGGTGTTCCTGGAATCATGGCAAGCCGCACAATCGAAAACGAGCGCGACCGCCGCATGACGATTATGACAACGACGTTTATTCCTTGCGGCGCGAAAGTCCCGTTCATCGCAATGATTGCGGGCGCGATCTTCGGCGGCTCATCATGGGTTGCGACAAGCGCATATTTCATCGGAATGGCGGCGATAATCATCTCCGGAATAATGCTCAAGAAAACGAAGATGTTCTCTGGAAATCCGGCACCGTTCGTAATGGAGCTCCCAGCATATCACCTTCCGACATGTGGCAACGTACTCCGCTCAATGTGGGAGCGCGGATGGTCATTCATCAAAAAAGCGGGAACAATCATCTTGCTTTCTACAATCGTAGTCTGGTTCACGAGCTTCTTCGGCTGGACAGAGGAAGGATTCGGAATGCTTTCTGAAGATCAGCTTGATTCTTCGATTCTCGCAAAAATCGGCTCATGCATCGCCTGGATTTTCACTCCGCTCGGCTGGGGAAACTGGCAGGCAGCAGTCGCATCAATCACAGGTCTTGTGGCAAAGGAAAACATCGTCGGCACGATGGGAATTCTCTACGGCGGAGAGGAAGCATGGACGAACCTCGCTCAGGCATTCACAAGCGTGTCGGGATTCTCATTCCTCGTGTTCAACCTGCTCTGCGCTCCTTGCTTTGCCGCAAGCGGCGCAATCAAAAGGGAAATGAACAACACAAAGTGGTTCTGGTTCGCAATCTGCTACCAGTGCGGCTTCGCTTACGTCATCTCTCTTCTCGTAAACCAGTTCGGAAACCTGTTCATAGGAAACGCAAGCATAATCGGACTTGTGTTCGCAACAGCAGCATTCATCGGACTCGTTTATATGATATTCTTCAAGAAATACAGCGAGGCAACGAAACTCACGCAGCTGTAAAAGAAATTTCAGGAGGAAAATATGGGAACAATCATTACGGGAACGATTCTCGCGGCAATCGTTGTGGCGGTCATCGTAAAGCTCATAAAAAACAAGATGAACGGAAAATCATCATGCTCATGCGGCTGCGGCGGTGGCGGCTGCTGCAAGTGCAACAGCAAATAGAAAAAATGTAATTGCAGGAACAAGCTCACGGCGGGAACCCTGTATGAAAAACGGCAGTACCGCTACGCGGTGGCGTGAACATCGTTTACGATGTTCCATGCTTTTCATACAGCCCACCGCCTACGCTTGTTTCTGACATTGCATTGAGTTTTCTTAATCCATGCAAAAAACCTTAGAGAAAAACACTCGGATTAATTGTATAATATGAGTTGCACAACAAGGAGAATGCGCATGGTGAAGAAAACTGAAAGTCTTTTGTTCAAATTCGGTATCATTTTTTCGATTTTTACGTTCGTGATGCTCGTCTTAAGCGGAAACACAATGTATTCCAGCCAGACAAAATCGTACATGAAGGAATGCGAGAAGACTATACAAAGTGTCGCTTCTTATCTTGAGGACAGCATCAAAATCGACGGGAAGGACTTTCTCATCTACAAAAATTTCATGGTGGAGAATTTTCAGAAAGTGAAAGTTCCCGCAGATTTCACGGAAGCAGATGTTCCGAAAGCGGCAAACGCATTCTATTCAGCATTCGCAAAAGAATACCCAGGAAAAGCACTCGGAGTTGACATCACATTGGACGAACTGAGCCGGGACGTTCAGGAACTTTACGCAATCTACAACTACGAATACTATACAATTCTCTTCGAAAAAGCCAGGGAGGCATTCGGAGTACTATACACATATCTCTGCGTGCCGACGGAAGAGCCGATGCACATGTACTACCTAATCGACATCGAGAGAATCAAAAGGGAAAGCGACGGATTCCTGAACACCTGCAACGACGTTTTCAAGCCGCTCGACAAGCACAGAAGAATGTGGGAAGCGTGGGAAACCGGAAGAAAGCCGTCCGGCTATGACCACTACGACAACGAATACGGAAGGACATACGCATACTATACGCCGCTGATAATCTCCGGGGAAAAAATCGGAGTAATCGGCGTCGAAGTTGAGGTCGAAAAAATCATAAAGACGATTCTTCACAACGCGCATGTGGAGACAGGAAAAATCGCACTGCTGCTCGTGCTGTGCGTAGCGGCGATGCTTTTCTTCATCTATAAGTGCTACATCTCAAAACTTGAGCGTTTGCAGAAAAAAGTGCGCGATTACGCACAGAACAAGGACGCGGCGGTCGCAATGGAGATTGAGCACGAAGCGAAAGGCAACGACGAGATTTCGAAGCTTGCCGAGCAGGTCGCCTCAATGATTATGGAAATCGAGAATTACCTGAAAAACCTCGTAAACACGACAAAGGCACTCCAGACGAGCAAGGCGCAGGCGACAATGATGAGCGAGCTTGCGACGAAAGACGCTCTGACAGGAATCAGGAACAAGACCGCATACGACAAGGAGATAAGCCGCCTGGAATGGAACCTTGCCGACGATGACACTGAATTCGGAATCGCGGTGATTGACCTGAACGACCTGAAGCACATCAACGACACGTTCGGCTACGAGCAGGGAAACATCGCAATCAAAAAGCTCTGCTACATCGTCTGCCACATCTTCCAGCACTCCCCTGTTTTCAGAATCGGCAGCGACGAATTCGCTGTAATCCTCGAAGGCAGCGACTACAACAACATCGGAATGCTTACGACGGAATTCAGACGGCAGCTAGACGAGCTCGCGACAAAAGGCGACCTCCCCGAATGGGAGTGCATCTCGGCCGCAATCGGCATCGCATTCTACGACACCACGACAGATTCGAGCGTCGCGAACGTGTTCCGAAGAGCAGACAAAGCAAGGAAGGATAACAAGAAGGAGATGAAAGGGGGGAATTAGGAGAGCACCCAATCAACAGCCTTTACGACATTCACTTTGCACTTTTCAAGTGATATCATCTCTTCTTCTCGCAAAGTGATTACCGTTGCATTCGTGCATTTCAGCTCAGTACAAGCCTCTTTTATAGCACGGAGTTCACGCTTTCTCGTATCTTCATCGCTCAAATCTGCACAAACTTGATACATATTAAGATTTTCTTCAGTGCCAGTTACGAAATCAATTTCGTAACCGTTCTTGGTTTTATAATAATGAATATCCGAGTTCTGCTTTCGTAAATGTATGAAAACAAGGTTTTCAAGAATTGCACCGATATTATTAAATAATTTTAGATCACATGCAGCTGGTAATATGCATCTGTAATCTGCCCAGGTTCTTCGTGCTGCAAGTCGACAAGACGGTCATCCGCAAAATCAAGATAGCAAACAAGCGTTTTATCCGAGACAGAATTTGTAAGAAAATCTTTTAAATGTGTAGATTTACCAGCACGGCGAATACCAATAAGCATATCACAAACTCGAAAAGATAATCTCCGCGTTGCCTTTGAAAATAGCTCTTCCATAATTGTTCGGGAGAATAAAATGGTCGCCTTTCGCAAAGGTGTGATTATCGAGACTGCATGTTCCATTGATTACAGAACATAACAAAAATGGCTGATTTTGCGTAATCTCAAGTTCCCCCTCAACAACGCCATGCCACACAGTAAAAAAACTGGAGCTGACCAATTGTTTTACCGCACCAATTGTCTTTGAATCGTCCAAAGGTGGCTTTTTCTGAACAAACGGCGCAGTTATAACATCAATGCTCTGCTTTACATGAAGTTGTCTCGGCCTTCCATCTTGCAAACGGTCATAATCATAAACTCGGTAAGTAATGTCACTCGATTGCTGAGTTTCAAGAATGACAGTTTCGCCTTTTATTGCATGGACAGTTCCTGGCTCAATAAAGAAAAAGTCACCTTTCTTGATAGGCACTTCGCGAATAAAGTCAGACCATCTGCCATTTTCAATCATCGACCTCACTTCATCGCTATTTTTTGCGTTATGACCAATTACAATTGTTGCTTTTGGCTTTGCATCCATGATGTACCAGCATTCAGTTTTCCCCAAAGAGCCGTTTTCATTTTTAGATGCATAATCATCATCAGGATGAACTTGAATGCTCAAATCTGCATTTGTATCTATTATTTTTGTAAGCAAAGGAAATCTATCGCCTTGTACATTTCCAAACAACTCGGGATTTTCTTTCCACAATGCTGACAAAGTTTTTCCTGAATATTCTTCATTCAAAACCTCATCATCTCCATTAGGATGGGCACTGATTCCCCATTGCTCAGTTCCCCAGATAAGAGTCTTTGTTTTCGGTTTTAATATAATCGGATTCATTTTCAATAAAAAAAATAAACCGCTGAACTCGCACAAAAACGAACTCAGCGGTCTATAAAACAATCATAAAACAACAATGGCTATTTTCTTACATTTCCATGAAGGAAATCATCGTATGCGATTTTCACACCTTCGCGAACATCAACTTTTGCTTTCCAGCCAAGAGCGTTCAAGCGTGTTACGTCGCAAAGTTTTCGTGGAGTTCCATTTGGTTTTGAAGAATCCCATTCCATTTTACATTTACGACCATCTTTTCGAACATCAGCATAAACAACATCTTCTACAGTTTCTGCAAGTTCTTTAATTGTAAGTTCCTTTCCAGTTCCTACGTTTACAAAATCGCCGGTTGGAGTGCGCAAATCAGAAGCATCTTTATTTTCCATAAGATAAACAACTGCATCTGCCAAGTCTCCCGCATACAGGAATTCACGGAGCGGAGAACCGTCGCCCCAAAGGTGAACAACATCTTCGCCACTTGCTTTAGCTTCATGGAACTTGCGGATCATTGCTGGGAAAACGTGACTTCCCTGAAGTTCGTAGTTATCGCCAAGACCATAAAGATTTGTTGGCATTACAGAAAGGAAGTTTGTTCCGAACTGTTTGTTATATGCTGTACAAAGCTTGATTACGCTGATTTTTGCAAGAGCGTAAGCATCATTTGTTGGTTCGAGCGGCCCCGTAAGAAGTGATTCTTCTTTGATTGGCTGCTCTGCCATTTTTGGATAAATACATGTTGAACCAAGATTCATCAGTTTTTTAACACCGTTTACGCGTGCAGCTTCAACAACATTAAAACCGATTACCATGTTCTGATATATAAAATCAGCAGGGTAAGTAGAGTTTGCTCCAATACCACCGACGTGCGCTGCTGCAAGAAAAACATATTCCGGCTTTTCTTTAGCAAAAAATTCATTAATCGCAGCCTGATTGAGCAAATCAAGCTCCTTATGAGTTCTTGTAACAATGTTTGTATAGCCTTTCTCCTGCAAACAACGTACAATTGAGCCGCCGACAAGCCCACGGTGTCCAGCTACATAGATTTTTGAGGATTTGTTCATTTCATTTTCCTTTTATTACAGTTAGAGAAATTTATATAGCAATTTATATCTGGTTCCAGAATCTGATATTCGTTCGCCAAACAAATGAAATCCATTATGTTCATTTTGATAGAAATCTAGCAAGAAAGTGTTATCCTCGCATTCAAGATAAAGCATTCCGCCACCTATCATGTACTGAATGGCAGCAATGAGTTCGTGCACAAAATCCATAAGCTTGTTTCCTGATAATGATTTCTTTTTGGCATAGGAATTATTTTTACCAAATTGCGCAAGCAGAAATGCCGAAACAGAATATGAATTACTACCCAAATTAAATTTTGAATATCGTTCTATTTTCTTTTTAGTAGATTGAGACATCCCGTCTGCCGAGAATTCAATAGCTTTATGGGCTAATGTAAAATAAGCAACTATTTCTCCATTTGAATCAAGGACAATATAAGTTACGGCAAGTTTTCTACGAACGAAATCTATTGCCTTATTACGAAGGAATGTTTCAATTTCGGGATTTTTAGGAGAAGTAAAATCTTGAAAAAGTAAAGATGTCTTTTCCTGTCCTATTTCAAGGATTAAATCCTGAATGTTTACAATATGAAATTCGTTCATTTTGTAACATTAAAACGTTTATTAAGGAGATTCCTCAATTCATTAGCAGAAGAAACAATATGATTCACGACAGGTCTCTGCATACAAGACGATTTCTCTTCATGCTTTTCATATGAATCAACAAATTCTTTTATAACAGATTGAGATTCAATACGAATATTTGCAAAAATACTCGACGTTGCCATGTAAAACCTCCTTATGAGAAAGAAATATAGCACGGATTATGCTGACAAGCAAGAATCAGCATAATCTGTAATCTATAAAAGCTTATCTCTGATGTAAAGTCTTTTCCGCTTTTACATATTCCATATCATGTTTCATCATGATTTTAACAAGTTCTGGAAATGTTGTCTTTGTTGGGTTCCAGCCAAGAACTGATTTTGCCTTTGTTGGATCTCCAAGCAATGTTTCTACTTCTGCAGGGCGGAAGTATTTTGGATCTACCTCGATAAGAACTTCACCAGTTGCTTTGTTGTAGCCCTTCTCGTCTACACCTTCGCCCTTGAACTCAATTTCGATTCCTGCTTCTTTGAAAGCATACTGACAGAACTCACGAACAGAGTGCTGTTCGCCTGTTGCAACTACGAAGTCATCCGGCTTATCCTGCTGAAGAATGAGCCACATACATTCAACATAGTCTTTAGCATATCCCCAGTCGCGAAGAGCGTTAAGGTTTCCAAGATACAGCTTTTTCTGCAATCCTTGAGCAATGCGTGAAGCAGCAAGAGTGATTTTACGAGTTACGAAAGTCTCGCCACGGCGTTCCGATTCGTGATTGAAAAGAATACCGTTTGAGCAGAACATTCCGTAAGATTCGCGGTAGTTCTTCATAATCCAGAAACCGTACATCTTTGCAACGGCATACGGTGAGCGTGGATAGAAAGGAGTTGTCTCCTTCTGCGGGACTTCCTGAACAAGACCGAAGAGTTCAGAAGTAGAAGCCTGGTAAATGCGGCAGGTCTTTTCCATTCCCAGGAAGTGAACTGCTTCCAGGATGCGAAGTACACCTGTAGCATCACAGTCGGCTGTGTATTCAGGTACCTCAAAAGATACCTGGACATGGCTCTGTGCGCCAAGGTTGTAGATTTCGGTTGGTTTAATTTCGCGGATTAAGCGAATAAGGCTTTCACTATCGGTAAGGTCGCCGTAATGAAGCTGAACTTTTCTTTCCTTGTGCATGTCCTCTATGGCTGTTTCCAAGTACAAATGTTCAATACGACCTGTGTTGAATGATGAAGAGCGACGGATAATTCCGTGGACTTCGTAGCCTTTTTCAAGCAGAAATTCTGCAAGGAAAGAACCGTCTTGACCGGTGATACCGGTGATAAGTGCGATTTTGTTTGCCATGATTGAGTCTCCTTCAATGAAGTAAGATAGACAGAAAAATGAAATTATTTCTTTAATCTGCCTATTTTTTATATTTGTTATAAATTCGTTTAACCTGGTAAGCAGATAAAGAACCGTTTGAATACTGTTCTTCTAGATATTTTTCTAATTTGTTGTCAGAAAGATGTTTTTCATCTAATTCCTTGAATATATCTTCCAAACCATCTTTTATATAAGAAGTAGAAGTCACTCCGCCTGTATATTCTTTTAAGAAATTTTTATTAAGAATAATTCTAACATTCTT
>JAFXSM010000049.1 GCA_017525605.1 Treponema sp. | reverse complement strand
TCGGGGCTTTCGTGCGGCGGAATGGTTCCTGTGGTCGCGATTTATTCGACATTCATGCAGCGTGCTGTTGACCAGATAATACACGACGTTGCGATTCCGAATTTCCATGTGGTGTTCGTCCTTGACAGGGCGGGCGTTGTTCCGAGCGACGGCGAGACGCACCAGGGGCTTTTCGACATCGCGATTTTCAGGACAGTGCCGAATCTGACGATGCTCTCACCAGCTTCCGAATCCGACCTTCGTAAATGCATGGACTTTGCGCTCGGCTGCAATTCGCCGGTGATGATTCGCTATCCGAAATCTTCTTGTCCGTCCGACTTCAATTCTTTTTCGGGCGATGTGGTTGACGGCCGCGGAGTTTTCATTCCGTGCGACGAATTTGAGCCGTCCCTCAGCGTCCAGTTCGACGATTTGCAGGAAGAAACCGATGATGAAAGAAATCAGCGAAGGAGCGTGCTTCTCGTTGCGACTGGCGGAATGTTCTGCGAGGTTCTGAAAGCCGCCAGGATGCTTTTGAAACGCGGAATCAAGGCAGACATTTATTCGCTCCGCTTTTTGAAACCGTTCGATTTCGATTCGTTCGCGTCCGTTCTTTCATCTTATGATGTCGCAGTTTTCGTTGAGGACGGAGTTCGCTCCGGCGGAATCGGAGAGTGCATCGAAAATTCAATATACGAAAGAAAAATTCAGATTAAGACGAAAGTCATGGCATTTCCTGACAAATTCCTTGCGCACGGAACTCGCGACCAGATTCTCGATGACTGCGGGATGAGCCCTCAAAATATTTTTGATTCGGCGATGGATTTGCTTCAAAATTGAAATTCAGTTAAAAATCAGGGAAAGTTTTTCGGAGGAAAAATGAAGTATTCTTTGGCAGACAGATTTATCGAGACGGAGCTTCCTGCGTTCGTCATGGGAATCGTGAACGCGAACGGCGACTCGTTCTGGAAAGAGAGCCGCGGAGGTCTTGAGCGTGCGATGTCGCTGATTTCTGACGGCGCGGATATCCTAGACATCGGCGGAGAGTCCACGAGACCCGGAAGCGAATATGTCGATGCCGACGAGGAAATCAGGCGCGTGGTTCCTGTAATCGAGGCGATACGAAAAGAATCGGACATTCCGATAAGCGTCGATACTCGGAAATACGAGGTGATGAAAGCCGCATTCGATGCAGGTGCCGACATTCTGAACGACATTTCCGCACTGGAAGATGACGAGCGTCTTTCTTCGTTTGCCGCCGAGAAGAAAATCCCTGTGATTCTGATGCACAAGCGCGGAATCCCGACCGACATGCAGAGCAACACCGCTTATTCAAATGTTCTTTCCGATGTCGGAAAATATCTTTCTGAACGTGCCGAATATGCGATTTCAAAAGGAATAGAGCCTAGGAAAATCATCGTTGACCCGGGAGTGGGGTTCGGAAAGGACACGAAAGGAAATTTCGCGTTGATAAAAGGCTGCGGAAAACTCTGCGGCGGAAAATATCCTGTTCTGATGGCACTTTCAAGAAAATCGTGCATCGGAAACGTTACTGGAAGGGAAGTGCAGGACAGGCTTTCAGGAACGATAACTGCCGATATTCTTTCTGTGATGTCAGGTGCATTCATGCTCAGGGTGCACGACGTGAAGGAAACAGTCGATTCCCTGAAAATCCTAAAAGCGTGGAGAGAAGCCGATGAATTCTGTTGATACTTTTGTTGCCGCGTGGTCTTCCATAAAAACGATTTTTGATATCTGCGTCCTCACCGGAGTTCTGTACGCGGTCTATCAGATTCTTGCGAAAACGGGTACGCTTCAGATTGTACGCGCGGTGCTCGTAATTCTCTTCGTCTACATCATCGTGTTCGTGCTGCGGCTTGAAGTGATGATGTTCATTCTTCGCGAGATTACTCCTGCGCTCGCGGTCGGGCTTGCGGTCATTTTTCAGGACGAGATAAAGAAATTCATCCAGCGCATTGGGCAGATGAACCTGAACTTTTTGCAGCGCGACACCAGGAATACCGACGCATACGATGTCGTAATCGCGGCGGAGGCACTTTCGAAGAAGAAGAAGGGAATGCTCGTCGTGTTTGAGCGCGGAACCCGTCTCGACAATCTGATTGAGTCGGGAACGAAACTGAACGCCGACATTTCTTCCGCGCTGCTACTGACGATTTTTTCTTTTGAGACGGCATTGCATGACGCTGCCTGCATCGTGCGCGACGGAAGAATCGTTGCCGCGGGATGTTTCCTTCCGCTTACGAACCGCAACGATTTGGACAAGACGTTCGGAACGCGCCACCGCGCTGCAATCGGAACGAGCGAGCAGACAGATGCTGTCGTGCTGATTGTCTCCGAGGAGACAGGCGCGATGAGCCTTGCATACGACTCGAAATTCGACTACGACCTTACGACCGACCAGCTTATGACGACGTTGGAGAGGCTTCTCAACAACAAACCTCAGAAATCAAAAGAGAGTGCGAGCGATGAAGATTTTTCAGACAATTAGCAATTACATTGATTTTTTTATTGAGCGTCTGATTCGCGACAAGAAAATAGACGTTCCCGTTCTCGTCATCTGCTTCGGAATTTCGTGCCTTGTGTGTTTCGTCTACAAAATGCAGGGCGTTGAGGACAACACTTTCGTTTCCGAGCTGACGATAAAAAACGAGCAGGCAGGATTCATTCAGGCTGGTTCTCCTTCGACCGAATCGATAAAGATAATGCTTTCTGGCGCGGATGCGAAATCGTTCAAGCCGACTGATTTCAAACCGTACATCGACCTTTCGTACGTCTCTTCCGCTGGAAAGCAGAAACTTCCGGTGCTGCTTCATGTCTCGGACGATGCGAAAAATGCTGTATCGCTGCAGACAAAGTGCGAGCCGAGCCATGTCACGATTGACGTTGACGAGGTTGTGGACGATTCGATTCTGCTTGAGCCTGTGCTCGAAGGCAAGCTCCCGGACGGATATGCGCAGAAATCCGTGAAAGTGACACCGCAGTACCTTCATGTTCGCGGCGCGCTTTCGAAAATCAAGGGGAAACGCACGATACGAACGAAGCCGATAAAAATAACGAATGCGAGGACGAGCTTCAAAAGCGAGAATGTCGGTTTTGAGGACACGGGCGTGTTCTACAAAATCGATGACGAAGAAATCAGCGTCGAGGTCGAAATCGTTCCTGTCAAAGTCAAAAGGCATCTTGAGATTGTTCCGCTGACGTACAAGAGCCTGAATCCGAACGTGCAGATTTCGCTTTCGTCCGACAACATCGCGCTCGACATTTACGGCAACAAGGATATCGTCGATAATTTCGAGGTTCCGCAGAATTTTGCCGTCGTCGACTGCTCTTCTGTGAAACACGGGGGAAACTTCAATCTTCCGCTTACGATAAACACTCCGTCGTCGATCGAGCTGACCGGGGAATATCCGAAGACTGTTCCGGTTACATTCATATCGAAGGCGAATCAGGTCGAAAATAAGACTGAGGCTGAAAATGCTTCTGAAAAAACTGCTTCCGAGAAACCGAATGAGCAGAAAGCCGAATCCGCTGAGAATTCCGGCGAGTGATTTTTGAAAATTGAAAATTGAGAACTGAGAGCAGACGGAGGAAAAGTGATTTTTGGAATCGGAACTGACATTGCGAAAGTGTCACGCTTTTATCGCTGGGTGAAAAATCCCGAAATGATAGCGCGCTTTTTCAATGCTGCCGAAATAGTCGATTGCGGCTCGGACTTTTCTGAAAGACGGTTGCAGTCGCTTTCGGAGCATTATGCCGCAAGGTTCGCCGCAAAAGAAGCTTTTTCGAAGGCACTCGGCACAGGTTTCGTGGGGCTTGAGCTTTCCGATTTCGGAATATCGAAAAATGCGAGCGGAAAGCCCTGCTTCGTGTTCGGGGAGAAGACAGAAAAAGTCATTTCGGATATCGTCGGAAGCAAATTCAGCGTGCACGTTTCGATAAGCCACGAAAAAGAATATGCGACTGCATTCGTTGTCATAGAAAGTTGAAAACTGAAGAAGGAGAAATATAGAAAATGCTAAGAAAGAAAGAGAGCGAAGTTAAGAAGCCTGGAAAAATCTCTTTTAGGTCGAAGGACAAATGTTTTTGTCCGGTCTGCAACAGGGATTTTGAAAAGGAAGAGCTTTTTCAGGGACGTGTCAACGCCGGCGAGCTGACTGACGAACTTCACAGGCTTTATGTTCCGACCGCAAAATACGGCGAAGTTTTTCCGCTGATTTATTCGATTGGCGCGTGCCCTCGCTGCCAGACGGCTCTTCTCTGGTCGGATTTCATGGCGATAAAGGACGACAGGGAATCTTTGAGCGCGCTCCGCGATGACGACATCAACAGGCAGGAGGCGGTCAAGGCGATTTTCCCGAACTACGACCTGAGGCGCGACAGGACTCTCCTCGACGGCGCGGCGATGTACTATCTCGCCCTTCTTTCTTACGAGAAAGTCGATTTGGCGTATTCGCCTACGTTCAAGCGCGCGATGCTCTCAGTCCGCCTTGCGTGGCTTTGCGAGGAGCTGAACAAAAAATCTCCGGGCTACAATTTCGACTACATTTCCAAAATGTTCTATAAAAAAGCCCTCTTCTTCTACGGCCAGACTCTGATTAACGAGCAGATGGGAACGGAGCCTGTCGGAAATCTCCCGTCATACGGACCGGACACCGACTTCAACTACGGCTACAACGGAATCATCTACATGAACGCAATCCTCGAATACAAGTACGGTCAGACACAGGACATGAACTTGCGCTTCAAGAAATTCGGCGAGAACAAGCGTGCGATTGCGCGAATCTTCGGAATCGGAAAGTCCAACAAGGAAAAGCCGGGGCCGCTTCTTGAGCACGCCCGAAACCTCTACGACCAGTTGAACAAGGAACTGAAGGACGCGAATTCAATCGAGGCCGACATTCCTGATGATGAAGAGTAAGGTGGAACTCGGAAAAACTTTTTGTTTTTCCGAGTTCCACGCCGTCTAGCCTACGCTAGACGCGATTTTAAAGGTGAGAACTTCGAAAAACTGAAGTTTTTCGAAGTTCCCTATAGGGATTTTCAGAATTGAAGAACATACTCCTGAACATTTCTTATGACGGAACTGATTTCTGCGGCTGGCAGAGGCAGGATTTTGCCGACAAGGGAAAGTCCGTGCGCACCGTGCAGGGAAAAATCGAGGACGCGCTCGAAAAAATCCTCAAGCAGAAAGTGAAGCTTTACGGAAGCGGCAGGACTGATTCCGGCGTTCATGCCGCGGGTCAGGCTGCGAATTTTTTCTCACCGATTGATTCGATTCCGCCTGAAAAATACACGCTCGCATTGAACGCTTTCCTTCCGAATGACATTCGCGTCAATTCGTCGAAGGAAGTGCCGGAAGAATTCAATGCGCGTTTTTCCGCCACGAGCCGCACTTACAGATATTTCATCCACTGCGGACAAAGCCCGATGGCGAGCGAGATGCGCTACGTCTGGGCAATTCACCGCTATCCCGACCTTCGCGTGCTGAACGAGATGGCTTCGTGCCTTCGCGGTGAGATTGACTGCGCGACATTTGCGGCGGCAGGAGACCAGAGCGTTTCCACCCACAGATACATCGACAACGCGATTTTTTATCCCGATTCCACGAACGGGGAGAGAATCGTCTTCGAAATCAGCGCGAACGCGTTTTTGTGGAAGATGGTCAGGAGCCTCACAGGAAGCCTGATTTTTTTTGAGAAGACCGGAAAGGACGCTTCTTATTTCAAAGAAGTCCTTGAAAGCTGCGACAGGAAGCGGGCTGGCCCGACCGCCCCTCCGAACGGTCTTTTCCTTTGGAACGTCAGCTTTGACGGAATCAGGAGGCACGTCTAGATGAGCGTCACCGGATCAACGTCGCATTCGATGTAGAGGTTGCCCGGAGTTTTGTAGCCGTAGAGGAATTCTCGTGCCATTGCCTGCATTATCTGCATGTTCTGGCCGCGAAGTATTATCTGGTTCCTGTAATTGTCGTTGATTTTGTACACCGGGCATTCCGACGGCCCCAAAATCTCTATCTCGTCGCATTGTTCCGCGATTTTTGGCGGGACTTTCTTTTTTAGTTTGTCCAGAATGTCGCCCAAAAGACTTCCGCCTTTGTCCGCCATCACTTCGCTCACTTCTTCCGATGACGACCTGAACACGAACTGAATCATCCTTGAAAACGGCGGAAAACCTGTCATCTTTCGCGCTTCGATTTCGCTTTCGTAGAATTTCTCCGTCTCTCCGTGAACTGCATAATCGATAGGCTCGTTCAGAGGATTGTATGTCTGGACTAGAACTTTGCCGTCCGGGAAAAAACGCCCCGCACGACCTGCGACCTGCGTTATGAGCGAGAATGTCCTTTCCGACGCGCGGAAATCCGGCATGTGAAGCCCTGTGTCCGCCTGTATGACTCCGACGAGCTTGAGGTTCGGGAAATTCAGCCCCTTCGCGACCATCTGAGTGCCGAGAAGGATGTCGTATTCGCCATTTTTGAATTCGTCGATTTTTTGCGGAAGCTCCTTTGCGCTCACGCTGTCCGTGTCCAACCTGAGAACCCTCGCAAGCGGAAATTTCGCCTTGACCTCGTTCTCGATGTATTCCGTTCCGAACCCCGAATATCCGATGTCGAGCGAGCCGCATTCCGGGCACTTGTCCGGCTGCTCCGTTGACCATCCGCAATAGTGGCATCGAAGCCGCCTGTCTTTTTTGTGAAGAGTCATCGAGACCGAACAGTTCTTGCACTTCATGTCGAATCCGCACGTGTTGCACCTAAAATAATGCGAGAATCCTCTCCTGTTGAGAAAAAGGATTGTCTGCCTTTTTTCGCTCAATGTCTCGTCGATTTCTTTTCTGAGCTCTGGCGAAATGCTTCCCGTGTCGTTCGGGACTTTCGAAAGGTCGATGCATTTCACTTCCGGCATCGCGCCTCCCGCAAGCCTTTTTGTGAGGGTGTGCTTCACGATTGTGCCGTCGTCCATCATCTTCCACGCCTCGACGCTCGGTGTCGCGCTTCCCATAAGAAGCGGAATCTTGTGTTTGAAGCATCTGTGCATTGCAACCTGCCTTGCGTGGTAGCGCGGTGTTGAGCCTGACTTGTACGAGCCGTCATGCTCCTCGTCGATGATGACAAGCCCGAGGTCGGGAACTGGTGCGAATATCGCGCTCCTTGCCCCGACTACGATACGCGCCTCCCTATTGAGAATCCTGTTCCATTCTTTTAGTCGCTGGCTTGGAGTGAGCGCGGAATGCAATATTGCCGCCGTGTCGCCGAATCTTTTCTGCACTGCGTCCACGACCTGCTTCGTGAGCGAGATTTCAGGCACGAGGTAGATTACGCCTTTGCCGCTTTCGATGATTTTGTCCGCAGTGCTCAGGAAAACTTCTGTCTTTCCCGTTCCTGTCGCGCCGTAAAGATAGTGCAGGATTTTTCCGCCTTCTTTCTGCGATTCGCCGAGTATTTTTTCTACGGCTGCCTGCTGTTCTTCCGAAAGGTTCCGCTTTTGGAAATCTTCGTTTGCGGAATCCGAAAATCCCATTCCGCCGAGTTCGCTTTCCCTTTTTCCGCCGGGGACCATAATCGAAATCGCCTCGCCGATTGCGCAGATGTAGAAATTCGACACCCACTTCGCCATTTCGATTGTCTCTTCCGTGAAAGTCCGCTCCTTGTCGATGACTTTTTTTATCGCCCGGATTTTTGCCGGGTCGAATCCGAGGTTTTCAGGCAGCTCGTCGAATTCATCTATGACGAACCCTTTCATTTTTGAATTTCCGAAATTCACGTCAACTCTGTGTCCGATTAAAGATTCGCCTTCGTGTTCAGAAAGATTTTTATAAGTGAATGTCTGCGGCAGTGGCCTGTTCAGTGCTATCTGTAAATATTTTGCCATTTTCGAGTTTCTTTCGGTTTCTAGTCTTGTCTCTTCTTTTCTTTCGTTCGGAATTCAATCTCATTTTTGAATCTGGCTTTCGCTGAGCGCGGCATAGTCGCTGTCGATTTGCCTGAGCATTGCCCTGAAAATCTTCAGGTCTTCCCACGCCGTCCGCTTGTTCGCCGGGTTGTGCAAAAGCGCGCTCGGGTGGTACGTCGTCATGAGCGGAATACCCTTGTAGTCGAGAATCTGCCCGTGAAGCTTTATCACTCCGTTCGTCGTCCGAAGCAGATTTTTCACCGCAGTGCTTCCCGCGGCGAGTATTGCCTTCGGTTTCAGGACTGCAATCTGCGCGTGCAGGAACGATATGCACGCGTCCGCCTCTTCCGGCAGCGGCGTGCGGTTTCTTGGCGGCCTGCATTTTACGATGTTCGCGATGTAGCAGTTCGTCGTCCTCGAAAGCGATATCGCGGCGAGCATTTTGTCGAGGAGAATTCCTGCTGGTCCCACGAACGGAAGCCCCTGCAAATCCTCCTGCTCGCCAGGACCTTCCCCAACGACAAGAACGAGCGGGTTTTCGACTCCCATTCCCGAGACTGTGTTCGTCCGCCCTTCGCAGAGCCTGCATCTTCTGCATTCCGATATCTTTTTCGCGATTCGCATAAGCCTCTCGCTGTTCGATTTTTCCCCCGAGCCGCTTCTGATGTCGTTCATTATTTCGTTTGAGAAAGATGAGTCTTTGCTTGGCGCGGCTTCCATGTCGTCTATGAGGTTCGGCGTTTCCTTCGGGAAAGATGGCGAAGAGAATCCGTAAATTGAATCAGATGCTTTCTTCAATAAATCGTATATCTGAAGTTTGTCATTCCTTGTCATTTATTAGATTTTAGTGCAATTTTATTTGTATGAAAATTGCAATGTTCACGGATGCCTATTTTCCGCGCATAAACGGAGTGGCAGTTTCCGTACGTTCTTATGCCAGCGAGCTGACAAGGCTCGGTCACGAGGTTGTCGTCGTGTGCCTTGAGTATTCGGAGGAGCAGCAGCGGATATCGTCATTCGACGAGAAAAGCAACGACGAGATGTCTCCGTTCAAGATAATCCGCATTCCGTCCGCAAAGACCGTGTTCTCGAAGGAGGACAGGATGGTCAGAATCGACAAGTGGCTGCTCATAAAAAAGACAATGGACAGGTTCCGCCCTGACGTAATACACATAAATTCCGAGTGGACTGTCGGATATCTCGGTGCGCTGTACGCGAAGCACAGGCACGTTCCGTTCGTGTTCACGTTCCACACGATGTGGGAAGACTATCTTACGAATTACGTCAACTTCCTTCCCGATTTCACTTTGCGGAAAATCGGGCGCAGCGTGGTGAAATTCTACCTGAAACGCGCCCATGTCATAATCGCGCCTACCGAGCGGATTGCGTCTGTTGTCAAGGAATACAAAATCAACAAGGACGTTGACATCCTTCCGACCGGAATCCCCGACGAGCAGACGAAATATTCGTTCCCGCACTCGTTCCAGATTTCGGGCAAATTCTACAAGAAGTTCCCTCACATGAAGGGGAAGAAGATTCTTCTGTTCGTCGGAAGAATCGTGAAGGAGAAGAACCTTTCGTTCCTGTTCGACGTTCTGGAGCGCGTGAAAGATAAAATTCCGAAGACCGCGCTCCTTTTTGTCGGCGGAGGCCCGTACCTTGAGGATTTGCAGGCCGAGGCGGCCGAGCGCGGCCTGAAAGATTCCGTCGCGTTCACGGGCTATGTCGGAAGTGGCGACCTCGTGTATTTTTACAGGATGGCGACCGTTTTCGTCTTTCCGAGCAAGACCGAAACGCAGGGGCTTGTCACCGTGGAGGCGATGCTTTCGGGTCTTCCTGTTGTGGCAATCGGCGAGATGGGAACCGTGGACGTTATGCAGGGCGACAACGGCGGGTTCATGGTGAAGGACAATCTGGATGAATTCTCCTCGAAAGTCCTTTGCCTGATGAAGAACCAGAACCTACGCAAGCAGAAATCGAAAGAAGCTCTCGCGTGGGGCTCCAAATGGAAGATTTCGAACCTCACGCCGAACCTCGTCAAATGCTACGAAAAAGCCGTCAAGATAGTCGAAGGCTTCTACGATTCCGAATCGGAAAAGTTCTACGAGGAATTCGACAGCGAATTCAGAAGCGAACTCGGAATAGACGAAAACGAACTCGGACACGACGATGAAAAAGTTGAGAGTTGAAAGAGGAAAGTTTTTGAATTGAAAGTGTGAAAGTCGAGTTTTACGAATGAAATGGCAGAAAGAAGCGGAAGCGAGGTTCCGACCACAAATGCACTCAGCCACCGCGAAGCGGTACTGCCGCATTTGTGGTCGGGTTCTCGCTGTGAGCTTCTTTCTGCAACTACAACCAGCAATAACTCGACATTCGCACATGTTTATAGAGGTTTATGATGAATATTTTATTTTCTAGAAGAAAAATCTGTGGGGTTTTAATTGCGTTTTTTATCGCGTACTCCGCGTCTGCCGCGACTCGTGGTGCGCAGGAGCTTATAAAGGCGGGGCATTGGGTGTATGACGCCTTCAAGGAGATTTCGCTTGAATGCGGGCTTGTGAATTTCGCTGATTCCACTCCGATTTCGATACAGCAGCTCAAGCTCTACATGAGCGAGATTGACGAGGAGAAGCTCAGCGAGTCCGGGAAAAGGCAGCTTGAGAGAATCAACTCTTACATTTCGGAATCGAATCTTTCGTACGGGTATGACATTGTTTCTGTCGGAATCGAGCCGTCGCTCAGCTTTGAAGGATTCTACAAGAGCGAGGACGACATCGACTGGGTGTGGGACAGATACGAGCGAAAGCCGATGCTAGACGTTCCTTTCACAATCACCGTGGGCGATTACGTCACGATGAGCATGGACACGATTCTTTCGCAGAACAAGGGCGCGTCTCTCCACAACGACAATTACACGAACATCTTCTACAATCCTGACGATTTCGACATCAACTTCCCTGACACCGCATATTTTTCGACAGGAAAGATGCTGACCGACAAGGCTGGTTTTTCGTTCCAGATTGGTCGCGGCTCAAGGAATGTCGGCGACACGATGATGGGAAGCGTAATCTGGTCGGAATATCTTACGGGTGTGTCTTACGCTCAGCTTGATTTCTTCTGCCCTGTGTTCAAATATTCGGGCGCAGTCTCCCAGTTCAACGTCGATAAATATCTCTACACGCATCAGATTGACGCTCGGTTCTTCAAGAAATTCCAGCTCACCGTGTTCGAAGGTCTTCTTGTCTACGCTCCTATGGAACTCCGCTATCTCAATCCGTGGACGATTCTGCACGGCTGGGCGGCGTGGAGGGAATACGACGACACGGACGACGACCCGGAGAGCAACACTTGCGATTACATGGGCGTGAAGGCCCAGTTCGCTCCTGTTGACAACCTGCGAATCTACGGTCTTTTTGCGATGACGCAGTTCCAGACGGCATACGAGCGCAATAATTACCCTGACACTCCGACTCCGAACGGCCTTGGTGCGCAGCTCGGAACTGAATTCTATGTTCCGTACAAAAACGGAAGGTTCAGGTTCGGACTCGAAGGCTACTGGGCAGACCCGTATTTGTACATCAAAGAAAGCCCGAACTGGTCGATGGTCAGGACTTACAGCGAGAACATGGGCGACAAGGCGATTTTCTACGAGTGGATCGGTTCACCTTTCGGTCCTGACACGATTTCAGGCGAGTTGCAGGCGGGCTACGAAGTTCCTGGAAAATGGTCTGTCAATCTGACGTATCTTTTCATGGCACGCGGCGAGCAGTCGGGCACGAACGTTTTCAAATATTATGACGAGAACGGAGACGTGAGGTGGGGCGGCCAGAAGACCGAATTCAATATGGAAGATGATGAAGAATCAGGTAAAAAAGCTGACACCTCGTGGTGGGCCTATCCCGACAAGGACAGCCAGGAGGACTGGGAGAGCAACCGCGACAAGAGTTCTCCTTCTGGAATCGTCGAGTATGTGAACCGCTTTGCAGTCCGCGGAGTGTACCATGCGAACGACTGGCTCGCGTTCACGTTGCAGCCGGCATTTGTCTTCACGTTCAACAACGGCAACGTTTCAGGCGAGAGTCGTCAGGGCTTCGAAATTGCGTTCGCGGTCGATGTTAACCTTTTGAAGATTAAAAAATAAAAGTCGAATGTCGATTTAATGCGGAATGTAAAAGTTGTGAATAAGCTCCCAGCGAGAACCGTGCCAGAAAAAAGGCTTCCGCGCTTCGCTTGTGCAGAATTTTTTTCTGGCACGAACCTCGCTTCCGCTTGTTCACAGTTTTGGTTCGTAAAAATCGGCATTTGACCTAGAAATAAATTGGAGTTGGTTTATGTCAAAAAAATCATGCTTAAAAAAAAGTATTTTTTTGTTCGTTGTGTTTTTTGCGGTGTTTGTTGTGAATGCGCAGGTTTCCGTTTCGCCGGGGGATAAGTTTTATGAGGAAGTGCAGGCGTGGCAGCTTCGGGGGGTGGTTGAGATGCCGCTTCCGCAGTTGCGTCCGTATCCGCTTTCGGTAATACGGAAGGTGCTTTCGGCGGTAATCGAGAACGATAGCGGGAATGCGCTTGAGAGCGACGTGGAGATTGCTTCCGAGGAATACGAGCGCATTTTCGGGAAGAAATTGCATGTTTTTTCGAGATTGGGTGCTGACGGAAAAATCTCTGCTGTTGACGAGAACGAGAACAGCGGCGGCGACGACCACACGGAGCGCGCAAAGAATATACGCTCTGAAATCGGAGTTCGGGGGGACGCGGATTTGTTCAAGCTTGTCTCTCTCGGATACAGCCTTTCGCTTTACGGCGAGACGAAAGAGAGCTTTTCCGAGTACGCGCCTCTTTTCGTGAACAAGGACGTGGACTCAATCTACGATGCGTCTTCGATTGGACCGTTCAACACTTATTCGAATCTCAACACTAATGCGCAGGTCGGAACTGACTGGCTCTACTCGACCGTGGGAATCTCGCGGATCGGCTTCGGCGATTTCCTCGGCGACGGGCTTGCGCTGAATGACGGCGGATATCATTCTACGAACCTCGTTTTCAACGTCACGCGCGACAAATGGAGCTTCTGCACGGTTCTCGAGTCAATCGGCGCGACCGACAATTTCGGCGAGAACCTGAGCGACAACAAATTCCTTGCGTTCCATTCTGTCAGGTTCGATATCAGCAAAAAATTCTCGCTTTCGTATTATGAGAATATCCTCTTCGGTCCCGGATTTGATTTGACGTATATGTTTCCGGCTCCGTTCATCGCGGTTCAGACAATCGGCGGTGCCGCGTCGAATTTGCAGATGGGACTTCTCTTTGATTACAGACCGATTCTGGGGCTTTTGTGGTCAACAGATTTGTTCATCGACGACTTTGCGGTGAACGAAATCGTCAAGCTCGATTTTGACGCGAAGTATCGTTTTGCATTTCAGTCCGGCCTGATTTATTATCCGACGGAATCAGCCGTGAAGAAGCTTTCGATGAATTACACTTGCGTCATGCCGTATGTCTACTCGCACTGGGAATACGTTCCGAACAATGAGGGCGAAGTGAGCGGAAAATCATTCAACTACCAGAACTACACGAACAACGCGCTTCCGATCGGCTCGACTCTCTATCCGAATTCCGACGCCGTGAAATTCAATGCGACTTTCAATCCTCTTAAAAATCTCACGCTCGACCTTTCGACAACTTTCGCGCGCCATGCGAATTCCGCGGAGGACTTTGACGAATCTGACGCGGCGGAATATGTCCTTTCGGAAAAAGGCCAGTACGCGACGAACGGAACTGCGTTCATGCAGCAGATGTTCTCTGGCGACGGCTCTGGAAAGCACGTCAACCAGGCGTGGGAAAAACTCGGCTTCATGACGAGCGACCACAAGATGTACGTCTGCCAGGCGGGGCTTTCTGCACAGTACGATTTCCCGAAGACGAAGGCGGGGCAGTTCTCGCTCAAACTCGGCTACACGTTCGAATACGTCAGGAACGCGAACCTGAACACGAACGTCTACACTGGCGGCACAATCGACTGGCAGCAGAACGACGACGGCACATATTCCGTTGCGAATTCGTCCGAGAAATATGCGACCTGGGAAGAATTCAAATCATCCTCGGAAGTCCAGAACGTCGTGAAAGAGCAGCTTCAGGACTGGATTGACCAGCTTTACGACGAGGTGAACCATTACGTCTCGGTCTCGGTGAAGTATCAGTATTAGCCTATGAACAAAAAGAAAACCCTTTTATTCGCTCTTATTTCCATACTCTGTCCTGTTTGGCTTGTCTTGAACATTGTTCTGATTTCGCTGACTGAAAATTATTTCCTTAGAAATCATACGGACGATATCTTCATGGGGCTTTTTGTTGTGTGGATGCCTGTCGGCTGGATTTTCGGCTTGGGAACGGGATTTGCGGCCCTCGTGTTTTCCGTCCTGTCGAAAAAAGACGGCGCGAAAATTGCGGGCGGATTGTGTGTCAGCATAATCGGGATTGTTTTGAACCTGCTGTGGCTCTGCGGAATAATCTACGCGCTGCCTGCATGGATGGGGATTTGAGGAGTTGCTTATGAAAACAGGATTTTTTGGCGGAAAATTTATGCCTTTTCACAAAGGGCATCTTCATTGCATAGAAGTTGCCGCAAAGATTTGTGATAAAGTCTATGTGATATTGTTCGATTCTCCAGAGCAAAGACCGCTTGAGCATGGAACGCAAATCGATGGTCTGTTGACGGTTGCGGCAAGGGAAATTCAAATAAAAGAATCCATAAAGAAATTTCCAAATGTCGAATACAGATATCTGAACACAGATGCTTGTGTTGATGAGGACGGAAAAGAAGATTGGGACAAGGAAACCCCATTGGTGCTGGAACTTATAGGAAATAAGTTTACTTATGTTTTTTCATCGGAGCCGAGCTATGATGCATATTTCAAAAGGGCTTATCCGTGGGCAACGCATATAATTGTCGATGAGAAGAGAATTTCAGTTCCGATATCGGGTACGGAAATCCGTTCGATGTCATTGGAAGAAGCTTTGAAGTGGATTTAAGATAATCAGGAGTGAATCAAAAATATGAATTTGAGTGTCAAAAATTTGTCAGATTCCATTAAGGAATTGAAATGGTACGAATGGGCAATGACCGCGGTAATGATTTTCATTGCGGGCATCTCCGTTTATGACGGTTTTACGAATCCGAACAGCTACAATCCCGGATGGCTTACGATAATAAATTTTATTTCTGCCGTTTGTGGTGTTTTCTGCGTGTTTCTGACAGCAAAAGCTGCCGTTTCGAATTTTTTCTTCGCCGTAATCAATACGTTCGTTTACATTGTTTTTCTTGCATACCATAGGAATGACGGCTTTACAGGAACCTTGATTCTTGAATGTGCCGTCTATGCGCCGATGAACATCATCAGCTGGATATATTGGGCAAAACACAGGGATGATATCCAGAAGCACAAGACAAAGGCAAAGAAACTTACGATTATTCAGTGCGCCATTTTTTCTGTCGCAATTGTCATAGTTGCCCTGCTGATGCATTACTGCCTGAATAGATATATAAATCCGAGAGCAAGCACAATCTTCGACAGTTTTATTTTTGCCATAGGAATAATCGCCATAACGCTGGAACTGCTTCGGTATAGGGAACAATATGTTCTTTGGATAATCACGGATGTCATTGCGGTCATTCAATATATCCAAAAATTCGATGCTGTCTATTTTACGAAGAAATCGATTTATCTGATTGTCGCCGTGATAGGTCTTATAAACTGGATTAAGCTGAACAGGGAACGAAACAAAGAAAACGTGTGAGGACTGCCGTGCTGTGACGTTTTTTCAAGTTAAGGCAAACGGATTTGTTCGTGAAGGGCGTTAGTCCTGAACAAATCCGTTTGTTTTTTTCGCACTTTCTTCAGCTTTCTTTTTCTTCCCTTGCGGTACAGGTTGTTCCGTTTATCGACTTGAGCTCGTCGGTGTTCGGTTTCGTGCCGTACAAGATTGCGACGGTGCTTCTTGCCTCGTACCGTTTTACGACGCGTTCGTCATACGCTTTTTTGATGAGCTCATCGACTTCGAGCGTCTTGTAGACTTCGTTTGCTTCCTCGACGGAGCAGTGGAGAATCGGGTGCTTCGGGGAGAAGAGGACGCAGCAGTCCTCGTACGGAAGAATCGATGTCTCGTAAGTGCCGATTTCACGCGCGGTGTCGATGATTTCCTCTTTGTCGAGTCCCACGAGCGGGCGGAGGAGCGGAAATTCTGCGAAAGATTCCGTGCATTCCATGTTCTGAATCGTCTGGCTTGCGACCTGCCCAAGGCTCTCTCCCGTGATGATGCAGTCGGCGTTCGTCTTTTTCGCGAGCATGTTCGCGCACTTCATCATGCAGAGTCGTAGCATCAGCGTCGTCATGTTCTCTGGCGACTTTTTCTTTATCTGCATCTGAACTTCTGTGAACGGGATTATGTTGATGTGGGTTCTCATTCCGTATCCGCTGATTATTTCCGCAAGCTTCTCGACTTTTTCGCGTGCCTGGTCGCTCGTGTACGGGTATGCGTGGAAGTAGCAGCAGTCAACGCTCATTCCGCGCCTCATCATTCTGTAGCCTGCGACAGGGGAATCGAGACCGCCTGAGAGAAGCAGGAGTCCCTTGCCTGAGCAGCCGAGCGGAAGTCCGCGGCGGCCTTTTATCGCGTCGGAATAGACGAAGCATTTTTCGCGCACCTCGATGTTTATCTGAACGTCAGGATTGTGCACGTCAACGTCAAGGATTTTCTGCTCGTATGCGAGCGTCGCTCCTTCGCGCATGATTGCGTAGTGGTCCATCGGGAACGATTTGTCGCTTCGCCTCGCTTCAGTTTTGAATGTCTTTGCTCCGAGCTTTTTCGCTTCCTCGCACTGCCTTGCGACTTCTTTCTTGATTGCCTCGATGTTTTTCTCGACGACGACAGCTTCCGCCCAGCCTGTTATTCCGAGGGTGTGCGTGAGCGTCCATTTCACGGCCTCGACCGACTCGTCAGGGCATTCCACATAGAGCCTTCCCGCCCTTATCGTGACTTCCGCAGGCACGGACTGGAGGCAGGTTTTTATGTTCTGAGTGAGAATTCTTTCGAATGTTTTTATGTTGGAACCTTTGAGCATGAGTTCCCCGACTTTTCCCAAAAATGTGTGTTGCATTGTGTTTCCTCCGAAGAATATGCATCTGTCAGTATAAGAATAAATAAAAACAGGCTCAATCTTAACTCTTATGGATTGAGCCTAAAATATCGGAGAAAAGAATCGTGCGGAAAACGGCTTTTCTAGCCATTATTCGCATTGTACGATGTTTTGCTTCCTGATTGAGAAAGTTGCTACCAGATGAGTTCTTCTTCCTCTTCTTCTGTTATTGCACCTATTTCATTTACCGTGACAGTTCCGTCGCTGGCGATTTCCATAAGGTACTTGTAGCCGTTTTTGACAGAGAATGTTGGAACTGTCTTGTTGTGTGACTCAACAGCAGCCGTGAGCTTTATCTGTGAATACGCTCGTCCTTCGGTTGAGCCTGCAAACTGGTAAACTTCATCAGCACCAGATGGAAGCGCACCATGATCAAGCGTTGAGTAAAGAAGAGTTGAGCCATTGTTTACGGAAAAACCTCTCGAATAGTTGTTTACTATGCGAACATATCCGTCGGTATAGTAGCTATGTTCTGTTATTGCTGTCTTTCCGATAGAAACCTTTGCTACTGTGCTTGTTGTCGGCATGATTATGTCAGACCAGTCTTCTACGAATTTTCTTTGGACACCAATTATTTTGTTGTTCTTTCTTATTGGAAGGTTGCAAATCATGTAGAGCGTATAGCCATTTCTATCATAATCAACAAAAACGGACTCATCTGAATTTGGTCGCATTGTGTGAAATATATCTTCGTCGTTTGCGCTTCCTTTTCCAACTTCTATGTAATATCCCGTTTGGTTGTGAAATCTAATTTCGCAGTCACCGCTCCATTTTGATTCTCCGATAGACAAACTTCTTTCTTCGATAGGGTCTGAGTATACTAGCGCAGAGTCGATAATTTTCAGTCCGCTGACTGTGGATGTCGTTGCATTCTTATAGTCTGAGTATTTAACCGCATGGACAACATAGAGTTTTCCTGAATCAGGAAGCTTCATGCGATGTTTTGTCGAATTTGCAGGAAGTCCTCCTATGAGTGTCGCCGCACGGACGCTATCATAAAACAGAACCAAATCTTGGTCGCTGTTATTTGTCGCAAGAATAAGACCGTCACTGCTTTCGTTAAAAAGAGTGCTGTCGGTGGACGCTTTGTCAGTTTCGTTCTCCTCTTCATCATCTGAACAGGCGACAAAGTTGAATGCCATAAGTGCCATGGCAAGTATTGCCAGAAGTTTTTTCATAAGTCTTCTCCTTTGACTTTTGGCTAAAGCACGTCTGCCTTTGCCAAAAGTCAGTTTTAATCTTTTACAATCTTTTTACATATGCTCAAGAAAGTTTTTTAATTTATTCTCCGATGTATGTTCTCCAGACATCGTTTTTTGCCGTCTGCACCGCCCCTGACGCATCGGAATTTCCGCCGAAAATGTACAGATATCCATCTTTGACAGTCGCTGCGTGATACATGCGTTTTCCGAAGGATGCATTTTTCTTCACTAAAGTCCAGTTTGCACCGTCATTTGTAAACCACACGTCATCAAGAGTTTCACCATCATTGCCTGCCACAAGGAACATCCCGTAGCTCACGGCACTAACGGTGTGCGAGTTTCTTGCAGTCCAGGCCGCGCTGTCGGTCACCTTCGCCCAGTTTGTTCCGTTGCTGCTTGACCATACGTCTCGTAATTCATTGTTTCCGCTTGCAGTGCCGCCTATGACATAAATCTTTCCGTTGTATACGGTCGCCGTATGCTCGTATCTAGCTGACCAACCTGGAGCTGATGCTTTTGTAAATGTCGCTCCGTCGGTTGAATACCAAATGTTGTTCGTTGCTACATCATTGTTTCCGCTTTGTGCTTGCCCTCCGAGAATCCACAACTTGCCGTTGAATGAGACTGTCGGGCAACTTGCAAAACCATTTGTAATGCTAGTGTTGTTTGAAGTCGCCGTTATCAGCGAATAAATAGTGCCGTTTGTTGATGATGACACTATAGGAGATATTTTGCTGTTGCCGTCAAAACCTCCGATTAGATATATGCAGTTGTTGAATATGCATGCACTTCCGCTTTCATGGTAGAAGTCAGTCTCTTCTTTTGTGGAATCGTACTCTCCGTGATATGTCCATGTCTTTCCGTCCACTGATGAATAGAATGTCCAGTTTCCGGTACTTGTGTTGTACGCACCCATGCAGAATTTATTGTTGTGGTACACAACTTTTTGCTCGATTGTATATGACGGCATATTTCCTACTTTTTCCCAAACGCTTCCGAACCAGCGGCATTTTGCCGTGTATGTTTTTTTCGTCTTTCCGTCCTGCGCTATGACATTGACGCTTATATCAAGCATTCCGTCCTGGATTCTCATGTTCGACGTTTCTGCGTTTGTTGAAATTCCGTTTATGAACACCGATGCATTTGCATTTACAGGCTTTGCTGTGACGGAAACTGACTCTTGCGTTGGCTTTAGGTAGCATATTCCGCTCGTAGTCAGTGCGTTGAATGAATTTTCGCTTCCCCACGATATCTGAAATTGCGCAAGTTCCGTAGATTCATAGTCTGCGATTTTATCAAGTATTATTCGATATGTTTTCTGTGTCGTGCCGTTTTCCGCAGTGACCGTAACCGATATTTCGGTAATGTTTTCGATTGAAATTTCGCTCTGGAAGTCATCTGAAAGCTTGTTGTCGTTGACGTATACTGACGTTGCATTCGAATCGCTGACCGTCATCTCCGCTATAAGCTGCTTTACCGATGAGTCAACGCTCAGTGTGTATGAAAATACATCTGAGCTGAATTCAGGTGACAGGTTTCCCTTTGAAAAATTGATGTCCGCTAAAGTTGCGTCGTTATTTCCCTCTATTGCGTTTCCCTGAACGATGAAGCTGTAGACCTTGTTTTCCTCGCAATTAGTCAAAATATGGATACTGCATGATGCGTTGCCTTGTTTCTTCGGTTTGAATGAGACTATGGCGGAAGAGTTTGCTTCTGGAACGATAGTTGACAGCGGATATTGTTCAATTGCGAAGCAGTCGGCATCTTCGCCTTTTATCTGAATCGAGTTGGAGCTGATTTTCAGATTCGCATTTCCCGTGTTCCTGAAAGTGATTTCTGTCTGATATGTTTTTCCGACTATGAGCCGCTGGTTAATAGTGTTGAAATCTAATGCCGCTGTTAAAGATGTCAGGTCTGATTCTCCGCATGAAAGATTTAGAACCGGGTAGAAGATTGTTCCCTTCGCCTTAACGATGAACGAAAACGTCGCCTTGTCTGTGTCGTTTGACTCTATTGAAATTATTGCGCTCTGTTCTGTAAGATTTCCATTCGGCGTGAACGTGATTTCGAATACGCTTTTTCCGCCCGCCGATACCGTGTCTCCAGGTTCGGCTGTTGCGGTGAAGAATTCCGAGCCGGAGCCGCTTATCGCAATTTTGGGACTGCCGGAAATAGAAAGCATTTTTCTTCCAGTGTTCTGTACATAGAATTGAACCGAAAGCGATTGGTCGGATGAAACTTGACCGAAATCGACAGTCGAGCCATATTCGACGTTTTCGTTTGCTGCTGTGCTTATGCAGATGCTCGGCTTTTCTTTCAGACCTTTTCCGTAGACTTTGAATACGAATTCCTGGTTGTTCCTTCCGTCGTTCGGAATGATAACCGTCGCCACCATATCGCCGGTATTGTTTGGCTTGAATCGTATTGCAAACTGCGTCGATTCGCCTTTTTTTAAGCTTGACCTGTTTGGCTGTGATGTTATCGAAAACGCGGCTGTTGCTCCTGACATCTTGACGAGCGGCGTGCCGAGAAGGTTCAGTGTTCCTTCTCCGATGTTCTTTATAGTGCAGGATAGCTCTTTGTATTCATTTTCATCGTCTGAGACATAGATGTCGTCAATCGTATGAGCGTATGCCGATTCTCCGTTTGTAACGATGGAATTTTCAATCATAACCTGAATGTCGCCCAGTTCATTCATCTTTTCAGATTCTGATTCGTTCTGGCAGCTTGCAATTAAAAACAGAAAAGTTGTAAAGACAAAAAGAATCCTGCGCATAGTTTCCTTTTTTTTATAATCCGAATTTTAAGATGACGGAGTGATTTTTAGACTGTTTTTCGATGATTTTTGAGTTCGTAAACAGTTTTATAATATTTATCATAACATATTTTTAATCTTTGTCAAATCAAATATTTTGATTAATAACATATTAATAATCTGTTTTTTATCTTTGGCGAAGTGCAATACTAATTCAATGAAACTTAGGGATATTTTTGTCAACAACCTGAAATTCTACAGAAAGCAGAGAGGGCTGACTCAAAATGAGCTTACTCTTGCGATAAACAAAAGCTACAACTATATCAACAGCGTTGAGCAGGGGAAGATTGTTCCGTCGCTTGACGTCATAGAGAAAATTTCCGAAGTTCTTGGAGTTGCGCCTTCTGTGCTCTTTAGTGACGATTCGTCGCCGAAGAACATCAAGACATTCTGGCGTGAGCAGTATGTTTCTGACATGACCGACCAGCTTTTCAACCGCCTGAAACCAATCCTTGCTACAGAAATCAGAAACTCTCTAACCTGACAGCTTAACATAAGTCATATCACAAAGAAAAATCCGAATTGTCTCTTTAACTAAATTTCCCTTCTTGTTTTCTATAATTTCCTGTCATTATCCCATAAATGATAAAATGAATGACAAAATGACATTTTTTGTGATAATGTCATTTTGAAAGTTAAAAAAAGTGAAAACCTGAAAATTTGGAGTTTCGATATGATTGACGAGTCAAAGATGGACAAAACTCTCGGACGGACGATTCCCGTCATGTTCCGCGACAAAGTGAGGAAAGTTCCGAACCACACGCTGCAATATGTGAAAAACAAGAGCGGAGTGTTCGTTCCGTACAGCTATTCGCAGGTTTATCAGCACGTTGTTGAGCTTGCGTCCACATTGAAAAAGATTGGCATCCAGAAGGGCGACAACATCGGCTTGATGGCTGACAACAGGCGCGAGTGGCTCATCACCGACTTCGCGATTCTCTCTCTCGGAGCAATCGACGTGCCGCGCGGATGCGATTCGATGGGAATCGAGATGCGCTTCATATTGAATTTTGCCGAATGCAGATTCTGCTTTTTCGAGAATTCAAGGCAGCTGCAGAAAGTCCTTGAGAAAATCGAGGAAGTTCCGCTTCTGAAAACCGCGATTCTCTTCGACTTTCAGGAGGACGCAATCGTAAAAGAGGCGAGGGAGAAGGGAATAGAAGTCCTGAATTATCACTTCCTTGAAAGCGAGGGCGTGAACATAACGAAAGAGGAATGGCTTGATATCGAAAAGGGAATGGATTCGGTTGAGCCTGGCGATGTCGCGACAATCATCTTCACTTCGGGAACTACCGGGCTTCCGAAGGGCGTTCAGCTCACTCACGACAACTACATCGCGCAGTGCGAGGTAGCACATTCCGCGCTCGGCCTGATGCAAAGCGGCGATGTCTGGCTCACTGTCCTTCCTGTCTGGCATTCGTTCGAGCGCGCGTTCTGCTACATGGTAATCGCGCTTGAGGGCGGCTTTGCGTATTCGAAGCCTGTCGCTTCCGTGATGCTTCAGGACATGAACCTTGTGCAGCCGCAGTGGATGAACGTCGTCCC
>JAFXSM010000048.1 GCA_017525605.1 Treponema sp. | reverse complement strand
GTTGTCGCAAGGACGAGTTTTCCGTAGCGGAAGGCATCCTCAACGCATTCGTAAGTGTCCTCGCGGGCAAGGTCGGAAACGACGACTTTCTGGCAGCCTTTCGACTTCAATATTTCGGAAAGCTTATTTGCGACGGCTTTCGTGTTCCCGTAGACAGAAGTGTACGCGATTACAACGCCATCGCTTTCAACCCCGTAGCTTGACCATGTGTCATAAAGAGCGACATACGAAGTGACATCTTCAGAAAGAACTGGGCCGTGAAGCGGCGCGATGATTTTTATGTCGAGCGCGGAAGCTTTTTTCAGGACAGCCTGCACGTTCGCACCGAATTTTCCGACGATTCCGAAATAATAGCGACGAGCCTCGCAAGCCCAGCCTTCGGGGTCTTCAACGTCGTTCGCTCCGAATTTGCCGAATCCGTCAGCGGAAAAAAGCACTTTGTCGCATTCGTCATAAGTGAACAAAACTTCCGGCCAGTGAACGTTCGGAGCCGCGATAAAATTCAATGTGTGCTTTCCAAGCTCCAGCTTTGCCCCGTCGGCAACGACAACCTGCCTGTCGGAGAAATCCGTTCCGAAATAGCTTTTCATCATCACGAACGCCATTTTTGACGAGACGATTTTTGCGGAAGGGAAAGCTTCCATGAAGCTCTTGATGTTCGCGGAATGGTCCATCTCCATGTGCTGGACGACGAGGTAATCGGGATTCCGCCCGCCGATTTCCCTTTTCAGATTCGAAAGCCACTCATCGCCGAACGAAGCGTCAACGCTGTCCATTACGGCAATTTTCTCGTCGAGAATCGCATACGAGTTGTACGACATTCCGAGAGGAACAACGAACTGCCCCTCGAAAAGGTCGATTTTGTGGTCGTCAACGCCGATGTATCTGATTGATTCAGTTATCTTCATTAATATGCTCCTTTTTTAAGTTGAAAGTTGATAAATCGAAAGTTGAAAGATAAAAAATTATAACACACAAAGAAGAGCGGACTTCAAAAATTCCATAAAAAAATCAGATAAAGCCTTAAAATTAACACAAAAGTTTACTCAAATAAATTATAATAAACTTGAAACATGTAGAAGAAATCGGATTAAAAGCATTCAATAAAAGAGGTACCGCTTATGAAAAAAATCTTTGGATATTCTTCCCTTTCACTTTTTTGCGCAATTGTTCTCGTCATCTCTTCATGCGCGAATTTCCTTTCGGGCGGGGAGTTCAAGGAGCAGCTGGAAAGCGACATCGACCGCGCGAACGAAACGCCTTTCACGGTGAACATAATCCTCGCGAACCCGATGCACGGTCAGCTGAACGTCACGTCGCAGAGCCTGAAAAAAGGCGACAGTTTCGAAGTCAAATTCACGGTCGCGAACGGGTTTGCGTTTGAGGAATGGACATGCACGGACTCAAGCGCAATCAGAATCGAAAACCCGAAAAGCGCGACCACGAAGATAACGGCAATAAAGTCGTCGAACCAGATTTCGGGCTCGCCGATTATCACGCCGGCGTGCAAGGAGATTTTCGTCATAAAATCCGTCACGCCAGAAAACAAGGACGGAGGTGTCCCGCGAGATTCTTCCATATTAGTCACGTTTTCCGACAAAGTTGATTTTTCAACGGCAAAAGAAAAAATAAAAATCGTGTCGTCGGAAGGCATAGACCTCAGCTCGCATTACAGCGAGCCAATCGTCATAAACAACGGCTACACGATGAAATTCGCGGCAATCCGTGAGAATCCTGTCATAACAAGCGGAACTGCGCTCATAACGATAAAAGCCGACGAGGGCATAAAAAGCGAAAGCGGCGAGGAACTCTCGAACTTTTCCGACTACACATTCAAAATCAATTCCACGCACGACAACGATTCCCCCCTTTTCGTCGACTTCCGCGTGGCAAAAACAAAAGAATCGCTCGGACTTGAAAGCGGACAGGAGCAGAACCTAATAAGCACGTCTGCAAGTTATGAAGAATCGGAGGACTTCCACATAAAAGATTTCGTCTGGATTTACTGCATGGCGGAAGACAAAGGAAGCGGCGCATATTACCTGACCGCAAACGGAAAAATCATTCCGCCGACATACATGAACACGACAGACACGCAGACAGAAAATTTCGTTTCGACAAGCGAGAACATTTACGAATTCGGCCCGTACAAGCTGGAGTTTCCAGCCGACGAATACTCGGACGGAAAAATCGACATCGAATTCAAGCTCTACGACTACTGCGACAACGAATGCCCGGACACAAAATCATACTCATTCATAAGGGATACGGAAATTTCACAGCCGTATGTGTATTTGTATAATGAATTCCCGAATCCGACAACCTGGTTTTATCCGTATGCTACTTTCGATGCACAGTATGATGAAAGTTCGGGATATAATACAAATTATTATAGTAAATGTGGATTCAATGGCGGACGCCCGTATTATGATTGTGACGATTTTTCATCATTTTACAAAAAGATTTATATTTATGGATTATCTGATGACAATTGGCTTTCTCAGACTTCAGCCATTACAGAAAAGAACAATGTGTCCATATATTACACTGTAAGCGGAGTCGAATATCTGGCGGAATATGTGGAAGAATCAGAATATACAAAATATTTTGTCCTTGATAAAACTGATGAAACCGCAGACACACTTGTGCGTGCAGTAGTAAAAGATACTGTCGGCAATGAAAAAGAAATAACGGCCTATCTTCCAGCTGGTGGAATAACTGTAAATTACGGTGTAAGTTCTTCCTATGTAACTCCTGTAAGCACAAAATCTTCTCTTGAGAACGCCGATGCCGTTGAGTTTATGTATTTTTATGAGTTTGAGTGGACTGATGAAAATGAGGCTGATTTAAATTCTAAAAAAACAAGTACTTTATCGACTATAAATAATCTTGCATCTAATTATTCTGATTCAACTTGGATTTCAAAAATTGATGTAGACGGCTGGAATGAAGGTATTGCTAAAAAACTCATGTCTCTCTGCAATATTGAGAAAAATACAAAATATATAGCTGACTTCTATACAGCATTAAACCTAGATTCAATATCGAGAAATCTTTGGGGGTATGGTCCTTCGCTTGGAGGGACAACAGTTCTGACTCACATTAATTTTCCGTATGATTCCGTTCCCTATAGTGATACAGATGGAAACATAGGTTCATATCTTACTCTTTCGGATGCCTATTTAGGTTCTGTGGCAAATATAACCTGCTATGCCGTACCGCGGTATAAATACACTGACATTAATACGCATTATCTTTATGGAGCTCCAATTAAGGAAAAAGTGACGCTTGGTTCTCTTTCGTATTCAGACTCTTATGCAGTTGACTTCGATACAACCGATGTCGTTTCTTGTGGTGCCAATACTGAAACATGCAAAACGACAATAGAAAATATTTCTATAACAGATTCTGAAGGGAATGAATGTTCTGACCTCTTTGATTTAAAGTACTATTACGAATCATCTGGTACTACTTATTCATTTTATAACCCGACAATTACTTTTTCGTCTGCGCTTGTGGATGGAAAAACATATACCGTCGGAGCGATAGCAACATTAAAGAGTGATTCCACCGTCACAGTAAAAGGATGCAAAGAAATCACGCTCCCTGTAATCGATAACTATGCGCCCGCTCCAAACGTTAATTCCTATTATTACTATCACACTTATAATCTTTTTGATTACGACAAGACGGGAAAAAACTATTTCATAGATTTGCAGTGGTATTGCTGCGCTTACACTAACTACAAAAAGACATACAGCAATATAAATTATCTTTTTAAGGACAAAGGTTCGGACGCTTTGCGTGTTGAAACAGGTGCTCATGACTATGAATATTATTGGATTGAATATGATCCAAATTCAATGAGCAGCGAACTCCCGACGCTAAAAACTGATTCTGAAGGAAATGAACTTTTTTCTTACATTAGAAAAGGAAAATCTACATTTGACTGGATTTACCCGCTTGCAACAGAGCGAAACACAGGCTACAAAATGTGGGTTCCTGTTTACGATATGGATGACGGTCATTATGTGCTTGCTATAAAACTCACAGACTCAAATGGTAATTATCTTTTGAAAGCCGTCACTTATCATGATGTCGAAACATATAAGAATCTACCGGAAATAACCTTGTCTGGAACTACATTGACTATGAAACAGACTTTTGGAGATCAGCGTTATGTGACAGAAAGAGTTGGTTGGAGTAATGAAAGAAGGAATTTTATTGCAGGAATTCAATACTTTGATAATTCTGAGGGCTGGAAAGATATTAATTTAAATCTCTACCTATCGGACAGCAATTATTCTTCATACACCACCACTAAAAGCGGAGTGAATGTCTCGGCCGCAAGCGGTAAATTCCTAAAGTGCGGAATACAGGCTTATCTAGGGGATTATGGCTGTTATGATCAGGAACGCGAAGGTCGCTATAGTAAAGGAGATTATTCATCTGAGCGTAATTCTATCGACGTTTTCAACGGCGACATCAACTCCTACCCAGTCTACAAATACGTCGGAACTAACACAGGCTCGTTCCACAACTTACTTGATGCAAATGGTGGAATCACTATTTTCTGCGACGCGCCTGCATTCGTTCACACGCTCTACAGCATAAAGGAAGACGGCTACGGAACGGACATCAACGAATGGGAGCGACGCGCACGGGAGCTGAATCCGAAGCAGATTTCATCATCAAGCAACTACAACGTTCCGATATCATCTTTGCCGGAAGACGCAAAGAGCTACGTTGTCGTCGCGCATTTTGCTGACGGCACAAGCGCGATATCGAACGTCCACAGAAAATAATTAAAATCAATTAAACATGCTGTATAATAAAATGCTGTTCAATGGAGAGTTTTATAAACGGAGCGGAAAAATGAAAAAAGTTATATCGGCATTCGCGGTTGCACTTGGATTTATGGCGAATGCGTTTTCACTCGACTTTGCGCTTAGGCTTTCGCCGGAACTGGCATTTCCGTCGGAGGAGAATCTGGGGACGGGGGGCGGAGTCATGGCGAATTTCGACGTGGATTTGTTCAATATCGTCACGGTCGGTGTCGAGGGCGGATTCGATTCGGTAAAGCAGGAATCGCTTGACGAAAATTTCAGCATATTCATGGGCGGAATAAGCGGCGGCCTTTATTACTACCCTCTTTCGAGGCTTTATTTGAGCGCGAACGGCTCATACGGAATTCACTCGACATCGATAAACGCGCCGAGCGTCACGACAAGCGGAAAAGGAACATACTACCGCATTTTCGGGGAGGCGGGATTCCGCTTCACGCAGAATTTCGTGCTGAACGCAACTGGCGGCTACAAATCGTTCTCGCTTGACGGAGATTCGTTCATCTCGGCTCCGTTCGTTGGTTTGAGCGCGAAACTGAATTTCTCGACGAACAAAAAATCAAGCTCGGACAACTTCTTCATCAGTTTCGAGCAGGATTCGTCGATGTTCCCGGTCTATTCCTCAATGTACAAAACTGTTCCGCTCGGCTACGCGACGATCCGCAACATGAGCTCGGCGGAAGTTTCGGACGTGCATGTGAGCTTCAGGGCAGGAAAATACACTTCGTCCGACAAAGAGTGCGAGGTGATTTCTTCTATTAACAGATACAAAGCCAAAGAAGTTCCGATTTACGCGGATTTCGGGCCTGAGATTCTGAGATTCAGCGAGGACGGAAAAATAAACGGAGAGCTTGTCATAAAATACAGATTTTTGGGAAAGCATCTTACGGAAGTCCAGAACATCGTGCTCGACGTGAAGCACAGGAACAGTTTCTCCTGGAACGACCCGGCATCCCTTGCGTGTTTCATCGACAACGGCGCACCGGAACTTCTTGAAGTTGCAAAATACATTGCGGGTGCGGAAATAATCAACTTAAAGCCTGGAATGAATTCTCCGCTGCAGTATGCGGCTGCAATCATGGAAGGTCTCAGGCTCGCGGGAATCATCTATTCGGAAGACACTCTCACGCCTTACACGAAATTCAGAACGGGCGACGAGAACGACTCGGTTCAGTATCCGCTTCAGACGCTGAATCTTCTGAGCGGCGATTATGACGATTTGGGAATCCTCGTCTGCTCATGCCTCGAATGTTTCGGAATCGGAACAGGCTACATCGCATCTGACGACGATTTCCTCGTCCTTGTGGACACTGGAATCGCGCCTGACAAAAAGCAGAACCAGTTCACTGGCGACGACGTGATTTCAGACGAGAACACGACTTGGCTCGCGCTCAGCATGAAGAATTTCCAGAAAGGATTCACTCAGGCTCGCATTGCTGCGGCAAAGAAGATTTCAGCAATGCAGAGCGCGCAAACGGAAGAAGATGACGGGCTTTTCGAAATCGTTGACACACACACTGCTTGGGAGACGTATCCGCCTGTCACGTTCTCGGGTTACAGCGGCTCGTACAAAAATCCGAGCAAGGACGCAATCGTCCGTGCCGTTAACGAAGCTACGAATTATTACATCAACAACGAGATTACGGTGCTCATCAAAAAATTCCGCGCGGCAGGCGACACTAAGCGTCTTGCAGATTCTTATGTCCGCGCGGGAATGTACAACGAGGCACTTGCTGAATACCAGAAGCTCGGAACGATTTCGTCGATGAACAACATGGGAATGGTCTACACGGCGCAGAAAGCGTACAGGTCGGCACTCGGAATGTACAACAAGGTTCTTGCGAAAGACCCGGAGAACAAGACGGCACTTGCCGGAGTCAAAAAAATCAAGGCTCTTATCGGAGAATGACAAATGAAGAAAATTTCGGTTCTCTTTCTTGCATTTCTGATTTTCCTCCAGTCGAATCTGAATCTAGACGCGCTTGACTTTGAAGTTGCGCTTCTGCCGCAGATTGACTTTCACATGTCGGACGATTTCGACAATTCGCTTTCCACTTCGCTCGCATTCGATCTTTTTCCGTTCACTGTAAGGGGACGCGACAAGATAGGGTTCGGCTTGCAGGGCGGAATCGCGGGCATCAAGGCGATGACGCTCGAAACAACGCCGCTCTACTACGGAGATTTGTCGCTGATTTATGTTTGCAGGATTCACGACAGATTCGGCGCGGGGGCAGAATTCTTCGGAGGGTTCTGGCAGTTCCCAAAAGTCGAGGACAAAGGCACAGACGCGCAGAGCGGACTTCACACAGGCGGAAGGATTTTCGCGGATTTCTACGCGTTCCCGGAGCTGAAAGTCGGGCTTTTCATGGGAATGAGCAAATTCGCATACAAGCCGGACGATTTCGCAAAAAAGTTCGACCTCGGACTCAGCATCAAATACAGCTTCACGAAGGGAATATTCAAGCAGAGCAGCGTGGAACTTGACGAATGCGAGAAAGAGCCGATTTTCCCTGTGTTCTACAGCTACTATAACGAAAATCCGTTCGGCACGCTGACATTCTTCAACGGCGAGGAAAACAGAATCGACGACGTGACGGTTTCCGTTCTCATCGGCGAATACATGCAGAACCCGAAAGTCTGCGCAAAAATCGACAGCGTGGAGCGCAACGAAGTCTTCTCCGCAAACCTCACCGCATTCCTGAACGAGACAATCCTGAACTCGCTCATGGCGCACAAAACGGAAGGAAAAGTCATCGTCTCGTACCGCTCGCTGAAGAAAAAAGTCACGTTCGAGAAAGTCCTCGACTTCACCGCACTCAACAGGAACGCGATGAGTTGGGACGACGACAGAAGGGCTGCCGCGTTCGTAAGCAGCCACGACGGAGCTGCGAACAAAATCTCCAAATTCGCAAAATCGCTCATCATAAAAAATCCGCAGAACGACTACACGGCAAACATCTCGTTCGCAAGGGGAATCTTCGCGACCCTCAAGGCATACGGAATCAGCTATGTAAAAGACCCGACAAGCCCGTTCACTTCCAACGAGACAAAGGACGTGGACTTCTTGCAGTTTCCTTATCAGACGCTCCTGTATTCGGGCGGCGACTGCGACGACCTTTCAATATTGAACTGCGCGCTTTTCGAGTCAATCGGAATCTCGACAGCGTTCATCACGATTCCAGGACACATCCTCATGGCAATCGATGCAGGTGTCGCGCCAGAAAAAGCCGCCGAGACAATCAGGGACGGCAGATACATAATCGCGGAAGGCAAAACATGGATTCCGCTTGAGACGACTGTCTGCCAGGAGAATTTTGAAATTTCACGGAGCACGGGATACAATCAATGGAAGAGCGCGAGCAAAAAAGACGAGGCTAGGCTCTACCCGATGAGCGACGCATGGAAGACATACAAGGCGGTGAGCATTCCCGAATCGGACGCGGACATTGAACTTCCGTCATTCGAGAAAGTTCTCCGGTACATAAAATAAAAATCAACAAACAACACTGAATTTTCAGCGATTTTTTTAGCAGATTCATAATTCATAAGGAGGATTTTATGAAAAAATCTATTTTTATTGCGGGAGCATTGCTCGCGCTGACGGCATTCTTCGCATCGGCAAAGGACTATGAGGTCAAATCAGTTTCCGGGAAAGTCACATACGAAGACGGAAAAAAGACGAATCCAGTGAAAGCCGGCATGACGGTGAGCGACGAGACGGTCGTAACGCTCGGAACGAATTCGAAACTGGTGATTACAGCGGACGGAAAGGACATCACACTGCGCACTCCGAAAAAGGCGACTGTCTCGGAGCTGATTGAAACGAAGCTCGGAATGTCAGGCTCAAGTGCAAAGAAAGGAAAAGGCACGGCAACGGCTTCTTCAAGGGCTTCCGACGTAATGGCTGAGGGAGAGCTTGATGACTAAACGAAAGGCATTTTCGTTTCTCATTCCGCTCTCATGCGTTGCCTCTGCCTCGCTGTTCCTTTTCACAACGGCAGAGGCAAAATTCTCTGACCTCTTCCAGCGTTTTCTGCCGTCAACGCAAATCCGGGATGATGTTGTCATGGTCGGCATCGACGACTTTGCGATAGACACAATCGGCTCGTTCCCTTTCACCCGCGATGTCTATGCCGACTGCATTTCCGTCATGGAAGAAATGGGAGTCGAATCGATTGTGTTCGACCTTAGTTTCATCGACAGCGCGAAGGCAAGCGTGAACGACAATTTCGAGCCGTTCTGGCCTGACGAGACAATGGAAGAATCCCTCAAAAATTCCAAAGTGACTTATTTCAATTTCACGTTCGACTATTCAACTGAAATTGCAGATGAATCAAAAACTTTGATGGACGAAAAGGGAATCCTCAAGAACGTCACGGTAAAAAACGACACGACGACGCAGGAATACACCGGCGCGATATCGACGATTCCGAATTTCATGCAGTACGCGGCAGGAGCGGGCTTCGTGAATGCGGTTCCCGACAGCGACAACTACTACAGAAGATTGAATCCGGTCGCGAAATACAAGGGCAACTACTACGCCCAGCTTTCGCTCCCTGCCCTCCTGAAAAAATTCAAGACGACAAACGTAATAGTCGAAAGCAAGAAAATCACATTGAAAGACGCGCAGCTTCCGGACGGAACGACGAAGGACATCGAGATTCCGCGCGGAAACGACGGAAAAGTGATTCTCAAATATCCTGCGATGATGTTCAACGATTACAACTATGTCTCAATCGGCGACATATACAGGATTTCGCTCCTCCGAATGTACATGGAAGAGGACGGAGAGGCTGACTACATCGAGGAATACACGAAGCTGTACGACTCCCTGAAAAAGCAGCTCTCTTCCGCAATCTGCATAATCGGAACTTGCGCCACGAGCACTTCGGACTACGGCGTGAACCAGTACGAGGCGCAGTATCCGCTTCCGGGCGCACATTACACTCTCGTGAACCAGATTCTGAACCAGGATTTCGTCGGCGAGTCCCCTGTCTACGTTTCGATTATCTACGCATTGCTTTTCGCGATTCTCATCGTGTACGTCACTGCGGCGATAAAATCAACAGGCGCGAAGATTTTCGTCGGCTTCCTCCTGATTTTCACGGAAAGCGCGGTTCTAATCGTCATCTACAAATCGACGAGAATCTATGTCGGCGAGATTGTTCCGCTGATTTCTTCCGTGTTCGCGTACATCTCGACGATTGTGACGGGATTCCTCGCGGCTTCGAAGGACAAGAAATTCATCACGAACGCATTCAGCCAGTGCCTTTCGAAAGATGTCGTGAATCAGATTGTCGCGCAGCCTGACAGTTTCAAGCTCGGCGGCGAAAGCGTGGACATGACCGCAATCTTCACCGACATCCAGAAATTCTCGTCGTTCAGCGAACTTCTCACGGCAGGCGAACTAGTCGCGCTTCTGAATTATTACCTGACGAAGATGAGCGACATAATCATGGCGGAAGGCGGAACAATCGACAAATACGAGGGAGACGCGATAATCGCGCTCGTGGGTGCGCCGCTGAAAATGGGCGACAACGCGACGAGAGCAGTGAAAGCCGCGCTCAAGATGAAAGCCGCCGAAAAAGTGATGAACGAGGAAATCAGGGAAATCGCTTCGAAAGAGAAACCGGAGGAAATGCCGGACGCGCTCTACTCGGCATTCAGCATAATGGTAAAAAACAACAAGCAGATTTTCACGCGAATCGGAATCAACTCGGGCGAGATGATTGCTGGCTACATGGGAAGCGAAAACAAGAAGAACTACACCATGATGGGAAACAACGTGAACCTTGCAAGCCGACTTGAGGGCGTCAACAAGCAGTACTCGACGTTCGGAATACTCATGAGCGAGGCGACGTACAAAAAGCTTGCGGACGGAATCATCTGCAGGCGGCTCGACAAAGTCCAGGTCGTTAACGTGAACACTCCGCTGACTCTTTACGAGCCGCTTTCGACAAAAGAAAACGCAGACGAAGGACTTTTGCAGTACGTCGCAAACTGGGAAGTCGCGATGCAGGATTTCGACAGCGGAAAATACGAATCCGCACGGGACAAATTCAAAAAGCTCTCGGAAGAAAAACCAAGCGACAACGTCGCGAAATACTACATCAAGCTGCTTGAGAATTTCTTCATGCAGGGAAAAGCCCCGCAAGAGGAAGACGACTTCGGCGTAGCGTACAACGCCGAACTGAAATGTTTCAGGCTGCTGAGCAAGTAGGAATCACAAGACGACTAACAGTGCGATGTTTGCAGTTTCGATTGGGGAATGCAAACATCGCATTTTTTTTGGGGGGCGCAATGATGAAAAAATTTTTAGAGTTGCTTTAGTTCATCGAGCAATTCTTCACTCTTCTTAAACGAATAGCTCAGCATCTGCAAAATCTCACCCGTAGTATGTGTAACTTCCTCTTACAAAAATACGCCCTGCCGTAAAAGTAACTTCTTCGCGAACCTGAGTCTGCTTGTTCCAGCCAGATTGCTCAATTGCAGGGAGAATGAACTTTGTGATGATGTCACGTTCGGAAAGGCTGCTTTTGGAATCCATATTAGTCATTAATTATACCACCAAAATCTGATTTTAATAAAAAATCGACTGGTGGTTGTGACAGAAGGTTACATTTTGCCTCACAATATCGAACTTTCTGTAGGCAGTCTTTTTTTTGTGAAACCGTTCAAGGCGTAAAAAATACAACATCAGCCACATGAACTGGAGCCTCTCGAACAAGAGCGAGACGGCCTCGGCGATTCAATCAAGCTGCTCGAAGACTTCCGGCTGGACAAGCTCGGATTTGACTGAATCGGGAAACCTTGTCGTGGAGCACTTCAAGACGCTCTCACGATAAACACAAGCCAACGTCATGCGAACAGGTTTGTGCTCAGATAGCGCAGGCCTGTGTCGGGAAGGATTACGACGATGTTCTTTCCTTCGTTCTCGTCCGATTTCGCCAAATCCGTCGCAACGGAAAGAGCCGCTCCGCTTGAAATTCCCACAAGGATTCCGTCCGTCCTCGCAAGAAGGCGGGCTGCCTCGAAAGCGGAATCGGGAACAATCGTGACTACATCGTCGATGTATTCCTTGTTCAAAACTTGCGGAACGCGCTCTTTTTGGACATCAGTAAAATTGTGGACGCCAGTCACGATTACGTCATTCACCGGCGGCTGAACGCCCACGACTTTCACGGACGGCTTCTTCTCTTTGAGGAATCTTCCAGTTCCTGTAATCGTTCCGCCGGTTCCCGCGCAGGCGACGAAAATGTCGACGTCGCCTTCCGTGTCGTTCCAGATTTCACGCGCGGTCGTGTTGTAGTGCGCCTCTGGATTCGCCGGATTCGACACTTGGTCTATGAAGAAGCTGTTTTCGATTTTCGGAATGACTTTTTCTTTCAAGACTTTTATTCCGGCGACAAAATCTCCGCCGGTCTCATCGAGGACTTCCACATACTCGGGGACTTCACTCAAGTTTATCAGCTTCGCACCGAACGCTTTTATGACCTGCTTACGCTCTATGCTGACTTCATCCTGAATGTAGACGACGAATTTGTATCCCTTTGCGGCCGCGAACGCCGCCACCGCGATTCCCGTGTTTCCAGAAGTCGTTTCGACTATCGTAGTCTTTCCCGGAGTGATAAGCCCCTTTTTCTCCGCGGTTTCGAGCATGTTGAGCGCGATTCTGTCCTTCACGCTGCTTTCCGGGTTGAAATATTCGAGTTTCGCAAAAATCTTTGCCTTGAGATTGAGTTTTTTCTCGTAGTTTGTCAGCTCCACAAGCGGAGTGTTTCCCACCAGCTGCGTGATGGACTTGTATACTTTCTTTGCCATTTCGTCATCCTCCATTTTTTTCAATCAAAGATGACGTAGGTATATTTCTTTTACAGAATCTTTACCAATACATTTTTTTGATAACGAAATAACTTTTTCCTATAACCTCCATTGCTTCATTTTACCACATTTAAGGCAAACATCACCCAAAATACTCCTGCATAAGAGCCTTGTCGAGCGTTTGCAGCAATCCGCTTCGCGTCTTGCTTGCCGAGTTTTCTGGAGGTAAGTCGAAGCACGGTTGTTGAGCGGAGTCGGAACAGCCGCAGTTCTTTCGGTATTGAATCAAGAATCCGTACCCGTTGCTTGAAATTGCGACAGGAATATCAAGTGTCCCCGCATATTCCAAAGCCTGCTGCATTCCCGCACCGCCCGTCTGTAAAAGTCACTTCTTCACGAATCTGAGTCTGTTTGTCCCAGCCAGCGTTCTCTATTGCGGGGAGAATATATTTAGTGATGATGTCGCGTTCGGATAAATCTTTCTTTGAGTTCATTGTCTATAGAATACTATATTATAAACGGAATAATTCCGCAGATTTTTTTCACTTGACAAAGCATCTCCCTAACATTTCCACACCTCCCGTTCCGAATCCACTTCCCCCCAACATTTTTATCCGCTTTTTTTTCATAACATCGCTTTTCTGTGCTATAATGAAAAAACATTTAGAATATTTTCATATTCTAGCAAAACAATATTAATCTAACTTTCATGCCGATTTAACAGACATATTCAAGGAGATGTATTTTGAAATCCATACGAATGAAGCTAATCTCATCAAACGTTGCTCTGGTTTTGTTCTCAATTATCCTCATCACAATTCCGATAATTGCAATCCAGTACAGAACGCTGATGGCACAGACAAAAGAAGATGCCGATGACAAAATCATGCAGGGGTATCATCAGATAAACCACTTCATGCAAGAGCCTATAAGCATCGTTCACACAGTCAGCCATTATCTGAACACGCACGAAGATAATCAGGAGGACATCGAAAATTTCTTCGAGAAACTTCTGAACGGAAAGGGCAACTTTTCGGAGCTTTATTATTCAGGCGCAGTCCCAGTCAAGGACGGCGGATTTTTCTGGGCGAACGACAGATGGAATCCTCCAAGCGACTACGACCAAACGACACGCGCATGGTACAAGGCAGGACAGGGCGTACTAAGCGGAACTGTGAATTTCTCGGATCCGTATCTCGACAGCGTCACAAATTCAATGGTCGCGGCACTTGCAACAAGCGTTTCAAAAGGCGGAAGATTCGCAGGCGTAGTTTCGCTCGACCTGAAACTCGGAGACCTGAACGCGCTCGTCGCCCCAATCAGGCTTTCAGCATCAGGAAAATCATTCATCCTCGACAAAAGCGGACGATATGTAACGAACGAGGACTCGTCAAAACTCATGAAAGAGAATTTCTTTGCGGAATTCAATCTTCAGGATTATTACGGTGACATAAAAGAAGGCTCGACATTCTTTCTTCCAGATGACGGAAACGGACAGTATTTTGCGGCAAGGGCACTCTCAAAAGAAAGCGGCTGGATGTTCGTCACGGTCGGTCCGCGCAACGAGCTTCTACAGGACATCCACAGGGCAGTAAAGATGATTCTGATTTTCTCGCTCGTCGGTCTCATTTTGGGAATCGCTATTTCAATCATCATCTCGCACACAATCGTAACACCAATCGAAATCGTAAAAGACGCTGTGACGGAAATCGCAAACGGAAACGCGGATTTGACGAAGAGAATCAAGACAAAGAGCAAGGACGAAATCGGAGATCTCGTGCGCGGTTTCAACCAGTTCTCGGGAAAATTGCAGACTATCATCAGCGACATAAAAGATTCGAAAGAGCTTCTTTCTGCTGCAGGAGAAAATTTGGACTACAGCATGGAAGAAACAAGCTCGTCGATAACGGAAATCATCGCGAACATCGACAGTATGCACGCTCAGATAAACAACCAGAGCGACAGCGTTTCGCAGACGGCAGGCGCGGTGAACGAAATCGCATCGAACATCGAGTCTCTTGAGCGAATGATTGAAAACCAGTCGCAGGGCGTAAGCAACGCATCATCCGCTGTCGAGGAGATGATCGGAAACATCGCGTCGGTCAACCAGTCGGTGGACAAAATGGCGAATTCATTCGACTCGCTTTCTGCACAGGCAAAGAACGGCGCGGAAAAGCAGCAGCACGTCAACAAGCGAATCCAGGAAATCGAGCAGCAGTCGAACATGCTTCAAGAAGCGAACGCGGCAATCGCGGCAATCGCTTCGCAGACGAACCTCTTGGCTATGAACGCCGCAATCGAAGCTGCACACGCTGGAGAAGCCGGAAAGGGATTCGCAGTAGTCGCGGACGAAATCAGAAAGCTTTCCGAAACTTCCACAACGCAGTCGAAGACAATCGGCGACCAGCTTTCAAGCATCAAGAATTCAATCGGAAGCGTCGTCACGGCATCGGAAGAATCAAGCTCGGCATTCTCAATCGTCGCAGAAAAGATTCACGAGACAGACCAGCTCGTCCGCCAGATAAAATCCGCAATGGAAGAGCAGCAGGAAGGTTCACGCCAGATAACCGACTCGCTCCACACGATGAACGACAGCACAATCGAAGTCCGCACGGCTTCCGAAGAGATGTCAATCGGAAACAAGCAGATTCTCGACGAAGTGCGCCGGCTTCAGGATGCGACGCTCGTCATGAAAAACAGCATGGAAGAAATGTCTGTCGGTGCAAAGAAGATAAACAACACCGGCGCAATGCTGACGGAAATTGCAGGCAAGATGAAAACGTCAATCAACCAGATTGGCTCTCAGATTGACCAGTTCAAAGTCTGATATATTAAATCCCGAAAATCCGCTATTCTGATTGCACAATGAAAAAAGATGATTTTGATGCAGTCATACATTACTTTATCGCATTCATCGGCGGATTTTTGGGATTGTTTCCAATCCTTAACATAGCTTTCGTTTTCGGCTCTGCCCAAACAGCAAACATGATAGAAATCGTAGTCCTTGCACTTTCGGGCAGCCCCAAAACTTTTCTCCTGCACTTTCTTGGCGCAATCATCTATCTGATTCCAATATTTTCCGTGACACTGCTGAAACGAAGGACAAACCTTGACGTGCGTTTAATGGCACTCGCAGCCGACGCAATGACAGCCGCGTTAATCCCGTTCCTCCCCGAAAAAATGCCGGCGACAGTCGCAATGTACCCGACTTTTTTCGCAATGTCATTCCAATGGTCAAGTTTCTCGGGCGCATACGGGTTCACAAGCTCCACAATTTTTTCGACGAACAACCTGAAGCAATGCTTTTCCGCACTGACTGAAATCGTCTTCAACAAGGACAAAGGATTCTGCCTGAAAGCGAAATTTTTCGGGCTCACGCTGATTTCGTTTCATATAGGAGTCGCGTCATGTTTTATTTTATGGAAGCAAATCGGGAATTATTCGTTTTTGTTCGCACTGCTCCCGATAATCGCAGCCGCTTTTTTTGTGCTGAAATTCAGCCCGCTTGAAAAGAAATAGCAGGAAAAAAATAGCGAAAAATCGAAAAAAAAATCGGTTATTCCCATTTTTCCGCGACAAGATAAAGCGACTCATCTTCACCGCTTTTAATCTTTTCAAGGAAGCCCGTGACTGTCACAAATTCATCATTTTTCGGAAAATCATTCGGATATTTCATCTCGGAAAGAGGAGCGACCATCATGCCGGTAGGGCAGCACCCAGTCAAATCCCAAATCAGAATCGCAAAGCTTCTCATTCCGTCGTGGTTCTCAGAATAAAACTGCCCGTGGATTTTCATGGTCTTGTTCACATATTTATCAGGGGACACAAGCATGTCGAACAAAAGTCCGGACGCGATGTTGTAATTCAGCTTCGTAAAGTCGTAGTTTATTTTCGTGGTCGGCGTGATTTTCTTCTGCCTTTTCACCGAAAGAAAATTTTCCGCAGAAGCTGAACAGAATGCGATGCAAACGAAAAGAGCGAATGCTGCAAGGATTTTTTTCATTTTTGATTTCTCCGTCTATTTTTTCTATTTCAGTTTTCTTCTATTTTCTTATCACAGAAATGATTTTGCAAACAGCAAAAATTCCGATATCAATCATCACAATCGTCGAACCGACAGGCGTTTCAGTCAATATCGAGACGAGAATTCCGACAAGCGCACCGAACACAGAAAAAACGCACGAAGCGACAGTGACGCTCCTGAAACTTCTGAAAATCAGCATCGAAGACACGGACGGAAAAATGATGAGCGCGGAAATCAAAAGCGTGCCGACGAGATTCATCGCAAGGACGATTACAGTCGCGATGACGGAAGCGAGAACCACGTTCAGGATTTTCGTGCGGGTTCCGCAGGCAAACGCAAAATCCTCGTCGAACGTAATCGCGAAAATCTTGTTGTAGAAAAAAATGAAAAAGAGAATGACGAAAACCGAAATTTCCACAGAAAAAATCATGTCAGCCTTCGTGAGAGTCAGAATCAGAGTCGAGCCGAACAAAGTGCTGCACACGTCGCCAGAAAGATTTGCAGGCGGAGAGAAAATATTCATAAGAAAATAGCCGAACGCGAGCGCACCGACAGAAATCATCGCGACGCTCGCATCCCCTTTTATCTTTGAATTTTCCTTTGCGCAGAGAGTCAGAATCGCACACAGGACGGTCACCGGCAGAACGAAAATCGTGCTGTTCGAAAACTTTAGCACAGACGCAACAGCCATCGCTCCGAATGCCGCATGGGAAAGGCCGTCTCCGATGTACGAAAAACGCTTGAGGACGAGCGTGACACCGAGAAGCGAAGACGCAAGCGCAATCATCGTGCCCGCAAGAAACGCGTACCGGACGAACGGAAATTCAAGATACATCGACAATGTTTCAAAAAGTTCCGTCATTTCACAATCTCCCATGTTTTTCCGAGTTTCAAAATTCTGCTTCCGCATCTTTTCGCGGCATCAAGGTCGTGGCTGATTGTAATCACGGTCATTCCGCCGTCGTTCAGCTGCGAAAGCAAACTGTACATCGTCTCCGTAATCTCCGAGTCGAAGCCCTTTGCAGGCTCATCAAGGACGAGGACATTGCGGGCAGCGCACAAAGTACGCGCAAGAAGCACGCGCTGCTGCTGACCGCCCGACAATTCCCTGAAGCTCTTTTTCGCAAAAGATTGCATCCCGAGTTTCGCCAGATTCATCTCCGCTTTTTCGTAATCGGATTTTTTGTAAAACGGAAAAAAGCCGAGACCTGACTGGCAGCCGGAGAGCACGATTTCCCAAACGGTTGCAGGAAAAGTTTTCTGAATCTCGCTTGTCTGCGGAAGATAGCCGAGTCCTTTTCTGTTCCATTCGGAAGAATATTTGATAGTTCCGCCAAGCGGTTTCACGAAGCCCAAGAGAGTTTTCATCAGAGTCGATTTTCCGCTGCCGTTTTCGCCTATCATAAAAAAGTAATCGCCCTTCTCCACCGAGAAAGTCAGATTTTCCTGCACGATTTTAGAACCGTATCCCAAGCAAAGATTTTTGCATTCCAAAAGAGCCATTTTCTACCTTTTTAATTGAATTTTAGTTGAGTGCCTTTTTCAGCACTTCGAGATTTTTCTTCATCGCCGAAAGATACGTTCTTCCGCCTTTGATTTCACTTTGAGTGACGGACTGCAGAGAATCCATCTCAAGAATCTGCTGATTTTTGCTTTTCGTGTTCGAAACGACAGTCTTCGCGATTTTTTTGTCGCTTTTCTCAATCGTGAGGACTGCTCCCAATGAAAGCTCGTCAACTTTTTTCGAGAGGAAAACGACAGTCTCGAAATTCGCCTCGGATTCCGCGCTGCAACCGACGAATGCCGCGTAATATTTCAGTCCGTAATCGTCAGAAAAATACCTGAACGGATAGCGGTCTGCGAACAGGATTGTCTTTTTTGAAGAAGACGCAACAATTTTTTCGGCTTCCGCATCCAAAGCCGAAAGCGATTTTGTGTACGCGTCAGTATTCGCCTTGTACACAGCGGCATTTGCAGAATCGAGTTTCTGAATCTGATTCGAAATCTCCTTCGTAATCGTAGCGGCGTATTTCAGAGAAAGCCAAACATGCTCGTCGTACTCGATTTCCTCATTCTCGTCGTGATGATGAGAGTCGTGGTCGTGACCGTCATGCTCGTCATGCTCATCTTCTTCCTCTGCCTGCATTCCCTCAACGACCTCTTCCTCGCGGACTTTGTCGCCGAGAACTTCCATCATGTTGACGACGACCATTTTTTTGTTTTTCGCGTTCGAAACAGCCTTTTCGACCCATTCGTCGCTCTCGCCGCCGACATAAACGAGGATGTCGCACTTCGAGATTTTCGCAACGTCCTTTACAGACGGCTGATAGCTGTGAAGGTCGGTTCCGTTGTTCTGAATGAGAGTAACGTCGAACGACTTGGATTTTTCGCCGAGTATATTCATCACCCAGTCATATTCAGGATAGGTCACGCAGACAATCGATTTTTTTGCGGCAAACGCAAACGCCGAACAAGCAAACAAGCACAACACCGCGAACATTTTCAAAATATTTTTCATTTTTTTTCTCCAAATCAAATCATGCAAGACATTCTTCAAGTCTCGAAAGAATCTTGCTCTTGTTGTAATTTTTTCCGATGAACACAATCTGATTCACCCTGTCGCCATACTGAGGGTCCCATGACGAGCGAAGCTCCTCGTCGTTTTCCAAACATTCGTTCCGAGTTTTCTCGTCCAACGCCGCAACCCAATACGCAACTGCCATAACGGAAGAATTTCTTCCAGCCTGCTCGAAAAGAAGGACATCCTGCGGCCTATCCTTGAACCAGATGTACCCTTTCGCGCGAATAAGCTCTTTCGGGAAGTCTGAATTTATGAAATCCATGAATTTTTTCTGGTCGAACGGCTTTTTGTGCTCGTACGCGAAACTTGAGATTCCGTATTCGTCAGTAAAGCCGCGATTTTTGTCGGAAAGGGAATTTATCGCTTTCTGAATTGCCGAAGACGAATCGACCATCTCATAATTGAATTTCTGATTCGACGTGATTTTCTCGATTTCGACTTTTCCCTGCGATGTTCGTATGATTTCCGCTTTAGGCTGGAAATCTCGGATGATTTTCTCGACCTGACGAATCTGCATCTCGTCAAGCAAGTCGATTTTGTTCAGGACGATCGTGTTGCAGAATTCAATCTGGTCAACGATGAGCGTCGTGATGTCGTTTCCGGCAAGCCCGTTCTCATCTTTCTCGTCATAATTCTCAAGGTCGGTCATGAATTCCCTGTAGATTCTGTCGGCATCCACAACGGTAACGATGTTCGAAAGATAAACATTCGTGTCGCCCTGCTCTTCCTCATACGCAAGGAACGAAGCCGCAATCGCCCCCGGGTCGCTGATACCGGAAGCCTCGACGAAGACAGTCTCAATCGAATCGTCCTCCGAAATTTTCTCGACCTGCTGCAAGAATTCGTCGCGCAACGTGCAGCAGATGCAGCCGTTCTGCATCTCGTACATCGCGCACTCCGCTACCGCCGAGCCGTTTTTTCTGATTATCGCAGCATCGATGTTGATGCTTCCCATGTCGTTCACGATGAGAGCGACCTTTCTTTTTTCCTGGCGCAAGATTTCGTTGAGAAGAGTTGTCTTGCCGGAACCTAAATATCCCGTTATGAGAGTGACCGGTTTTTTCATTTTGAATTTTCCTTTTGTGATTGATTTTTTGATTTCGTGACGTGAAAGGAAAAATTCTAATCGTTCAGCCGGATTTTCTGTGAGATGAGAGTGCTTTTTACGAAATTGATTTTTCTGCCCAAAAAAACTGTTGATATTTTTATATGGACGAAGGCAGAAAAAACTACCGCAAAAGCAAATGCAAGAGAAAGAAGCTTTATGTTCTGCTCGCAGACCTGAAGGACATAGCAAATCTGACAGCCGTCCCCAGAGCAATCATGGTACATTTCGTGCGATTGATACAAAACAGAGAAAATTGTGAATGCAAGCAGGATGACTGCCAAAAACGCTCTGCGACTGTCTAATTTTTTGCTCTGCATTTTTGACAAATTCCATTCAATGATGAAAGATTCAGATTTATCTGAAGCCCAAGCTCCTCCGAGATGGATTTCAGATACTCGCTTGTTTTCTCGTCAGAAAGATGAATCACGGAGCCGCACTTGCAGCACTGGAAATGAATATGCTCCGCGCAGTGCCCCTCATCGTCCGCATTCTGATAGACGAACGAATCCGTAAGCATCGATTTATGCTTTATGAGTTTTCCGCTCTCCGTCATCTTGTCGAGATTCCTGTAGACAGTTGTCTTGTTCACACTTACACCGTTCTCTTTCAGAAACGACGACAATTCACCCGCAGTAAAACCACGCTCCATATTTTCGTGTATGAACTGAGAAATTAGCTCTGTCGTTTTTGTGTGATACAACTTTTGCAACATGGTTGCAATTTATAAAACAAAAAAGTTTTTCTGTCAAGCAAAATGTTTTGCAATTTTTACGGCGTTTTTGCAAAAAAAATGCAAGAAGAAAACTCTTCTTGCATGTAAAAATTCAAAACGACTAGTCGGAGCTGTAACCGTCAGGGCCTTTCAAGTCGCTCAAGTCAGGCTGAACAAATTTGCTGCGCTTCACGAGACGCGTCTCAAGGTCAAGCTCGTACATAACGTTCTTGACTTCCGAATGAACCTCTTCCTTTTCGTCGCGGATGTAAATCGTAACGCCGGAATAAACGGTTCCGGACGCATAAACACGGCCAACGCTACGCAACTGCTTTATGCGGTTGAGAATCTGCGTAATCTCCTCGTTGTATTCGTAGCTCTGCTCGGTAACGACCTTCTTTTCCTCGACGAATGCCTTCAAGCTCTCTTCTTTTTCTTTCGGAAGAGCCTTTCGCATCTTCTTCTGGTTTTCGAGGGCAACAATATTCGCATCGATTTCGTCCATGCGCTTCATGTTCTCGTTCTGGGCAGCCTGAAGTTCCTCAAGATGCCTCTTCAGCTTCGGATCGACACCAACAGTAAGCTCGGTAGGCTTTCCGGCAACGCCGATTGTCTTCGCAGAAATCATCTCGGTAGCGGACAATCGTCCACCAGCAATCTGCGCTTTCTTTCCGGTCAGGACAATCTTCTTCTGCGCCTCGACGACGCTCGACATTATCGATTCCTGAACTATGAGATTTTCATCAACGTGGATTTCAGAACTTTCAATGAACTTCGCCCAAAGGCTTCCGACACATTCGATTTTCGCCTCGTCGCGACCGATGATACCTTGAGAAACAATGATATTTCCATCCGATTTGAGATGACAAGCACCGACGTTTCCAGAAACTTCGATGTTGCCGGCTGCCTTGACAGAGAAACCGTCCTCGATATTTCCCTTGACGATGACCTTTCCGTTGAAATCGATGTTTCCGCCGTTCTTGAGGTTGACGGCAGCAAGTTCCATGACCGGCTCAATCGTAACTTTGTCGTTGACGAGAAGAACCTGACCATTCGCATCAGCAATAATCGATATTCCGTCATCGCCGACCCTCGTGCATTTTCCGATAGGAAGCGGAATATCCTTTCCGTCAGTGGCCTCAAGATACTCTGCAAAGAGCGTCTTTCCAGCCTTTCCTTTTTCCGCCGGGACTTTCCATGCAAGCTTGTCGCCCTTAACCCTGTTCTGGATTCTGTTAGTTTCCTTGAAGTCAATCTGACCATTATCGTTTTCGGTCGCACGGAGCTTAGATTTGTCAGTCTCAAAGTCGTAGACGATATACGCATCTTTTCCGTTGATTGGAGGAATCTCTTCCGCGACAACGACAGGAGCATTGTAAATAGGAGAATCGACAAGATTGCTGATTTTCTCATCGGAGATTCCAGCCATGATTCCCTGCCCCTCGACAGCTTTTCGTATCTGGTCTTCCATCAAGTCGGCACCGCCAACTTCCGGCGGCGTGACCGTGACGAATACGGATTTTCTGTCTTTCGCTATATCAACAACGAATACGGCATCATTCGCAGGAACATGATTATAACTTCCGATGATCTCATAAGCATCGTCCGTTCCGGCTTTCGCGAATTTCTCGATTTTGCCTTTATCGAATTTGATTGTATCCGCGCGGAAATTCAAGTCGCTGACGATATCGTTCGGATTGACATCTGTTCCGCCATTCTTCGGCAACACAACTTTGAGAACGATATCCGAACCGAACCTGTGTATGTAGTAAATTCCGTTGATGATATTGTTCTCTGCCTCGTCTTCAGAAGCAGCACCTTCGGCAACGACCGAAACTTTAGATTTCTTGGACTGGATGACTGTCGTAGGATTCTGATAAACGCGTATTGCCCAAGGCTTTTTCGCAAACCCAATCACACCGCTGAACCCGCGCTCGACAACTTCATACTCAAGATTGGAAACTTTTGTATCGAACTGAACGGCTGCATTGGCAAGGGCTTCGTCGAGAGTATCTGCACGAACCTCAATGCTCTCAATGCCTTTGTCTATAGCAAGCAACTCTGCCATGTCTTTTTTTATTCTATCAATTTTTACCATACAATCCTCTCAAAAGCCCGACCAATTATATTAAAAGATTCCTTTTCGGAAATTCGTAAGTTTGGCACGCAAATGGAGATTTGCATTCGAATGAAGCTGCGATATTCGCGATTCAGAAACATCAAGAACCTGACCAATCTCCTTGAACGTCAAATCTTCGTGATAGTAAAGGACAATGACCATCTTCTCTTTCTCAGGAAGCTCATCGATTGCCTGAATGATTACTTTCCTGACCTCATCGCGCTCCACCTGAACATCAGGGTTCAAGCTCTGAGGAGATTCGATGCTGTCACCAATCGACACATGGTCGCTGTCATCGCCCGAATACCAGACGTCGTTGAGGGACAAAACGCTCGTACCGCTTATCTTCATAACGGTATGCTGATATTCCTCTTCCGTGATATTCATTTCCTTTGCGATTTCGGCATCGGTCGCCGGGCGTGAAAGTTTTGACTCCAACTCGCTTATCGTGTCTTCGATTTCCCTAGTTTTTTGACGAACAGAACGAGGAACCCAGTCGAGCTGCCTCATCTCATCGAAAATTGCACCACGGATGCGAGTCACGGCATAAGTCTTGAATTTCACCTTCTTGCTCAAATCATATTTATTTATGGCATCAAGAAGCCCGAACTGACCGAATCCAACCAAATCGTCAAATTCCATACTAGCGGGAAGTCCAACAGAAACCTTGCCCGCAACATATTTCACGAGAGGCATATACTTTCTGATGATTTTATCACGCAAAGTCGGAGACTTATTTTTTGCGAATTGCATCCAAAGAGCATCTTCTTCCTGATCATTTATGATTTGTAACTTTGCAACATCCATATCCCACACCCTTTTTGCAAACTTATTTTTTAACTAACTGAAACGATTATAAAATCACTCTTCATCCTTTGACAAAATAGTCGAGATGGCCTGTGCCATCAGCTGAGCATTTTGTTCAGGAACAGCAGACGAAGTAGGCTTGCTGCTCACGGATGAAGTTCCAGAACCACCATCATTCACAGACTCAAAGCCAGATGCAGAATCAGCCGGCAAATCATCTATCGGAGGCAAATCAGAAATATCATCAGACGACGGCTCTGATTTTTTCGTAATATCATCCAAATTCGAAGGCTTGAAAGCTGGCGCAGCAGCCGGTTCATTTTCATTGGAAGGATTTGCGGCAGGACTTGCAACAGAAGCCACCGCGGAAGCTGCTGCAGGAGAATCAGAACTTTTGGACTCGTTGTTTTTATCAGACAACGCATCAACACCCAATGACTTTCTATTGTTCTCCACAGAAAATTTCGGAGAGAATTCATCATCAGGAAGCGCATCATCATCAACCGTAATATTCACGACGGAGCCACTTGTCCCAGAAGGTGCAGAATCAAACTCAGACGAAGAATTGCTTGAAGTCAGGAAAATCGAAAAAACAACGGACACACCAACAGCAACGAGCGCGAAGACACATGCAAAGATAAAAGCACGAAAAAGGATGCGACCTATACTAACTCCACAAACAAGCCCGATAATAAAAGATAGACAAAACCCTACTACAGCAGCAATGGTTATATACTTAGGGTTTATCATTCCCCTTCCCCCCTCATTTTTTCAGATTAAAATAAAAAAAACATTCGGTCAAGTTTTAAACACCGTCAACACATCTTCCATTGTATTCCATAAAGACGGAAAACGGTGAAAAAAATCAGTTTCTTCTAAGAAATTTCTTCAAGAATGAAGAAACACCGTCTGAATTTCCGACCTCAGTTTTATCGATTTTCGCGATTATATGTTTCACGCACTGCGATGATTTTGAATTCGGGTTTATCGCCATAAACGGTTTTTGCCTGATGACAGAAGCCTGAACGACAGGGTCTTCGTAAATGAATCCCACATACTCGACTTTATAGTTCAAGAACTGAGAAACGATGCTGATGATTCTTTCTGAAACGCGCTTTCCCTCGTCATCGGAATGGACGCGATTCACAAGAAGCTTTATGTTCATATCCCTGTCAACATACTCAGTCGTGATGATTTTTATCATTCCGTATGCATCAGTAATCGCAGTAGGCTCAGGAGTTGTCACGACACAGACTTCATCGGCGGCAGCAACAAACTGGAGAACATTGTTTGCGATACCTGCACCTGTATCGACGATAATAATGTCAGCGTCATTCAGCTGGCTGAACTGGTCTGCAAAATCATCAAGCTCATCGACGGAAAGGTTCGCGATTTTTGAGAATCCGTTTGCACCAGCGATGAATTTGAAACCATAATCCGTGTCGGTTATGATTTCCTGCATAGTCTTCTGCTTGTTGATGACCTGCATAAGGTTGTACTGCGGAACTGCATTCAACAGCACATTTATGTTCGCCAAACCTAAATCACCATCAATCAAAATGACTTTTTTTCCCTGCTGAGCGTATCCAATTGCCATGTTCACAGCGACATTTGTCTTGCCTACACCGCCTTTTCCGCTTGTGACTGCAATTATCTTTGTCTTGTGTCCAGACATCAACTCACGAAGTTCCTGCGCCTGATCTTCCATATAAACATCCTATTTTCTATTAACTTAGAATTCTGATTTTTCAGAAAAAACTTCTTCAATATGATTTCTGTCAATGTAGAAATCATTCAAATTGGTCAAAAACTTTACAACAGATGCCCTCTCAATTTTTTTAGGGACCTGCTGCCCATCCGTTATATATGCGATAGGCTTATGTTTTTCGGAAAGCACGCTGAGAACGTTTCCAAAAGCACTAGTCTCATCGCATTTTGTTATAATCACCGAGTCATAATTGAATTGCTCGTATACTTGAATTATCGACACCAAATCACGAGCCTTTACAGATGCCGTAATTGTCAGATAAACATCTTTATTCATGCCTGGAATTCCCAGTATTCCGCACATCTTTCCGATATTCTCAAAATCGTTCGGACTATAACCAGGAGTATCAATGAAAAGATAATCCAAATCGGATTTATAAGCATTGAAGATCTGCTTTACATCGGCGGCACTTTCAGCCTTATCGACAGGAACGTCCATAAGCGCACCGAAACGCCTGAGCTGCTCCTCCGCACCGACACGAGTATGGTCGATTGTTATCATGCGGATTTTCGGCTTCGGCTGCTTCTTCTGAGTCGCATTTTTCACGAGAGTTCCGGCAAGTTTTGCGATTGTCGTCGTCTTTCCGACACCGGTAGGACCGACAAGAATAACGACATGCGGAGGCTGTTTCGGAGTATAAGGAAAAATCTGAATAGACTTTCCAATCCAGTCCACGACCGTGCGCTGAACCAAATCGAAATTATCAAGTTCCTCAACCGAAAGCTCCGATTTCAGCTTATTCTTTATTCCGTTGATATACGAAATCGAAAATTCGTTCTGAACAAGAAGATTCTCGATTTTTTGAATCGACGCATGGTCAGAATTTCCAGAACTGACTGAAATATTCGAAAGTTTCGCATCTATTGAATTCTGGAGTTCCTCAAGCTTCTTATCGATATTCGCAAGCTGCGACAACGACAACGCACCACCGTTTCCGCCAGCCAATTTCTCCATCAAATCCTTGCGATTCTTCTCAAATGATTCCTCGGAAGACATCGGCATTGGCTTAACGATATAGCGGACTTCGCAATATTCCTTTTGACCGATACCGAAAAAACCACCCTTCAAGAAATTCCGAGAACCGATGACTTCATATCGATTTCCGAACATCGTATAAAGCATCTTCTTGCATTCTTCCAAAGTCCGTCCAGTGATTCTCTTAGGGTCAGAATCCGAATTTCCGGCCATAGCCGCAAGCGGATTCTGTTCAATTCTATTTGGAGTGCTCATATCAGAAAAACTACTATGCATTTATCTCTCCAAGTATTTCCAATTTTATATTATTTCCGGCAGTCATAACCTCATTAATCGAAATAACGACAGTTCCCGGCATCTCTCTATCGATAGAAGAATGGACGAGATGACGAACTTCGCCAGCACAGAGGATGATTGGAAGATAATTCTTGTCACGAACGGCAGCCAGCGCAGAACTTACAGCCGAAATCCAATTTCTGCCGTCAACAGGGTCAAACGCCACAAACGGCTCGCTTCCGTCCTTCGGGTCTACTTCATGCTGCAAGATTTTCTCCGACGTTGACTGAGAAAGCTGAAGAACGCTCAATTTTCTGTCCTGATCAACGTACTGCAGACAAATCTGAAGGCCGAGCGCCTCACGGACTTTTTCGATGAGAACCCACGGATTATGCGGGAACATTCCGTAATTTGCAAGAGTTTCGAGAATGGCGACGATATTTCTGATTGAGACCTGCTCCCTGAGCAATCCCTGAAGAACTTTCTCGATTTCGCCGTAAGTGTATTTGTAGGTCGAAAGAACCTCATCGACGACGACAGGATTTGTCTCCTTGATTTTTGCAATAATTGAAGAAACTTCCTGACGGCCGAGGATGTCGGCAGCATGAGAGCGGATGATTTCAGTAAGATGAGTCGCAATAATCGTCGGCGGGTCAACAACTGCATATCCGGCTTTTTCGGCATCGGCACGCTGGTCCTCGCTGACCCAAATGGCAGGAACTCCGAATGTCGGGTCTACAGTCGGCTCACCTTTTATCTCATCGCCAGGAGCTACAGAACCAGTGTTCATGCACATATAGAAACCGGGTTTTATAGTGCTGCGACCAGCTTCGATTCCGCGGATTTTAAAACTGTATTCGTTAGCGTCGAGAGTCATATTGTCAACTATTCGGATTTTCGGAATGACAAGACCGAGATCGAGCGCAGCCTCACGGCGAATACGTTTGACACGCTCAAGCAATTCCGCGCCTTTCTGCTGATCCACGAGAGGAATGAGCGCGAATCCAAGCTCAAGAGAAAGGTCATCAAGAGGAACGACAGGACTGACTTCCTCGCCAGAAGCACCGCTCTGCGCCTTTTCCTTTGCAGCCTTTTCTTCTTCGAGTTTCTTCGCAAACGAAAGATTTTTGTTTTTGATAAGGTTGTATCCCCAGAAAATGATAAGCCCGCCGACAACCAAGAGAAGATACCACGGGAATCCTGGGATAAGAGCCATCAGAACGAGAGTCACGCCGCTGATAATCTGAACGTGGCCGTCTGACGTGAACTGCTGTTTGAGCTGATCTCCGAGATTCTCATCGGAAGAGTTCCCAGTAACGATGAGACCAGTAGCAAACGAAATCAACAACGAAGGAAGCTGACCAAGAAGACCATCACCAATCGTAAGTCGAGAATACATATTCGCGGCGACCGAAATGTCCAGTCCGCCGATTGCAACGCCGGTTATGATACCAGCGACCAAATCTATGACGGTGATGAAAATCGCAGCCTTTACGTTTCCGCTTACGAATTTCGAGGCTCCGTCCATGCTCGAATAGAAATCGATATCACGCTGAATAGAAGCTTTTTTTTCGCGAGCCTGCTCGTCAGTTATATAGCCAGACGAAAGCTCAGAATCGACCGCGAAAAATTTGTTGTTCATAGCGTCCAATGAAAAGCGCGCCGCGACTTCAGAAACACGGGTGGCACCTTTCGTGATGACGATTGTCTGAATGATAATCAGAATGATGAAGATTACCATACCGATGACAAGACCCGTAGTAGGATTATCAGCATTACCAGTTACGATAGAAGAAAAAGCCTTGAGCATCGCAGCCGGGAAATTTTCATAAGTCTTCTTGAACGCCTCAGTCAGAATCAAACGTGTCGAACAAACGTTCAATGCAAGCCCGTACAAAGTCGCAAACAATATGACACGCGGGAACGAAGAAAAATCAGAAGCTTTCGGAGTATACAGGACGACCAGCAGAATTATGACAGAAAGCGCAATGTTTCCTATCATCAAAAGGTCCAAAATGACACCCGGAACAGGTATCAAAAGCATAAGAATCACAAGAATCGCAGCGGCAGCTACGAGATGATTTTGGATATTTTTTAAATAATTCGACAGACGGCTCGCCATTATTCCCCACCCGAATTCAAACGAACTTAAATTTTGCGCTTGTTTAGATAATCAATTTGAGTATAAATCGTAACTATCGCGTTGATATACTCGATAGGTATTATATCACCTACATCTGTTTCTGCATAGAGAGCACGCGCAAGCGGTCTGTTCTCCACGATTGGAACGTCATTCTCGCGCGCAATCTCACGGATTCGGAATGCAACCTGGTCGGCACCTTTCGCCATGACCTGAGGAGCATCGGCAACCTGCTTGTCATAAAGGAGCGCGACCGCAAAATGAGTAGGGTTCGCTATGACAACATCGCTTTTTGCGACCATCTGCGGCATATTCTTCTGCAAAAGCTGCCTCTGCGCCTGGTCGAGCTTCGCCTTTACGTCAGGGTCGCCTTCCATTTCCTTGTACTCCTGCTTCACTTCCTGCTTCGTCATCTTCATGCTCTCGATGAACTGCTTTTTCTGAACGAAATAATCAGGAATCGCAATAAGAAGGAAGAGAACTGCACCAATGACGAGTATTTTTGCGGCGGAAAAAGCAATCCGACCGACAGCCGCGCTTATGTTCGACACATTCAAGAATTCGAGGAAGACTTTCATATCCGAGCGAATCACCAGATATGCGACAAAAGCGATTACGATGACTTTGAAGAAAGATTTCAGTATGTTGAATCCGCCCTCGAACGAGAACATCGTTTTTTTGAGGTACTGACCGACTTTAGGAGTGATTTTCGAGAACTGAAATTCAATCGGCTTCGTGCTGAAAAGAAAGCCCTTGTTCTGAATGATGTTCGCCAAAATTCCGGCGACAGTACCGGAAACGACGAGCGGAAGAACCATTTTTGCAAGATAAATCACGAAGACGGAAAAATATTTCCCCTGAAACGGCGAGGAATCCGCACTGCGTGTGAAAAAATAAACCATCAGCTCCGCACAATTTCTCATAAGGAATTTCGCGCAGACAATCAGCACGAGCACAGTGACGAGCATGACAAGCGCACCTGCAAGCTCATGGCTTTTCGCGACACGTCCCTCGTCCCTCGCCTTTTTAAGTTTGTATTCGCTAGGATCCTCAGTTCGCCCTTCGTCCTCGGCAGCGAACCACTGCAAATCAATCTCGGAAAAACTCATGCCCCACCCCCAGAATTGTAAACTGCATTCATGAACCTTCCGACCGCCTCAAATCCAGACGCAAAAGAATGCGTGAAGAATTCGCAAAGCTGAGGAAGCAACGACAAAATTATCAGAAACGAAGTCAGAATCATTATCGGGAAACCTTCGGAGAGAAGGTTCATCTGAGGAGCCGCCTTCGACAAAATTCCCATCGTCACGGAAATCAGAAGAAGGGTTCCCATTATTGGAAGAGAAATCACGAACGCGTCCGAAAAAAGCTGCGTCAGACCGCCGAGAAGGAAACGCACAAGACGCTCCCGCTCGGCGACAATCGAAAGCGCGTTCATCGCCTCGAAACTGGACGCGACGACTTTCGTGAAAAGCAGCTGCGCCCAACGGTTCTGAAGGAACATCAGCATCGCGACAAGGTTGAAATATTGCCCCATAAGCGGATTTTCGACCTGATTCAAAGCATCGTAGACTTCGGAAGCAGAAAATCCCATCTGAAAAGAGAAAAACTGACCGGCAGAACTGAACGAAGCAAAGATTATCGAAACAAAAAGCCCCATCGTCAGACCGATAAGCCCCTCACCGACAATCAGCAGAATGTACTCAAGCGAGAAGTCCGCACCGCCGTCTTTCGTAAAATGAATGAACGGAGAATATGCGGAAAAATCGACGTGCGGATAAATCAGATATGCCAAATACCCGGCAAGAGCGACTTTGACAATCCTTGAGAAAGTCTTTGACGAGAAAAAAGGAAGTGCCATTATGAATGCAAAGCACCTGACTGCAACAAGCAAGTACACAGGCGCATTCGAAGCTATCTGTCCGAGCATCTACACCACACAACGAATACAAAAAAAATCAACGGGCGAGGCTTGGAATCATATTGAACAAATCAATCGTGTAATTCCGCATCATCGAAAACATCCAGCCGCCGAGCAGGGCAAGCATGATGAGAATCATTATCATCTTCGGCAAAAACGTGAGCGTCTGCTCCTGAATCGAAGTCGTCGCCTGAAAAATCGCGACGATGAGACCGACAATGAGAGCCGCGCCAAGAACTGGAGCACAAAGCATTATTATGCGGAGGATTCCGCCCTGCATCAAATTTATAACAGTACCGATTGTCATATTTCAAATCTCCGTACAAAAAAAATCAAAGCGCGACAGAAGCAAAAAGCTGCTGCGTCAATAAGCCCCAGCCGTCAACAAGAACGAAAAGCATGAGTTTGAACGGCATGGAAATTTGCACAGGCGGAAGCATCATCATACCCATACTCATGAGGACGCTCGCGACGACCATATCGATTACGATAAACGGAATATAAAGGAACACGCCGATTTTGAATGCAACCGTAAGCTCATGCAGAATGTACGCAGGAATTATCACATACGTCGGAACTTCCGAAAGATTCTTCGGTTGCGGCAATTTCGCCATTTTCATGAACGTCGCGATATAAGTGCCGCCGTTTTTGCCAGACATCTGATTGTACATGAAGATTCGAAGCGGAGCTTCCGCTTCCTTATACGCCTGCTCGACCGAAATCTGCCCGTCAGAAAGAGGCTTCACGGACTTCGAATATATCTGGCTCAGAACCGGCCACATCACGAAAATCGTCATAAAAAGCGCGATTCCGTTCAGTACAGCCGTCGGAGGAACCTGCTGAAGAGAGAGCGCGCGCTTGATAAAATCGAGGACTATCGAAAAACGAAGGAAGCAAGTTGTGAGAATCAGAATGCTCGGCGCGAGCGTAAGAACTGTAAGAAGGAGAAGCAGCTGAACGGAAAAAGCAACCTGCTCGCCAGTCTTCGGCTGTGTTATGTTGATGTCAAGATTCGGAATCGTGACATTGCTTATTCCGCTGTCCATTTCAGTTATGCCGTTTCTGTTTCTGAAAGACGATGACTGGGAAGATGCCGGAAAGACGACACACGCGGCAACGACGACAGCAACGACGAGAATCTTCGGAAAACATCTCGAAAAGAAATCAACCAACGACGATTTCAAGCTATTCTTATCTGATGACATATCACTCTCCCCTATCCGATTTATTGAAATTCTCACGCTGCCTTTTCAGGATATCCGCCGCACTCTCTGCACCGGAAGAAAACACGCTTCCAGAATTTTTCCCGTGCGACATGAACAAATCAAGAACGTCGGAGAAAGTCCGCGGCCTAGAAACCTTGCTGTTTTTGTCAGAATAAACATTCATCGAATCGACGAGCTCTTTGTCATCAACTTCGCCAAGCAAGGTGATTGAATTATCCGTAACGCCAATCAAGTACGCTTTATCGAGCAGAGTGACAATCTGAACGGATTTGCCTGGGCTAAGAGATATGCCGGAAACTTTCCGCAAAAAAGGATCCGAACCGCTGTCAGAAATCGAATTGCGCTTGAACAGAACAAACATTCCGTAAATGCACGCGACAACGACGAGCAGAACAATCACCATCTTGACGAATGCCCAAACTGTAGCTCCGTCAATGGAAGTTTTTCCGTCAGAATTTTCATTCTGGGAATCGATTTTTATATTCTCCTCGGAAGTTTCCAAACTATACATAGTTTCGTCCGATTTTGAATCGCCAGAAGCATCTGATTCAGCCCCCACGTAAAAAACCGGAACGAACAAGAAGAAAATCGCAGTTAATCTGAATAGCAACTTTGACATTTACCCACCCAACTTTTTCTTATCTTTATTATAAATAAAAAATGGCACCTGCCGAAAGTCCTAACAGATGCCATTTGTAAAATATATGATTTTCAGAATCAGTGCATATCGCTGACACGTTCGCCCTGAGCAAGAATTTCAGTAACGCGGACACCGAAGTTCTCATCGATGACAACGACCTCACCCTTTGCAATAGGCTTATGATTGACGAGGATATCAACAGGCTCGCCGGCAAGTTTATCAAGCTCGATAATCGTACCTTCTCCCATTCCGAGGATGTCCTTTATCTGCTTTTTCGCACGTCCGAGCTCTACAGTCATCTCCATGAAAACGTCCATGATGAGACCGATATTGCCCTGCTCGCCTACAGCAGCATTTCCCATAAGGTTAGGATACTGAACGGTCTGAACATTTGGCGTTCCCATTCCCATCATCGGGTTCATGCCGCCCATCGGCATACCGCCCATTTGCATTCCACCCATCTGCATTCCTCCCATCTGCATCGGATTCATCATAGGCTGCCCCATCTGCATCTGGACGCCCTGATTCATAACAGGCTGCTGAACAGGCTGCTGAGCCGGCGCGTCCTGCTTAGAACCGCCACCAAGAGCATCAGCAATTGCATTCGCAGCATTTGCAGAAAGTACTTCGTATAAATTGAAAGTTTCAGTTCCCAAAGTAAACGTGTATGTGGTCAAAGCGAACACACCGTCCGGGATATTTGCAGTCGCAGAAGGTCCGTTTGAAATTGATGCAGGATCTGCAGCCAGACCAGGAAGCTTTGCGCCAATGCTGGTGATTTCCGCGCCGGAAATTCCGTTTATCAACTCCTGGAACATTCCAGAAACGTCATCGTTGTAAGAATCAGCACCTGCGATTTTTGCAGCTGAATCAGGAGCGATGAAGAATGAATGGCTTCCGGTAGCACCAGCGTTGAAATCGACATAAACAGAGACGACATCAACCGAAAGTCTGCTCAAAAGCTGATCGCGCTTGAGCGACTCGACAACAATCGCTGAAATTTCAAAATTCTGGCTTGACAAGCCATTGAGATTGGCAAGAACCTTATCCTTCATCCCGTCATAGAAAGTCTGAAGAGTTCCCACATCAATCGCTACATCAGAAACAGGAATACCAACGCCACCGAGCAACGCATCGATTTCATCCTGGGAAATTGTACCACTGACATCACTCATAAGATTCATCTCCTTCTACCGACAATTCTTCAAACTCTTCAGAATCACCGTTATCTATTTTTTCAATAACCTGAACTGCCATTTTTTTGCCGACGATACCAGGCTGACAGTAGAATTTCTTTTTATTTCCAACGCTAAGAACAAGAGGGTCACCGACCTTCGTATTCGAAAGTTTCACGACATCACCGACCTGAAGCGAAAGGACATCGCGAATCGGAAGATTTATGCTGCCGATTTCAGCAACAACATCCATATCGACATCAGAAAGTTTTTCTTTCAAAGTGTTCAGATACTGTGTCGTGGAATTTCTTCTGACAGAACTGAACCAAAACTGTGAAGAAAGTTTTGAAATAATAGGTTCGATTGTCAAATACGGAATACAGAAGTTCAGCATTCCCTCTTCGTTTCCAATCGTTGTCTCAAGTGTCACAAGGACAACCATTTCAGTAGGAGGGACAATCTGAGCAAACTGAGGGTTCGTCTCAATCTGACCGAGTCGAGGACGGAGGTCGATTACCTGAGTCCAAGCCTCACGCATATTCGCAAGGATACGGACGATTATGCCTTCCATGACCGACTGTTCGATGTCAGTCAAATCACGGTTTGCAGGCTTCGGGCTCTCAATCGGGTTTTTGTCCGACCAACCGAACAAATGCTCGATGATGCGGAACGTGATTGAAGGGTCAATTTCCAGAATCGCATTACCCTTAAGCGGATCCATATTGATGACCGCCAAAGTAGTAGGGGTCGGAATCGAACGGATAAATTCCTCATAAGTCAGCTGGTCAACAGAAGCGAGACGGACATGAACCATTGAACGCAACTGTGCGGAAAGACTCGTGGAAGTAAGACGACCAAAAGTCTCATGCATGATTGAAATCGTACGGATCTGCTCTTTCGAGAACTTGTCCGGACGCTTGAAATCATAAATCTTTATTTTTCTAGTTTCTTTCTCTGGCTTGAAATCATCCAAAGCATCTGCCGGAGCACCATTATTCATGGTAGCCATCAGCTGATCGATTTCATCTTGTGATAGAACTTCGTTCATGCCTTCCACCCTTTCATCAAATATTCAAAACAGAATTACTGCTGCTGTTTCACAACATCCAACTGCATGAATCTGACATCCTTAATCTTTGAGTTGCTCAAAATACTATCATTGATACTATTTCTGAGTTCAATCTTAAGTTTCTCTTCATTTTCAGGATTCAATTCGTCAGCCGTCTTTGACGTGAAGAAACGGCGCAAATAGTCCTTCAACTCAACAGTACGCTGCGTAATCTCAGTTGAAGTAGTCTTCTCGTCTTTTTTGTATCCGAGAACAACCTCGACAACTACAGAAGCAGGGTTGACCTCGCTAGTTTTTGTTCGGATAACTCCGAGAGACTGATACCAGTCCAAAACTTCTTTCTGGCTGCTAAGCTCGCTTTCGACAGCCTGCAAAGGAACCTGCTTGTTCGAACCGCCCATAATCGTAACAGTGACGACAACAATCGTAACTATGAGAATTACGGCACCAAGTCCGATTGCAATCCATTTCAGAAGACCAGGAAGAACTCCCGTTTTCGCAGCTGGAGCTGCGCCTTCGCCTTCTGCTCCAACTTCATCATCAGTATTTTCAGCCATATTGAACTCCCTTAAAATATTTTTACTTTTTTATATCACAAGAAGCCGCTGTAATGCGACCTCAAATGAAACTGATTAAAAATGACCTTCATCAAGAATCACGATGTCAACGCGCCTGTTATACGCCTGACCTTCACGCGGCTCATTCGGACGAATCGGTCTCGTATCAGCATATCCGGCGATTGAGAACTGCTTCTCGTCAACGCCGAAATCCGAAAGATAATGAAGAACGTTAGCGGCACGAGCAGCAGACAACTCCCAGTTGGAAGCAAACGTGCTGTCATCAGGAAGCGGCTCGCTATCCGTATGTCCCTCTATTCTAAATCTTCGGTTTTTTAAATTAGAATCTTGAAAGAAATCAGCCAATTTTATCAATACATCGCGAGTTTCATTCATATCAAGCTCGGCGCGGCCTGCCTCAAAGAAAACATCGGAAGCAAGAGTTATGACCAATCCCCTTTCATCGCTGGAAACTGTTATTTTCGAAGAACGAATCTCCGGCGCGAAAACGCTGACTGCCTTTTTCTTCGACAAACCGAGAGACTTTCCTTTTTCAGCAGAAGGAAGAGTACTGACGGAGTTTCCGAGATCCATGAGTTTTCCTGCAGCAAGCGAACCGCCACCAGATATAGCCTGAGCATCGACGGAATCAGACTGAATATCGAACGAAGCCTGAATCTGTGACAACGTCGTCACATCAATCTCCGACGGATCGTACAACATGACGAAGAAGCAGAGCATGAGCGTAATCATGTCTCCATAAGTACCTTGCCAGGCGGTTGACGGTTTTTCCGGTTCTTTTTTTTCTTTTGCCATTGCAACACCTACCCGCTAAAAAATCATTAATCCTTAATCAATTCCGCTCTGATTGTCTCTGCGCGTTTAGGATCAAGGAACGTGACAAGTTTCTGCGCAAGGATACGAGGGTTATCTCCGAGCTGGATTGAAAGAACGCCCTCGATAACCATCTGCTTAGCAGCCATCTCAGCCTTGTTCTGAGCAAGGAGCTTCTGGGCGACAGGTCCGACGAGCCAGTTAGCAAGCATGGAACCGTACAATGTTGTAATCAAAGCGACAGCCATGTTAGGACCGAGGGAACTCTTATCTTCCAAGTTGTTCAACATACCAATAAGACCGATGACGGTACCCATCATTCCGAAACCTGGACCGAAACCTGCCCACTGGTTGACGACGTTAATCATCGCCATGTGACGCTCTTCGCACTGGTTCATGTCGTCTTCCATGATTTTTCTTACGACGTTCGCATCAGTTCCATCGACGACCATCTTCAAAGACTCTTTCATGAACTTGTCTTCAAGGTCGTTAAGTTTATCATCAAGCGCAAGAAGACCTTCACGGCGCGCGCTTTCACTAAGGTTATACAAAGTACGGATAAGTTCCTCTTCGTTGTAGTTGAACGTTTTGAAGATTCGCCCCATACATTTGAACAAGCCGAGTGCCTGCTTCATCGGAGCGACGATGAACAGAGAGGCGTAAGAACCTCCGATTGTTACGAACAAAGACGGAATATCGATGATTCCACCGAGCGAACCTCCAGATGTCGCAACACCAAGAACGATTACTGCGGCACCGCCGACAACACCAATCAATGACGCTATATCCATAAGTAAATTCTCCCTACTTTTATTTTCTTTTTATAAATGACTGTTTTTTCAGATTTCTTGCTTTTGTATGCCGAGACGGCTGCGATAGGAAACAATTCGTTCGATGATTTCGCCCGGAGTATCCTTGACGACAATCTTTTTTCCTGACAACAGCGTGATTGTCAAATCTGGCGTCTGTTCCATACTCTCTATCATGTGCGGATTGAGCCAATAGGTCTTTCCGTCCAACCTTGTCACCGAAATCATTTTTTCATTTTCCCCTCGATTTAAATTGAAGTCAAGCGACGACAAAAATCAAAAAATCCCAATTACAATATCGGAATTAATTTTATAATTTTTTATTAGATTCTTTTTTTTTATTGAGTTTTTTGAAAGCATTTTGTAATTTCAAAATCAAAGATGAATTTCAAGAGAACCTATTCTAAAATTGAAGTTCCGAAAGATTTTAATGAATAAGCAAATAATAATGGAGAATTACGCATGAGTTCAAAGATTCTTATAATAGAAGATGTTCCAGAAATGGCGGAGCTGGTCGCAATGTACCTGAAAAAAGCCGAAATGGAAGTGAAAATAGCGGGAAGCGCGGAGGAAGGGCTTGAATACATCGCGAAAGATCTTCCCGACCTCGTGATACTCGACCTGAACCTTCCGGGAATGAGCGGATTCGACTTTCTCAAGAAATTCAGAAAAGAATACACGCCGACGATTCCTGTCATCGTCGCTTCGGCAAGGGACGAGGACGAGGACATCATAAACGCGCTCGGAGTCGGAGCGGACGAATTCGTCACGAAGCCTTTTTCGCCGCGGGTCCTTGTTGCGAAAGTGAATGCAAACCTGAGACGGAATTCGGACGTTTCGGCAGCGGCGGAAGACACTTTTTCGTTCGGACCGTACAAGATTCTGCTCAACAGCTGCGTCCTGAAAAAAGGAGCCGAAAAAATTCCGCTTTCGAACAAGGAATACAAAGTCCTGGAATACCTCGTGAAGCATGAAAACGAAGCCCTCACCCCCGAAACAATTTACAAGGACGTTTGGAAATCGGAATTCGGCGACATAACGGCGGTCGCGGTCTACATTCAGAGGCTAAGGAAAAAGATTGAGGACGACCCTTCCTCGCCGAAATATTTCAAGACGGAATTCGGCATGGGCTACAAATTCACAAGGGGCGAATAAGATTTATTTTTTAATAGAAAAAAAATGACAATAAAAAATCAACTAAGGCTTTTTCTTATCGGGATAATCGCAGTCCCGTTCCTGTGCTCGATTTTTCCGCCGATTTACCATTATCTGACGCGACCGGACAAAATCCTCATGGACGGCTCCAACAAAATACTGAAAATGTCGGAGCTGAAAATGTCCGAAAAAGACACCGACATTCTCAAGGAAGTTATGAAAACGCTTCCGCCAAAAGTGGAATTCATGCTGATTGCGGACAGAACTGAAATCCTTCTCACCAATTTCGCGGAATTCGAAAATCAGGAAACGATTACGGACGAACAGCTTTTTCATCACATAAAAAAAACGAGCAACAAGTATTTCTATCAGTTTGTCGCACCGCCGCTCGAAGACCAAAGCATCGACATGATGCTCATAAGCCGGGTCAACAGGGATTTTCAAAAAAATCACATCCACGAAAAAAAATGGGACAAGGCGTTGTTCTGGCTCATACTTCTGATTGTCATAAGCGAGGCATTCTGCATACCGATGACGATTCACATCTCAAGCACGATAACGAAATCCATAACGCTGCTAGAAAAAAACACTCAGAGAATCGTTTCGGGCGAACTTGACGTGGAACTTGAGAACAAAAAGCCGAGGAACGAAAACGAGATAACGAGGCTGACAAAAAACCTTGAGAAGATGCGGCTAGACCTGAAAGACGACGGAGAGCGGCGCGCGAAATTCATAATGGGAATAAGCCACGACCTTAGGACGCCGGTCGCAGTCATCAAAGGATACACGGAAGCAATGAGCGACGGAGTTTTCGAGACCGTCGAAGAAATGAAGAAGCCGATAGAAATAATCAGCGAAAAGACGGAACAACTGGAGACGATGATAAACACGCTCATAAATTTCGTTAAGCTCAACCAGACGGAATGGCAGCATCAGCTCAAAAAACAGAAGATTGCGCCGACGATTCACGAATTCGCAAAAAGCTTCGTCACGACAGGAGAAATTTTCAAGCGCAATGTCGAAAGCGACATAAACATTCCCGAAGAAATCGAGATTCCGTTCGACAAGCTGCTTTTCCAGAGGGCGATGGAAAACCTTTTCACGAACGCGGTCAGGTACACGAACGAAGGCGACACAATCAGAATCGTGGCATTTTCCGAGAATGGCGAAATCAAAATCAAAATTGCGGACACCGGAAGCGGAATCGAGAAAAAAGACATCGACAAGATTTTCGATTTGTTCTACCGCGGCTCGAATTCGCGGCGTGAAAGCGGAATGGGAATCGGTCTTTCGGTCGTGAAAAAGATAATAACGACGCACGGCTGGACAATCGACGTGAAATCGCAGAAAGGAATCGGCACGGAATTCACGATAACGATACCGACGAGCAAATCCGACGAAAAAAACGAAGATGAATAATTTCGTCATGCAGAAATTCATTTCGGCATCTACAAAAGCTCTTCCAAAAACATATTCAAAAGAAGGATTCCTCTTCGGTTCAAAAAATAACGTTCCCCAGAGGAATCCTTTTTTGTTGAGGCGAGCCTGTTTTTTTTCCATTCCGAAAAAATGTCGGCGAATTTTCTGCATGAAGAATTTTCAAAATCGAGAATGCTTTTTCCGAAGCGTTTTTCAAAATCTTCCGCATAAACGCCTTTCCTCATTCGGAATCCCATCATCAAAAATTCGAATTCAAGCGTCTTCCTGTCTATGATTTCGCAGTCGCGCAAAAGCGAATCTTCTTTTTTATCCTGCAAATCGTTCCAGAAATCAACATAAGCCGGCACAGACAACGTGTTCGTCCATCGGCACGCAAAATCGTCGTCAAGATTTTTTCCGTACCAAGTTCCGCTCGCCCCCACTCCGCAACCGATATAATTTTCAAGCTTCCAGTAAGTGCTGTTGTGCATGCTTTCGAATCCGGGCTTTGAGAAATTCGAAACTTCGTACTGCATGAAGCCGTTTTTTTCCAGAATGTTCCTGCCGATCAGCCACATTTTGTCGGCACGCTCGAAAGAGAAATCAAGCTTTCCAGAATCGATTTTTTTCCCGAGCGGAGTGTTTTCTTCTATTGTCAGCGTATACAGCGAGATGTGGTCGATTTTTTTGAGAGCAAAAACTTTTTCGAACTGATTTTTGAAAGACGCGTAAGTCTGATTCGGAAGGCCTGCAATGAAATCAACAGAAAGCCGGCCGTTCCATGAAGAATCGAGATATTCAATTGCTTTTAGCGCAGCGAAAGCGGAACAACCCCTGTGAACACTCCCAAGCGCATTGTCATCGAGCGCCTGGATTCCGAGCGAAAGCCGATTCACGCCAAAATTCTTGCACGCAGCAATGAAATCATCGCGAACGTCGTCGGGGTTCATCTCAACGGTGGCTTCATATCCACAAGAAAACGGAGCGATTTCCTTTATGCCCGAAAAAAGACGCGCAAGCTGCGAAGCCAAAAGCAAACTCGGGGTGCCGCCGCCGACATAAACAGTTTTCCATGACGAGATTCCGTACAATTCAGCATAAAACGCAACTTCATTCAGCACGGCCTCGACATAAGAATCCGTCAAATCATTTTCAAGCGACTTTCCGTCAACTTTTCGTTTTGACGAAGGAATGCTGTAAAAGTCGCAGTAATCGCATTTTTTTCTGCAGAACGGAATATGAATGTAGAGCGACGTCTCCAAAATCAGAAAACCTTGAATTTGTTGAACGGGAAATACTGAAGTACGACTTTGCCTTTTATTGCGGACTTGTTCACAGGGCCCCACAGGCGAGAGTCGATGCATTCCATTCTGTTGTCGCCAAGAAGATAATACTGACCTTCGCCGAGCACAATCTCTTTCGTTCCCGACTTCGCGCCGAGGTTGATGTCCCAGTCGGTCGGAGCAGTGAAAATTTCAACATCGTATTTTTTGTCGAATTCAAATTCCGTAAGAAAATGATTTTCGTTTTTCGGCCTGATATAAACGACGTACTTGTCTATGTAAATCGTGTCGCCGGGCATTCCGATGACGCGCCTGACCATAGGAAGCGCACCGGAGCGATTCTCAGAACCGAACGGCTGCCACTGTCGGGCGGTCACAAAAAGAAAGCAAAGATTGATGAATTTCTTCACGACATTCAAATCCGTAGGCTCGTGATTCTGAACGAGAACTACATCCCCGCGAGAAGGATTCCGAAGGAACGGCACAACGAATTCGAAACTGCCGGAAGAAATATCAGGCGACATCGAATTCGAGCGGCTTATCACGGGATAAATGACGAACGACATGAAAATTGAAATCGCGACAAAACAGATTAGAATTACTTTTATGATAGAAACGATGCGGCGATAAAGCTCCTGGCGCATCTTGTAAGAAATAGCGTAGATATTGTTGTCCATGGTTTTGAAAGAATATCAGTTCAAGACTTTACTTGCAAGGAGACTTTTTTCCGCATATACTCAAAAGTTATGACAGAGAATGTAAAGGTAATAGCTCAGAATAAAAAAGCACGTTTCAATTATACGATAGAAGACTCATACGAATGCGGAATCGCACTTGAAGGTTCGGAAGTCAAATCCGTGAAAGACGGGAAAATTTCGCTGGCAGACGCATTCGCAGAAATAGTGAACGGAGAAGTTTGGGTCAGGAATTTCCATATATCAGAATATTCATTCTCGTCGATATTCAACCATGACCCGGACAGAAAAAAGAAGCTGCTGCTCCACAAAGAAGAGATAAAGAGACTTCAGAGAAAAGTCGATGAAAAAGGATACACACTCGTTCCGTTGGATGTCTATCTGAAAAAAGGACGCGTCAAACTCACATTGGGAATCTGTAAAGGAAAGAAGCTCTACGACAAGCGTGAAACCATAAAGCAGAGAGACCTGGACAGAGACATGGCGCGGGATTTCAGAAAAAGTCTTGAATAGAATTTTTAAGGTCTGTAAATGAGAAAAATACTGCTCTGTCTGTCATTCATTTTCTATACATTCGCAACAGGCTATTCCGAACAAATAAAAGTCGTATATTACGGAGTAGTCTCAGCCTCATCGGATTCGAACATGATAAAGATGGCGCAGGACATCTTTTTGACCCAACTGAAGTCGATAAACTACATAACGGTCGAGGACAAGAGACCTGACAGCGGAAAGTCTATGCAATCGCTGCCTGAATTCTCGGAAGAAAATTCAAGCATCATTTTCTATGCGGAAATCGACGAAATCGTCAGCGACAGCTTGCAGAAAACGTGGAACTGCAAATTCAACGCGATGAATCCGGACGACGAAATCTACCACACTAAAAGCGAAACATACGATTCTTACTACAAAATACTTTCCGGAGCAAAATCCGCAATCGAGGACGTTCTCTCGGATTTCCTGCCGGAGAAGAAAGAGGGCGCAATCGCGGACTCAACTTCGACGGAATCGGGAAACACAGTCACGACATTCAGCGGCAACATCGACATAGAGTCGCTTTCAGGAACGTGGTACGGAGAGCCGTTCACAGACAAAATAATGATTCTTAGAGGCGGAAGAGGATTCATAATCTTCAAGAACGGCGCAACGATGAACATAAAAGTCACGATAAAAAAAGCGGATGCAAAAGGCAACGCGAAAGAAATCGAAATCAGCCAGGTCGGAAAATCAAACGCATCGTTCTTCCCGGAACTGCCGAGAGAAATTGCATTGAACGCGGCATCGACAGCGACTCCGATTGCGTGGAATTTCACGATAAAATCAGGCGAGCTGATCGGAACAAAAAAGACCCTTCTTCTGGCGGAGAACGGAATCTCGGCAAAAGAAGGAACTCTGAAAACAACCTGGTTCAGAAAATAAAACTGCCCCAAAAAAGCAAAAGAAAGACCCGTTCGAAAAAAATTGAACGGGTCTTATTTTTATTCGGAAATTCTACAAGTTCACGACAACCGAGCCCTGCCTGACAACAGTCACGCTTCCGTCCTCCTCGATTTTGACTATCGTGGAAGGAGTTCCGCCTTTCTTGTCGCCGTCATCGACAATCAGCTCGACATTTTTGAATTCGCGTTTTATCTGGTCGATGTTGTCCAGAACGGGCTGCCCGCTCTTGTTAACGCTGGTCGAATAAATCGGCGCACCGCAGCCCGCAATCACATTCCGAAGCCACTCATCTCCAGGACATCTGAATGCAGTCGTCGTCAGAGTATCGCGGTCATCAAAATCCAGGAACGTGTGGACAATAATCGTCAACGGTCCCGGCCACAATGCGAGAAGCTCGTCAGGAACGACATCGCGGGTGTATTTCTTCAAATCTTCCGGTTTCGCGATAAGCTGAATGAAAGGCTTTTTCTCGTCCCTGCCCTTCAAATCTCGGATTTTCGCATCCGTGTGATAAGAATAATGCCTGCCGTCAACTATCCCCGAAAAACCGTAGACAGTATCGGTCGGAAGCACGACGACCTTCCCCCTGCGAATGTAATCTATGGCAATCTGAGCAGAACGCTCGTCACTTTTTCGACAAATCATAAGGTTCCTTCTTATTTTGCGACTTTTGCAACACTAAGCTTACCAGGCATTCTTCCACGCCGTATATCACGGAAATCAGAAAGTTTCTGCTTGATATCTTCGAGGCACAAATAAGCATAGACAACAAAGAACATGAGGACGCCGGTAACTTTGCAGAACCATTCAGGCACGAAAAAAGGCTCCTCATAACGAAGCGGCTTGCCGGTCTCAAAATAGAACTGCTCATCCGCGACAAGTCCGTTTATCTTGACGATTTTCTCTCCGTTCCGCACATATCCGAGTTTTCTGGCAAAAGCAGCAATCACATCAGGATCTTTTTTGAGCGCAGTATACTCAAGCTCGAGCCCGTTATTTATCTTCTTGATTTCCTCAGTCCTGTCGCTCAAAATCTGCCTCTGCTCGCGAAGCTGACCGTCCGCCCAAAGTCCGTCCCTACCGAACGAAAGAGAAATCAAAACATATACGAAAGTTCCAGCCAACACGGCTGTCAAAAAGCGAAACATTTTTGCCATAACAATAAGAAGTATCGGCAGCACATACGAATTTCTGAAACGCGACAAAAACGAAAAAATAAAAATATATGTGACTTTCGGATAATCGCCAAATGGGGTAAAATACCTATAGTTTTGAATACCAAAAACCGATAAACATAGAAAAACATCTTGATTAACAAATTATTTTTTAGAGAGGAAATATATGAGCGATTCTGAAAAAGCAAATGAACTCGACAGTTACGGAGTTTGGGTTAAGAAGCCGCCAAGAACAATTGACTCAAGCGAATCGGCAGAACCGAAGCTTGAGGATACTGAGCAGAGTTCTAGTCTCACTGCAGATGAAGATGATACTGCCCTCTCAACAGATGAACTTGCCGCTCTCTCAAACATTGTTGACGCACCTATCGACGGCGATTTTGACACTTCGTCAACATCATCGATGGAAGACGTTTCCCTGGACGATTTTGGATTCAGCGATTCGGAATCCGAGGAAACAGGTACTTCTGCAGGCGAAGACGAAATGACTGACGTAACGAGTTCTTTCCTTGACGATGATGAGGAAGAAAGCACGCCAGAAACTGAGGAAACAGCGGACGACAGCGGCGCAGAAAACGCAGGAAGCTCTGACATAGTTATAAAGGATAATTCAAGCGAAAACATAAATGACGACGGTCCAATCGACATAAGCCTTTCATTCGACGACAGTGGAGAAAACAATTCGGAAGACACGTTCTCACTCGATGACAGCTCTTCATCCGCAGCTCCGAGCGACGACGGAACAGAATCGGTGGATTTGAGCGAATTCGGTTTCGGCGACGATTCTCCGGCAGAAGAACCGCAGAAAGAGGAAGCCGCAAGCGAAACCACAGAAAGCAGCGGCGAAACGGAAGATGTCGATTTGAGCGAGTTCGGATTCGGCGACGATTCAGCTGAAGCCGAGACGACGGAGCCAGAACAGGAAGAAAAGCCTGCTGAATCAAGCGGAGACACCGAGGAAGTTGACTTGAGCGAATTCGGCTTTGACGACGACAGCGGTTCGAACTTGCCGGAAGATTCGGACGAAAAAATCGAGATGAGCGTAAAAGCCGATGATGACGAGGAATTCGAGAGCACGGAAGAAGCTGCTGAATCGTCATCAACCTCCGACGACTTGGATTCAGAGTTCAACATTGACGAAATAATGGATTCTGTCGAGGACGAAAACGGAAACATCGTGAGCTTCGACGACACGACAAGCGAAAGCAGCACAGAAACGGAGCAGGCAGACGACTCGTTCGAAGTCACGAGCGAAGACAAAGAAGCCGCGGAAGACTACTCGTTGGATGAGCCGCTTTTCAGCGAAAGCGAATCAGAAAGCGCAGACGAGGAAATCGAAGAGCCTGTCGTCTCAGATTCAATCGGCGAGCCTACATTCGACGAAGAAAACAGCGTTGCGGACGAAGAAATCGAGGAACCGATTGTTCCGAGCGAAGAGCAGACTGACAATTCTGAAAGCTCTGAGGAAATAGAAGAGCCGACTGTAAGCGACGAAGACGACACAACTTTCGAAGAAAACGCAGAAAATGACTTCGCCGACAGCGAGATTCCAGACAGATTTGATGAGGAGACAGCTTCACTTATGGGCAACGAAGAAGAAAACCAGACTTCTGCTTCAGATACAAATTCAATTCTCAGCCAGATTGTAAGCCAGCTTTCTTCACTGAAAGACGAGATTTCAACGCTCAAGCACGATGTCGAGAGCATCAAGAGCACGCCTCGTCAGGAAGTTGAAGAACAGCCTGAACCAGAGACAGAGGAGAGCGAAGAGCCAGAGACAGAAAGTTCAGGCGGATTCTTCAACGACAGCGCAGACGATGACGACACAATCGCGCTCTCGCTCGACGAGCTCGACAATATTCTGGACACTGCGGAAATCACGGAAGAAGAAGGAAGCTTCGACCAGCCGGAGCAGAGACCTGAAGAGACAGAGCAGAATGACGAAGAACCACAGGCAGAATCAGAAAGCGAGCCTGTACTTGATAACGAGCAGCCGGCAGATTCTGAAGAGGACAGCACAATCGATTCAGTTGAAGACTCGACGCTCGAATCGGTCATCAATTCAGAAGCAACAGCTGAAAAAGAGACGAGCGAGCCTGAAATCGACAAGGAGCTTGATTCTTCAATTGCCGACACAATCGAGAACATCGATGAGAACAATAGCGAAAGCGATGAACTCCCTGTAGAAGACTCGACACTCGAATCAGTAATCGACAGCGGAGAAGTTTCAAGCGAGCTTCCTGACGGAATTGACATTGACGGAATCGGCGACGACACGTCTATCGAAGACGAGATGGACGACTTCTCATTTGACGATGACGGCTCTGACATGAAAAACGATTTGATAGTTGACGGCGACAACGACACAGACCTTGCATCAATCGGCGAGGCAATGGATTCCGCAGCAGCAGAGGATTCAGTCGATTTGCCGGAAAGCAACGAGGAAATCACAGATTCAGTTGACACCGACTATCTTTCACAGGATCCGACAATCGACGAGGCATTGTCAGACTCGAACATTGATTACCTCAATTCTGACCCTGCAATTTCAGAAACGAACGAGATGCAGCCGACAGAAACGGAGGAAGACAAAGAATCGATTCCAAGCGACTTGAAAGCAGAAATCAAGTCTGTGCTTTCTTATATGGATCAGCTTTTGGAAAATCTTCCTGAAGAGAAAATTGCAGAATTCGCTCAGTCTGAGCAGTTCGAGACATACAAGAAACTCTTCAAGGAACTCGGTCTCGCATAATCAAATGAGAGTTGAACGGTATGGAAGAAACAAAAACAAAAAGTGGACTTCTGCAAAGAGCCACATCGGTTCTTGCAGAGGTAACTCCGAAATTTGACGTTTGGGCAGAAAAGAACGGATTCAAGCATGTCGGAATATTCGTTCCTTGCACAACGGAAAAGACATCAAGCACTTACTACCATCTCCTGAACGTTTTTGGGCTAAGCGCAAAAACCGTGGCTTCTTCCGTTGCCTCAAGCGATTTTTGGAACGGAAAAATCACCAAAACGTCCGAATGGCAATGCTTCTCTAAAGATTTCAATGAGCTTGGTTCTTTTCTGGAGCTTTTCGACAATAAAATCATCGATTCGATAGATTCGCTCTATTTCTTGCCGTTCAACGACAAAGACATGCCGATGATTTGCGTCATTGCGGAATTCATTGACGACGAGCCTGTGACGCTTCCGAATGCGGCAGAGAGCGCAAACACGCTCAAGAACATGATGCTCGTCCAGGAAAATACCGAGATAAAAATTTCAACTCTCGAAGAAAACATCGACAAGGGGCTTGAAATATCGGCAGCACACCTGTTCATACTCTCGCTGAAAAGCTGCGTCGAAAAGTCGCTTCAAAGCGCGGATGTCGAGAGGAAACTTTCAAAGTTCGACATGATTGACAGAATCGAAATCAAAGAGAAAGTCATACAATCCGTCGCGCACACGGCATACGCGATAATCGAGCCACTGTTCCGCTCTCCGAACTGCATTTACCTCGGAACGGAAGGCGAAATCAAGATTGCGATGTTCGCGAAGGACGAGCCTGACGACCAGCTCATATCGTTCCACATTGCGACGACGCTCCGTGAACTTCTCGGAGAAGACGTTTCAAAACAGATTCTGCTTTTGATGGCAGGAATTTGCCCGAACAAAAAAGGAACTCTGATGTTCCTTCAGAAAGGCTGATTCATGGCGGAAGCAGTTATTCAATTTTCCGAAACAAAGAACGGAGAGAAAACTTGTTCCTGCAACGGAAAATTTCTACATTCGAAATACAACCCAAAAGCTGAGGCTCAGAGATTCGCGCAAACAATAGAGGCGGATTTTGAGCCTCAGTGCATATTCATGCTTGAGCCTGCCCTTTCGTATTGTGCCGAATTCGTCCGCGAGCGTTTTCCAAAAGCAAATCTCTATGCAATCCGTTTTACCGATGAATTCTTTGGGACGGACAAACTTTGGGACAAAATCTTTTATGCGGATGAAAATCTTGACGATGAAATTTTCAATTTTTTGGGCGAAGAGAAAATCTGCTCGTCGATTTTTGTTGACTGGAGCGCAAGCAGAAACGCATTCCCAGAAGAATCCGAAATTGCATGGAAAAAAATCAGAAATGCAGTTTTAAAAAGCAGAAACGTGATGACGACGCGTTCATATTTTTCAAAACGCTGGCTCAAGAATTCCGCGATTTTTGCTTCAAACGTAAAAAATATCTGCGCATTGGACACAGAAAGCTCATCGCATAGGAAAACTTCTTTTCCGATTGTGATTGCGGCATCGGGAACAAGCCTCTTTTCGTCGATTGCAAAAATCAAGGAAAACAGAAGCAGATTCTTCTTGGTTGCGGTCTCATCAGCATTCATGACGCTCATGGAAAACGGCATTGCGCCCGATTTCGTGATAAGCACGGACGGCGGATATTGGGCGAAAAGTCATCTGCACTTTCCGCTTTCAAAAAATGCTGGCATCCCGATTGCGCTTTCAACGGAAAGTGCAGCACCGAAAGAAACAGAGAGAACGAAACCGATAATTCCGCTGCTCTACGATGACGCGACTTCGTTCCAGAAAAAAATACTGGAACGGCTGAACATAAAAGCAGCGAAAGCGAGAAGGAACGGAACTGTAAGCGGAACTGCGCTTGAACTTGCGCTTGATATGACGGACGGTGCGATTTTTCTTTGCGGACTCGACCAAGCCCCAGCAAAAGGATTCCAGCACACGCAGCCGAATGCATTGGAAGAGAATTCCGCAAAATCCGATTTCCGCCTGAACACGAAGGAAACGAGGCTCACATCATCAAGATTCAATTCCGGGCAGTCACTTGAAATTTACAGGAACTGGTTCAAGGCAAACTCGAAAAAATTCAACACGCCAAAAGAACGTGTATTCAGGCTTTCGGATGATTTCAAATTCGACTTCGACCTCGGAAGCATAAGGGATGTGAACTGGAACGAGTTCGATAAAATATTGGAAAAACTTTCCGGGAATGAAAAACCAGAGGAAAAAATCCGCATCGGAAAAAGCGAAAATATTGAGTTTGGAAGAGACGAACGGAAAAAAATCATCTTGGAAGAACTCGAAAAAGCACTCAGCGATGAAAAATTCCTGGACGAAGTTTTCCCGATGGACATTCTGATTTTGAAACGCGAGCGAAATCCGGAAAAGAAAATCGCACTGACCGAAAAGCTCGAAGAAAAAAAGCAGAACCTGATTTCAGAAATTGAAAGCATAATCTAAAAAATGAATTACACAGAAATAATCGAATCGAAGAACGGAGAAAAAATTCCGCTCGTGAACAAAACCGCCCTCCACTCAAAGTACAATCCTGAACGGGAAGCAGAATCTTTTGCAAACCAGTTCGCGTCCCCTGCATTTTTCGTTGTAGTCGGGCTTGCAGGCGGGTACCACATTTCCGCGCTCATGAAAAAATTCCCCGAATCGAACGTGATTGCGGCGGAAAACGACGAATCCGATTTACGATTCCTTGAAAAACTCCCTGAAATCCAAAAACTCCATAGCGAAAAGCGATTTCAGGCGGCAACGAAAAGCGATATAAAAAGGAAGATAATTGAAACTTACAAACCGGCAATTCACGGCGACATGACGATTGCAACGCTGCGCTCATGGGAGAACATTTTTCCTGACGAAAAAAAGGAAATCATCAAGGAAATCCAGTCGGCACTCAAAATCGTCTCGGCAGATTATTCGGTTCAGTGCCATTTCGGAAAAATCTGGCATAAAAACATCTTTGAGAATCTGAAAGTCGCATCGGAAATAAAAACCGACATCAAAAAAACAATCGGCGAAATCCCGAACGAAAAAATCGCGGCGATAATCGCAGCAGGGCCTTCACTCAACGAAACGTACAAAAAAATCGAGGACGAAAGGGAAAAATATTTCGTGATTGCGACCGACACAGCATTTTCAGTTTTGGCGGAGAGAAAAATCAAGGCGGACTGCGTCGTTTCGGTTGACGGACAGAACATCTCGCACTCGCACTACATGCACGGAATCTATAGCGACACGATTTTTGTGTTCGACTTATGCGCAAACAGCTCGGCAGTCAGAAAAGTCCGTTCGGGCAGCAAAAAAATCATCTTCACGGAAAACGGGCATCCGCTTGCGAAATACGCGTCGGCATACACCGGGAAAAATTCGTTTTTGGAAAATTACACAGGAAGCGGAACTGTGACGATAGCGGCTGCAAGTTTCGCGATAACATCGGGATTCACAAAGATAGAATTTTTCGGAGCGGATTTTTCGTACATCGGCGGCGCGCCATACGCAAGGGGAACTTATCTCGACACGATTTACGGAACGAGCGAGAGCAAATTCGAAAACAGCGAGACGAAATTCAGCGCACTGATGTTCAGAACGGAGCTGAAACGAGTCGGAGAAAGAAAATTCACGACCGAAGTTTTGGAATCGTATGAAAATTCAGCAGAAGAATTCATGGCTGAATGCGGATTTTCAAAAACAAACGAAGGCAAAACGAAATTTTTCAAATCGAACGGGAAAAAAGATTCAGATTTGGATTTTGTCCCGTTCAGTTATGAGGATTTTCGAAATTTCTACAAAAACAGAATAAAAAACATCCCGTCGGAAGATTCAGCTGAAATGACGACGATGCTTCCGCTCGTTGCCAGCCTGAAATCAAGAATTCTTGCACACTCAAAAAGTCTTGAGTATACTGATAAATTATGAAATCAAAAGTTATATCGACAATCAGCGCACTTTTTTTTGCAGGTGCAATCGGATATTTTGCACTCGGCATTTTCCAGGAAACAAAACTTGGTGAAGAAAAAACAAAAACAAAATTCGACACGCTTTTATTGACGACAAAAAATCTGGCAGAGACAGAAAAAATCACGTCAAGCGAATTCAAAAGCGGATTTTTCAGCGCAATCGGCGACTTCAGCGATTTCAGCGAGATAAAGCTCTCGGTTGACGACAACTGCATCTACTCATATCCGTCGGTCGAAAGCAAGCTCACAAACACATTTGCGCAGAGCAAAAAATTCATCAGCAAGAAAACCGAGACGACGGCCGCAAAAAACATCGTCCGCGCACCAGCTGACGGCGAGGATTTGACATACGACATAACGATTTCTGCGGGAATCTACAAAATCAAGCAGAACACAATCTACAACAACGCGAAAATTTCATTCGTCCTTGCATTCCTCGGAACGATTATTTCAGTCCTTGCCCTGCTTTCAAAAAGCGGCAAGCCCTCTGACGTTGCAATCCATGACGCTGAGGCAAAAAAGAGAGAAGAAGAGCTGCTCGCAAAAATCAGGGAGCAGAAGCAGCAGATCGACGAAATGCAGACTCAGCAGTATTACGAAGAAGACGACGATTTCGACGATGATTTCTATGACGAAGAAGATGATGACGCGGAGAATGCAGCTGAGACTGCGGTTGCCGAGCAGCCAGACGGCGCACAATATTACGACGAGACAGTCGCTGTGAACGAAAGCGAAAATGCTTACTCCGAAGAAAATGCGGAAGAATACGGACAAACCGAAGAAGAGACGACGGAACAGGCAGAGACAGAACAATCTGAGGTAGAACAGACTGAAACAGAGCAAGTTGAAGCAGAGCAGACGGAAAGCGAAGTTGCAGAGGCTGAGCAGAATGAAAATGCAGACTCAGAACAGATTGAGCAAGCTGAAATAGAACAAGCAGAAGCAGAACAGTCTGAAATCGAACAGTTCGAAAATCCTCAAGCGGATACAGACGAGTCGGAAAACGCACAATCTGAAACCGCAACACAAACAGAAAACGAAAATTTGCAGCCGGAAATCGAGCAGCAGAATACGGAACAGACAGAAGATTCGGAGAAACCAGAAGAACAAGCGGAAACAGCCCAGTCCGAAACAGAAACTGACGTGACAGAATCAGACTTTGGAGAAACGCAAACGGATGAGTCGGAAGCAACTTCCGAGCCGGTACTTGAAACTCCTGAGATGAAGAGCGAAACAACATTCGAGAACATCGGAACGGACATTGCATCTCCGAAAACATTCATGCAGGATTTGGAAGAGCAGCTCAAAAAAAACACATACAACGAAATCTCGCTGGCACTCATAAAGATAACTGACTTCGACTGGGATTCGGCTGAGACGGAAGAAAAAGCGAAAGAAATCATCGCTCTTTCAAAAGAGAATTTCGGAATGCAGTCGGAAGTATACAAATCTGACGAGCCGAACACATTGGGACTCGTTTTGAACGGCATTGACCTGAACGAGGCAATTTCTGAATGCGAAAGAATACTCCCAGCGATAAAGGAAGTGCTTGACTCGATTGGAGACGAACACAAAGTTCACATCGGCATTTCTGCGATGAACTACAGGGCAATTCCGCCAGAAAGAATCATGCTCGAAGCAAAAGGAGCATTGAGGGAATCAGAATTGGACCCAGAAAATCCAATCGTCGCATTCAAGGCGAATCCTGACCTTTACAAAAAGGAAATCGGAAACGAACTTGAGGAAAGCGAAAGCTGAAAAAGCGATGATTGCTGACATTGAAAATTTCATTTTTTAACGGAAGAAGCTGGCTTTGATTTTTCAGGGTCAGCTTTTTTGTTTTCGGCACCGGCATTTTTATCGCCGGATTTTTCTTTTTCATCGCCCTTTTCATCATTCTTGCCGTCATCGTCAACGAAATTGTCGATTGATTCTGCAAGTTTCTGCGAAAAATCTTTTATCTTTGAACTGTCAGGAAATTTTTCCTTCAAAGTGAAATACAGTTTTTCGGCATCTTCAGCCCTTCCGACAAAAAGCAAAAGCGTGATGTAATTTTCAAGAATCGACTGAACATACGGGTTTTCTTCGTTCAATTTCCGAAACTGCTCGATTGCCTCATCATTTTCACCGCGCATTGCCGTTATGTACGCGATTGATATTTTCAGGTTAACGTTTTCGCTGTCACGTGAGAGAAGCTCTTCGTAGCACTCCTTTGCAGAATCCCAATTCTGAGCAAGAGCATACGCACGAGCAAGCTTGTAATACGACGAAAGATACAGTTCTTCGTCACGCATCGCAAGCTTGTAGTACTCGCACGCTTTCGAATAATTCTTGATTCCGACGTACCCTTCGGCAATGTTGTAGTACTCGACAGCGATATTTTTCAGAATCGTCCTGCTTTCGCCGGGGATTCTGAATGTCGATTCGCACGACAGAAAAAAAAACGATGAAAAAAGAAACGGAAGAAGAAAGATGCTGATTTTTTTCATGCCGCTCAGACTCCGGAAGCAGAACCGCAAGCAAGCGCAAAGACGGAAGACCAATCAAGCGCGAGGCCTGCAATCGAAACGGAATTGTCGGAAGTTGAAATTTCAACCGGCGTTCCCAAAAATGCAAGGCGCAAAATTCCAGAAACTGCCATTTTCATGCGAGGGTCTGAAAGTTCCAGCTCAAGTTTGAGAGAGAACGCCTGCACGCCCTGAATCTGCGACAGACTGCCGGAAGCGGATTTGAAGCATGAAAGCAGCATCTGATTCTGTCCGACAAGCATCGAGAGAATCCCTTTGGAATCTGGAAAATAAAACGTGATGTCGGAAGGCGAAGTTTCGAACTCAACGTTCTGCACATTTTCGCCAGAACGAATCGCATCGCACTTTGAAAGCTGTTTTTCAGTCGCATCTGCGGACGAAGCGATGCAGACCAAATCGGACGAGATGAAAGAAAGCGAAAAAGCGGAATCCAGATGCTCGTTGTAGCTGTACGAACTGAATTTATGCTTTTTCCATCCGTTTTTTTCAGTGAGGAAGAATTTTGAAAGCGCGACAGGAAAATTACCGGACGCGGAAAGCTCGAACTTTGTGCCGGAAAGATTCGTTCCTGCAAAAATCGTGTCCACCCTCTCAAGGATTCGGACGACATCATTCTCGGAAATGCTCTTGTCGGCAAACGACTTCACGAGCTTCTTCGAAAATTCGAAATTCGGCTGCACCGGAATCGAAAAATACGCATCGGAATCAGCACTCAGAAGCTGAATCGGCTCCACTTTTGCAATTTCGGATGTGGATTTACAAGAAATTGTGGCAAAATCAAAAAAAATTGCCATGGCGGCAAAAACCGCCACAGCAACTTTTTTCTGTACGTTAAGCTTTAACAACAGAAATACTCCATTTTTTGTCTTCAGATTCTATCTCAGTTTTTGCATCGTTGCTCCAGACCGAAGTAGATGCAAGCGTTTCGGAAGAAATCATGTCGCTGAACATCTCGTATGCAGATTTCAGCTCGTCGTCTCCGAAAACAGTGAGATTAATTCTGTCTGTGACATCGAAACCGCTTTCCTTTCGCAAAGACTGGATTCCGCGAATCAAATCACGGACATAGCCCTCTTTCTTCAGTTCATCGGTAATCTTCGTCTCAAGAGCGACAGTCAGAGTTCCGTCATTCGTGACTTTCAAATCAGACTTCTCTTTTCTTTCAACAACGATTGTCTCCGAATTCAAATCTACAGACTGACCATCGACATCGATTGTGACAGAACCGCCATCGACGATTTTCGCGATTGAAGAGCCGTCGAGCTTCACAATTTCGGCAGCGGCAAGTTTCATCTTTCCGCCGAGGATTTTTCCGAGAACTTTGAAATTCGCCTTTGCGCTGTACTCAACAAGGTCAGACTCCTGGTCGTGGAATTCAACATTCTTGACGTTGAGTTCCTCCGCAATCGTGGTCTTCATATCCTCAAGGACTTTTCTCTCCTCAGCGTTGCGTGTGACAAGCTGAACAGAAAGAAGCGGCTGGCGGTTCTTGAGATTGTAAGTGTTTCTCAAGTTGCGTCCCATCGAAACTGCCTTCTGGACAGTCGCCATTCTGAATTCAAGAGCCTCGTCGCGCAAATCCGCATTGTAAACAGGGAAATCAGCAAGGTGAACAGATTCCTTGTCCTCGCCCGTCTTCAAATTCTGCCACATCTCTTCCGCAATGAACGGAACGAACGGAGCCGCGCACAATGAGAACGTCTTGAGAGCGTAGTAAAGTGCCTCATACGCCTCGAATTTGTCAGCATCGTTCTCAGATTTCCAGAAACGCCTTCTTGAACGGCGGATATACCAGTTGTTGAGCTGGTCGATGAAGTCGATGAGCGGGTCGATTGCCGAGCTCAAATCGTAATCGTCGAGAGCCTCTGTGATGTCCTTTTTCATTTTCTGCGCGACAGAAACAATCCATGCGTCAAGAGGATTTGACGGTTTCTTATTGTCGAATGCATGGCCGTTCGCCGTGTATTTGTCGATGTTCGCGTAAGTAATGAAGAACGAATATCCAGACCAAAGCGGAATGATGATGTTCTTCACGACTTCCTTAACGCCATCGTCCGAATAGCGCAAATCGTCGGCCTTTACGACTGCGGAATGAGTGAGGAACAAGCGGAGAGCGTCCGCACCGAATTTGTTGATTGCTTCAACTGGGTCTGTGTAGTTCTTGAGCGACTTCGACATCTTGCGTCCGTCAGAAGCAAGGACGAGGCCGTTGACGACACAGTTGTTGAACGCAGGCTTTCCGAACAAATGGGTAGCAAGAATCGTCAGAGTGTAGAACCAGCCGCGAGTCTGATCAAGTCCCTCAGAGATGAAATTCGCAGGGAAATGCTTCTCGAAATATTCTTTGTTCTCAAAAGGATAATGCTGCTGCGCGTAAGGCATTGAGCCAGACTCGAACCAGCAGTCGAAAACTTCAGGGATGCGCTTCATCGAAGAACCGCACTTCTTGCACGGAATCGTTATCTTATCGACGAACTGCTTGTGCAAATCTTCAGGATAGACACCTGACAAATCTTTAAGTTCCTGGCGCGAACCGACACAAATCATGTTCTTGCAGTCAGGGTTCTCGCACTTCCAGATTGGAATCGGGTTTCCCCAATATCTGTTGCGCGAAACAGCCCAGTCACGAGAACCGGCAAGCCACTTTCCGAAGCGGCCTTCCTTGATGTGAGCCGGCTGCCACTTAATCTGAGAATTCGACTTGAGAAGCTGGTCATGGTAATCCGCGACTTTCACGAACCATGAGCCGATTCCTCTATAGATAAGCGGAGAAGAACATCTCCAGCAATGCGGATACGAGTGAAGAACCTGCGCAGTCTTCACGAGTTTTCGCTCGTCCTTCAATCTCTTGATGATGTCCTTGTCGCAGTCCTTTACGAATCTGCCCTGATAATCAGGAACTTCTTTTGTGAATTTACACTCAGCGTCAATCGGCTGGACATTCGGCACACCAGTTCCGCGGAAAATCTTGTTATCGTCCTCACCGAAAGATGGAGCGATATGGACGATTCCGGTACCGTCTTCCGTAGAAACGTAATCGGCATTGAACATTCTGAACGCGCCTTCTTCACATTTCTGACCAGAAATTTCCGAGCAAGTTGCAGCGTCCGCAAGATTTGCAAAGTAAGGGAAAAGCGGCTCATAGCGCGCACCGACAAATTCCTTTCCCTTGCGCCTGTAGATTATCTCGTACTCGCCTTCATCCTTGTAATATGCAGAAAGGCGAGCCTCGGCAAGAATATAGAAATCGCCAGAAGCCTTGTCGAGTATTTTCACATAATCGATTTCAGGACCCATACAAAGACCTTCGTTTGAAGGAAGAGTCCACGGAGTCGTCGTCCATGCGAGGAAATAAGTTTTTCCGTTCGCCATGTCGCTGTCCTCGAACAATGGCGAAGCAGCCGTAATCTTGAACCTGACAGTCACAGTCTGGTCGTTCACGTCCTTGTAGCCCTGCGCAAGCTCATGCGTGGAAAGAACTGTCGCACAGCGCGGACAATACGGAAGAATGTACTGGCCTTCATAAATCAAGCCTTTGTCCCAAAGGGATTTTGCGACCCACCAGATTGACTCCATGAAGTCAGGGTTCATCGTTTTGTAGTCATTGTCAAAATCAACCCAACGTCCCATTCGGGTTATCGTCTTGCGCCACTCGGAAGTATATTTGAGAACAGATTCCTTGCACTTGTCGTTGAAATTCGCAACGCCATACGCCTCGATTTCATGCTTGGAGTTGATTCCCAATTCCTTTTCAATCAAGTTCTCGACAGGAAGACCGTGACAGTCCCAGCCGAACCTGCGCTCGACCTTTTTCCCCTTCATCGTTTGGTATCGCGGAATAATATCTTTTATAGTAGACGGAATGAAGTGACCGAAATGCGGAAGACCTGTTGCAAATGGAGGTCCATCAAAGAAAATAAACTCTTCTGCCTTATCACGCTGCTGAATCGATTTCTGGAAAATATTGTTCTCTTGCCAGAATTTCAGAACTTCCTCTTCCTGCTTCGGGAAGTCGGCTTTTGAATCGATTGATTTATACAAAATAGTCCCTCGTTTTTATAAAAAATTCTGTCTATTTTCGCATATTTCAGGGGATTATTCCATATTCAGGATTTGGCGTTCCGAGCGAAAAAAAACAAATCCGTTATTTTCCACAAAAAAGAATGTAAATTTCAATTTTTTTTGAGATAAAAATCAATGAAACGTGTCAAAATAAATGCAGAAATTGTAATATATAAGATAAAAGCAAACTGCAAATTTTACGCAGAACTTATTGAAGGAGTATTTTATGTCTGCTTTGTACCATGAATATTTGGTCGAAGACCGAGAGTTCACGGATTACGATGATTTTAAAAAAAACTGCAAACTGAAAACGAAGCCCGATTTTAACTTTGCATACGACGTTATCGATAAATACGCATCGGATTTTCCAGGAAAACGCGCGCTCGTTTGGATTGACGACAACAGAGAAGAGAAAACATTCACTTTTGACGACATCTCAAGGGAATCGAAGCGGGCAGCATACTGGCTCACATCGAAAGGAATCAAGAAAGGCGACACCGTCATGCTGATTCTCCGAAGAAGATATGAATGGTGGTTCCTGATGCCGGCCCTTCACAGAATCGGAGCAATCGTAATTCCGGCGACGGATCAGCTTCTCCAGTCGGACATCGAATACAGAACGAATGCCGCTGACGTAAAGATGATAATCTCATACGACAACCCGATAATTCAGAACGAAATCGACAAGTCGATGAAAAAATCACCGAGCGTCAAATACCTTGTGACAGTCGGAAAGGAAAAACGCGAAGGCTGGACGAGCTTCCACGATGAATACGAGCCGATGCCGGCAGAATTCCCGAGACCGGTCGGAGAAGCCGCAACGCACAATCGCGACCCGATGCTGCTCTACTTCACGTCAGGAACGTCAGGATATCCGAAGATGGTCCTCCAGAACTACGACTACCCTATCGGCCACATAATGACGGCGAAATATTGGCACGGAGCCGTGGAAGACGGCCTGCACCTCACGATTGCGGAAACCGGCTGGGCAAAATCGACATGGGGAAAACTCTACGGGCAGTGGCTTGCGGGAACCGCGCTTTTCGTCTACGACATGAACATGTTCAAGCCTGCAAAAATGCTTGAGATGATTTCAAAATACGGACTGACGACATTCTGTGCGCCTCCGACGGTCTACAGATACCTCGTCCGCCAGGATTTGAGCAAGTACGATTTGAGCAAATGCGTCAGGTTCTCAACGGCAGGCGAGGCTCTCAACAGCGAAGTTTACAACAAATGGCTTGAGCAGACCGGCAAAAAGATTTACGAAGGATACGGTCAGACCGAGTCAACAATAATCTGCGGAAACTTCCTTGAGTATGCACCGATAAAGCCAGGCTCAATGGGACTTCCTAACCCGCTCTACGATGTCGAAGTCCTCGACGCGAACAACAAGCCCGTGAAAAACGGCGAAATCGGCGAGCTGTGCATCCACGTTGACAAATCAATGCCGTTCGGACTTCTCATGGGTTACCACAAAGACGTAGTCCTCACAGCGAACGCATTTGACGGGGGAGTTTACCACACCGGCGACAACGTTTACATGGACGAAGACGGCTACGTCTGGTTCATCGGCCGAAAAGACGACATCATAAAAACAGCAGGCTACAGGGTCAGCCCGTTCGAGGTCGAGTCGATACTGCAGCAGCACCCGGCAGTCATGGAATGTGCTGTCACCGGCGTTGAGGATGCGAAACGCGGCATGGCGGTAAAAGCTACGATTGTCCTTTCGCCAGGCTACGACGAGAAAGACCCGAAAGAAATGGAAAGGGAGCTTCTTGATTTCGCAAAGAAAAACACTGCCATGTACAAGTGCCCGCGAATTTTCGAATTCGTCAAGGAACTTCCAAAGACGATTTCAGGCAAAATCCGCAGAGTCGAAATCCGCGAAAAAGACAACGGAAAAGACAAAGAGCAGATAAAACAAGAATTTTAACTTTTTTCTTGCAAAGTGAAAATTTTATGTTGACAAAACAAAGCGTTTTCTGATATATTATTTTCACTTTCGCAAGGGCAGTTAGCTCAGTTGGTAGAGCCCCTGGTTTACACCCAGGTTGTCGGGAGTTCGAGTCTCTCACTGCCCAAAGTCACGGGATGTAGCGCAGCTGGTAGCGCGCTTGGTTTGGGACCAAGATGTCGCAGGTTCGATCCCTGTCATCCCGATAAAATCCATTCGGTTTGATAACTGAATGGATTTTTTTAATTCGACTCAGTTTGGGCGGATAAATAATCGATTATTTTTTTTGGAGGCTAGGAAATGGCTGGAGCAAGTAAGAACTCTCGTACAACAGTTGCAACTCAGAAGTTCATCTGCCCTGATTGTGGCGGAGAAATCAACATGAAGACTATGATTGAGAACGGAAGACTTAGAAACTTTGCAGAGTGCTCAAAGTGCAAAAGAACTGAGCGCCGTCCTAAAGACTTCAAAGCAAACTAAAAATTGCTTTTGCTCTAAAAAACACCTTCGATACAAGTGCGCACTTTGGTTGTCGAAGGTGTTTTTATTTTTAAATGAATAATTTTTATTTTTAGACGAACAAAATGAAAATAGTAATATTCAGCACAAATTCAAATCATTTTGACGGAAACAAAATAGCAACAAAGACAATCCCCAGCTGCAAAGAACAGTTCGACGAGATATGCAAGAAACACGCGGAATGCGAATTCGTTGTGATAACGCAGCTTCCCGGAATGTTTCTCTTGGACCTGAATATCAATTCAATCTCCGAAAAATCCGAAAAAGTACGATACATACAGATTCCAGAAAACTGCGACACGCCAGAACAAATCGCAAATCTCATAATCGAAGAAAAACCGGACATTGCGATAGCGGCAACATTCTGGACAGACCCGTTCGACTGGCTCACCGTAAAAGACGGGCTCGTCGCAGAAATTGTCGCAAAAAGCGGAATAAAAACGATAGCGCACCCATCAAAAATCGGAATCGAATGTTTCGACAAATTCAGAACGCACAACCTAATGGAAAAAATCGGGCTACGAATGGCAAAATCAGTCTACATTCACCACTGGCTGTTCATCTGCGCGGGGACGAAAGGCGTAGTGAAGGAAAACGTCTACGCAGAATATGTGCTTGAAGAAATACGGAACATGCATTTTCCGGTCATAATAAAGGACACAGTCGGGCTAAGCTCATACGGAATGCAAGTCGTGAACACATTCGACGAGGCAAAGCGTTTTCTCTACTCAAAGCGCAATTCATCGGACAGAATCGTCGAGGAGATGATAAGCGGCCTGCAATTCGGAGCGGAGGTTCACGGCACGGACGGAAAATACAAAATCATGCCGCCGATGATGTTCAGCGTGAACCAATACGGAATCACAAGCCCGAAGCAGAGCGTGAAGATAGGACCAGTCACGGACGAAAAATACAAAATCAGAGAGCTGACATCAATGCTTCAAAAAATGGCAGAGGAGCTTGAGCTGTCAGGAATCGCGCAAGTCGATTTAGTTTTTTCCGGCAACGAATGGTACATAATCGAAATAAACCCGAGATTGTCCGGAATGACGACGACGTATGCGGCAATGGAAGAAAAAAGCGTAATCGAGACATTGACAGAGCCGGTTTTCGAAAAGGACATGCGAATAAAGAACCTGAAAAAAGTCATGAATTTCAAGCTCCCACTGCTGTCGGAAGAATGCATGAAAAAAATCAGCGGATTCGAATTCGTAAAAACAATAACGCAGATTGAGAATTACGCGGCGACCCAAAAAAGAGAAGTCGGATACGCAGAAATCATAATCGACGGCAGCACGTTCGAAGAGCTGATGGGGAATCTGAAAACGATAAAAGAAAATTTCCCCGAGAAAATCGAGGAAGTCTTTTTTGAAAACGCAAAAAACATCATAAATACGCTTTCGCGCTCATAATCAGATTCGACAAAGGCTCGTATGCACGTCTTGTTCTCGGAACGCTCGACACAAAAATCGAGCCGTAGCGTTTTTCGATGATTCGCCTGTCCAAAACGACGACCGCACCTTTGTCATCCCCGCGACGAATCAGCCTTCCGAATCCCTGCCTGAATTTTATCACGGCTTCCGGCACGCTCAATTCCATGAACGAATTTCCGCCGTTCTTTTCTATTATTTCAGAACGCGCCGAAAAAACAGGGTCGGACGGAACGCCGAACGGAAGTTTTACGATGACGACCTGCCTTAGAGATTCGCCGGGAACATCCACGCCTTCCCAGAACGAATCGGTCGCAAAAAGCACGCTGGAAGTGTCTTCTTTGAATTTCGACAAAAGCCTGAACCTGTCATCATCGCCCTGCTTCAGAATTGTTATTCCGCTATTTTTGACGGAATCGGAAACGCCGTCAAAAGTCTTCCGGAGCATATCGTAAGAAGTGAACAAGACGAGAGTCCTTCCGTTTGCCGCCAAAATAAGGCGAGCGACGCTGAAATCAAGGAACTGCTGAAACTGCTGGTTGTCCGGGAACGGAGCGTCGGAAGGAACGGCAAGAATCATATTTTTGTCATACGGGAACGGCGAACTGAACACACCGCGGCGAACACGCTCAGGATTCACAAAGCTCACGCCTGTCCTCTTCTCCCAAAAATCAAATTTGCCTTCGATTCCGAGCGTTGCGGACGTGCATACGACGGACTTCATCGGCTCAAAAACGCCCTCGTTCATCAGGCTTGATATGTCGAGAGGAGTCTGGACGAACTGAAAATAGAACGGGAAATCAGAACCGGCAGCAAGCGACGGAGGAAGCCGGGACTTCTGAATCCAAAAGACGAGTTCGGGATGCTCTTTCCAATCAAGATAGTTCTGGCAGACAGTCACGCAAGCATCAAGGCGGCGAAGAACAGATTTAGTCTCCCAGACGGCAGCCTCATCCCTATCAAGTTCATCGATACCGTCAAGAACCGAACGGATAGACGTCACAATTTTCGCAACCGATTTTTTCAATTCCGAAATTTTTTCCATCACAGGCTCGAAACTTTTCGAATTTGCAAGATGAAGACGCGCCGTAAAATCATTTTTCAAGAAAGAATCAGCTGATTTTTCCAAATCAGAAAAGATTTCCTTCGATTTCTCAATTTCAATTTCGATTTCAGCCGACTTGTCCTCACTTTCGCTCAGCGCACTGATTGTATAAAGGAAACCGGAAATCGCGCCACGCTTCCTTCTGCAAAGAAGATTGAGCTGCTTTATGAGCTTAAACCGATTGAGATTCTGGCTGAAAAAACTCGTCGCGGCACTTTCAACGCCATGAGCCTCGTCAAAAACGATCCGCTTGTAAGTGGGAAGAACTGCGGCACCGTCAAAGCCCGCACCTTCCATTCTGGATTCGATATCCGCAAAAAGAATGTGATGATTTACGACGAGCAGATTCGCTTCGGAAGCTTCTTTTTTCATCTTCATGACGAAGCATTTTGAATAATGCTTGCATCTCATGCCCATGCACGCATCCGACTCGGAATTGACTCGCTGCCAAATGTTTTCAGGCGGCTGAAAAGACAAGTCGCTTCTGCTTCCGTCCTTGGTCTTTTTCGACCAGGCAAAAATCTTTTCGAAAATATCCATGTCGTCGGAAAACAAATCAGGCTCGTTCACAACTTCCGAAAGCCGCCTTAAGCAAACGTAATTCTGCCTGCCCTTCACGAGAATCGCACGGATTTTCTTTCCGATAACTTTTTCTGCAAGCGGAATGTCTTTTTCAAAAACCTGCTGCTGAAGATTTATCGTTCCCGTCGAGATGACAACGCGCTCCTGATTTTTGACAGCCCAAAGCATGGACGGAATCAGATACGCGAAAGATTTTCCGACACCAGTCCCCGCCTCAAACACGCCGACAGAATCGGAATTGAACACTTCGGTTATGCTTTTCAGCAATTCAACCTGCGAAGGACGCTCCTCGTAATGCCCGTAGATTTTCGAAAGGGGGCCGTTTTTCGAAAGGCATGCGGCAACTGAATCAACATTTAGTTTTTCAATTTTGCGAGGTGCCTCATCCCCCGTTACATCGTAAATATCATTAATTTCGTCAGCGGAATCCGATTGAAATTCATATTCAATCTCGCCAAAGTCGTCACTCATCAAAGAAACTCCACCACACGCTACATTTTCATTCCGAATTTTTCAACGAGTTTGTCGTTCAGAGACTTGCAGCCAGCATCTGTCAGACCGAGTGCCTGAGCGGCATTCAAATCGGCAAGCGACTTTTCGTATTCGCCAAGCTCAAAATATGCGACGGCACGCCTGAAATGCGCATGAGACTGATATTCATTTATTTCAAGTGATTTTCCGAACGACTCGACGGCATCTTTGTGATTTCCCATTATGCTCTGGACGATTCCGATATAGTAGAACGCCCTGAAACCGTTAGAATCATTGCTCACGCTTTCTTTGAAATCTTCCAAAGCCGACGCATAATCATTTCTCGCAAAGTATGCCATTCCGCGATGCTTATGAATAACGGCAAGAACAGGAGATTCCGGTTTCGGCTCGGAATTCAGGATTTCGCTGTAAATTTGAATTGCCTTGTCCAGTTCGCCGTTATTGTGCGCCTGAATTGCCTCAAGAAGCATATCGTCGATAGTTCCATGCACATACGGCGAAACCCGACTGATTGATTTTGACTCTTTTAGGATTTTATCTTCCGTCGGAACATTGAAAGTCAGTTCATCGGCTTTATCATAAAATGCTGCACGACGAGCATCGACCTCGCCCTGCAATTTTTTCTGATAATCGCGGATTTCCTGAAAAATTATATCGGCAAGGCTCAAGCTGGCATTCATCGATGCGAGCTTGCGCTTGAGCGGAAGGTCGAAAGGCGTGAATTCCGTCTTGTAAACAAGCTCATGCTCAACTTCTGCCCATGCGTCCTGCAAAATCGTCCTGATTTGAATCTCGCAAACGATATTATCCGGTAGCGGAAGCGTTTTTTCATCAGGCATACAGTCTTCTGGAATTGCAATCAGAACATGAACAGACTCATAGCCGAATTCCCTGAAATTCTGCTGTGCCCCTTTGTATTCAACTTCTTTTACAACGAAATTTTCTTTTACTTGCCGCTCAACTTCGCTCAAATCCTCAAGAAAGGCGCAGATAACGCGGATTCCCATCATGTCCGTCAGCGGAACAAAGTTGCACTTCTCGGCTTCAGACGCTTTCAACCGGAGAACTTTTCGGTAGTAGCTGTTGAAAGATTTCACGCGATATTTATACGTCGGCATGGACTGAAGTTTTATCGTTTTTCGAAGTTTGTTTTCGATTTTTGTCAAAATTTCAGAAAGAACGGGATTATAAGATTCATACGTGAATTTTATGTCATTTTTATTCGGCAAAGATTTTACGGAGTTTTTCACAATAACGTCCTCATATATAAACTTTTCAAAAAAAAACAGATTGCAAAACGAAGAAAGTACATAGTTCACAAAGCAACAGACGAAATCGGCTATGCAAACTTTATTAAATGTAGCATTAAATTCCCCGAAAATCAAATTTTCACGTTTTCACGCATGGACAAAAAAAGGCTACCTGCGATTGCAAGTAGCCTTTCTGCTATATGCTGTTAATTACTTAACTTATTTAGCATCGTCAGCTGCAGTAGTCTGGCCGCCGTTAGACTGAGCGTTAGAAGCAGAGCCCTCTGTCAAGCTAGAAGTGAAAGACTCTTCAGTAGCCATCTTAGATCTCTCGATGTAGCGATTAACCTGCTTGTTACCGAACTTAGTCATCTCAGCATTCTGGCGAGCCTTCTCTTTCTTTGTAACGATTCCCCAGAGGTCTTCGTCAGCAATGTCGCGCTCTGTTGTGAGTTCAGCTTTGTCGTAGATGATCTTTACATCTTTGAAGTATCCGATGAAGTCATCACCAACATGAGCTGCGTCACGAGTAATCTGGAATCCCTCGAACTTCACGAATGGGAGTCCGCGTGGATAGATTGGGTAAACACGAACTTCGCGAGTGCGAACCTCAGAGATGTACTCTGGGTTGTTCCATGTAAGAGTCTTCCATCCGTCGAAACCAAGGTAGCCCATGAAGTAGCGGCGATGATTTCCATCAACATCTCCGAGGAGAACATAGAGTCCGTGTGGGAAGTTCATACCGAGAGTTGTTGCAGCGATAGATTTGATTGTTCCGACGTTCTTAACAACACCGTAAGCTGGTGTATCATCAGAATCAGCCTCGAAGAGTGTGCGTCCAGATGCTTTCTCTTCATCTGTTGGCTGCTGGCGATCGCCATTGTCATCTGCTGTTGAGAGTGGCTCGTAAGCAGGAATTGAGAATGGAGGAACGATCTTAGCATTAGCGTTTGCTGCCAATGAAGGGAATACAACGCGAACACCCATTACCTTCTTACCAGCGAATGGAACTTTTGCATTGTCGCGAACTGGAGCAGCCTTTACCTGAGAAAGAGCCAAGCTTCCAACATTGCGAGCAGAGCTGTTGAGCTCAACTTCCCATTCTTCGATGAAGAGAGAAGTCTTCATGAGGTCTTTCTGCTCCTGGCTGTAAGTAGCACCTGCTGCAATGCTATAATCCATTACAGTTCTCTTGTTTTCATTTGGCTTGTCACCAGCGTCATTGTCTGACATTTTAACTGTGATGTCAGCGTCCAACAAAGTGAAGTCAATAAGAGTTGACTCTTTTGCGAATGCTGCGCCTGCGAGCATCATTGCTGCTGCTGATAAAACTAAAGTTTTCTTCATTCGAAGCTCCTTTTTTATTCGATTGATGTAGCCTTGTATTATCAAGTATCTTATAAGAAAATCTTTTTGTCAACTTTTTTTTTAAGACTTATTCATAACAAAGTTGTCGCCAATAAATAACAAAATCTGCCCGATATTTTTGAAATTTTTATGAATATTGCTCTCCAAAAGCTCTATTCTGCTCTGGATATCGACATCTGCGCCAAGGTTGTAGACTGAAGACTCAGAAATGCCGAGATAGAGGTCATCTCCTTGCATGAAGCAGAAATCAACAGTGGCATCGAGAGAAAAAATAGGAAGGAGCCGAGAGGACTCAGGACCAAGAAGAAGCTCCTCGACATACATTCGGACTTCTCCCTGAACAGGCTCTTTCGGCAAGCATCTTTTTTCCGTTTTTACAGCTTCAGACTCCCCCTCTGCCCTTGTGATATCCATTTTTGGAAAGTCAAATTTATAGACAGAAGTTCCGCTTTTGCCGGCACAAGAAGCAAAAACAGCCGACAGCGCAATACAAAAAAATACAAAGATTGATTTTCTTTTCATCATTCAGACTCCGGGAAATTATTGAACTTGCTCGAAAAATTCAGAACAGGTCTATTTTACAGAAGTAAATCCGCTCGTTTGCTCAAAATGTGCAACAAACGCCGAAATCCCATTATATATACCGAGAGAAATCTTCTGCAAGTAAGTGCTGTCCATGAGGTTTTTGGCTTCAGACTCGTTCGAGACAAAACCGAGTTCTATCAGGACGGCTGGCATATTCGAATTCCGTACGACGAACCATTCCTCGGTCTTTATTCCGCGATTGTGGGAAGACGCTCCGATTTGCTCTTTCAAACCGTTCAATATGAACTGAGATATCAGAACGCTTTCGAGAGTGTATTCTTCTTCCATCATAGAATTCATGATTGTAGCAAGGTTCTCGTCCTCCTCATCATCGGGAGCAATGACCGTCCGCCTGTAGTCGGGGGAAAGATACCATACCTCATAGCCGCGGACATTTTTGTCGGCATGGGAATTTGCGTGGATAGAAATGTAGAGAATCGCCTCGTCAGGATTAAGCTTGACGGAATTGGCGATTTTCGTGCGGTCTTCGAGGGAAACTGTCGTATCCTTGGAGCGAGTCATAAGAATCTGCTTGTCGGGATACGCTTTTTTCAGTTTTTCATAGACCATTTTGCTTGTCTTAAGCGTTATTTCCTTTTCGTTGACGGTCACGACTTTTCCGCCAATTTTGTGAACGCCGATTGCGCCGGGGTCTTTTCCGCCATGACCAGGGTCGATGAGAATAGCACCGATGCGCATCGCTCGCTGCTCCGATTCGTCCTTGAAAAAATCCTTCACATCGTCCATGAATTTCGGAGAGACATAAAGAACGCCGTTTTTCAATTCAGGAGAATCGGATATGACGAGTTTGCTGAAATCGTGAATCACGAACGGGTCGCCAGCATGGAATGAAATCTGATGACCGGCTTTTTCCAGAATTCCGCTTCCGCTCAGCGAATCCCAAAGAACTGAAAAACCGAGCTTCTCGGACTCTTTCAAAAGATTCACCGTAGACGCGGCAGAGACGCAGAACATCGAGAAAAAAAGCAGAAATGACGTGAAAAACTTTCGCATCGGCTCTCTCCGAAAAATGCAGCTATTCACTATCCGCTACATAAAGCACGCCCTGAATTCCGGCACGCAATATGCTCGACCAGAATTTCGTTCCGTCGAGTTTCTTGTGCGTAGGACAAATTTTATCGAATTTTTCCAGAGTTTTCCTGAGAGTGCAGTGGTTCCAGTCTTTGAGGGAATCCGCAAGCGGCTGCAAAACCTCAGGAATCAGCAGAGAAGTTTTCGCGTCGGCAGGAATATCAACGAAGAACGAGACGTTCACGGACGGCGAAAGAGTAAATGCCGACGGCGGGAATCCGCATTCGTCGTCATCGACAACTCCGCTCAAGAATTTGTCAGTGTCCGGGTTGTTCGGCTCAAGGCGCAACGTTATGGAAGAAACTGCATCTTCCGCCGCCCTATACGCAGAATCGTGGTTGAGCGCGACTGCGATTATGTTTCCGCATTTTTCCACGTTGTTGCGCGGGAAATCAACTTTGTCGCCGACTTTTGCACGCGGAAGAACATCGCGGACTCCGTAAATCATCTTCACGTCGTCATAGCCGTAGATTTCCTTCACTTTTCCAGGAATCGAAATCCATGCGCGCTCGGCACTGACGAGATTGCTCTTCATCTCGTAAATCTCGAACGGCTGTTCCGCGCCCTTGACTGAATCATGCGGTGCCCACGGGAGTGCCCTCCTGTTCGCAATCACATAGTCAGGTTCTTTTCCGACCGCAATCTTCATCGCCTCTTCCGTAAGATTCATTCCGCTTGAATACGGGAACGTCCAGCCGCTCATGTATCCGCCAGAAAGACGTGCCGCGATTTCGCCAATCATAGGACCGTTCTTCGTATATTTGATGTCCGCTTTTGCGACTCCGCAAGTAAGTCCGAGAGCCTTAATTCCGAGAGCGAAAGTTGCAATAAGCTCGTTTTTGATTTTCGAATCGACTTTTGTCGGAAGAGAATGCCCCATTTCGATGAAATATGGCGGATAGAAAATGTGCCTGTCGGCGAATCCCGTAATCGTCAGAGTTCCGTTGTAGACAATCGAATCGATTGAAAATTCCGCGCCTTCCATGTAATCCTCGAAAATTGCGCGGGAAGTTCTCGAATTATTGACGGAATCCGTAACGGCAGGAAGAAATTCATTTTTGTCGCGGACGAGCCTGCATCCTCGGCCGCCCATGTTGTCGCAAGGCTTCACGACTTTCGGAAATTCAATTTCGCCACTCTTTGCCTTTGCGTCGAGTTCCTCAATCTGAGACTTCGTTATCTCGCGGAATTTCGGGCAAGGAACAGACGCACGCTCAAAGCAGCCGCGCATACGGACTTTGTCGCTCGCATTCAGGCACGACTGGAAACTGTGCGACGGAAGACCGAGTTTCTCCGCGACATATGCGACGGACGCGGAAAAATCAGTTCCGGCAGTGAAAATTCCAGCAAGTTCCGAGCCAAGCGACTGCGCAAGTTTCAGAAGAGAATCCCGGTCTTTCAAATCGACAGGCTCAAAACGGTCTGCAAGCGGAACGGCAACGGCATTCGGATTCGCATCGACAACGACGGACTCGTAGCCGAGATTTTTTGCCGCAAGAATCGCAGGCTTCTGCATAAGCCCCGCACCGAGAATCATTATTTTTTTCATATTATCCCCTTTTCACCCGATTTTTTTTATGTTTTGCTAGATATCTTTCTCTTTTACGCAATACACCTCGAACGTATCGCCGAGAGCGAGCATTTTGCTCATCATATTGTAGAACGACCACTTGAGACCTGATTGTTTTTTCCCAGAAAGCGCAGGGAAACGCTCAGGATGATGACCGGTAGAAACAGTCTTCACGAGCTTGAACCCGTATTTTTTAAGGATAGAGCCGACTCTTGAAGGTTCCCACAAAGTGTAATGGTCAGCAGGAGAATTCTCGAAGAAACTCTGCGTGTTGAATTTTCCCGAAACGCCCGAAGCTGACGGAGTCGAGAACGCAAACACGCCTCCGACTTTGAGAATTTTCGAGACGCATTTGAGAACAGCGTCGAGATTCTGGAAATGCTCAATCACATACCACATCGTGACGGAATCGAACTGCTTCACTCCAAAAAGAATCGCAGGGTCGAACGACGGGAATTTCGAGACGACGGCAGGATAATGGAGCGTGTTCTGGACATAATCGACCGCCTCTTTTGACGCGTCAGTTCCGAACACCTGCCAGCCGGCATCATTCGCGGCATCGAGATACGGGCCGAACGCGCAGCCGATGTCAAGCTCAGTCGGAGTGACAGCCTTCCTGTGCATCCTCCTGAAAATCATGTCAACATTCGAAGTTCTTCTGACACACTGAGCCTTTATCTGCATGAAGTCGTCAAGATATGTCTTTCCGTACTGTTTTTTGTAGTCGTCAAAGAAATACGTTTCGTTGTATTCAGTGTCCTCAGCATCGAATGTCCATGCCATGTAGAGCATTCCGCAATTGTGGCATCGCCTGAACGAATGCCTGGTCGTCCTTGACACAATCGGGTCAAGGAAAGGCTCATGGTGACTTTGGCAGACCGGACAGTGGAATCTCCTGCCTTTCGAAAGCTGAAGAACGAATTTGCCCAAATCTTTCTGAACTGAATCATCCGTATTTTCACTCCGAAGCGGAGACTCGGGATAGAGAGCGTCGATATTCTGGAGAGCCTCGCCGGCACCAGCAGAAGCAAGCATGTATGTCGGAAGATAGACGAATTTGTATTTCTCGGCGAGTTTTATGTGAAGCGCAGTAGTTCCAAGAAGAATGACACCGCAGCCGGCCGCAATCGCCTCGAACGCCGTGAAGCCGTAATGCGAGACAACCAAATCGAAATCAGCAAGATGCTCGCGGAGATTATGGACAGGCGAAATGAATTTTATCTTTCCACGAAGTTTCTCAGGAACGCGGGAAGCGGCAGTTTCCGGGTCGGAAGTTATCGCAGTGACGGTCTTCTCGCCGTATTTTTTCTCGTCAAGGGAAGCGAATGCGATTGAAGCCGGAACGACCAAATCCGCAGGGTCCTCACCGCCGACCGTAACGAGAACGCGCTTTATTTCGCTCGGATTTTTCGGACGAGGGGCAGTTCTTCTGTACTTCGGAAGAGTAACGAAAGACGGGTCGCTTATATTCGCAGGACGAGAGATTCCGTAAGACGGAATTATGTCGAGAAGGCAGTCGCAGAAATCGGTGTTCACAGAACCTTCGTCGATTGCGGTTACCGGCGCGATTTTCGCCAACGAAACCGCAGTCGCCCTGTCAAGAGAGAATGCATCCGCAAGAACCATAGAATATTCGCCCTTTTCAGGAAGAGAGCGGAGAATCTGCCATTCAGAGAAACCGCTAGACTTTGCGTCATGCAAAAGCTCGTCGATTTCCTCAAGACCAGGATTTTCAGGAATGTAAACATCAGCCCCGATTGAGACCGCAACCGAAAGGCAACGCCTCAAATGCCCGGTTCCCTTGCCTTTGCTGACACACGGAACGCAGAGAACCGGCGAAATCACGGAAGAATCCGAATACGCCTCGATGATTTGGCTGCATGAATAAGGTTCCTGAACGGGATTCGCACTGCTCGTAACGCCAGAAACCTTGCGCACGACTTTCAGAGCCTTCCTGTAATCTGCTTTCGTGTCGATTGTCGTCCTGATGTTCGGGAAATTCCATTCGGCAGGAGACGGAAGCATCACGCACTCGAATTTCTCGGGATGATTGTACAACGCAGGCCCGACGTGCTCATGGTCATACGGGTCGGAAGTCTGCTCTTTTGCGGCAAGAAGAGATTTTGCGCTGAACATCTCGACTCCGCTGCCGTGCGGAAGCCCTGTCCACGTTATGTAATCGCATTTTCCGGTCTCGCTTCTTCTGACGAACTGTTCCCTCAACGCAATTGCCGCCTCGTAAAAAAGAAAAGGATTGTCGCAAGTCGAGCGGATTACGGCATCGGCACCAGTATGCTCAATCAGAAGGCAATACCGCTCCAGAACATCCTCAAGCGGGCCGACGAACAATTCAAATCCATTCCGCTCACAAATCGGTCTCAGCTCTGCTTCAGAATCCTTGTCAGTAGCCACGAAATACGCATCGGCAGGAACTTTTCTCATCGACGCAAGGCTCCAGTCAAGAACTGTTTTTCCGCCAAGCTCAAGCAACGCCTTTCCAGGCAATCTCGTGGACGAAAGACGGCACTGAGCCGCAAGTATTATCTTCATTTTTATAGAAACCCCTTCTGACCTTTAAAACTCTTTTTGAGAAATCTTATCTTACACGAAAAATAAATATATTAAACCTGTTCGGAAACTTCGTTATCGCTCAGGATTATTTGCTGTCGATGAAGTTTTCTTCTCCCCACCGCTGAACGAGGGTGACGGCATCAAGCCTGAACCTAAATTTATTGTCGCTGACCCACCGCCTTGCATCCTTGAACTGCCGCCACGCCTCGAAAAATCCGCATCCAGAACGCGGAAGATACAAAAGGAACGAAGTGAGCGGAATCACGCCCTCGCCCCGGACAAAACGCGGAAGAAGGTTTTTCAGGTAGAACCTGTTCGAGTATTGGCTTGCGGTCGAATCAACCTGCTCCACATCAGTCGCATAGGAAATTGCGAACGACGTTGACATAATCGTCTTCTCGCCCCAAAGCCACGAACGAAGCGAGAGGTCAAGGTTCTGCCAATAGTTCGATTCAATCGTGTAATCGTAGCCGCCGAGCGCGATGAATTTCTTTCTATTGAACAGCGCGACCAAATCGTACGGCAAAAGATTTCCGGCTCCGTCAGTCACTTTTGCGGAAGACTCCACATCGAAAACGGATTTCCTTGAAGACGGGCTTGATACGACCGGGAACGACACATTTCCGCGGAGCATCAATCTCGGACAGATGCAGAAAGGCTTTTCGGCAGTGAGGTTCGAAAAGAGAATCGGTGTCATCACGTCGGATTTTATGTCTAGCGTGTCGCGGAGAATCAGGACGTATTCGCTCTGCACCTCGTTCATCGCGATGTTCACCAAATCCCCGTCAGTCACGGTCTCAAGCGGCACGATGAATTTCACCGACGGAAAACGGCGCGAAAAATCTTCAATATTATAGTTCGCCCTGCTGCTCTCAATCGAAACCACAGAAGAAAAACCGCAGCCGAGAAGAGTGTCCAAAGTCTTTACGCGGCTTGGGCTCCAACCGTCATTTATCAGGACGACGGAGCAGTCCATCTGGATGTTCGGGCAGATTTCCCCGCCTCCGACAACTGTCCTGCTTATCTCCCTCGCATTAAAAACTGAAGGTATAGAATTCATCACATCCTCCGCATTTTCCCCTGTAGTTTCCGCTGACGTGCTCTGCATAAACCGGAGAAGCCGAATCCCAGATATCGGAAAGGCTTTCGGCAAACGCGTTCCCGAGAATCTGGCTTTTTCCGCAAGAACGGCACTTCGGAACGGAGCCGTCCGAGAGAATCACGAAATCGCGCGATAGATGCCAGCAAGGGACTCTCCGCAAAGGCGAAAGGTCGGCAGGCTTCCTGTCAGGCAACGCACTGCAAAGAGAATCGTACTTTTTGATTATGATTTTTCCGTTCGACGGGCTTTCGGCATTCCTCCAGAAGCGGAAGAATTTCTCAAGGTTCTCCTCGTTCTCGTTCATGCGCGTGAGCTGCGGATAAACGTGATTCTTGAACGCGGCCGACAAAGCGGAGACTGCATCCACAGCCTTCTGGAAGTCGCTCTCAGGCGCGTTCCGCACTTTTGCATAAACTGAAGAATCAGCCGCATCGATATCGACAATCCAGTCGATTTCTGAACCGGAAATTTTACCCGCAACGGAAGAGACGAATTCCGAATCAACGCAAAGCCCGTCAGTCTCGACAAAAATCCGAAGCCCCTTCTTCGAAAGGATTCCGACGAATTCAAGAAAATCAGGATGCCTCGTCGCCTCGCCGAACGCGCTCAGGGAAACGACCGCGCCAGGAGAGAATTCGCTTATCTTCTTGGCAAGCTTCTCAAATTCGCAGACGCTCATGTCGGGAAGATTTTCGATTCCGATGTTCGCATTCTCAGGGGAATACAAAGTTTTATGGTTCACTTTGGAAGTTATCTGGATGTCGAAGAAATGCGGAATATTCCTGATTACCAAAGGATTTTTTGACGCAACCGAACACAATTCATCGGCATCGAATTCAGCAATATCATTTCCGTTCAGATTCAGCGAAGAGAAAAGCGCACTGCAGGAAACGAATCCGCCTTTCGATGAAGACTCAAGGGAAATTCGGAGCGGTCTGTAATCAAAATCCGAAACGAGAGTCTCGATTTCGAAAGAGTTGATTTCGCGCTTCATAACGTCAAAAAGCGCAGTTCTCGTTGCAGACGCATCTTCGCCCGCCAAGTTCGCGATTATCGACGCTGTCCCGGCATTGATTACCTCGGGCGCGACACCGTACGGAAAGCCGTCCGCGAACGTGTACTCGGCAATGTATTCAGCGTGCATGTCGAGGAGTTTTTTCGTAATGCTGTTGTTCAAAAACGGAGTGTCAATCCAGGAATACAACGCGGAATCGCACTCGGATTTTTTGCAGCATTCCGCAATCTTCAATGCGATTTTCGATGCGGTCCACGAATCTTCCTCGATTATTTCTATTTCAGATGAAGATGAAGGAGAAATTCCAGCGACGACAGAAGAAAGTTTCTCTGAATTTTCAGGAACGGAAAGCACGAAAGTCTTTGTCCCGTTTGAAGAGGCCCATTTCAATGCAAGTTCCGCAGAAGATTTTCCGCCGAACTGTTTTTCCAAGCAAAAATTATTACGAGCTGAATCCAATGAAAATCCAGCGAAAAGCACAACAATATTTCCCATATCGTTTTATTATCGGCATGAAAACATCACAGTTGAGATTCAGACATCCAGCATGACATTTGCTATAATTGAACGCATGAGTGAAAACGTGCTGACAGTTACCCAAATCACACAAAACATAAAAGAAATAATCGAAGGTTCATTCGCAACAATCACAATCGAAGGCGAAATTTCAAACTACAGGCCGAACGCGAGCGGGCATCTCTATTTCGTTCTTAAAGACGAAGGTGCGCAGATTTCCGCCGTGATGTTCAAGGGAAAAGCCGCAAGCCTTTCATTCCCGATGAAGGACGGAACGAAAGTCCATGCGACAGGCTCACTTTCCGTTTACGCGCCGCAGGGAAAATACCAGATTGTCATATCGAGAATGGAAATCGCAGGCGAAGGCGACATTCTCAGAATGATAGAGGAGCGGAAGCGCAAGCTGGCGGAAGAAGGTCTGTTCGACGAATCGAAAAAGAAAGTTCTCCCGCGATATCCGAGAAGGGTCGGAATCGTAACAAGCCCGACAGGAGCCGCAGTCAGGGATATCCTGAACATCGCGAAAAGGAGAAACCCCGGAATATCGGTCGCGGTTCTCCCGGCGCAGGTTCAGGGAGACGGAGCCGCGCAGACGATAGCGAAGCAAATCAAGACCGCAAACGCATACAAAATCTGCGATGTCCTAATCGTCGGACGAGGCGGAGGTTCCCTTGAGGATCTGCTTCCGTTCAGCGAGGAAGAGGTCGTAAGGGCAATCGCGGAATCGGAAATTCCGGTCGTGAGCGCGGTCGGGCATGAAATCGACTGGGCATTGTCCGATTACGCGGCAGATGTCCGTGCGCCAACCCCGTCGGCAGCCGCGGAAATCGTGTTCACGCAGAAAAGCGAAATCATCGACGAGATAAACGCATACAGGGATGCGATGAAAGAAAAAGTCGAGTCGATGATACGCGACGCGAAGATGGAGCTCCGCACATTCGACACTTCGAGCATGGAAATCAGGCTCAAGGCGATAATCCAGCCGATGAAAAGCAGAATCGAAAATTCAAAGCGGATAATCACCGAAGAAATGCTGAAAAAAGTCGAGGAATCAAGGCGGATCGTAACGACAAGCGTCAAAACACTTGAGGTCGCGAACCCAGAAAACGTCCTCAAGAGAGGATTCGCAATCGTCACAGCATCGGGCAACAGAATCGTAAGAAGACCAGAGGACGTTGCCGACGGCGAGCACATCGGAATCAAGCTTTCGGAAGGCGAGCTCGTCGCGAAAGTCACCTTTCCGTAACGCAAATAAAACTCGGATGAAAAACTGACCGCAAAAATATTCTGTTTGTTTGTAAGGAGAAAAAAATGAAAACATTTGAAGAAAACATAGCAAGGCTCGAAGAATTGTCGGAGAAAATCAGGAACCCGGAAATCGGGATCGAGGACGCGATATCAACGTTCGAAGAAGGAATCAAGCTTGCGAAGACGCTGGAGAACGAAATCGAGAAAATCGAAGGAAAAATCCAGATCCTGATGAACAATCCGCTCGACGAAAACAATCTGGCAAAAGCTCCGTCAGGAAAAAATTCGAAAGAGAAAGACGAAAAAAGCTCTAAATCTGAAAAATCCGAAAAGAAAGAATCGAAATCCGCAAAATCCGAAAAAGCTTCCGAAGAAACTGCAAAAGAAAACTCAAAAGAAGAAGCAGAAACTGGCGATGATTTGGACGCGGGACTCGAATTTGACCTTTTCGAAGAAATGACAGCACCTACAGAGGGTCTAAGACAGAATGGCTGAAAGAAGACCAGTCCGAATTCTTCGGGAAGATGTCGCACGGAGAATCGCGGCGGGAGAAGTCATCGACAGGCCTGCGGCAATCCTCCGCGAGCTTTTGGACAACGCGGTTGACTCGGGCGCAAAATCTATAAACGTCGAGATTGCGGACGGCGGAATCTCGCTCGTGAAAGTCAGCGACGACGGCTCGGGCATGACGAGGGACGACCTTGAGAACTGCGCGAATCCGCACGCGACAAGCAAAATCATCGACGCGGAAGATCTGACGAGGCTTTCGACGCTCGGATTCCGCGGAGAGGCACTCGCGTCGATTGCGGCAGTCAGTACGCTCGAAATCTCAAGCGGCAACATGAAAATGTCCATGTCGAACAGCAAGCCGCGAAAAATCGAAACGGCCGCGCTTTTTCAGGACGGAAAAGGAACTTGCGTCTCGAGCAAAGACCTTTTCTCGGACTTCCCTGCACGCCGTGTTTTTCTGAAACGCCCGGCAAGCGAAACGATGATGTGCAAGGACATTTTCGTCGAAAAAACGCTCGCACGACCGGACATCGCATTCAAACTGACTGTTGACGGCAACATTCGGCTTAACCTTCCTGCAAACGTATCGACAAAACAGAGATTCGCATCCGCGCTTGAGATAAAAGAATCTTCTTCCCTTTTGTACGAATTCAGCACGCAGGGGAAAGAAGCTGACGGCAAAAACGACTGGAAATTCACGCTCGTAATCGCAGACCCGTCGATTAGGCGGAACGACAGGAGAAGCATTTTCGTTTATGTGAACGGACGGCGCGTCCAGGAATATTCGCTTTTGCAGGCAATCGAATACGGCTGCCAGGGATTCTTCCCGAACGGAACGCATCCGGTCGCTTCCCTTTTCGCAACGGTCAGCCCGTCGCTTGTCGATTTCAACATTCACCCCGCAAAAAAAGAGGTCAAATTCCGCGACATTTCCGCGCTTCACCACGGAGTCAGCTCTTCGATTTCGAATTTTCTGAAAGCACTCACTTCCGCATCGATGAAAAAAGACTCGAATGAAGATTCGGAAGAAGAAATTGAAATTGAAGGAGAAATCGGAATCGGAATCGGAAGCCGCGTTCAAAACACGCATGATGACGCACAAGAAGGAATTCTTCCTGCAAAACAAGAATTCGACTATGACCTTAAGGAGCGCGAAAGAACTAGCCCAAAAAGTTCGCCACGAAATTTCTCATTCGGAAGCGGAAGCTCAAAAGAGGCAGGAGCAAGCGCACAGAAATCGAACATTCGCTCGAAGTTCTTCTCTTTCGACACGTCCGCGGAAAAGCAGCTTTCAAAAACGGTGTTTTTCAGCGACGAAGAGCTTGACGAAAAAAGATCGGTGGCGGATTCGGCAAAGAAAAGCGATTTCCGCTACATCGGCTGCACGATGAACACTTTCATACTCGTCGAAAAGAAAAACACGCTTTACATGATTGACCAGCACGCCGCGCACGAAAGAATCATCTTCGACAAAATGATGGGCGGAAAAGACGAGACGAACTATCCGCAGCCGCTTCTGATTCCCTACACAATCGAAACTGACGACGAAAGCGAATCAAATTACGTTGAATCTCTTCTCGGAAAACTCGGCGAAATCGGCTTCGAGGGAAAAAAGACAGGCAAAACGATGTTCGAATTCAGCACGATACCGTCACGATGGAAGGGAACGCAGAAGGACTTGAAAGACGCACTGCTCGAAGAAAAGACCGAGCCAGAGCGGATTATGTACAAGATTTACGCGACAGCCTCATGCAGAAAGGCCGTCATGCAGGGAATGCAGATTGACGACAAAACCGCGGAGGACATCGCAAGGCAGGCGATCGAACTGCCGGACCCGCACTGCCCGCACGGCCGCCCGATATGGTTCAAGCTTTCAAAAGAGCAGATGTTCAGCAACGTTCGCCGCACGGAAAACTAAGTCTGTTCGGCAATGCGTTTACGGGCAACGTTATTTGGCATCGATGACGGAAGATTTTTTTGAACTATCCGTTGTCGATGCATTTTTTTCTTCTTCCGGCAATTCTTCTATTGGAACATCTGCTGATTCATCTGCATTTTCTGAATGCGAATCAGCCGAATCGTTTTTAGATGTTTTTTCTTCAGCAGGGAGAGTCGGAGCTTCCTGCTTTCCGATTCTCTCAAGTTTTTCGTCTTTCTTGTCTTTAGGAAGAGCCGGCGCACTGTCCTTGATTTTTTCGCCGGCATTCTTCTTTTTGTCTTTTGGCATTGCCGGAGCCGCAGCGTCAGAGCCAGACAATTTCTCTTCTTTCTTTTTCGAGTCTTTCTTCGTTTCCCCAGGAAGCTCCGGTGCGGAAGGATTCGTGATATATTCGCCCTTCCTGTCAGTCTTTCCGTCTTTCGGAAGCGACGGAGCCGTGCTGTCGGAAGTGTTGACTTGCTCGCCCCTATTTTTCTGAGATTTCCTGTCCGTCGGCAATGCCGGTGCTTGGCTTTCAGACGAGTCGATTTGCTCACCCTTGTTTTTCTGAGTTCTCTTATCGACAGGCAATGCTGGTGCTTGAGTTTCAGCTGAATCGATTTGCTCGCCTTTATTTTTCTGAGTTCTTCTGTCAACCGGCAATGCTGGTGCTTGGCTTTCAGACGAGTCGATTTGTTCGCCCTTGTTCTTCTGAGTTCGCTTATCAACCGGCAATGCTGGTGCCTGAGTTTCAGCCGAATCAATCTGCTCGCCGTTCTTCTGAGATTTATGCTCTACAGGCAATGCTGGCGCGTGTGTTTCGTTGGAATCAAGCTGCTCGCCGTCATATTTTTTCACAGGCTCGACAGGCAGAACAGGAGCTGCAGTTTCGTCCTCGGACATGACTTCATGAGGGCCTGCAGAACCGTCGTCTGTTGAAGTTCTTATCAAATCTTCGACAAGTTCAGGTCCAAGACGTTTCCTGTAATCGATTTCCTCATTCAAAAGCGCGATGAGCCTTTCAATTTCAGGCCGCTGAACAGTGTCAGGCTTCAGCTCAAGGTAAAGAACGTAATCATCACGCGCCTCTTCGATTTTGTCCTGGCGCAAAAACGCGTTCGCAAGATTCAGCGTCGCAGGGGCATACTGAGAATCGACTTCCCTTGATTTTTCGTACAACGAAGCTGCCTTCATGTACTGTCCGAGCGCATAAGCCGCATTTCCCTCATTGAAATACAGGACTTTGAAATTCGTATTTTCCTTTGACAATCCTTTTTCGCAAACATCAATCGATTTCTGATATTCCTCGACCTGATAATATGCGGCAGAAAGATAGACGTAGACATCGGGATTGTACGCCTCTGTTTTGTCGTCGCCCAAGAATGCCTCAAGCAGCGGAATCGCCTCGGCAGGCTTGTTCAGCTGGAACGCCTCCACAGCTTCCTCATAAGCGTCCTGCTTGTCTGCGGCGGCTTTTCTCTCAAGACGCGCCTTTTCCCTTTCCTTTGCGGCAGCAGCAGCCGACTTGGATTTTTTCGCATCGGCAGAAAAAATTGCTGCCGAAACGAAAATCGACAAAGAAACAAGACAAAATATTTTTTTTAACGTAACTCTCATTGAAAAACTCATCGAACTCTTCCGAAAATTTATTTTGAACACAAAATTAATAGAAAGATATCTTTGCTATTCATTTTATATTCGGCAAAATATAACCTTTATTTGACATAGACAATCAAAAAGTCTACTCTAAAATAATTGATAGAAAATAATTATAATAATTAAATTCATAAAATCATACGCACAGCGAATTTAGTTGGAGGTCAACACTACAATGGCAAATATGCTTCCATTAGTCATCATATTTGTACTTATAGCTACAATCGTTATCCTTGGAGTCTTCGCACTCAGATCGGTAATGCAGCCTAAAAAACTAGATTCAATCACGAAGCTTATAAAGCAGCAGAAATACACGGCAGCTGAAAGAGTCGCAAAAAGCCTGATTTCAAAAAATCCACGCAATTACCTTGCTCATTATTATCTCGGGAACGCATATCTCGCGGACCGGAAAAATGAGCTTGCCCTCATGGAATACAAGCTCGTCAACCAGAATGCGATTTTCAACGGCGACATTCCGGAGACTGAATTCAGAAAGCAACTTTCGCAGCTCTATGTAAAATTCAACCAGACCGACGATGCACTCAAGGAATTTCTTCTCCTCACAAAACTGGAGCCGGCAAACGCAGAAAATTATTATATGTGCGGAAAGCTCTACGAGCAGAAAGGACGCGCTGACCTTTCGGTCGGGTTCTACCAGAAGGCGATTCAGCACAACAAAAAGCACGTCAAGGCACATGCGGCTTATGCGCTGGCGTTGCTTCGCGGAAAGCAGCTTTCCGAGGCAAAAAAGGAAATCGACCTTGCGATATCGCTGAGCCCTGATACTTATTCTTCTTATTATTACCTCGGAAAAATCTACAAGGAGCAGAAAGATTATCCGAATGCAATAAAAACATTCGAGAAAGCTCTGAGAGACCCGGAATTCAAGCAGAAAGCACTCCTCGAAAGAGGTTCCTGCTACATGATGGCAAATTCAGTTGACAATGCGCTTTCGGAATTTGACAAGGCAGTTAGGGCCGCAAAAGACGAGAACGCGCAGGAAACTTTGTACGCGAGATATTTTTTGGCGGCTTGCTACGAAAAGAACCGCGACATCGACAAAGCTATCGAGCAGTGGCAGATAATTTACAAGAGAAACCACTCGTTCAGGGATGTCGGCGCAAAGTTGTCGGAATACAAAGATTTGCAGACGAACGACAGTTTGAAAGAGTACCTCACCTGCTCGTCCGCCGCATTTGTTGACCTCTGCAAGCAGGCGGCTCTCGGAGGGCTCAGCATGTTGGCGCAGAAAACGGAAGTCCAGAAGTGGGGCATCAGGATTTACGCCATTGAGCAGAAGAAAGACGACTGGATGAACGTCAGAAAACAGCTCTACATGATTGATTTCCACCGTGAGACTGAACCTATCGAAGACTCCGAGATTCGAAATGTATTGGACATATCGAAATCAAAGAACTGCGTGAAGGCATTCGTCTGCACAAGCTCCGGCTTCACAAGCGCGGCAGTCGGATTCGCAGAAAACAGGCCGATTGAGCTGATTGGAAAAGAAAGGCTCGAACAGCTTCTGGCAAAGGCAGGAATATAGAGAACCGATGAAAATCCTCTGCGTCTCAGATCAGATTGACCCACTCATCTACAGCACAAAGGTTAAAGAGCGTTTCAGCGACGTGGATTTAATCCTCTGTGCAGGCGACCTTCCGTCGGAATATATCGACTTCATAGTTTCTTCGCTGAACAAGCCGACATATTTCATATTCGGAAACCACAATCTTTCTGAGTTCGGTCTCTACCATAAGATAAAGACGCAGAAGGGCGCGCACCCGACGCTGCAGGACGAGTCAAAAGAATACGAAATGGGATCAAGCCACGGAGCTGACTATATCGGATTCAGAACTGACGTGAACAAGCATTTCAGAATCAAGGAAAAAGGCAAAAAGGAGCATCCGCTTCTGATTGCGGGCGTTTCAGGCTCAATGAGGTACAACGGCGCACTGAGCCAATACACGAACACGGAGATGTTCATCTATCTTCTGAAACTAGTCCCTTCCCTGCTGATCAACAAAATCCGCTACGGAAAATATCTGGACATTTTCTTGACGCACGCTTCCCCGCGCCACATCCACGACAAGGAAGACCCTTGCCACATCGGTTTCGAATGTTTCAACTGGTTCATAAAAAAATTCACCCCGACTTATCTCGTTCACGGGCATATTCATCTTTACGACATGAACGCGAAACGGGTCACGGAAGTTCAGACGAAGAACGGGGTGACGACTGTAGTCAACGCATACAGCTACACAATAATCGAACTGCCGAAAGACGAAGATTCGACACAAACATCACAAGACAAAGAATAAGAAAGGAACTAAAAAATGAGTGAACAACTTCTTTCCGCTCAAACTGAAGACGACTTTACGAAAGCCAGACACAAGGCCCTGTTCAACGAAGTCCAGCATTTCCTGAATCCAGAAGAAGCAACGCTGATTTCTTTTTCTGACATAAAAAATTTGCTCAGACCAAAAAACGAAGTTTACATGGGAATGAAAACAGTTCCCGTAAAGCTGATTGTCGGAAGCGAGGGACGCTATCAGGATTTCGACAACCAGTTTTTCCCGAAGAACATGCACCTGAAGACCAGATGGGAACATATCGACATGGCGCACATCCAGGACATATCGCTGCCGTCTATTTCGCTCTACGAGCTTGGCGGAGTATATTTCGTGCGTGACGGAAACCACCGAGTGTCAGTCGCAAAATCGAAGGGAATCGAATTCATCGATGCGGAAATCGTCAGCCTCCAGAGCGAGATAAAACTTCGTCCGGGCGACACGCTGCAGAAGATGGTCAAGCAGGTCATAGAATACGAGAAGAGGGTTTTCTACGGAGAAACAGGATTCGGCGACGTGACCGACTACTGGTGCCTCGATTTCTCAATTCCAGGCCAGTACGACGTGATTTACAACCACATTTTGACCCACAAATACTACATAAACATGAACAAATCGGAAGAAATCGGCATGGACAAGGCGATGATGTCATGGTTTCTTACGGTCTACATGCCTGTCATAAACGTCATCGACAAGCACAAAATCATGCGGTCGTTCAAGAAAAGAACGAAGAGCGACCTCTATGTCTGGGTGATAAAGTACTGGGACGAAATCAAGCAGAAATTCGGCGAGGACTATTCGATAGACGAAATGGCAAATTCATTTCTTGCGGAATTCGGAAAAAGACCGCTGACGACAAGGATTTGGAACAAAATAACGGGATTTCTCCTCAAGAAAAAAATCGAAGGGAACGATTCCGAAAAAAATACGCCAACGATATCGCAATAACATCGTCAGGACAGCAAAAAAAATCCGAAACTTCTTCTTCGATTGAACCGATAAAAGATAAAATATATATGTCGTTCATCCATACCTTAACGGTATATTGGGCGATGGTATTTTTCTTGACGGCTAAAATATTCAATGGTAATATTTAAATTCAATAATAATAATTGGAGATAGAAGTTGTACACGGACACAATAGCAAACATCCCACTTATCTTCACAGCAGTGCTATCAGTAGCAATAATCGTGCTTCTAGTCTTTATAAAAATCAGAAGAACGGCGAAGGTAAGTTTCATATCCTTTTTTGCATTGGGCGTGCTCATATTTGCATGTATAAAGGCATTTTTCAATTCAGGGGCTTTGACGTTCAATCTTCTAATTCTCCTTGCGACAGCACTGATGATTCCTTATTGCATCATGCTTGCATTCGGAAAGCAAAAGATTGAAAAAGAAAAAGAGGCGGAAGAAGAGGAAATCATTCCGGAGCAAGCCCCTCAGCAGATAATAGTCGAAGGCATACAGCCGGAGGAAGTCAAGCTTGTTGACAAAGGCCGCGACTTCATAACGATGGCTGCAAATTCCATTCTGAAAGATACGAAATCGGAGAACGGAAGCAAAGAGACAGAGCAGGAACTTCTCGACTGCATAAACAAGGCATGTATCGAAGCAACTGGCGCGGACGGCGGTGCAGTTCTTCTCGTGGACGAATTCGACGACGTGATTTCCGTGAAATCATTCATCGGCGACTTTCCTCCTCCGTACAAGCTCCCAGACGATTTGCCGCATAAGCAGATAAGAGTCTCGACAAGTTTCAAATACGCCCAGTTCTCGCTCAGAGACAATATCTTCGGAGAAATTGCGAGCACGGGAACTGCGGAGCTCATCTCAGTTCCGAAAATCGATGACAGGATTTTCGAGAACGGACCGGAAGAATTCCTGAAACTCGGAAGCTTCATCTTCGTTCCGATAAAACTAAGGGAAAAAGACGTTGTCGTGGGGCTCATCGCACTTTCGAAGAGCTTCGGGAAAGACCCGTTCTCGGAAGAGGATTTCAGATATGCACAGACGCTTTCTGATTTCGCGGAATCGGCACTGAAAACGACGCTGAACTTCAAGCAGTACAAAGAACAGCAGGAACTGACAAGGGAAAGCGGAATCGCGACAGACTTGCAGACATCGCTTCTCCCGAAAAAGCTCCCGCAGATTCCTGGAATTTCTTTCGGAAGCTTCTCGGAGCAGACGGCAGGCGTATGCAGCGACTCTTACGATGTCATACTCGCGCGGCAGGACAGAACTTCGTTCGTCTTGATGGATGTCGCAGGAAAGGGAATGACTTCTTTGCTCGTCATAACGATGATAAGGGCAATGCTCAGGCTCATCGTGAACACGACGCAGTCAGCCGGAACGATTTTGAGCTGGGCAAACAGAGGAATATGCGCAGAGAACAATCTAGACCATTTCGCGTCTGTTTCATTGCTCAATTACGATTCCATAAAGAGAAAAGTTCAGCTTGCAACAAGCGGAACGATACCAGTTCTCCGCTACAATGCGATAAAAGGAACGGTGGAGAGCGTGTCGGTAAACAGCGAGCCAATCGGCGTGGAGAAGAGCAAGACATATAAAGATATTGAATTCTTTGCAGGAAAGGGCGACATTTTGATAACATATACAGACGGATTTGCGGAGGCTCTCAATGCTGCCGGAAAACAGTACAACATATCAAATATGTCGAACATACTGAAAGAAAATCATAAACTATCAGGAAAAGAAATTGCCAACTTGATAAAATCGGATATGAAGAAGTTCGTCGGAACAGAATCGCTACATGATGACCAGACGCTTCTTGTCATTAAAATTCAGTAAAATATCAGTTAAAAGGAGTTTTATATGGAACTGAAAATTAGAAAAAATGGAGAAGTCTATATCATCGACGTTGCCGGAGAAATGGACCTCTACAATTCATACAAGTTGAAAGAGCTTGTGATGAAGATGCTTGAAAAAAATGTAAAAAGTTTCATCATCAACCTCGAACAGGTAGACTACATCGACTCGTCTGGAATCGGTGCGCTGATTTACATCTGCTCGACAATCAAAAAGATGAACCTCAAACTCGCAATTTCAAATGTGCACGGTTCTGTAAAGAAAGTCATCGAGTTGACCAAACTCACAGGCTACTTCCCTATTGCGAACAGCGTAGAAGAAGCATTGCTCATGGTAAATGAGTAGTAGAATCCTTTGGACAAACATTTTAGGAGTTACGACATGGAAGAGATAAAAGAACTGAGATCGGATGATAATGATCCGCTCTTCGACACAACAAACATGCTTTACAAGGAATTTCCGTCAGATTTCAGGCAGATTCGCTATTTTACATTGCTGATTGTGCAGTCTGCACCTCTTGAGATAAAAGAAATCAACTTGCTTGAGCAGCAGATAAGCGAAGTTATCAAAAATGCTGTAAAGCACGGAAACAACTGCGACATTAACAAGAAGGTCAAGGTCTGGTACTCTTTTAGCGCAACTCACGCGCACATCATCGTAAAAGATGAGGGCGAAGGATTCAAAGACCTCGAAAAATGGAACGAATTCAACAGAAACAGACTTGCATGTCTGCACAACTCAAACTTTGAGGAACTTGCAAATTACGTTTCGTTCAGAACAAAGAAATCGGATGACCAGGACGGCGGAAACGCATTGTTCGCTGCACTTGAATATTGGAACGGCGGATTCGTCTACAACGGACAGAGAAACGGCGTTGCAATGCTCAAGAAATTCCAGAAAAAGCACATCGGCTTGGCTGTAGAATCTGAGTAACGGAACGCAGACGCGCAGAACGTATAGAAAAGATAACAACTAAAAAAGCCCGGTTTCACCGAAGATTGCAACGAAACTTCGATGGAATCGGGCTTTTTTCATGCATAGTAAATTAGCAAAACAAGTTTGTCATGCAGAACTCGACTGATTGCAGTCGCTTTGCACCCTATTTTTTCTTCTTTTTTGAAAGAATTGACTGTATCTCGGAAAGAATGTCGTCGCTGACCTTTTGCCATGAGAAACGGCCAGCCCACTGCAACGCGTTTTCGACCATTTTTGTCCTTGCATTCACGGACGCTTCGTCGGTCATAGAGACTTTTTCCATTGCCGCTGCCATATCGGAAACGGAATTTCCGTCAAAATAGATTGCATTTTCGCCGGCGACTTCAGGGATTCCGCCGTTCTTTGCGCAGACGACAGGGATTCCCATCGACATCGCCTCGATTACAGGCATTCCTCCGCCCTCGCAAATCGACGGGTAAATGCACGCCTCAGCACCAGCATAAAGCTCCGGGTAGCTTTCATGCGGATAATAGCCGGTCAGGAAAATATCGGAAGCATAAGGAGAATCGAAAGCGGCCTTTTGAACTTGACCGAAATAATCACCCTCCTCGCCTGCAAGCACGAGCCTGTGCGGAAGTTTCGTTTTGTCCTTGAATTCCGAGAAGGCCTTGATTAGCTCGCAATGCCTTTTCGACGGCGAAGAAATCCTTGAAACATAGATGAAATACGGTTTTTGTATCGCGAAAGGTTTTATGTCAACGAAATCCGAATCGGAAGCACGCGGATAGAAAACCGAATGGTCGAGACCGTTATGAACTACGGCAATCCTATCAGCGTGGATTCTAAGAGCCTTCAGATCTTTTTTGACGAACTGGGTCGGGACAATGATTTTCGAAAAATTCCGAAGCGAAATCGCGACTTTTATTCTGGAATAGAACGGAAGAGCAGAAATCCGATTAGAAAGAATGTCATTCGTTATGAGAAGCGAAGGAAGCCGGCATTTTATCGGAAGAAATGAAATTCCGAGAAAAACTACGACATCGTACTTGCGTTTCTGAAAAAAGGAATTGCACCCGACTGAATGCCAAAGGCGCACGCGAGTCGGAGACTCAGGAAGTTCGACGGCGACGAAAGAAATATTGATATTGGAAGATGATGAGGATTTTTCAGACGAGACCTCCGAAACGAAATCTTCGAAATCATTCCTGTCAGATTCTGCGCCGAATAATTCAATGTCGATGGGAACATCAATCTTGCATTTCGCAATGTTCTTCAAGATGTTGTTCAAATAACTTCCCGCATTCGATTTGCCGTGTTCGCATTCGAATGTGTCTACACCAATTTTCATAATTTGGAAATTATAGCAAGTTTAAATTTTATGTGCTATAGTCGGCACTATGGACAAAAACATTAGCGAAAAAATCGAAATGGCAGATAATTTCGAAAAACTCGGCATCGATGCGGAATTCACGGAAAAACTGGCATCCGCACAGATTACGAAACCGACACCAGTTCAAAATCAGGCGATTCCGGAAATTCTCATAGGAAAATCAACATTATTCCAAAGCGAAACAGGCACAGGAAAAACGCTCGCGTATCTTCTTCCGGCAGCGCAGAAAAAGGCAAAGACAATCATTCTTGCTCCGACAATCGAACTCGCTTCCCAGATAAAAACACAGGCGCAGATTCTCGGAATAAAAGCGGGACTTTTCGTTGGAGGAGCACCGATAAAAAGGCAGATTGAGAACCTCAAGGAAAAGCCGCAGATTGTAATCGGAGGACCAGCGAGAATTCTCGAATTGTATCATCTGAAAAAGCTCAAGCTGAACGAATTCCAGATGATTATTCTTGACGAGGTGGACAGGCTTCTTTCGCCGGAACTGAGGGACGAGACAGTCGCAGTCGTGGAATCGCTCAATTCAGTGAACAAAGATTCGCAGCTTGTGGCATGCAGCGCGACAATCTCAAAATCAACGGAGAAAATTCTTTCGGGCGCAAAAGCTGGGGCGAAAATCGAAACGCTCTTTCTCCCAAAAGAGGATGTGCTTCGGAAAAGGATTTCGCACATCGCGGTCTTTGCTGAAAAACGCGAAAAAATCGACACTCTAAGGAAAATTCTCGCCGCAGAGAAACCGGAAAAAGCACTCGTCTTCACTTCAAAAATCGATCAGGTTGCGAACATCGTCGTAAAACTCAAGTACAAGAACGTGGAAGTCGAGGGGCTTCACGCAAAGACCGACAAAGTTCAGCGAAAATCGATAATCGACAAATTCCGAAGCGGAAAACTCAAGGTGCTGGTAACCAGCGATTTGGCATCGCGTGGTCTCGACATTCCGGGAATAACGCACATCATTCAGATGGATTTGCCTTCGAACGACGACTTTTTCATCCACAGGGCGGGAAGAACTGCACGGGCGGGAAAAACCGGAACGAACATCGTAATCGGGGACGAGTACGAGATGAGGAAATTCGCGGCACTGGAGAAAAAACTCGAAATCTTCGTGACTCCGAAAATGCTCTACAAAGGAAAGCTCGTCGTTCCGCAAATTGAAGACGAAGAAGAAAGAATCGAAGCAAAAGAAGAGTAAAACACGAGTTCATAAAAATCAGCCCCATTCGGAAACGCTTGTTTTCAGATGGGGCTGATTTTTTATAAAGCAAATTCCGTATTCATAAGGGGCGGATTTTCTGATACAATGATTCTCTAGTCTAAAAAACAGAGGTTATTTCGTGTTCTTAAAGAGTTTGGATATTTTCGGCTTCAAATCATTTGCGGACAAAACGCACGTGGAATTCGCAGATGGAATAACGGCATTGCTAGGACCGAATGGTTGCGGAAAGAGCAACGTCGTTGACGCTGTAAAATGGGTACTGGCAGAGAACAAAGCTAAGAACCTCAGAGCGGACACAATGGAATCCGTGATTTTCAACGGAACGGAATCTCGTCCGCCGCTGAACATTGCGGAAGTCACGCTGACACTTTGCAACGAAAATCACATTCTTCCGCTCGACACGAGCGAAGTCGCGCTGAAAAGACGAATATACCGCTCGGGCGAAAACGAATATTACATCAACAACAAGCAGGTCAACTCGATTGAAATACGAAGGCTCTTCATGGACACGGGCGTCGGAAAGGCGGCGTATTCTGTCATGGAGCAGGGAAAAATCGACCAGGTGCTTTCGAGCAAGCCGGAGGACAGGCGGTATCTTTTCGAAGAGGCGGCGGGAATCTCCCGAAGCAAGGCGGAATGCGCGGAGGCAGAGCGGGAACTTGAGCGCACGAGGCAGAATCTCGAAAAAATCGAGGCTGCGCTCAACGAAAACAAGCGCACATACGAAACTCTGAAAGTCCAGTCAGAGAAGACGATAAAATACAAGAATCTCAAAGAGGAAATTTTCAACGACGAGCTTGACATACAGCTCATCAAACTCAGGGATTTTCTCCAGAACAAAAATCAGAATTCGGAAAAGAAAGAGGACATCTCGGCAAAAAGAGCGAAAGTCCAGCAGGAAATCGACGAGCTGACGGCTTCCGTAACAGAAAACAACGACAAAATCAAAGACCTGCAGACGAAGATGAGCGAGCTGCAGCAGGAACTCATCAAGATTCAGACGGAAAACACCGGCAAGCAGGAAATGGAAAAGAAGCTCAAAAGAGATGCGAGCCTCATAAAAGAAAAAGTCGGGCAGCTGGAGCTTCACAAGCAGACGCTCGAAGAAAGAATCGACTCATTGCAGGAAGAAATCGACGAGCAGGATGCGGATTTCTACGCGAAGACGAAGCAGCTCGGCGACGTGAGAAGCAACATCGAGTCGTTCAAGAACAACATCAACAACGCGGCAAGCACAATCCGCGAGAACGAGCAGAAAGCGAAAGACGGCGAAGAGGAAATCGCAAGCCTCGACACAGTTCGCGAAGCTTTCCAGAAAAGCCTCAAGGCGATTACGGAAGACATCGTCACGGAACTGGACGCAAAACTCAAGGATTCGGGTTTCAATGCGGCGGCGAGCAAAAAAGCGAAGGAATCTTTGGACGAAGCACTCGGAAAACTCAGGATTTACGCTGACGGACGCAAAAAGATTTTCTCCGATTACGACTCAATAAACGGACACTCAAAAGAAGAAAGCGACACGTTCACGAAAGAAGCGATTGCGGCGATAGAAGAAATCGAAAACCTCACAAAGAACGTGGAGAACGCGATCCAGTCGTATTCAAAAACAGTGCCTTCGTTCATCGATGATTTCCTTGCACCGGAAGGAATCATCACAAAGAAACGCGAAATCGACGACAAAATCAACGAAAACCTCGAAAGAATCGACGAGATAAAGCGGAAAATCGAATCCCTCAAGGCGGAAAACGCAGGTCTTTCTGGAAAAATCGCGGCTTACAAGGAAACGCTCGGAAAGCTTCAGGTGAGCGAGGCGCAGATGTCCGCACAGATTGAGGCGGCAAAGTCAAAGACTGAAATTCTCAAAAGGACGATTGCGAGCGAGAAAAACGCGCTTGCAAAGAACAACGAGGATTTGTTCAACGAGCAGCACAGACAGGAAGAAATCAACGAGCAGATTGAGGAAATCCAGAGCGACCTTGCGGAAATCGAACGGCGCGGCGGAAAATGCGTTGACGAGATGAACTCGCTCGACATTCAGATTCGCGAATGCAATTCGAGCGTGAACGGAAAGCAGGACGCGCTCAAGTCAAAGCAGGAAGAGCAGAGAAAACTTCAGGCGCAGTACGAGCGTCTCTCGCTCGACCTCGTTACAACTGAAAACGACATAAAGAACATCAAGCAGAATTTCATCGAGACGCACTCTCGCGACCTCATGGAATTCGAAGAGCGGATGAACGAAATCACGGAGCTTCCGTCAGTTCTCAGAGAAAAACTCTCGAAAGCGAAAGAGGAGCTGAAAAATCTCGGTCAGGTGAACCTGATGGCTGTCGAGGAATTCGGAGAGGCAAAAGAAAGATACGAGAAGCTCAAGCAGAATTTCGACGACACGAACAAGTCGATGGAAGATTTGCTCCGCGTCGCGGAGGAAATCAAGTCGAAATCGACGGAGATGTTCCTCGCGACGTACAACAAAATCAGGAAGAATTTCCACAATATGTTCAAGCGTATGTTCGGAGGCGGAAAAGGCGAGCTGAAACTTTCGAACCCGGAGAACGTGCTCACATCGGGAATCGACATCTACGCGCAGCCACCGGGAAAGAAACTTGAGAACATAGCCCTTCTCTCAGGCGGCGAAAAAACTATGACGGCAGTCGCACTGCTTTTTGCGACATATCAGGTGCGCCCTTCCCCGTTCTGCCTTCTCGACGAAATCGACGCGGCACTGGACGACAAGAACGTCACGAGCTTCGTGCAGGCGTTGAGATCATTTGCGGAACTCAGCCAGTACATCGTCATCACGCACAACAAAAAAACTGTTCTCGGCGCAAAAACCATGCTCGGTGTTACAATGGAAGAGTCCGGCATAAGTAAAATCGTAACAATGCGATTGGACAAGGACATTTCTGCCGATGATGAAGAAGAGAGAACTCTTGTCGAAGGCGACAGAATCGCAGAAAATTCAGGAGAATTCGAAGAAGAGGATGTGGAGCCGGAGGAAGGAATCGTAGAAGTGCCGAGACCGCCGAAGAGAATCCACAACCCGGACGGAACGATTACAGACCCGCTCGTGGCAATCCGCGAAAGGAACGGAAGGAAGCCGAGAGAAAAGCCAGGGAGGCCGAACAGCAGGCAAAACTTGAGGCGAAACTCGCATCCGAGAAAGAAGCTGAGAATTTCACTCTGAAAGTCGAAAGCGACGAAAACACGACGGAGAACTCCGAAAAGAACTAGCAAGTTCTGCAGGAGATTTAAAAACTGGAGGAGAAAATGGATTTTGAGGAAATCTTGGACGACATCCAAGAAAATGCGGACGAACTGATACACAACAAGCCGCACGTTCTTATCGCAATCGTGCTGATAATACTGCTTTTTATAGCCGGACTCGTAATCGTCATGATTCAGTCAAGCCCGAAAAAAGCGAAAGACGTGCAGAAAATCGAATTTAACGCAGATGCGCCGATTATGATTCCCGACACGAAAAGCGTGGAGGAAGAATATTATCCATATCGCTCAACTTCAGAAAGATGGAGCCGCGACGAACTGGAACGCTGGTTCACATCTCCTGACGAAAAAGTCATGGATCAGCTTGAAAAATCGAACGACGAGCTCGTTGAGGAAATCACAGGAGCTGTAAAATGAAAATCATCAAATTCAAAAAAGCGGCAGTCATCAGTTCGGCATTCTTTCTCATCACAACATCAGCACATTCAATTGCTTCGAATGCCTCTATAAAGAAGGATTCTGAATACACAGGCTCAACGGGCGAAAGGCTTTTCGCGTCAGAAACTACGGAAGCGGAAGCCGACGCAAAAAATGTGCCAGAAAATTCTGCAAAAAAAGCCGAAAGCGAAGAGCGCGTTGCGGAATCGGATTCGGAACCGAATGACGCGGAACTGATGACGAATCCTGAATACAAAAACAAATTCGCGCAAATCGGCGACGACGAAATCAAAGACAACGACGCAATGCCGAAATTCTACGACGAGGACGTGAAAGAACTCGAAGAAAAAATCGCGAAGGACGACAAAAACAAAAAAGACGAAAAATCAGAGGAGAACGCAAAAAAGATTCCTGAATACAAAGGAACATACGGCGGCTCCATAAGAACAATCCGTCCAAAAGAAGTCGTCGTTTCCGACGAAGAAAATAAAGAAAGCGAAAAAATAGCGGAAGAAACAAAACCGACAACGACGGAGGAAGAAAAGACTGAAGTTGCGGAAGTTTCAACGGAAAACGCAGAAGTCGCAGAAAATACGGAAGAAAACCAGAACGAAGAAACTGCGCCAGAAATCGTCCCGTCAAGAAGCGTGGCGATGAAGAACGGGCAGTACCTTGAAGTCACATATCCTGGAAAAGGCTGGTCATTCCTCGGCGATGACGAGTCAAAAGAGCTTCTTGCTTTTTACGGCAGGAAAATTTCCGGCGACGACACGACATTCACATTGAGATCGAAAAAAGCGGGCGACACACTGCTCCACTTCTACAAAATCGACTTGCTCACAGGCCAGTACATCGACGATTATCTTGCAGTCACTGTCAATTCAGAAGTCGCGAGCGGAAATGAAAAGAACGAGAAAGTCGTTGCGCCGCTCTACGCAGAATACGTTCCGCCACGCCCGGACAGGTCGCGCGACAACGGAGACGACGAAAATGCTGAATCATTCAATATCGCAAAGGATTCGGCAAAGAATCCGAACGTAGCAGCTGCAAAGTCGTCTTCTGCCGAACAGAAAAAGAACGCCGCAAAGGAAAGCGAAAACACGCAGACGCAAACATCGGACGCAAACGTAAAGACGAACATCCAGACTTCAACCGCAAAGAAAACGGAAAAGCCTAGTGAAAAACAGGGCGTCGCAAAAACAACGCCTCAAAATGCGCAAACGCAAACGCAGCCGAAAACTGCACAGAACACGCAAAACGCTCAAACAAAAGAACCTGCAAAGCAAAACGAGACTTCTTCAGTTGCAGCCGTGACGCAAGAGCCGAAAACCGAAGTCAAAACGGAACCGGCGGCGGCAGAGACAAAGCAGAGCGAGCAGAAAAAGAATGATGCGGAAAGCGGAAATCTGTTCGAGAGAGCAAAGAAAGCATACGCGGAAAAGCGATATTCGGACGCACTGGATTTGGCTCAGCAGTATCTGGAGATTTCGGTCAACGACACGGACGAAGTTCTCTATCTGCTCGGACAGATTTGGGAAGCGGAATCGTCGGTGAAGAACATAAAATTCTCAATCAATTCATACGACGCGCTCATAAAGAATTATCCGATGAGCAACCTTTGGAGAAAAGCAAATCAGCGTCTTGTCTATCTCAAACGCTTCTATGTGGACATCAGATAAGAAACACTGAAAAATACATCAAAATAAAGGAAACGAAAATGAAAATATCAAAGAAAATCACAATTGCGGCTTTGGCAATGGCGGCTTCGCTCTATCTTCCGTCATGCACTTATAAAAACGTGGATTACAGCACGCGAACGGTCACGACGCACGGAACAGGCTCGGTCGAAGTCGAGGCGGACAACGCGACAATCGAAATGTCGGTCCTGACACGCGGACAGAACGTTGCGGAAGCATCAGCAGAGAACGCAAAAATCATGACGGACGTGCAGAAAGCTGTCATGTCGCTCGGAATATCAAAAGACGACGTGACGACGGAAAATTATTCCGTGTACCAGGAAACGAATTACATCGACGGAAAGCAGGTTCCTGGCGATTATAGAGTCTCGAACAAAATCAAGATTCACATTAAAAAAGTCGAGCTTGTCAGCAACGTAATCGACTCGGCATTGCAGGCCGGCGCAAACCAGCTTTCGTCTTTGAACTACGGGATTTCCGACAATGCGCTTGCGACAAAGCAGGCACGGACGATTGCAGTCCAGCAGGCACAGGAAGCGGCGCAGCTCATCGCGGGAACAAGCGGAGCAAAACTCGGAAAGGTGCTTAGAATCGAGGAACTGCAGAACATGGACAACAGGCGCAATGTTGTAATGATGGCAAAATACGCAAGCGACGCATCTTTCGAGACAGCCGCGACTCCGATTCAGAGCGGGAAATCGACAGTTACAGTTTCGGTGGATGCAATTTTTGAATTGAAATAATTGGTCGCGCAAACATTTGTGACCGTAAAATTTTAGGAGCAAAGCAAAATGCTTGATTACAGATTTATCAAAGAGAACCTTGACGCTGTGAAACAGAACATCGTCAACAGAAACATGAACGCAGATGCTGATCTCGTCGTAAAACTTTTCGATGAAAGAACGGCCCTGACGACAAAACTTCAGGAACTTCAGACAAAGAGAAACGCAAACGCAGCTTCGATGAAGGGAAAACTCGACCCGGAAACAAGGCAGAAGCTCATCGAAGAAGGAAAGCAGATAAAAGAAGCTGTCTCAGTTGCGGAAAAAGAACTTTCGGAATGCGAGGCAAAACTCGACGAGGCAGGAAGGCAGATTCCGAACATGGCACATCCTGACACGCCAATCGGAAAGCTCGACACAGAAAACCTCGAAGTGAAAAAAGTCGGCACACCAAGAAAATTCGACTTCAAGCCGAAGGATCACGTTCAGCTCGGAGAAGAGCTCGACATCATCGACTTTGAGCGAGGAACGAAAGTCTCTGGCCCGAAATTCTACTACCTCAAGAACGAAGCCGTGTTCCTCGAAGAAGCACTCATCATGTACGCGCTGAACATTCTCAGGAAGCACGGATTCACGACATTCATCACGCCAGACGTGGCGAAGGAGGAAGTCCTCAAGGGAATCGGCTTCAATCCGCGCGGAAACGAATCGAACGTGTACGCAATCGAGGAAGAAGGCACTTGTCTCGTCGCAACAGCTGAGATTACTCTCGGCGGCTACCACTCGAACGAAATCCTCGACAAATCCGCTCTTCCGCTCTTCTACTGCGGACTTTCGCACTGTTTCAGACGCGAGGCAGGCGGAGCTGGCCAGTTCTCAAAGGGATTGTACCGCGTCCACCAGTTCGACAAGGTTGAGATGTTCGTCTATTGTCTGCCGGAGCAGAGCGACGCCCTCCACGAAAAGCTCAGGCTCATCGAGGAAGAGATTTTCACAGGACTTGGGATTCCGTTCCACGTCGTTGACACTTGCACGGGCGACCTCGGCGCACCTGCATACAGAAAGTGGGACCTTGAAGCATGGATGCCAGGACGCGCGAACGAAGCTCACCCGGAAGGCGACTACGGCGAAGTCACATCGACATCGAACTGCACGGATTTCCAGGCGAGACGACTTAACGTCAAATACCATGACGACGACGGAAAGAACAAGTACGTCCACATGCTGAACGGAACAGCGATTGCGGTCGGCCGCGCGATGCTCGCAATCATGGAGAACTACCAGAACGAAGACGGCTCAATCACAGTGCCTGAAGTTCTGCGCCCAATCTGCGGCTTCGACAAAATCGGACCGAAGACAGAAATCAAAGATCCTGTCTACCACGCATCTAAAAAATAAAATTTTAAGGTGACAAAAAATGAACGGCGGAAAAACTGACTGGGCAAAGCTCATTTTCTTTTTGATTTTCTTTATCTGCATAGTAATCGGCGGTGCGCTGATGAGGTCAATGGAAGAAGTCATGAAACCTGTAGTCCTTTCAGTTTTCATGTCGTTCATTTTTTTCGCGCCAGTGAAAGCACTGAACAGGAAATTCAAGATTCCGTGGAGTCTCGGAATCACAATCGTGTTCGTAGTGTTCTTCGCATTTTTCTTCGGACTTGGAAACATAATCGTCGCGAGCTTCAAGTCGATTCTGGACAAGGCACCGGAATATGAGGAGAGGTTCCAGTCAGTTTCGCTCTCGCTTTCGACATTGTTCATGCAGAATCAGGACTCGAAAGTGTTCGAGCTGCTCGGAATCGAGCGGCAGCAGACACTTGCGCAGTATCTTCTCCACTCGTTCGACATAATGAAGATGCTCAAAAGTTTTGCGGTCGAATTCACAGGCACATTGCTGAATTTCTCAAAGACGCTTTTCTTCGTCGTGCTGTTCTCGTTTTTTCTCCTCACGGAAATGCAGTACACTCTGAAAAAAACGTCGAAAGTCATAAGCAGGAAGCACAGGTTCAGAATCCTGAAAATCATCAGGAAGACGACGACGGACGTTACCCAGTACATATCGATTAAATTCGTCATGTCGCTGATTTCTGGCGCGTATGTCACGCTCGTCTGCGCGATTTTCAAGATGGACTTTGCGATTATCTGGGGATTCCTTTCGTTCATTCTGAATTTCATCCCGAAATTCGGCTCGCTCATCGCATGGGCAATAACGACAATTTTCTCGGTCGTGCTTTTCTACCCGTCCCCGCTTCCGATTATCTTCACATCCGCGCTGATAATCGTCGAGAACATCGTCATCGGAAACCTCATCGAACCGAAAATCGAAGGAAAAAACCTTGACCTCTCGCCGTTCGTGATTCTCGTGAGCTTGTCGATTTGGGGCTGGATATGGGGATTCATGGGGCTTTTGCTCGCAGTTCCGCTCACAGTGTCGATGAAAATCATCTGCGAGAACATCTCGTTCCTAAAGCCGATTGCGATTTTCTTGGGCGGAATGGCACCCGACCACGAAAAAACGGAAGAGGAAGAGCTTCCTAGCGAAACATCTCATCAAGAAATCTGACATCCTCAAGTTTTATCCCGGAGAATTTGCCGAAGACGCAGGATTTTTCTCCGGCGGAATCATGCGAAATCTTTTTTGTGACGAACGAAACGTAAATTTTCCGTTCGTTGAGCGGCCGTTTCAGCGGAAATTTGAGCCAAAGCGCGAATTCGTCGTTTTCGTTTATCTCGAAGATTTTTTTCTGGAACGCGATGACGATATTCTCGCGCGAAAGAAAAAGGACTTCAGGAACAGCAATGCTCGGATTCAAAGGCTCGAAAATGTATGCGGAAGAGATTTTCTCGAATGCGCAAACAGACGAGCCGAAATGCGAAATGAAATCATGGCGGACAAGGCATTCTATTGTGCGCTTGTTCTTGAAAACCGTTCCGTCGGAAGTTTTTTCGGTCGCCTCAAAAAAAAGCTCGACCGAAAACTTTTTTGAGTCCGCATTTTCAGAAGAAAAATCAGATGAATCCGCATCGAGGAAAAGCGGCATCACGAATGCGATTCCTGCGCTGACTTTTTTCAGGCATGACTTGAACGAATAGCGGACATCGTTGTAGATGAAAGAGACATCGACAGTTTTTCCGTCAAGGCAAAGAAGATTTTCATTCGGATTTTCAACCAAGATGATTTTGTAGTCGAGGATTTTTATTGAAGAGGAATCGACCGTGAAAAAATTCAAATCGGAATTCACAGAAAGCGGAATCCTTTTTCGTATGACGCTCTCAAGAATTATGTTGCGCTCAATTTCATAGACTTGATTTTCAGGTCTCCCAATCAATTTTTATTCTCCGTTTTTTTGCTAGCAGCCGATTCAAAATTCGTCTTCTCAATCTGAATCTGGTCAATCTTCCAACTTCCTACATCTTCGGAAAAAAACAAGTTCACATCGACAAAATTTTTGAATTCCGCGTCATAAAAACGCACCGGCTGCTCATACGAAGTCCCGCTTGTGAAAGAAGAGCCGAGCAGATGAGACGTAAACGCACTGATTTTCCGTTCGTTTTTCAATTCATCGATATCCCTGTAAAAAAGCGCGAGCGAATAAATGCTGTTCCGCGCGACAAGAGAATCCGCATCCGTGCCGTCCTGAATCGCATCGCAAAATTTTTCGGCGGAATCGACAATCGTTTTCGGGGTCGCGCCAGTGTCCAGGCTTCCGAATCCTTCGACATACGGATAGACAAGCGGCTCTTCCTCGACTTTGCCCTCGGCATTGCTAGGAATAGAACAGATTACGGAGATTATCGACGTGTGGACTTTGTCGGAAACATTCCCGTATCGACTCACGTTTGCGGAAAGGCGGCCGGGCTCAAGCTCCTCGCTCCACTGAAAATCATCGAGCATCTGCTCAAGCTGGTAGCGCAATGTGTTCTTGTTGTCTATTTTCTCAGTTCCGTCCTTCTTTGCGCACGAAGAAAAACACACGGAAAAAAACGCGGCAAAACCAAGCGCAATAACGGCAGGCATCAAGGATTTTCGATTCGGCATCGTATTCATGCTTTCATTGTAGCAGATTTCGGCTTTATAGACTCGCACATCATTTTTGAGTTTTTCCGTTTGAAAATTCGGCAGACTCGGTATAAATTGGATTTAAAGGGAACTTCAAAATTAATTTTAGGGAGTTCCCTAATACGTTTTAAGGAGCTTTTATATGCATCAAAATCAAAATAGAAAACCTCATATCCGAAGCTTGAAAGTGAAAATGGGAATAGCATCGATAAGCATTCTGATTGGCGTTGCAACGCTCTACACGACAGCCGCATTCGTAATCCTCACCGGCCTGCAAAAGACGAAGCTCAGCGCAGAGAGGAACATACTGCTTTCGGATTACGACATGAGAATCAAAGGTCAGGTTGAAAATGCAATCTCGCTTATAAGAACGTATGACGAGCTGTATCAGAAAGAAGGGCTCTCAGCCGAAGAAAGACAGAAGAACGTGAAGGAGCTTGTCCGCGGCCAGAGATACGACACGGACGGATATTTCTGGATTGACACTTTTGACGGCGTGAACGTGCTTCTTCCGCCAAAACCGGAAACAGAGGGAACAAACCGCCTCGACTGGAAAGACGAGGACGGAAAGCCAATGGTCAAGGAATTCATCGAAATCGGAAAAACCGCGAACGGCGGATTCGTCGATTTCAAATATCCGAAAATGGGCTCAGACAAACCGCAGCCTAAAAGGTCATACACGGCACCTTACCAGCCATTCAACTGGGTAATCGGAACTGGAAACTATGTTGACGACATCGACGCGATAATCTTCGAGCAGGAGCAGGAAGAGAAAGCCGAATTCAAAAGGATAATCTCTTTCCTCATTTTTATGAGCCTTATAATCGTCATAATTTCATGCGTCATACTCGTCGCGGTCACAATCAGAAGATTCGTTCAGCCGGTAATCGACATTACGCAGAAGCTCAAGGACATTTCGGAAGGAGAAGGAGACCTCACGGCACAGCTTAAACTCAAAGGAGACGACGAGATAACGCTCCTCTGCTCATATTTCAACCGCACAATCGAAAAAATCTGCATCGCAATCAAAAACGTGCGCGACAATTCCGCCGAAATGAAAAATCTCGGAGAGCAGCTTGCAAGCAGCACGAGCAGCGCGGCAAGCGCGATAAACGAAATCAGCGCGAACATCGACGGCGTGAAAAAGCAGACTCTCTCGCAGTCTGCAGGCGTTACGGAAACATCGGCGAACATCGACGCGATTCTGAAAGGGCTCAAGAATCTTGACGACAGCATCAGCGCACAGGCAGCGAGCGTCGCGGAATCAACTGCATCAATCGAAGAGATGGTATCGAACATCGATTCTGTCACAAAGACAGTCGAAAAAACGAATGATTCGATAAACGCACTCACGAATTCGACATCGGAAGGCAGAAAGACTATGATTGAGACGAACAAAATCGCGCAGAAAGTAATGCAGGACTCAAGCATGCTGATTGACGCGAGCAACGTAATCCACGACATTTCGTCACAGACAAACCTGCTTGCGATGAACGCGGCAATCGAAGCTGCACACGCCGGAGAATCTGGAAAGGGATTCGCTGTCGTCGCGGAAGAAATCAGAAAGCTTGCGGAGGCTACATCGGAAAAAAGCAAGACGATTACGCAGACGCTCAAGAATCTCGGAAACGACATCTCAACGCTGTCAACTTCATCATCGAAAATCGACGTCAAATTCTCGGAAATATTCGATTCGTGCACGGAAGTCGGCGAGCTTAGCAACAACGTAATCAGGGCGATGGAAGAACAGAGAAACGGCAGCAAGGAAATCCTCATTGCAATCCGCGAAATCAATTCCGTAACGACAAGCGTAAAAAACAGCTCTGCGGAAATGATTTACGGAAGCCAGGAAATCGCAAAAGAGATGAACCGGTTGGAAAGCCTCACACAAGTTCTTTCCGACAGCATGGGCGAAATGTCGGTCGGCGCGCAGCAGATTAACGACGCGCTGCAGGACATCAATTCGCTAAGCCATGACAACAAGGAAAGCATCAGCAGCATGCGAAACGAAGTCATGAAATTCAAAGTCGAAAGGGAATAGACTGTCCGGAAACTGGAATTTTCGAACAAGTTCAATAGATTAATGCGCCAAGAAAACACAATCCGGTCGAATTTTAATTTACGGCCTGATTGTGTTATAATTCCTATAAATGATTCTTTTTCTAAAAAAATTCGTACTGATATTTTCAATTTCTCTCTTGTTCATCTCATGCACGACCACGAGATATTTTTCGACAAAAGATGTCGATGTTGTCTCAAATTCAGCGGAAGATGACTCGATACACTACAGGACGACAACAAGGACTGTTCGTGCGGACTGCTCCACTGACGGAAAGCTCATCGCATTCTACACATTCGGAATGCCGTTCGTCGTAGTCGGCTGCACGGTGAGGGAAACACTGAAAGTCGTCGGATACACCGCGCTCAATTCAATCGCAGGATATTTCAGCGCAAAATCCGAGAACAACAAGATGGGGCTTATTCTCCCGGACTCAACCGCGCTCAACGAAGAATACGAGCAGATGAAGAAGGACTACGAGAATTCGCCGCTCGGAAAATATGACGAATACCGCAAGGCAGGGACAAAAGCGGTGATAATCGACAGCAAGATTATCGAGGAGGTCGATTGGAATGACGAATCAAAAGTCGTCTCCTCCACGACGGACACGATTTCCGTGGAATCGAGCGTTTCGGATTCCGCCTCACGAATCTCAAAAAAAGCATCGATTATCGGCGCGAAGGTCGGAAACGTCACATCGACAATCGTCGCCGTTCCAAGCTGGATAATATGTTTCATATTGGGGTCATTAGACGACAAATAAAATCAAACTTAGGCAAAATCGAAAATCAATGGAGGTTTTTATGAAAAAGATTTTGATCGCATTGGGAGCTGCAATCGCTCTCGCACTCACAGGCTGCGGAACAACATCATCGGCAGCATCGGCTCAGTCTGACGTTCCTGACTGGTACGTTCTCGACCCAGACAGCTCTGAGGGAATCTACGGAACTGGACAGGCTCAGATGGCAGATTTCGACACATCGCTCAAAATGGCACAGGCAAACGCTTACAACGACCTTTCAAGGAAGGTTTCGACAGTCGTAAAAGATGTCACACAGACAATGGTCTCAGGCTCAAAGACTGACACGATGAAGGGATTTGAGGAGAACGCATTGCAGACTTCTGAGGCGACATTGAAAGGCGCGAAGAGAACGAACTTCTACCAGGGAAAAGACGGAACAGTCTACATCCAGATGTTCCTTCCGTATGAGACTCAGGTGAGCGCATTGAACAAGACTGCAGAAGAGTACGAGATTTCTGCTGAATACCTTGCGACACAGGTCAAGATGAAGGAAGCTTACGAGAAGTACTTCAGCAACAGCAAGAACTAATCGGAAGCAACCGAATTTGTTCGACAAACGCTAAACCGAAAAACGCTGGCGGATTTTGTTCGTCAGCGTTTTTTATTTGGAGGAAAATTGATAGAATCCAATCCTATGTTGCAAGAACCAAAAAACTACCATCTTATAACGGATTTCACATCATACAAGGCAATTTATGAGGAAGGGCACACATTCTGCGCATTCGACACGGAAACGACAGGACTGAAAGCAGAATCAGAGAGAGTCATAGAAATCGGTGCCGTAAAATTCAACAAGAACGGAATAATCGCAGACTTCGGGACGCTCATCGACCCGGAGAAAAAAATATCGCCGAAGATAACGGAAATAACAAACATAACGAACGAAATGCTCGCCGGAAAACCAAAAGCGGACGAGGCAATCAAATCTTTTCTTGAATTTTCAAAGGACTGCATTCTCATCGCACACAATGCTCCGTTCGACTTGCGGTTCGTGAACTGCGAGCTAATCAGGCTAGACCGCCCGACGCTCACAAATCCTACGATAGACAATCTCAGATTCACGAAATGGGCTTTTCCGACCGCGTGTCACTGGAACCAGCCGTTTCTGGCTGAAATGCTCGGAATCGAAATCAAACAGGCGCATAGGGCAGCGGACGATGCCAGAGTCTGCATGGAAATTTTTTTGAAAACGCTCGAAAGCAAAAAAGTAGCGGACAAAAGCCTAAACAGAAGCATCTGACGAATCAGGCGAATCAGAAGGAACTTCAAACAAGATTCGGCTTGTTCCGATTCCGATGATGCAAGATTCGCCGAGTTTCACAGACTCGAATTTCGAAAGCTTTTTGCCGTCGAGGACAGTTCCGTTCGTGCTGCCCAAGTCTTCAAGCCAAAAGCCGTCTTCCCTTCTTGAGATGATCGCGTGCTTCCTGCTGACAAGCAAATCGGGAATCACGATGCCGCATTCACGGCTGCGCCCGATTATGATGTCGTCAGAGATTTCGACTTTCGGCGCACCGTTCAGCGAATAGAACGCGCGGCAGAACTTCTGCGAATCCTTTCTTTGACGAATCGCTGCAAATTCGGAATCTGTAAGGAAAATCGGCTTTTTTCCGGCAATCGCATCATCGACCGATTTTCTTCGGTTCTGCAAATTCTTTGTGCTCGATTCAACGTCGGCGATTTTCTTTTTCGTCTGCTCGATTTCGGACGTGAGAGCGGCGAATGTATTTTCAAGCTCGGCACGAGTTTTCTCGCTCGCTTTTATCTCATCATCGAGAACGGACTGGAGGACTATGTAATCGCCGATTGCGAGCGGGCTGCTCGACACAGGCTCATCTTTTTTCAGGAAAGAAAACATTGCACCTCCCGATTAGCCGCGTGGGGCTTTTGCAGGGTCAACTGGCGTGCTGTTGCGGAAAACCATCAGATTGACCTGCGGAGTGTCAGTGTACGCATCGACACCGGCAGTTCCGACATCGCCGCCGTACGAAACAGTGTCCCCTTTGGAAACGTGAATGTTGCCGAGTCCCGTGTATGCGTAGATGTAGCCTGATTTTCCCTGAACGAAAACGACATTGCCATAACCGCGGTAAGCACCTGCTACCATGACAGTACCGGACGCAATCGAGCGCACAGTCTCGTTTTTTCTTGCAATCAGCGAAACGCCGTTCACTTTGCCAGTGACATAAGTGACATCGGAAGTTTTGACAGGCCACACGAGAGACGAATCCCCTTTCTTCGAATAAACGCGAGGGTCGTTGTCCTTCAAATCAGGCACGTTCGAAAGCTTCACGCGCTGACCGACTTTTATCATGTCGGTGTCCTTCACGTTGTTGAGAGACTGAATTTCAGAGAGCGTCAGCCCGTGGTCGATTGCGATTCCGAGCCAAGTGTCGCCTTTCTGCGCAATGTAGTAGATTTCGCTTTTTGAGGACGAAGATGATTTTTCATTCTCGGAAGATTTTTTTGCGGCCGGCTTCTCCTGCGCGGCATTGTGGAATGCGACGGACGCGGAGACAATTAGCTTCTGCCCGATTTTCACATTGCTGCCAGAAAGTCCATTCCAGTTCTGAATGTCGGCAACGGAAACGCCATAAGTCCTGCTTATCGAATAAAGTGTCTCGTCCTTCTGAACGATGTGGTATTCATCAGATTTCGACGCAGCTGATTTTTCCTCATCTGCCACAGGCGAATCGGGAATCGTCAGTTTCTGGTCGATTTTGACATTATTGTTTGCAAGTCCGTTTGCCTTCTGAACATCCTCAACAGTGACCCCGTAAGTCCTGCTGATTGAGTACAGAGTTTCTCCTTTCTTCACAATATGAATCGTTTCGGCTGAAATGCCTGAAAAGGAAAAAGAGCCCAATATAAATGTAACTATTTTAAAAAAACGTTTCATACTTTCGAATTTATCGGCACGAACGTTGAGAAAAAACAGTTGCTTAAAACGGGATTGTCTTCGAATCCAGTTGAATTTGCGGATTCTGCAAGATTCCGCCCGAACTTTCAAATTCACCGGACTCAATCGAAGATTTATCGAAGAATTTTCCGGTGGATTTCAAAGATTCCACATTGAGCTGGAAGAGCGACTTCACGTCATAAATAAGCGGAAGCGGAAGATAATGCTGCTCGAAAAAGAGAAATTCGTCACGAAGAATTTCCGCCGCGCCGTACCTTGCGATGTTTGCGGTATACACCTGGCTGTCTATCAGCTTTCCGCCACAATCGCGGAATGTCCTTGCAAAAATCGCAAATGCCGACTTCGCGCTGTCGCTTTCGATTGTGAACATGCTCTCGCCAAAGAAAACGCTTCCGATTAGAACGCCGTACAATCCGCCCGCGAGCTTTCCCGAATGCCAGACTTCGACGCTGTGCGCATAGCCGTTCTCGTGGAATTTCTCGTAAGCGTCGATTATCTTTTTTCCAATCCATGTTCCGTCCTGCCCTTCGCGCTCCATATCTCTGCAGCCGTGAATGACTGCGGAAAAATCTTTGTCGAAAGTGTAGTCGTACGGAGTTTTTTTCAGGAATTTGTCAACGCTTTTCGGAATATGCAAGTCCTCGATTTTCAGACAAAAACGCGGATTCGGCGAATACCAGAGAACAGGTTCGTCGTTGTCCTCGCAGAACCACGGGAAAATCCCCTGCATATACGCCGAATAAAGACGCTGCTGAGTTATCTGTTTCGTAACGCCGGCAAGCCCGTTGTAATCGTCGTCCGGCTCATTGAAAACAAGGAGTTTCGAAGTGTCGATTGTGTCGTTTTCCATAATCAGCAAACCTATTTTTCGAATTTGAAGACGATTTTGCCGCCTTCAACGTCCGCCTCGACATTTCCGCCGTCGCACAATTTGCCGAAGAGAACCTCATCGACAAGCGGAGTCGCAATCAGTTTTTCTGCAGTGCGCATTATGTTCCTTGCGCCGAATTCCTTGCTGTAGCCTTCCGAAGCGACGAAATCCACGACGGAAGGAGAAACATTGAGAGAAACATTTTTTGACGAGAGCCTGTCGGAAATTTTCTTGACGGCTTTCCTTACGATATCGCAGGTAACATTTTTCTCAAGATGGCGGAACGTGATGATTTCGTCCAACCTGTTCCTGAACTCAGGAGAAAAAACTTTTGAGACAGCCTCATGCAAAGCCGAATCGTCGTTTGCTTTGTCGTTCAAGCCGGAATCGAAGCCCACAAGACCTTTTTCCATGTCGCGCGCGCCCGCATTGCTAGTGAAGATTATTATGCAGTTTCGAAAATCAGCTTTCCGCCCCTGATTGTCAGTGAGAGTTCCGTAATCGAGCACCTGCAAAAGAACGTTGTAAATGCTCGAATGTGCTTTCTCAATCTCGTCGAACAGGATTATCGAATGCGGATTTTTCCTGACGGATTCGGTGAGAAGTCCGCCGTTCTCATAACCGACGTAGCCGGGAGCGGAACCGATCAGGCGGCTTACGGTGTATTCTTCCTGATATTCGCTCATGTCGAAACGGACAAGGTTCTCGTTCAATAGCTCTGACAAAACTTTCGTAAGCTCGGTTTTTCCGACACCCGTAGGCCCGACAAAAAGAAATGCTGCTTCCGGCTTGTCGAGATTCCTGAAACCAGCCCTCGCCTTTTTCACGGCAAGCGAAACTGCGTGAACGGCATCGTCCTGACCGAAAATCTGCGAGCCGAGCTTCGACTCAAGCTCTCGGAGCTTTGATTTTTCATCTTCGGTGACATTCTCAAGCGGAACATTTGACATTTTTGCCGTGACTTTTTTTATCGCGTTTTCAGTCACTTTCGGATTTTTCACCACGCTCTTCCGTTTTTAGTTCAAAAGGGAAACGTAAACGCCAGCCTCGTCAATCAAATCTATCGCCTTGTCAGGAAGCCGCCTGTCAGGAAGATACTGAACGGAAAGGTCAACAGCAAGCTTGAGCGATTTGTGCGGATAGACGACACCGTGGTATTCCTCGTATTTCGGAGAAATTCCAACGAGGATTTTCAGGGCATCGGAAGGAGAAGGCTCTGCGATGTCGATTTTCTGGAATCTTCTGGCAAGCGCACGGTTCTTTTCGATTGAGCGGGTGTATTCTTCGTAAGTCGTCGCGCCCATAATCCGCACGTCACCTTCCGCAAGCAGAGGCTTTAGCATGTTCGACGCGTCAAGGTTTCCGCCACCGGAAGCACCTGCGCCAACAATCGTGTGGATTTCGTCGATGTAGAGAATGACTTTTTCTTTTTTCTTGAGCGCGCTCATGATTTCTTTCAGCCTTGCTTCGAATTCGCCCCGGAATTTCGTGCCGGCAAGAACCGTTGACATCTCAAGCGAATATATCTCATATCCGAAAAGACGCTCAGGCACTTTTTTAGTGACAATCATTTTTGCAAGGCCTTCCGCAATCGCGGTTTTTCCGACGCCCGCATCCCCGACGTGAACGGGATTGTTCTTCGTCTTCCTGCAAAGAATGTGAATCGTCCGGTCAAGTTCTTCCTCGCGCCCGATTATGTCGCCGATTTCGCCATTCCGTGCAAGCTCCGTGAGATTCGTCGTGAATTTCGAGAGGATTTTTTCAGGCGCACCACCGGAATTTTCCATGAGGATTTCGTCATCGTCGTCGTCGAATTCATCATCATCTTCATCAAAACCGAGCTCTTTGTCGCTTACGTCAAAATTATCAGCCTCAAGCTCCCCGCGCCTGAAATCCGACACGGTTTCAAGAAGCGCAATCATCGTAAGCCCGTATTTTTTCATGCTATAAGACGCATAGAGATTTTTAAAATTGAGAGTCGCGATTATCAAGTCGAAAACATCGTAATTTTTCCTCTCAGACCCCAATGCCGAAATTTCCGCATCCTTGAGGATTTTCCTGAACATGACGGACAGAATCGGCGGCTCTGCATTCCCGTCATCGCCCTTCTCGACAATTTCGATATTTTCGCCGACATAGCTTTCGAGATTTTTTCCGAGCGACTCGATATTGACACCGCAAACATTGAAAACATTTCGGACATTGTCATTCTTGAGGCATTCGATGAGAACCCACTCAGGCGTAACGAATTCAAGGTTCATCGAAATCGCCTTCTCAAACGCGGACTGCAATATCGCCGAAAGCTCTTCGTTTTCTTCCATAAAATTATTTTCTCCCACCCAATAAAAACTTAGCTAGTTATGCATGAATCTTTTTTCAATTTTTTTTTCATTCTTTTTCGATGGCGCATTTAAGAGGAAAACCGTTGCTACGCGCAAGCTGGGTCGTCATTTCCCTGCGTGTAAGCGCGATGTCGTAAGAATAAACGCCCGCGATTCCCCTTCCCGTTCGGTGCACGCTTTCCATTATCGACTCAGCTTCAGCCTCCGGCTTCTTGAAAACTCTCATCAGAACGAACACGACAAATTCCTTGGTCGTAAAATCGTCGTTCAGAAGAATCACCTTGTATTTCGGAGGCAACTTCACAAGCTCGTCGAAACCGGTGCTGACTTCGCCATCGTCTTCAAATTCGTTCATTTCTCGGCCCCCTTCTCTTCTTCTTTTTTCGGATTTTTTTCCCTGTACTCGGCGGTGATTGTGTGGTCCTCGTTCTCGTCGAGTTTGTAGACTGCGTAATCGTTGTAATTTTTTATGAGCCAGTCATCGTATGCTGTCCAGTTCTCAAATGTTTCTTTCATTCTGACCTCCGCTTTCTACTCCGCAACAGCAGTTCTGACAAGGCGGAATCCGAGATGGTCGTGAATGACGTTCGGGTCCGCGCTGAAACGAACGGAAGTGCGGCAGTTTCTGTCGATTTCCGCCCAGCTTCCGCCACGGAAAACTCTGTATTCGGAAATTTCTGTATTTTCGGAAGATTTTTTGAAGGAAGGAGCAGCTGAAGGAGCTGTCGCTATCGTCTTAGATGATGGAGCCGGAACATCGTAAGGAGAATACAAATCGAAGCACCATTCGGAAACATTGCCGTTCATGTCGTAAAGACCGAGCTTGTTTCGTTTTTTCTTTCCGACTTCGTGCGTTTCCTTGCCAGCATTGTCCCAGTACCACGCGACATTCTCGATTTCCGTGTCGCCCGAGAATTTTCCGCTGTCGGCTTTTTTTCCGCCGCGGGCAGCATATTCCCATTCAGCTTCGGTAGGAAGACGGTAGCCTCCGAGAGAGAAATCGCAGGTGACTTTTTTCCCTTCGATTTTGTAGCACTCAGGAAGCCCCGAAAGACGGCTGTATTCGTTGCAGAATTTCACGGCATCGTACCAGCTGACGAATTCGACAGGGCGTTTTTTCCAGTCCTTCCTGTCGGAAAAGAAACTTGGATTTTTTTCCATGACTTTTTTGTAGAGAGTCTGCGTGACCTCGTATTTTGAAATGTAGAAATCGCCGACCTTCACGCTGTGGCGGATTTCGTCGTCGTATGCGTCGTTGTCCTCGGTGAGCTTCTTCACGACCTTCTCGCCGTCAACCACCGATTCCAAAAACTGCACGCCGGACTTTCCCATAAGGAATTCCCCGCCCTCGACCTTCACAAAATCATCCGCAAACAATCCAAATCCGAACGACGCAGCTATAAAAACAGATAAAACAATTCTCTTCATTTTTGTTCTCCAAATCGCAAATGCATTTGATACAAATCATTATACATTATTTTGCGATTCGAAGAACTAATAGAAGAAATGCACTACCTCGCCTTGATTTTGCAAATCGTCTGCGTCATCGTTCCCATCGGGCAGAACGTGCACCATGTGCGCGGCCTGAACAACGCCATGACGACAAGCCCTATAATCGTGGAAGTGAGCATCAGGCTGTAAAAGCCGAATGCGAATTTCGCAACCCAGTCGGAAACTGTGCCTGCGGTGTAAGTCCAGCCCCACGGAACTTTTATGCTCCAGAAAAGCTTTATCACTTCGCGAAGGGATTCCGCGCCGGAAGCGACAAGATACGTCTGGAAAATCATGTTGGCGAACATCGTAAGGAAGAACGCGAGAAATGCGAACCTGAACCACGAAGAATGAAGCCACGACGGAGCCAGCTTCATCCGGGAGAATTTCAGCTTTGCGCCGAGGATATTGAAAAGCTGCCCCCTTCCGCAATATCTGTTGCAGAAAGATTTGTTGCCCTTGAAAACCGCGAAAATCAGCGGGACTACAAAATCAATCAGCCCGAGCCATGCAAAAAGAATGTTGAAAAATCCGAGCGAAAAATAGATTATCGCCCACACCCAAAGAAAATCGTACCAGCTTTTGCTTTTGTTCATTTCCGAAAACCTCTCTTTTTACAAAACCTCTTTTTTGACGACCGAAACCGCACCAGCCGGGCAAATCTTGGCACACAGCCCGCAGCCGAGACACAATTTTTCATCGACAAGCGCGAAACAGCCGTCAACGACTTTTATCGCGCCCCTGGGACAGACATTTGCGCACGCACCGCACGCGACGCAGTCCTTTTTTGAAACACAAGCATATTTTCCTGCCATTTCTATACCTCTTTAAAAAGCGTATCAGGCTGATAGAATGTGAACTGTAACAAAGTCACAGGAACGGAGAATTTTCTATGGACGAAAAAACGAACGAAAATAAAACTGAACCGACGAAATCAAATTCAGAATCAGCAAATTCAAAGAATACAAATTCAAATCCGCCAGATTTAAATTCAACAAGCGAAGAAATCCTCAGGAGGATGCCGTTCTGGGAAAAATTGAGCGGCAGTGAAAAATCGGAATTCATCAGAAAATCGACAAGGGCGAAATATATTAAAGGAAGAATGATAACCGACAGCGAAAGGGAATGTCTCGGACTGCTTTTCGTAATCAGGGGGAAAATCCGAGTCTACATGCTTTCGGAAGAAGGCAAGGAAATGACGCTGTTCAAGATAGGCTCGGGCGAGTCGTGCGTGATGTCGGCCTCGTGCGCGATCGAGCAAATCACGTTCGAAACGCAGCTTGTCGCCGAGGAAGACACGGAGCTTCTTGTGATACGGACTTCGGACTTCGCGCGGATTTCGGAAGAGAACGTGCACGTCCGCTGCTTCATGTTCGAGACCCTCACAAAACGTTTTTCGCTCGTTATGGAAGCGATGCAGAATTTGTACTTCGAGAAAATCGACACGCGCGTGATGTCATACCTCAAGCGGGAATGCGAGCGAACGAACAGCAGCGAGATTTTCGCCACGCAGGAAGAAATCGCCGTGAGCATAAATTCCGCAAGGGAAGTCGTCGCCCGCACGCTAAAAAGATTCGAGCGCAACGGGCAAATCGAAATGAAACGAGGGGTTATTAAGCTGAAAGTGGAAAGTGGAAAAGTGAGAACGGAAAAGTGAAAACTTAGGGCGGAAAGTGGAAAAACATAGATTTTTCTTATATTCTTAATTCTGATTTTTTTTTACAGGAGAAAGCAGATGAAAAAATGTTTATTGCTTATTTCAATCGCAGCGCTCGCATTCTCGGGCTGCAAAAAAGAACAGCAGAATGCATCGAGCAACATTCCGAGTGCCGAAAATTCAACCCAGACTGAGAGCGTCAAAAGCACGCCTGCACAGCCGACACTCACGACAGTTCCTGGAGTAATGCTCTGGGATCCGAACGGCTCGCTCTGGCTCGAAGGAGACGACGGAGTTATGACATGGGGAAAAGTCGATCTCCAGTTCGGAACGCAAATCGAAATCGTATGCGATTCAGCAAAGAATCCTGAAATCAAAACGTCGAAGAGAAAGAGCGGCGGAAAGATTGAGGACAGGGAATTCGTCCGCGTAAAGTATGACGGAAAGGACAATTACTGGGCGCAGACCGCGCTTGTCTCGGTAAACGCGAAGCCAGCAATCGTCATCGAGAACGACACTCTCATCTACAACAACCCGTCGCTCACGAGCATGACATCGACAAAAATCCCGTTCGGAAAAATCGTCGCGGTCAGCCAGGAAGGAGATTACTCACCGTTCGTAAAAATCGATGCCAAGCTCGCCCCGAACTACATCGACATCCGCGGAAAGTACATCAAATGGGAAAAAATCGTTTCGGACGAAGTTGACGTGCAGGCATTGCAGATGCTTGAGCTTGCGAAAGCAGCAAAGAGCGACGAAGTGCGCAACGAGCTTTTGAAGAACGCAAAGACTCTCACTCCTTCTACAATCGTTGCGAACCTGATTGCAGAATACGAGGCGGAGCTGAACACCGAACTGACAGCAGCAGGAATCGAAATAGAAAAGACGTACACTGAAAAAACATTGAGCGACATTGTTTATATCAGAAGCGAGAACGGCGACACGATAAACGTAAGGGAAACTCCAGCGACAGGAAAAGTCGTCGCGAAAGTGCAGGACGGAGACGCATTCATGGTTGTCGGCGAGACGAACGAGACCGACGTAATCGATGGCAAGGAATCGACATGGCTTCACGGCTACGTCGGAAAGAAAGGCGAAAACGACGAGAACGGCGGCCAGATTTTCACCAGCACAGAAGGCTGGATTTTCGGCGGATACACAGCGCACTAATCATTTTCGCTGACAAAGCATTAGAGACCTGTTCGGGAAATGAAGTTTCCGAACAGGTTTATTTTCATTCGCTTAAAACAAACGGATTTGTTCAGACCTAACGGTCTTCACTTTTTATATAGCCACACGGATTCGGAAAATCTAACGATTTTCCTTTGCCTTCACTAGTGTAGGTACGCGTTTTAACGCGTGCCGTCTCCGCTTGCCTCCACAACGCAAATGCTTAGAACGCACAACACATCCAGCGCACCCCACCTCGTCCACCCGGAGAGGTACGCGCCTTGCGCGTGCCGTGAACGCTTGCCTCCACTGCACAAATGCCTCGGACGACATTGCACCTCGGCAAGCGGAATTTTACATAACCTCAAAACGGGTATATTCTGTAGAGTAAAAAAGGGGGCATTATGTATAAAATACGTTTTTTGTGGAGAAAGATAATCGCGTTGTTTTCGTCGCTCATCGGGCTGAATATTCTCACATCGTGCAAGGGCGCACCGCAAGACGCAACCGAGACTGCAAAAGTAATCCCGGAAGAAGTTCCATGTCTGTATGGAATGCCGCCGGATTATGGTGAAATCACAGGCGTTGTGACGGGAGACTCAGACGGCGACGGAATTGAAGAACCGCTGGAGAATGTGAAGATATACGAAAAAGTCAAAACGAATTCAACATCGGAAAGCGAAACTGAAGAAAGCTATCTGACAAGAACCGATATAGGCGGATATTTCCGCATCGACAGATACGACAAAGGCGAATACATATTCAAATTCGTGGACGGAGACGGAGCCGAAAACGGGCTTTTCAAATCGAAGGAAGAGACAATCAGCTACAACGGAAGTGACATGACTCACGACGTTTCTCTCGAATTGGACGACATGCAGACGGATTCGACATCGGAAACGGCTGACACTACAGATACAACTGACACAACTGAAACGGCAGAAACAACCGGACAGTAAAAATTCAACCGCAAATCAATTGATAACAAGGAGAAAAAAATGAAAAAAGGAAAAATCAACTGGACATGGAAAAAAATCGTCGGAACTGTGCTCGGCATTCTCGGAATCGGCACAATCACTTCCTGCTACGGAATGCCCGAGGACGATTACGACTTCAGCATTTACGGTCATGTGAACGGCAAAATAAACGGAACGGAGACATCGATTCCGGATATCGTCGTCGAGCTTTACGGAGAAGTGGACAGCGACAGCGACGAATATACAACGAAAGTTGACCTCATAAAAAAGACTGACGCGAGCGGAAATTTCTATTTCTACGATTTGGAAGAAGGAACTTACACGCTCAGGCTTACGGACACCGACGGCGACACAAACGGCTCTTTCAAACAGCACATGCGCACAGTAACTCTCAGCAAAGATTTGGATCTGACAATCAAACTTGATTCAGCAGAATAGGAAACTCTAAGAATGTTGAAGCAAGCCATTTTCAGAACTTTCAGGGACAAAGAGATAAAAAAGCATGAGCTTCGTTATCTTTTTTGGGAATGCACATTAAGGTGCAACCTGCATTGCCTTCACTGCGGAAGCGACTGCCTTGCAACGAGCGGAGTGAAAGATATGCCGGTCGCGGATTTCGTCAGGGTTCTGGACGACATAAAGAAAAACAATCCGTACCAGAATCTCACAGTCTGCATAACGGGCGGCGAGCCGCTTCTTAGAAGCGACCTTGAGGAAGCCGGCAGGGAGATTAAAAAACGCGGTTTCCGCTGGGGAATCGTCACGAATTCGCTCGCGCTCACGCCGGAAAGGTTCGTCTCGATTATCAACGCAGGTCTTTCGTCCATGAGTTTCAGCCTTGACGGGTTCGAAAAAGAGCACAACCACCTTCGGCAGAACGAACATTCGTTCGAAAAAGTTCAGGAAGCCGTGAAAATGGCGGTCTCATTCCAAAAGCAGTTTCCGCGCCGTCTTGTATTCGACGTAATCACCTGCGTTCACAGGGGAAACCTTCCGATTTTACGCGACCTCCGCGCAAAGCTCATCGAAATGGGCGTAAAAAGATGGCGAATCTTCTCGATTTTCCCGGAAGGCCGGGCTGCCCAGAATGACCTTGCGCTCACGCCGAAAGAATACAAAGAGGTCATGGATTTCATCGTCGAGACCCGCAATTACAAAACAGACGACGGAAAATCGATCAACCTGAACTATTCATGCGAAGGCTACCTCGGCGACTACGAGCTTAAGGCGCGCGACTTCTACTTTTTCTGCCGCGGCGGCGTGAATGTCGGCTCGGTAATGTGCGACGGCTCTGTCTCCGCTTGCTTAAGCGTACGCGCGAAAGATTTCATTCAGGGAAACATTTACGAAGAGAATTTCGAATTCATGCGCCTTTGGAACGAGCGTTACAAGAATATGCGCGACCGTTCCTGGGCAAAGACAGGCGAATGCGCAAAGTGCAAGGAATGGAAGAACTGCCTCGGAAACGGGCTTCACCTGCACTCGGACGCGAAATCGGAGCCAGTAAGATGCAACATGCGTCTTTTAGCAGAAGGCGCATCATCTGATTAAGATGAACATGGCGAGTTCCGCTCCAGTCTGTTATAATTCTTTAATTTTTCTTTCAATTTTCTTTCAATTTTCTTTCTAAGGAGAAGTCACCACTCATGGAAACTGATTTTTACAGAGTTGCATATTTGCCACCGGACACTTGCAACAAGCTTTCATACATAATCAACGACAAATATGACGGAAATCTCGTAAAGCGACTTTCGGAGATTTACAACAAAGACACATCTTCGTTTCATGAGGGCGATGATTTTGCGTACATAGACACGGGTCTTCACTACATCGGCGGAAAAAAACTTTTCGCATATTTCGTTCCGAACAGGATTCCTGACAAGCAGAAATGGTATCTTGCGGAATTCAAAAACGAAGACGAAATCGAAGAACTGTGCGCTTCGCTCGACGTGGAAGATTCTTACGAGCCGGAAGAGAAAACGGAAAAGCCGAAGAAGAAAATAATCCACGCCCCTGCCCCGATATTCGGAATCGAGACCGTCAAACCGAAATCTTCGGTAAAAAGCCTTCTCGATATGTACAGGAAAGAGCACTCGGGAAACGACAATCGCGACGGAGTTGTGTTCGAGAGAATGCTCACTCAGGCGATTATCGAAAGCGACTCGCCGAACAGCATCAACAACGACGAATCGATACTCGACCTCATCTGCGTTGACGATTATTACGACTCGGGAATCGACTCAATCTGCATCCGCGTGAACGGCCACATCATCACAAGCCAGAATTTTCTGAAATTCATAATCGAAAAAGACAAGGGAATACGCTCGGCCGAGATAATCCTCATCCAGTCGAAGTGCAAGGACAAATTCGACCTTAAAGAAATCAGCACGTTCATTCTCGGAGTGCAGAATTTCCTGGAGCGGGACTCGTCTCGGAAGCTCAACAGCAAAGTCCAGATGTGGTTCGACATAAAGAACGAGATTCTTGAGAACGTCCAGAACTGGACAGAGATGAACAACATCACTGTCCGACCTTTCTATGCTGCCGCAAACGCGACATGGACGAATTCAAGCGAAATCCTTGGCTCGTTCGAGACTCTGAAAAAGACAGCGCAAAGAATCGAAAGCGGAGTTTATTCTATTGAATCCCCTGTTTTCATCGACGAGATGCGGCTCCAGAAACTTGCTCTGAACGAAACAAAAACGTACTCCGAGAAAATCATGCTGCAGGGAACTCCGCTGCAGCTTTCGGGCGACGAGGCTGTAATGGGATGCGCAGCGATAATCAACGCAAAGGAGCTTCTGAAAATCCTCATCGACGAAACGATGGGCAATCTCAAAAGAGGGCTTTTCGAGGAAAACGTCCGCGACTATCAGGGAAACACGAACGTAAACCTTTCGATAAAAGAGACTATAAAAACCGCGCCAGAAAGCTTCATTTTAAGGAACAACGGAATCACGATTCTCGGAAGCAGGCTCGAATACCCGAACCTTAATTCAGTCCGCATAACAAACCCGCAAATCGTAAACGGCTGCCAGACTTGCTCGGTGATTTACTACGCGCACAAGGAAGGGCTTGATTTGTCGAAAGTGAACGTTTTCGCAAGGATAATCTCGACAAGCGACTCCGAAACGATAAATTCAATCGTCAGCGCGAACAACAACCAGAACGTCGTCCACGACATGATCAACGAAATCACGAAGGGATATCACAAGAAGCTGGAAGTTTTCTTCAGAAACTACGAGAACACGAGCGAGCAGCGGCACGTCTACTACGAACGACGCTCGAAATCGCTCGCAAACGAGAACATCTGCGCGTACCAGAAATGCACGTTCAGGACGATGCTGCAAAGCGCGGTCGCAATCTGGTTCGACGCTCCGCACGATGCTGTGTCATCGGAATACGAGCTTCTCGCGAAATACAAGAACCAGATTTTCTCCGACAACCACAGCGAGCTCTGCTACTACGCAAGCGCAAGCCTCTACTCAGCGTTCGATTTGCTCATCTACCAGAACAGGCTGAACAGCGAATGGCGAAGCGCGAAACCGTTCATCTGCTATCTTGTTAAGCGGAGCATCTCGCCTGCAAAAATCAGCCTGAACGACACGGCGCAGGCAGAGGAAGTCGCATCTTCAATACTGAGCCTTTGCAGGGACGAATACAGGCTTGAGGACGCATTCGAAAACGCGCTCTCAATATTCGTCAAGGCAAAAAAGATTTTTGCGGACAAGAACAACGGAAAGAACATCAGCTTCTACTTCAACAACCCGAAAGTCATGCCGTACATCATCGGAGCAATCAGCAAAAAAAGCGAGGACGACGAATCCCAGCAGAAGCACAGCACGACGTACTCGGGAAGGATATTCAAAATCGGGCGCGACAGATACGGACGCACTTACCTTTTCATCAGCAGCGGCTCGGATTCTGTTTTCGCGCACGAGGATTTCAGCCAGAACTTTGCATTCAGCAACTTGCAGACAGGCCAGACCGTAATCTACGAGCTTACGACCGACAGGAACGGAAAGCAAGTTGCCGCAAACGTGCACCGATAATTGGTTGACGGATAGATAATTGAAGTTAACCGATTGTTAATCGGCTGATAATTTTCTGTTTTAACTTTTGATGTTTTAGTAGTAAAATTGAATTTATATTGAATAATAAAATTTCAATCCTTGGGGGTTCATAATGGGTCTTGAAATAAAAAAGAAGCTTGCTGCAGTAAAAGAAAACAAAGGCATCGTAAAGGAGCAGATAAAAAAGAAAGGCAAACTTTTCTTCTTCATCGGAGCTATCCTTGCGGCAATCGTAATAGTCCTGAACGTAATCCAGGTCGGTGTCGTCACGAAAATGGCACGTGACGCAATCGAAAAAGAATCTCACAGCACATACAAAACCGTCGTCTCTCAAAGCCGCGGAATGATTGAGAACAAACTGGAAACTTACTTTGCGGAACTCAATTACTATGCGAAAAACGACATCATCCTTGAGGAAGATTCGGACGTAATCTGGGAATGGCTCAAGCAGCAGCCAGAGAAGCGCGAGGGAATTTTCGACTACATCGGTTGGTGCGACAAGGACGGAAAATTCAGGACGGACATCAACACGACCTCAACGATTTCCGACAGGGACTACTGGCAGGCAATCATGCTGAACGGTGCAGACGTGTTCATCGACGACCCGGTTCTGGCAAGGTCATCCGGAAAAGTCGTCGTGCACATCTGCAAGGCGGCGAAAGTGAACGGAAAAACAATCGGATTTTTCTGCGGAGTCGTTGCTGCGGAGCACATGAACAAATTCCTCGACGGAATGGAAATGAAAACGGCTGGAACGGCAGTTCTGTTCGACTCGAAAGGCGGAATCATGGCAACTACGGGAGACAAAAATGCATTTGCCGAAAGCCTTGAGAAACTGAAAGAAAAGAATCTCGACGATTACAACGAAATCGAGCAGACATTCGGCTCGGACCAGCCTGCAAGCTTCGGAATCAAAGACGCAAGGGGAAAAGGCCAGTGGGTAATCTCTGAGCCGCTGAACTATGCTCCGTGGTCGTTCGCCGTATTCCTGAACGAGTCGAAGATTTACTCGACTGCATATCTCGTGGCAAAAATCCTTTCCGTGAGCGGCACACTCATCATCGCGCTCATCATCGTGATAACGGCTTCTATTCTCTTCTGGTCGCTAAAACCGCTGGCAGTCGTCGAAAAGACAATCAGGGGGATCGCATCGGGAGACGCGGACCTCACAAAGAGAATCGAAATCAACGCGAACAACGAAATCGGCGGCGTGGTCGAAGGATTCAACCAGTTCGCGGAAAAACTCCAGACAATCATAGCAACGATGAAAACATCGAAAGACTCGCTCGTTGACGCAGGAAGATTGCTCACGGACAGCACATCGGACACGTCGGCGGCAATCACTCAGATTATCGCGAACATAGAATCGATGGGGCACAACGTGACGATGCAGACGGATTCGGTGCACCAGACAGCAGGAGCCGTAAACGAAATCGCATCGAACATCGAGTCGCTGAACCGCATGATAGAATCGCAGACGACTTCCGTATCGCAGGCAAGCGCGGCGGTCGAGCAGATGATAGGAAACATCAACTCGGTAAACACTTCGGTGCGCAAAATGGCGGAAGCATTCGACGAGCTTGAGCAGAAAGCACAGACTGGTGTCCAAAAGCAGAACGACGTTAACGCAAAGATTTCCGAAATCGAAACTGAAAGCCAGGCACTTCAGGAAGCGAACACCGTAATCTCTGGAATCGCGGAGCAGACGAACCTCCTTGCAATGAACGCGGCAATCGAAGCTGCGCACGCGGGCGAGGCCGGAAAGGGATTCAGCGTCGTCGCGGACGAAATCAGAAAGCTCTCGGAAGATTCAAGCTCGCAGTCGCAGACAATCGGAACCCAGCTTTCGAGAATCACGGCGACAATCGAAGAAATCGTCCTCGCGTCACAGATTGCGGCGGACGCATTCACGGAAGTCTGCACCGGAATCGACACGACGAACAATCTCGTCACGGAAATCACTAACGCAATGGCGGAGCAGAATGAAGGCTCAAAGCAAATCTCAATCGCATTGCAGACCGTGAACGACACTTCGAACGAGGTCAAGACGGCTTCATTCGAAATGTCGGAGGGAAACAAGGCGATTCTCACGGAAGTCAAGGCTTTGCAGGACGCGACTTTCTCAATCAAGGACGGAATGGACGAAATGTCGGCGGGCGCGCGAAAAATCAACGAGACGGGCGCGGCACTTTCGGACATCTCAAGACAGATGGACTCTTCAATCCAGCAAATCGGCGAACAGGTAGACCAGTTCAAAGTCTAACATTAGTAAACGCGTAAAAAACACAAAAGCAAACACGCGAAAGAGGTTGTTCATTTTTGAATGGCCTCTTTTTTTTGTAGTCATGGACTTTAACAAGGTTTATAAACTATAATTCCATTAAATTTTATTTTTCAGAGGTAAAAAATGGCTTTGACACTTGCCGAAAAAATTCTGCAGGAACACATCGTTCCAGAAGCATGCCCGAACATCGATTTCAAAAAAGGCACTCCTATTCCGCGAGGCGAGGATATCGCCATTCACATCGACCAGACTCTGACACAGGACGCTACAGGAACGATGGCGTACCTTCAGTTCGAGACAATCGGAATTCCGAGAGTGAAGACTGACCTCTCGGTTTCTTACATCGACCACAACACATTGCAGACCGACTTCAAAAACATGGACGACCACAGATATCTCCAGTCGGTCGCAGCAAAATACGGACTTTATTTTTCAAGGCCGGGAAACGGAATCTGCCATCAGGTTCATCTTGAGTGCTTCGGAAAACCGGGAAAGACGCTTCTCGGCTCGGACTCGCACACACCGACCGGCGGCGGAATCGGAATGATTGCAATCGGTGCCGGCGGACTTGACGTTGCAGTTGCGATGGGCGGCGGCGCATTCCACACCCCGATGCCGAAAATCTTCGGCGTAAAGCTCACGGGAAAACTCAAGAAGGGAGTCGGAGCAAAGGACATCATCCTTGAAGTCCTTAGGCGTGAGACTGTAAAAGGCGGAACGGGCGCAATCTACGAATATTACGGAGACGGAGTTGAAACGCTCACAGTCCCGCAGAGAGCGACAATCACGAACATGGGCGCGGAACTCGGCGCAACCTGCTCGATTTTCCCGTCAGACGCAAAGACAAAGAAATTCCTTGAGTCAATGGGACGCGGAAGCGACTGGACAGAGCAGAAAGCAGACGAGGGCGCAGTCTATGACAAGCTCATCGAAATCAACCTTGACGAACTGCACGCATTGGCAGCTTGCCCGCACAATCCTGACGTAATCGACACAATCAAGAACCTTTCGGGAAAGAAAGTTACGCAGGTCGTAATCGGCTCATGCACGAACTCTTCGCTCGACGATTTGGAATCTGTCGCGGCAATCGTAAAAGGAAAGCACATCGCACCGGGAGTTGAGGCAGGAATCGCACCTGGAAGCCGCACTACTCTCCTCATGGCTTCAAAAGCTGGAATCCTCGGCGACTTGATTGAGGCAGGATTCAGAATCCTCGAATCTGCTTGCGGTCCATGTATCGGTCAGGGATTCGCTCCGAACTCGGAAGGCGTGACGCTCAGAACGTTCAACAGGAACTTCAAGGGACGCTCAGGAACGGCAGACGCAAATGTCTATCTCGTCTCGCCGGAGACAGCGGCAGCAGCGGCAGTCACAGGCGTTTTCACGGAAGCTGAGACACTTACATACGACGACCCGGCATACAAAACTGGAGTGCGCGTGTCAATGCTCGACGGACAGGACTCAAGGCTTTCTTCGGACGACGTTCTTTGCGCGGCACAGAACAGGGGCATGATTATCGCGCCGCTTTCGGAAGCAGAGTCGCAGAACGTGGAAATCCTGCGCGGTCCGAACATCAAGCCGTGCCCGCCATGCCGCGAATACGCACCGAAGCTTTCTATTCCGGTAAGGCTCAAGGCAGGCGACAACGTTTCCACGGACGACATCATGCCGGCTGGCGCAAAGATGCTCCCACTCCGCTCGAACATTCCTGAAATCTCAAAGTTCACGCTCACCCGCCTTGACGAGACGTTCTACACACGTTCGGAAGAAGCGAAATTCGCGGACTGCGCAGTCGTTGGCGGAGAGAACTACGGACAGGGCTCCTCACGCGAGCACGCAGCACTCGGACCGATGTACCTCGGAGTTCGCGCAGTAATCACGAAGTCGTTCGCGAGAATCCACAAGGCGAACCTCATCAACTACGGAATCATTCCGATGACGTTCAAGAATCCAAGTGACTACGACAAAATCGCACAGGGCGACACGCTCGAACTCACGAACATCGACGAGGCATTGAAGAACGGAACGGATTTCGAGATTCTCATCAACGGAAAAGAGAAAATCGAATGCGTCAACGACATCGCAAAACGCTCTGCACAAATCATAATGGCAGGCGGTCTTGCAGCATACACAAGAAAGGGCGGAAACTAACAGAACTGCCTAATCAAAAACGGTGCATTTTCACCAAAACGGAAATGCACCGTTTTTTTTGTCTTAAAAACCGCATTAAGTTCAATTTTTTTTTGCAGTGAAACGCATTTAGGAGTATAATTAAGAAAGTTTTTGGGAGAATAATAAATGAACGTCCACAATATAATGGAAGATGTAGTCACAAAGCATGTGAATATAATTTACGATATGCTCAAAAAATCGAAGGCGACATGGTTGTCATGTGACTGCGAGAACTGCAGGCTGGATACAGTCAGTTATGTTCTGAACCGAATTCCTCCGAAATATGTTGTTTCAGGCCGCGGACTGACATATAGCAAGACGGCTATAGATGACGATATGCAGCTTCATGCAGATGTCGATGCGCTCACGCACGAGGGCATCAGAATCATCAGCGACACGAAAAGACCGTTCCACGCACTTCCGAGAAAGGACTGCGAACTCAAAAAGAATGATATTCCGGTGTTCAATTTTCCGACTTTCACGGGCGTTGTCCTTGACGGAACGACATTCGAGCCGATTTCAGACGCAACGATTCTTTTGAAATGCGACGGCGAAATAGTCGAGATGGTGGACATGACGTGGTCAAATCCTGCAAAAACATACAAATCGACAAAGGGAACATATTCGTTCTGGATAAAGCCGTTCCAGACGAACGAGGAAGGCGTGACGCACAAATTCAACTTCACGCTTGAGATTTCCGCGGAAAAATACACTTCGGTAATCTATTCGTTCGAGCTTCCGCTCACGAGCGACAGCAGTATCAAGAACGAGCTTGATTCAACTTATTCTGTGAAAATCAAGGACATGGTTCTTTTCAGGGACGACATAAAAAACCCGATGGAAGATTAAGCAAGGCTGATTTTGAAAAACTAGAAAACCTAAGTATCAAGTTTTATTCGAAAGCATTTTTAAGACAAACGGATTTGTTCGCGATTAACATCGCTCACTTTTTACAAGTGAAGGGCGTTAGTCCTGAACAAATCCGTTTGTTTTTATGTCGATTGCAAAAAATTCCGTCAGCGCAGAGCGTCGATATTTGCACAGCCGGACTTGACGAACGGAAGCACTGTCTCGCTTCGTGCGATTTTCACGCGGACGAATGCAGGCCCCGCTTCGCCGAATGCTTTTTGAGCCCAGTTTTCGTCAGTATCGGCATCGATATCGCGGATTCCGAAACCGGAAGCGATTTTAAGCAAATCAGGGCGGAATTTGTAAGTGCTCGCGGAATAATTCTTGTTGAAAAGATATTCCTGCTGCTGCCTTACCATTCCAAGACAGCCGTTGTCAAGGACTATTACGGTAACGTTCAGGTTAAGTTCGCTGAGTGTCGCAAGTTCCTGAATGTTCATCATGATTGAGCCGTCGCCAGAAATGCAGATGACGCGCTTGTCCGGTGCGGCGATTGCGGCTCCGATTGCGGCAGGAAGACCGAATCCCATAGTGCCGAGCGAGCCTGATGTGAGAAGCTGCCTTGAATTCTTCACAGGATAGAACTGGGCAGTCCACATCTGATGCTGACCGACATCGGTCGTGACGATTATATCGTCCTCGCCCAAGCCGAATTTTGACGCGACAGAAGGAAGAGAAGCGATGAAGCAGCGCGGGTCGCGGAATTTCTCGCCGTCCTTCACTCCGCAAGTTCTTTTTCCGCAACAATTTGCAGTGTCGCAGTTCATCGGAAGAGTGACTTCTTTTTCGTTCTTGAGCGGAAGACATTTTTTGAGCCATTCTTTTTTGTCATCATTGGATTTTGAATTTGCGATGCCGGCCTTTTCCAATGCGGAATTCAAACTCTCAAAAGCAAACGCGCAGTCTTCAACAAGGGAAACCGCGCTTGGAAGGATTTTGTTGATTTCGGCAGCATCGATGTCTATGTGGATGATTTCCGCGTTCGGGCAGAACTTCTCGACGACGCCCGTCGCCCTGTCGTCAAAGCGAACGCCGACCGCAAAAACCAAATCAGAATCGTACATGACTCTGTTTGCGGCGTAGCTTCCGTGCATTCCGACCATGCCGAAGAAATTCTCGTCCTTCACGCTCACAACGCCGATTCCCATGAGCGAAGAGACGACAGGCATATTGCAAAGCGAAAGGAATTTCTTGATTGCGCACGAGCTTTCAGGACTGTTCGCGCCGCCGCCGACATAGAGGACAGGACGTTTTGAGTTCAAAATCTTCGAAGCGAAATTATCGATTACGGAAGAGATTTTCTCGTCTTCGGTCTTGAATTTGATTCCTTTGTGATTCTTGACGTACTCGTCGTAAATTTTCGAAAAGCAATTGTCAAAATCGTCAGGCACTTCACAAAGTTCCGCCTGAACGTTTCGCGGAACGTCGATGAGGACAGGTCCCGGCCTTCCGCTTTCTGCAATTGCGAACGCCAACGGAACGGCACGAATCAGCTCCTTCGCGCTTTTCACCATCATCGAGTGCTTCGTGATTGGGAAAGACAATCCGAATGTGTCGGCTTCCTGGAACGCGTCAGTTCCGATGAGCGAAAGATTCACCTGACCGGTTATCGCGACAATCGGGACGGAATCGCACCTTGCATCGGCAATCGCGGTCAAGAGGTTCATCGCGCCAGGACCGCTGGTCGCCATGCAGACGGCAGCTTTTCCTGTGACGCGCGAGATTCCCTGCGCAATGAAGCCCGCAGCCTGCTCCTGACGGACGAGAACGTGCTGAATATCCGATTTTCCAAGCTCATCATAAAGCGGAAGGATTGAGCCGCCAGGGATTCCCGCAACCGTGTTAATTCCGTTCTGCTTCAGAAGACTTATGATTATCTGAGAACCAGTAAGTTTTTTCATTTCGTACCTCATCTTTTATGTTCTTTATTTTTATTGTCCCAAATCGATATTGCGCCTGTTCCAAGTGAATGGATTGTATTTTTCAAGCTCGGTGATTTCCTTCCAGTGAAAATCAATCTGCTTGACAGGAAAAGGAGGCTTCGGCGGGTCCCTTCTCCTTTTGTTGTTCTCCGCGACGATTTCGAGAATATTCTCCTTGCTGTTTCCGTTCGGAACCTTCACGAGATACGGCTTTCCGAACGCGCAGATTGAAAAATCCGAATCATAAACTGAATCCTGCGGCATGGAAGTCATCTTTTCGATATTGCGGATTTTCGATCCCCTGCCCGTCGTGCACTGATACAAATCAGAGCCGATTTTCAGGAATTTCGGAACCTCGAATGTCTTCGCCCCGTCGGTGAATGTCGCGACCGCATTCGCATCGTAGTCCATTCCGCTTTTCCAGTAGCGGAGCTTGTACACGTCCTCCGCAGCACTCCCGGAAGAATCCGCATTCTTGAAAACGTAATACGAACTGACCTCCTGCTTGAACCGAGGCGGAGAAATCGTTATCCCGTCCGCATTCGAAGCGCAGCCCCAAAACCCCGCATTCGAATCGTTTTTTGCGACACGCGGAATTCCGTTTTCTTCTATTACATTCGGGTTCACGTAGAAATCAAGATAGATTTTTCCGTCGATTACGGCAACAGGAACGAAAAGCGACTCGCGCCTTGCCTTTTTGCCTGTCGAATAAACTGCGGCAGGATAAACGAGCTCAAGCTCATACACGCCGGCATTCTTCGACTCGTTCTCAAAAACCGTGCGGCATTTCACGGAAATATCCTCCGGCTCGTCAGACTCGGCATCGTTTATGTCGCGCGTCATGATTTCACGGTAGCTGGAATCCTCCGCCGCCCTGTCGTAATACCATGCGTAAAAAACACGGAGGACGACACTGAAACCGAACGAGCGCACATTTGAATTCTCGCCTTCCGAAAGACGCTCCGAACCGTCCGACTCGAAAAGAATCAGGCGGTCCGTTCCCTGCCAGATTCCGCCAAGAATCGAATCAGGCTGTGCATTACGACTGACACTTTGGACACCGTTCTGAGAAAAAGCAAAGAGCGCACCGAAAAACGACGCGACGCAACAAAAAATAAATTTTCGCATAATAGATTATCGGAAATATTACAGAGAAACGACAAACAGAGGAATGTCGAACGCCGAAAAAGTATGTTTTTTGACGAACTTAAATTTGAAGGTGCATGTCCTAAATTCTGAAAACCAAAAGCCGATAATGAATGTATGAAAAAAATACATATTGCTTTCTTGCTTTTACTCACAGCTTTCTCTACGGTTTCATCTTTTGCAGAGGAGCTTTTCAAATCGAATGTCACCGCTTCATATTATGCTGATAAATTCCATGGCAAAAAAACATCCAGCGGAGAGACTTTCAACATGTACGCATTCACAGCGGCACACAAGACGCTTCCGTTCAACACAATCGTCAAAGTAACGAACCTGCTCAACGGAAAATCAGTGAACGTCAGAATCAACGACAGGGGGCCTTTCTCCGAGAACCGCGAAATCGACGTTTCGAAAGCCGCTGCCGAAAAGCTCGACATGGTTGCGGCAGGCACGGCTCAGGTTTCGCTCGAAATCGTACAGCTCGGCGACACGGTTGCAGTCGAGACTTCCGCAGTACCTTCAACTACAGCATCAACTTCTTCGGCAACGGACAAAATCAACAAGCTCAAGAAGCTCGACCCGAACAAGAGATGGGACATCCAGCTCGGAGCATTCGCAAAGAGGGAGAATGCTGAGTCGCTCGCACAGCGTCTTGTCGATGCGGGATTCAAGAACGTGGTTTTCCAGAGAACAACGGAAGTCACAAGAGTCGTCATCAAGGACGTTCCGACAAACGAAGTTCAGGACGCTCTGACAAACCTCGAAAACAAGGGCTTCAACGATTATTTCGTGAGGGAGAGAAAAGCGGAGTCGCTTTCTTCGACAAACCCGTCTTCAATTCCGACAGATTCTGATTCTTCTGCGGTAGACGCAAAATAAACATACGGAAACAAAAAAATCCTGCGCTTCAAACTGATGAATGAAACGCAGGATTTTTTATTTTAAATTAAAACCAAATGGCTTAGTTCGTAACTAATCCTAAAGGGCTTAGTTTGCAACAGCGTTGACTGCTGTGTCTGCAGCAGACTCGATAGCCTCTGTAGTCTCTGTGACAGCTGCGTTTACAGTTGCATCAACTGCGTTCTGAGCAGCTTCCTTGATTTCCTCTTTTGCAGCCTCTGCGTTTGATTTTGCAGCAGCCTGAGTTGTAGATCCGCAAGAAGCGAATGCGAAAAGAGAAGCGAGAGTTGCGACAACAGCAACGTTTCTAAGAATTTTCATAAGAAAAAGCCTCCAAAATAAAATGAATGTTGTAAGGTTACCAAAATTTCCAGATAATGTTAACCACGTTTTTAAAGGCGGATTTGTGGAAAAAATTGCATATTTTCCATAAATCCGAAATTTCGGTAATATCAAAAGCATTTCGAAAAAATCTTTGTGAGGTTATTTATGTCAAAATCTTTTGGCTTCGGTCTTTTAAAAAAAGCCTTTGGGTGTTTTGCACTTTCAGCACTTCTTTTTGCCGGATGCTCTTCCGGTGACGAAAGCTCATCATCATCATCATCAGAGGCAAACACAAGCGACGGCTCTGCCGTCACGGCGGTGTCAGTAAGCGCAAGTCCTTCGACAATGGATTCTGCGACGGGAACTTCGACAATCACGGCGACAATCACGGGAGATGACAGCGCGGCAGTGAGCTGGTCGATAACATCAGGCGGCGACTACGCGACGCTCGGCTCTTCATCGACAAACGCAAGCGGCGGAAAGGCGGCAGTGACGCTCACAGGAAAGAACACGACGGCGAGCGAGCAGTCGGTGACGGTGAAGGCAACGGCAGGAAGTAAATCGGGAACTGTGACGGTGAAAGTTCCGGCGTCGGCAGGCGGAACGAACACGAGCAGCGGCGTTACTTCTGTAACACTGAACCAAACTTCGCTAAATCTTCTTGCAGACACGACAGCAACGCTTACCGCAACGGTGGCAACGACATCAAGCGACATCGCAAAGACAGTCACATGGACATCTAGCGACGAGAACGTTGCGACAGTCTCAGACGGAACAGTGACGGCAGTTGCAGCAGGAACGGCAACAATCACGGCGACATCTACGGCCGACACGACAAAGAAAGCGACATGCGATGTGACGGTCGAAAGCGCAGATTCAAGCGAAGTTCTTTGGAGAGCTGATGAGTACGAAGCACAAACAATTTCTTCAAGCAAAGAACTTGGTATGATGACTGTACTAGCTTCCTCCGATAAAAATGTCATAATTGATGAAAACAACAAATCTATTGACGGATATTCGTTCACTAAGAGAGTTAAATTAAGTGGTGGTGGTTCTTCTGAAACACGTGCTTTGAAATTTACCACGACAGATTCTGCAAAAATTACAGTTTATTTTATGTCCGGCTCTTCGACTGAATCCAGAACATTGACACTTTATAGTGGCTCAACATCTATTGCCAGCGGTTCAAACGGCGGAAGCAGTATCGGTTCATTCTCAACTTCTTCGAATGTTTCAGCCGGTACATATCTCATTTATTCTGACAAGGCATGCAACATCTACGCTGTAAAAATCGCATACGAAAACGCACAGACTACAGTCTACCCTACAGCAATCTCACTCGACAAAACTTCTCTTTCTCTCGACGTAAGCGACGACTCTACGACGAAGACTGCGACGCTCACGGCGACAATCGAAAACGCAAGCGAAGTCACGAGCGGCAAGGACACAATCGAATGGGCTTCCAGCGACAAGAGCGTCGCGACGGTTTCAGACGGAGTTGTCACAGCGAAAAAAGCAGGAACGGCGACGATTACGGCATCATGCACATACGGCGGAGCATCTGCGACGTGCGCGGTTACGGTGACGGGAACGGCAACAGCGAACGTAATAAGAGCAAGCGATGCGCCGACGGGATGGGCGGCTTATACTGGAGCGCCAACATCATGGGGCGGATTTGGTGGAACTGTATACGATAATGTTGATACTTATGACAAATTGAAAACAGCATTGTCCGGAAGCAGTTCACGAATTATTTATATCACTGGCGAAATTGATTTGTGCAATGGAAAAACCGGCTATGATTTTATCAAAGAAGCTGGTTATGAAAACGATTACACAAGTTATGCAGATTACCAGACGAAATTCGGAGCTTCTTGTTCTGATGGGAGTGCATCAACTTTGGCTTCAGTTCAGTCAGCATGTTCTGCAAAACAGAAAGCGACGATGCAAATCAGCATTCCGTCTAATACAACTATTATCGGAAAGACGGAAAATGCAGGTTTCAAAAACGGGGTCGTATCATTATACAATGTTACGAATGTCGTTATCCGCAATCTGACAATAAAAGATGCTTATGATTATTTCCCGTCTTGGTATCAGTCAAACGAGAATAATTTCAATGCTGAATGGGATAATTTGGTAATCAATGGCTCGACTTACGTCTGGATTGACCATTGTACACTCAAAGATAGCTCGCACACTTATGCTCAGGTTACTGTAAATGGCGGAAGCAGAACAGAAGACTGGGTTACTTATGACGGACTTCTTGATGTTGTGAACGGCTCAAATTATGTCACGCTTTCATACAACAAATTTGAAAATCATGATAAAACAACTTTGATAGGAAACAGTGATAGTAAAACTTCTGATGACGGAAAGTTAAAAGTTACTGTACATCATAATTATTACACAGGCTGTACACAAAGACTTCCTCGGGTTCGTTTTGGACAGGTACATATTTACAATAACTACTATGAATCAATAAACATGTACTGTATTGGAGTCGGAAAAAAAGCACAGATTTATTCAGAGAAGAATTGTTTCCCATCTTCGGCAAAACTTGCTTATAAATCTTATAGTTCTGATGGCTGTCTCACAGAAAAAGACGATGCTAACGAGACAAGCGCAAGTGCAAGCGGTTATTCCGCAGCAAACTGGACGCCATCTTCTACAAGTGGCTATTCTTACGATGCAGAAGAAACAACTAATTTAGCAACGACAGTTCCAGCCAACGCCGGATCCGGCGTCTGGACAGTGCAGCAATAGCATTTTCATATAAAACCTAAATCCACAAAGACCAGCCCACAACAATCGGGTTGGTCTTTTTTGTCAAAAGATTGTCTATAAAAGTCAGAAAAGTTCCATTGTTCGTCTTTATATTTTTATGCAATTTCTATATTTTGATTCAATTGAATACTGCAATATCAATAAAAATCTTTACGAGGTGGTTTTATGTCAAAATCTTGTGGTTTTGAAATTGTCAAACGATTTTGTGCGATTTTTGCACTTTCGGCGGCAATTGTCATAACAGCGTGTTCTTCGGACTCATCCGACAACGGAGCGGCAAATTCTTTCAGCGGAGTTTCTATTGGCGGAAGTTCATCGCTCGTGCCTTCCGGAACACTGAATCTTACAGCGTCGGCAAAGACGACAGGCTCTGTTTCCGTTTCATACGAGTGGAACGTGACGGACGGAGCAGAACTTTCAGCAACAACGGGAAATTCGGTAACTCTTACGGCTGGCAGCACAGAAACAGCAGTGACAGTCACTCTCACAGGAAAAGCGACTGTTGACGGTGCGGAAATCACGAAAACTGCGAGCAAGGAAATAACGATTAGCGCAAGCGCGAACAGCATTTCCGCAAGCGACACGCCGACGGGGTATGCAACAATCACGCCGCAAACCGGAAGCGGAACGACAGTAACGACAAAAGCGGAATTGCTTTCCGCGATTTCAAACGGCGGACTGATTTATGTAAGCGGCACAATCGATATGTCAGATGGATGTCTTCCAACTACAGCAGGAGGAACGACGGATGAACTTGATGCTTTTGTGAAGAAGCAAACAACTTCGCTAAAAAATTCTGACAGCTCAAAATATCCGAATGTCTACACTACTTACACTGCATTCAGAAATGCATACGCAGCTCTTTGTTCATCGAGCACAGATGACAAATCTTCATCATCAACGTCAACGACTCTCAGCCAGACTTTGTGGAAGTTGAATTCAACATACGGAAACAAAATCAAACTGAACGTAAAATCGAACACTACGATAATCGGATTGGGAAACGCTGTAATCAAAGGCGGAACGATTCAGATTTCAGGCGTGTCGAATGTGACAATCAGGAACCTGACGATTCAGGACGCATACGACCCGTTCCCGCACCACGAGAAAGACGACGGTTTCAACGCACAGTGGGACGGAATCGCAGTATTGAATTCCTCAAAAAACATTTGGATTGACCACTGCACAATCGAAGACACGATGAAATATACAACTGTTACGACTTCCAGCGGTTCTGAAAAATGGCAGACTTATGACGGACTTTGCGACATCACAAAATCTTCGACAAATGTCGTTGTCTCATACTGCTTCTTCAAAAACCACGACAAGACAATGCTGATTGGTTCAAGCAGTTCAGATTTGAGCGGCGGAAACATCACAATACACCACAACAGATTCCTGAACTGCGGTCAGCGTTTGCCGATGACTTGCTATCCGAATATGCACATCTACAACAACAGCTACGAGCGCGACTCGGACGCGTATTATTCACAGCAGGCCTGCATTGCCGCACGTTACGGCGCATACACAATCATCGCTGAAAACAACTATTTCGGAAGCGGTGTGCAATATTGTATTTCACAGTCGACAAGTCCGTCAGGAAAATGCTATGAAAGCGGAAATGTCTTTACAAGCAGAAGTGAAGGAAGCAAAGCTCTCTCCACGCAAGATACAAAACCGTTCACACCAAGCTACGAATACACGCTTGACAATGCATCTGATATTCCGACAATTCTTATCGAAAATGCCGGCGCAGACGTTTGGAGCGTGCAGAAATAAAACCAAACATCAAAACTAAATAAAAATACCCGTCTTTCACTTCTTCATGTGTCAGACGGGTATTTTTTTAGTCAAACCTAACTTCTACTTAAACAGCTTCGCGTATTCCTTCTTGTGTATCTCCACAATCTTGTGGCGCATGAGCTCCTGCTTGGAGTTGATTTCCTTGCCTAGCTCGAACGATTTATTGAGGAGCGCGAATTTTCCGATGCGCTCGCAAGTGCGGAAGCCGGTTTTCGCGTTGTCCAGAGTGTCGATTTCCGTCTGGAAAAGGTTCTGGATTTCCTTCGTCTCAAGAAGCGACTCGTAATTGTCGTAGAGGATGTTATTCTCCTCCGCATACGCAAGAACGTTCTGCTGGTCGGGAACGATGAGCGCGCCGAGATATTTCTTGTCCTGCCCCACCACGACAGAACGCTCGATGTACGGGCTTGCATTGATTGCCTTTTCGATGACGAGCGGCTCAATGTTCTCTCCGCCGAGAAGAACAATCGTGTCCTTTGCCCTTCCGACGATTTTCAGCTCCTCGTCGCATGAAATCATTCCGAGGTCGCCGGTGTTGAGCCAGCCTTCCTTGTCGATTACCTGCTCGGTGAGGTCAGGGCGTTTGTAATAGCCTTTCATAATCTGCCGCCCGCGCACGAGGATTATTCCGCGTTTTCCTGCTTTCAGCGGAGTGTCGCTCACAATCTGGCCGTCCTTTTCCTCTACGATTTTCACATCGAAGCTCGGGAAGACGAGACCGACATTGTTGCTTCTCGGTTTCTTCGAATTTCTGACTGAAATCACTGGCGCGGATTCTGTCATTCCGTAGCCCTCAAGAAGATTGAAGCCGATTGCATGGTAGAACGCCTCGATGTCAGGCTGCAACGCGCCACCACCGGAAATGACCGCGCGGAAATTTCCTCCGAAACGGGAGCGGATTTTCTTGTAAAGAGAGATTTCGCAAAGAAGATGCGGGAACCAGAGGAGCGCGAACGGAATGATGCTCCAAATCACGTCGAGGAAACGCGGGTACCAGTGGTAGCGGCAGCGCAATCCAATCACGCCCTCTTTCATCCTGTAATACATTTTTCCAATCAGAATCGCATATTTGAAATGGAGCTGCTGCCAGTTGCTCTGCTTCTTCACCTCGCGGAAAAGTCCCTGAGCGACAGCCTCGAACAAGCGCG
>JAFXSM010000047.1 GCA_017525605.1 Treponema sp. | reverse complement strand
GAGCGAGATGAGGACGCACACCGGCTGCACGAATGGGAGGCGTTATGCAATATCCGACAAAGAGAGAAGACTCAGATGAGCAGTTTCACTAATTTATTGCACCACCAGCGGTCATGCTGGAACAACAATGATGCATCTCTTTTGAGAGTTTCGGCATCCTGAACGGCACCAAAAAGGTGCCGCTTTTTTTTGCAGAATAGAAAAATAAAGTGTACTATGACAGACTTGGAAAAATCTAAAATAATCGCAGAATGTGAGGCAAATGCTATTCCTGATGAAGAAATTGACCTTTCGGAGATTCCTGAAATTACGGATTTTTCAGGTTTCAGACCATTGTCAAAACATTCTGAATATTTCAAATCCGTGAAAGAGCAGGTTTCCATTCGTTTCAACAAAGTTCTTCTCGCGCATTTGCGTGCGATGGGCAAAGGTTGGCAGTCAAAGGTGAACGATTTTCTGATGACGGCATATATGCAAGGTCAGATTTGATATTATTCATGGAGAAATCAAGGTCCAAATACGATATCTGGAAAATCTTGACATATATCAAAAGGTGGCTTCTCATTGTTGATAGCCCCCTTTTGATATTGGGCGATTTTATTTTTAGTGCAAATAGTAGTCGCATTCTCCTGGACATTTCGTCTCATAGAAATAACGATTCTCATCGTTTCTACAAATTCCAGAGCTATCGCAGTGTGTACAATTAGTAATTCTGTCAGATGGTATATTAGGAGTATTCTCTTCTTCATCTGAGCCATCTGGCCAACTATCAAAATAGTCGTATTCACATGCTTTACAACAAAAAAGGACTCCGTCGCAGTTAATAACTCTTTGCTCAGAAACTGGTCTCCCACATTTTTCACAGTACTCGTTATTCAACTCTGCAGTGAACTCTGTTCCGCAATTGCGGCATTTAAATTCATCACGCTCATCACCTGCGAAGTATTCCGTTAGTGTGGCTTTACAGTTCGGGCAAACAGCGACTTCTTCATCATTATCATCGATGATTACATTTTCTCGGATGTATTCATAATTCTCATCGTTATAAACCTGTTCGCCATCAAGTTCGTCATCGTAATAATCATCATAGCCCTCGTCACTATCGTCATAGTCGTCATCACTATAGTCGCCATCGTTGTAGCTATAGTCATCATTGTTGCCATCGTCATCGCTGTCATACACATCGTCGTCTGATGATTTTGCCGAGTTACGGTTTCGACTTTTGAGGAGTCTGTTTATTTTCTTTCCTGTTTTTGTCCGCCCGTCATATGACAGATTTCCGTCATCATATTCGAGCGAATCTCCATATGATGGATTTATTGTTAAATCAGAACTGTTGCTACGCGCGAATTCTGAATCTCGCAGTTTTTGTTTTTGCTTGTCGGTAAGTCTTCGTTTTGCCATAAAAAACTCCAATTTCTGAAAATACTTTGAACTCTAGGGTGTGACGTAGCCCTTTGTAGAAAAACTATTAAAGGTCTACGCCAAATTTTGTTGAGAGCTAAAATAAATTGAAATTCAAATTAGCAGCCAGCCCTAAAAATTAAATGATTCATATTCAGCAATATGCTGTCGAGCTTCTTCTTGCGTCATAGACCAACCTTGTGAGTTGACATTGACTTCTCTGCCGTTTTTATACAAATGTTGTACATAAATCCCAACATCTGAATCATAAACCTCTGTAACGCGATATACGCCTTGCGTCAAAATTGTCTTTTCTGTCATGAAAGTGTCCTCCTAAAATATGTTAATAATTATTTACTTATATCTGTTTATTTAACACAGTCGTAACCATGTCCATCCGCGTTTTGAACATAGATACTTCCATCTCCGCCAGCTGCTGTAATATAACCTCGTGCCATATTGATTGCGCTTTCCCGTGAAGACGCTGTGCCTGTGATTCTCCCTGCATTTGCCCTTTTTACGCTCCAAGTCCCGTCTCCGTTTGGCGTTACAAAGTAATCGTTTCCGTGATTTCCCATAGTCAAAGCCTCTTGTATCATCTTATAAGACATCAAAAATGATTAAATCTAATCATTATTTCGCCATTATATAATCTGAAAAGACTGTCCGCAAGAAGAATTTCGTCTTTTTAGATTATCCTTTTTTCATGGGATTTAAGGAAAATTTGAAAGAGGAAATGATTTTTCAGGACATAAAGCCGAAAGAACTTTCAGAGAAAACTGGAATAAGCGTGAATACTCTCAGAAACTACATAAACAACCACGACGCTCTGCCGAACATAGATTCCGCGGTGAAAATAGCGAAAGCGTTGAATGTGACCGTGGAAGAGCTTGTCGAAGGACGCAAATGCAAAAGCATTGACTGCGGATGCGGGAAAAAACTGCTTTCGATATATGTAGACCTCTGCGAGAACGATAAAAAATCTGTGATGGCGTTGCTGGAGGAAATGAAAAGGCACGTCAATTAGCCACTTCTCTACACCTAAAACGTGTGAGAGCAAAAAAATAGCCGCCTAGTCTGACACACTGAGGCGGCAAGTGCTCACAAGAGCATTAAAGTTTCATGTATGAAGGCTAACCGTAATTTTGGTTGCGCTTTTTTTTTGTATTCTAGTCCGCCGCCCGCCCTTTGTCAAATCCAGCACGCGGCGGAAATCTATTTCACGAGCGTGTAAATAGTGCCTGAGCTTGAGCTTTGTTCAAGCTCGTAAGCCGTGCCCGTTTTGATTACATCGGGCACTCCGTCTGGAATCTCTGTGAACGTGAACGTCACCTTGCAGCCGCTTGTCCCGATGCCTTCCGTGGTGTAAGTTCCTGTTACTGTGCCGAGTTTTGTGGCAAAATCTCCCCCCTCTGTTGTATCGTACATGCTTCCGCTGAATGTCTTCGCTTCGCTATTGAACGAGAGAGGGTAGTCGTAGTTGTAGTTATTATCAGAGTTGGAAATGGAAATAGAATCAAGGCTAATAGATACATGAGTGTAGTCCGACGTAAGCTCGCTTTGGTCAAGGTGTTTTCTAAAATAGCACTCAGTCGGAAGATTCCCGTCGAAGTAGCGTTTGAGAGTGAGAGAGCCGTCATCGCCTATCGTGTATTCTCTCACTTCGCGCGTGAAAAATTCTTGCTTGGTATATTCAATGAATCTTTCTATTGCGTCCTCGGATATGCTCTCAGCATATTCCTCCACCTCTTCTTTTAGTTGCTCTTTGTATTCCTCCACGCTTGACCACGAATATGAAGTCGTCTTCCCATCTTCCGTCCAGCTATCGCTCTCGGACTGGAGCGCGAGGTAGAGGAGATTCTGGTTCGCGTCGTAGGAATATTTGTATGTTTCAATATATTTGGAATCGGTTTCGCTTTCAGTGTATGTCGCTGTCGTGTCGGTGAACGACCACGATATTGTCACCTCTTCCTCGTGTTCAGTAATTGTGCGCTTCCACGTCTTTCCTTTGAGCGGGTTCTCGCCCACGCTTTCGGGCAGTGTCGCGTACGTCGTTCCGGTTTTGTCGTCGTCCTCGTCGTCGGAGCAGGACGAAAAGATCGTGGTCGTTGCAAGGAGCGCGGCCGCCGAGAGGGCTGCAAGGATTTTCTTTGAGAGTTTCATGTTTTTTCCTCCGTTTGGTGTTGTCGTTTTGGCTGAAATTCAAGTAGTTTTCAGTTAAAAACACTATATAAAAAAAAAGTATACGGACAAGGCGGAGCCTGGATCCGTAGCTAGGTACGAGGATAAAGCATTTGGGTATCAAATCTTGATAGTGTGTGGGGAAAATGATGAAAGATTGGTCAATTATTCAGTTTGCAAATACGATATGCACAAACTCGATATTCAGGCTATTTAGTTTATAAATCTGTAAAAAACCCAAGCATATTCTTCATGCTTGGGTTTCTTGTCAAATTTTCAAATGCGCTTTACAGCGTGACTCCGTCCTTGAAAATCGCTATTTCCCTGTAGCCGTTGTGCTCGTTCTTTGTTACCGCGCGGCCGGAAACGATGTCGCAAATCTGGTTGAGAAGTGCGTCGCGGACGCTGTCGCTTGGCTCGTCCAAAAGGCGCGCTGCGTCAAAGTCAATCCAGCCGGATTTTTTCTGTGCGAGCGGGTGGTTCGTCGCGATTTTGACTGTCGGAACTGGTGCGCCGAGCGGTGTTCCGCGTCCGGTTGAGAACAGGATGATGTTCGCGCCGGCAGCTGTCATGTCAGTTGTTGAAACGATGTCGTTGCCCGGTCCTTCGAGGAGCGTGAGTCCTTTTTCGGTCAATCTTTCGCCGTACTTCAAAACGCCTGTTACAGGCGCCTTTCCGCCTTTCTGAACGCAGCCGAGGGACTTGTCTTCGAGCGTCGTGATTCCGCCGGCCTTGTTTCCCGGGCTTGGGTTCTCGTAGCAGACTTGGTTGTGGCGAGCATAGTAATCTTTGAATCCGTTGATGAGGTTCACGGTGTTGTCGAACCTCGACTTGTCAACGCAGCGGTTCATGAGCATCTGTTCAGCACCGAACATCTCCGGGACTTCCGTGAGCATGACGCGGCCGCCCATTCCTGTCATCGCGTCGCAGATGCGTCCGATGAGCGCGTTCGCCGTGATTCCGCTCATTCCGTCCGAACCGCCGCACTTCATTCCGAGAACGATGTCCGTGAGCGGGCGAGGCTCTCTCTTGAATTTTGACGCGTACTCGACAAGCTCCGTCAGAAGTTTCTTTCCTTCCGCAAGTTCGTCCTCAAAATCCTGAGTGACCATGAATTTCACGCGGTTCTCGTCATACTCTCCGAGGAAGTTCTTGAAATACGGAATGTTGTTCTCTTCGCAGCCGAGCGAGACAACGAGAACGCCGCCGGCATTCGGGTGTTTCACGAGGTCAGCGAGGACTGTTGCGGTCGTCTCTTTGTCTGCGCCCATCTGAGAGCAGCCGTAAGGATGTGTCCAAGTGAACACGCCTTCAAGTCCGCCGTCAACTTTTGGTCCCGGTTCTCCGCCGAGGAATTTTCCGTTTGCCCATGCAGCGAGATTCTCGGAAATCTTGTTAACGCAGCCGACGAGCGGGACAATCCAGATTTCGTTTCTTGAGCCGACTCTTCCGTCCTCGCGCGGATAGACATTGACTGTCGGAACGTTCGCGCGGAGCTTTTCAGTCTCCTTGTACCAGTTCTCGTAAGCTGATTTTGCGGCATCTTCTTTGTATGTGTATTCGAGTTTTTCAGAAAGAAGCGTGTGGATATTGTGAGTGTGGACGTGGAATCCCTTCTTGATTTCTTCTTTTGCGGCACCAATCGGATAACCGTACTTTATGATTGGCTCGTCCTTTTTGATGTCCTTGAGCGCGAATTTGTGACCGGCAGTGATGTCCTCCTGCAGCGTGACTGTCACCTCTGGAACGTCGTCCATTGCCTCAAGCGTCACTTCTGTTCCTTTTGAAAGCGGCTGGAGCGCGACTGCAACGACATCTGCCGAGTTAATTCTGATGGCGATTTTACTCATCGATAGTTACCTCTTGATTCGTATCTTTGAAAAGTTTCCGGCAAAACCGGAAAAATGAATTATTGCATTATTAAAGATAGATTGAACTCTAGCTTTAACTTCCGGTTTAGTCTAACAAAAAAGAGATTCTCAATAAAGGATTTGACAATCCGAAACCGACGTGTTTTTGTACCAGCCCGGTGTTCCTTCCCATGCAAATTTTTTCAGGATAGCCCGGAGTTTTTTTCCGACATTGACGGATTCCTCATCGTCCACGCATTCAATTTTCGTGCTTTGACCCATGAGAACCGGAACGTCGCAAAAATGGTAGCAGCCGAGACCTTTCTCGAGCGAATCCGGTGTCGCGTATGTGTAGAGGTATCTCCACGCGTCGCCTTTGTAGTTCGAAAGAAGTTCGTCGAGCGGATTTACATAGATGATTTTCGTCACCGCGTCGCTGATTCTGTGCTTGAAGTCCTTTCCGTTTCGCTCTGGTTTGATTTTCAGCACTTTCGACATGAAGAAGAGAAGCGGAGTCGGAAGCGGAAGTGTGAACGGGTTCGCCTCTTCTTCAACTGTTCCGATTAAAAGCGGCTTTGTGGAATCCATAGCGTTTTTCTTCGGCTCGCCTTTCAATGTGATTCCGTCGATTGTCGGCGAAAATGCGCACCTCATCTCGAACCTTTTGAATCTCATCTCGGAAGTGAATTTTTTGTTCGCCATAACAACCTTCTCCGTCGAAAGCGAAAAAAGCTTGTCGAGCTCGTTTTCCTTTATGTTCAGGTGATTGAGATACCTCCGCGTGTTTTTCCTGCTTTCCTCTTCCGTGAAAAAATGCTCGATGCACGCCGACATGACGTATGCTTTCTGGAAAAGCGGCGACGCTTCCTCCATGGTCATCAGCGCGAGAATGCAAGCTCCGCCTGCCGACTGCCCGAACAATGTGACGTTCTTTTTGTCGCCGCCGAACGCAGCGATGTTTTCGCTGATGAATTTCAATGCGAATATCTGGTCGAACAATCCGCAGTTTCTGTCGAATCTTTTTTCTTTTGCTGAATTTGCTGAATTTTCACCGTCCGAATTTTCTTCCATAAAGCTCAGGTTCAGAAATCCGTACAAATTCAATCTGTAGTTGAACGTTACGACGATTGATTCAGTTTCGACCGCTATTTTCGAAACGTCGTACAAAAGCCTCTCGCCGTTTTCCTCTCTTGCGCCAGCTCCGCCTTCCGCGTACGAGCCGCCGAAAATCCAAACGAGGACCGGAAGATTCGTTTTTTCCGTTTTCGGAACGAAAATGTTCATGTAAAGGCAGTCCTGGCTCATGTTCGGCGAGCCAGTGTGCCCCACATGCTGAACCGGATTTTTGCTTCCCGAAGTTGCGTCAAACACGCCCTCCCATTTTTCTGGCGGAAGCGGATGCTTGAACGAAAGCACCCCGACCGGCGGCTTCGCAAACGGAATGCCCAAGAATTCAACGCACCCGTCCTTTTCAAAACCCCGGACACGACCATATTTTGTCTCGATTGTATTTTGTACCATTTATTTTACTTTTTTAGATTGAATATCGAGTTTTACGAATTTAGGACGGAAACAAGCGGAGACGGGGTTCTGACCACAAAAACACTCAGCCACCGCGAAGCGGTACTGCCGTTTTTGTGGTCAGGTTCCCGTCGGGAGCTTGTTTCCAGCCTTATATTTTGCATTAACTCGACATTTAGACTTTTTATTCGTTAGCAGACTTCGCAGTTGTCAGATTTCACGGTTTTGATTTCCTTTCCGTCTGCAAGTGCTTTTTTGCCCGCGATTACGAAAGTGTGGTCCTTGATGTTGTAAGAAACTTTCGCGAACTTGTCGATGTCGATTTTAATAGGTTTCTCACCGGCAAACGAAGAGCCTTCGAGCGTTATGACAGTTCCCGGTTTTGCCCACGGAGCTGTGAGAAGCTCGACCTTCTCCTCGCCGTTTTCTGTGTAGTCGCACGCAAGGAGCATTCCGCGGCTCTCAACGCCCTTCATCTTTCGTGGCGCAAGGTTTGCCGCGATGATGACGTGCTGACCGAGAAGTTCCTCTTCTTTCAGATACGGGCGCAATCCAGACTGAATGATTCTCGGTGTTCCAGATCCGTCGTCCATTGTCTCGATGTAGAGCTTGTCGCCCTGCGGATTCGTCTCGACTTTCTCGATTTTTGCGACGAGAAGCTGAACGTGCGAGTCGAAATATGCAGCCGGGTCGATTTCCGCAGGGGAAGTGTTTCCAGCTGATTTCGACGGCTCTTTTTTAGCTTCAACAGGCTTTGAGTGCGGCTTCTCTTTTGGCATCAGTGCTTCCACGTTGAGTTCGCCGGCTACGCATGGAACAGAAATCTGCCAGTTCTCCAAAACCTGCGGGTGAACTTCGCCGAAAACGCCAATCTGCTTTCCGTCAACGAGAACTCCAGCCTGACGGCCAGGGATGAATCTCGGGTCAGATGTCTCGACGACCTCGTATTTGTGGTCGAGGTAATACATGACAGTCGCAACTTCCGAAGCCATGTCGTTGAAGTTCGCGTTGTTCGCCGCTGTGAGGAATCCGAGTGACTGAATCGTCTTTGTGCCTGTGTTCTCTTTTTCGTCCAGGAACGCGACTTTTCCGATTTCGAAAATCTTGTGAGGGAAGATCGCATTTGCAGCGGCACTTTCAGCACGCAGGAGGGACGCGATAATCGAAGGGCGGACGAACTGGTAGTTCTCGCTCATCGGGTTCAGGATTTCGATTACTTTCTCGGAAGTGATGTTCATCCTGTCGATGTAGTCGCGCTTTGAGCCGAGATAATTGAAAATCATCTCCTGATAGCCCAAGCCCACCATGATTTCCTTTGCCTTTCTGCTGAATACTGTCACTGGGGAAAGATGTCCGATTGTGAAGTCGTTCGGTCTCTGCGGCTTGAAGAAGTCGAGCGTGAGACCAATCATAACGTCTTCTATTATATCAACTTCGTGGAGGAAGTCGTTTCTGTATGGGGCAGGGGAGAGCGTGAATTCAACGTCGCTCTTGTTTGCCTTGAGATATTTCTCTGTTTTTTCCGTTGCGGCAAAGTCGGATGCGATAACGTCGTTGTCCATGCGCGTAAGTGCATCGAGAACCTGCTCTTTCGTCAGGTCAACGCCGAGCTTTTTGTTGATTGCGGCGAGAGTTGCCTTCGTCGTTTTCTGGAAGTAGAACGGAGCGATGATTTCTTTTCCGAGTCCTGTGTCATACGGATGCACTACTTTGACCGGAAGAATTTCGTATCCTGCGTCAAAGAAATCACAGGCAACGATGTTCGCGCTCAAAAGAAGGTTTTCGATGTTGTCGCCGGTCAATTCGACCATCAAATCCTTGTCGCCGACCTGAACTGCGCCGAGCGTCGCCGAGTTGATAATCGGTGGCATCGACAGGACTTCGCCCTTGTCGTCTTTGAGAAGAGGGTATGTGTCTTCGTCTTTCAAAATCCAGCCGAATTCCTTGCCTTTCGGATGCTCAGCCACAATCTGCCTGCAAGTCATAGGCGAATCGCACTGGAGCGGAATGAACGATGTCGTGTCAGGATTTACGCCGACGTAATGAACTGGCCATTTGAGCGCGGAAACCCTGTAGACACCCATCGCAATCGTCTTTCGCTTTCTTCCGAAGTTCCAGCAAAGTTTTTCCTGCGTCTGGATGATGTCCTTGAGCATCGGGTCGTCAATCGGCTTTCCAGAAATCACGAATGAGACGATGTACGGACGAACGTCTTTGACCGACTCATCGACGTAAATTATTCTGTCGGCAGTGTCCTTAAGATTTCCCTGCCTAGAAAGGAATTTCGAGTAATCGGAGCGTTTTGCGCCGGCATGGAGCCTGAGGTTGCGCGTCACGCCGCCTGTAGACCACAAGTCCGGTCTGTTCGTGTCGTTCAGTTCGATTTTGATGACTCTTTCGTCATCGCTCTGTGTCATGTCAGGCTTCTCATCAAGCTCTGCTTTTGCGCAAGTGAGTTTCTTCTCAAGCGTGTCGTAATCGTATTTTGTTCCGAGAAGATTGAAGAAAAGCTTCTCGTTCACTTCGATTTTTGGCATTTGAATCCTCGATAAAATGAAATATATACTTCTTGATTTTATCGAAAGAGATTGAATCAAACAATCAAAAGAAGCCTCGGGAAATTCAGTTTGCCTTGTTGATGGCAGCCGTCAGACCCTGCAATTCAGAGAGCGTCTTCTGCAGAACGTCGATTTTTTCGTTCAGAGTGTCTTCTATTCTCTTGTTCACGAAAAGATCCTGTGACTCGACTCCAAGCGCAGAAGCAATGCTTTCAACAGATGAATCCTTCGGCCAGACTTTGCCGCCCTCGATTTTGCAGACGGCAAGCGGTGTAATCTTGCATTTTGTGGCAAGTTCCTGCTGCGTAAAGCCTCTGGTTTCACGCAATTTTCTGATGTTGTACGCCATTATCGCACGGATTTTTGTAGTTTCGTTCATATACTAGATTTATATTAAAGAGATAACATAAAATCAAGAGTAAAACGCTACTTCATGTGAGAAATATTGTAATGAAGTTTCTGAATGACGTTCGTCGGAATCTCTTTTGCGGCTTCGTGCACCTCGAAAAGCAAATCGATGTATTTCTGAATGTTTTCTTCCGCGTTTGCGTTCTGCTGTTCCAGGAGCCTGTCAAGATTTTTCGGTTCCATGAGAATCTCGCACACCTTTATCGAGAAGACATCCGCAATTTTCTCGAACGTCTCGTCAGTCGGCCATGTCTTTTCGCATTCGATGTCGCTTATCGTGTTCGTGCTTGTTCCCGCCTTTTCTGCCAGCTCCGATTGCGTCATGGAATTTCTTTTTCGGAGCATCCTAAGATTTTCTGCCAGATATTTTCTCGTTTCTCCCATAGGAAAAATTCAAGAACACAAATCATCTTTTTCCCACAAAGAGAAGATTTGTAAATTCAGCCCATATTACAATTATGGTTGTATTTTTTTTGGGAAAATCAAAAAAGTCTGCTTGTCTTTTCCATATAAAAAAGTTCCGATATAATGACGTTTTAGTATGAATACTAAAGCATGCCTCGTCCTGGCGAACGGACTGGTCTTTGATGGAAAAAGTTTTGGAGCTTCTGGATGCATAATCGGAGAAGCAGTTTTTACGACGGGTATGAACGGATACCTGGAAACTCTGACTGATCCAAGTTACTTTGGACAGATTGTCACACAAACTTTTCCTCTTATCGGAAATTACGGAATTATAAATCCAGATTTTGAGAGCTCAAAAATTCACGTAAAAGGATATATCGTCCGCTCATGGTGCGAGGAGCCTTCGAATTTCAGGTGCGAAGGAAAAATCGACGAGTGGCTTAAAAATCAGAATGTCATCGGTCTTTACGACATCGACACCCGTGCTTTGACGAAAGTTCTCCGCGAGGCAGGCGTTATGAACGGCATGATTATTGCGGGAGATTCTGACGAGGCGAAGAAGAATTTCGCGGCACTGCAGGACGAAAACGAAAAAGCAAAGCTTCTTGAAAAAATCAAATCATACAGAATAGAAAAAGCTGTCGAGACAGTTTCATGCGACGCTGTGAAAATTGAAAAGGACGCGCAGTCTGTCTTTGCCGAGAGCGCGAAGTACAAGGCAGTTCCTGTCCGCGCCGACGGCACGAAAGAGAACGACCCTGAAATCGCAATGAAAGACGGAAAGGGAAAGAAAGTCGTTCTTTGGGATTTCGGCGCAAAGGCGAACATCAGAAGGGAACTTTTGAAGCGCGGTCTGGAAGTCGTCACGATGCCTTGCACTGCGACAGCCGCACAAATCCTTGCCGAGAATCCTGACGGCGTTATGCTTTCGAACGGGCCTGGCGACCCAAGCGACAACGTTACGATAATAGAAGAAATCAAAAAACTTCTTGAAAAAGATTTGCCGATTTTCGGAATCTGCCTTGGTCATCAGCTTCTTGCATTGGCGAAGGGCGCAAAAACTTCAAAGCTCAAGTACGGGCACAGAGGCGCGAACCAGCCTGTGAAATATCTGAAAACCGGCCGAGTCTACATTTCTTCGCAGAACCACGGATATGCGGTCGAGAACGATACTCTTCCGAAAGGCGCGGTCTTGAGCTTCGTGAACACGAACGACGGCACTTGCGAGGGAATCTCTTACACCGACACTCCGAGCTTCAGCGTTCAGTTCCACCCGGAAGCGGCTTCGGGCCCACTCGACACGAGCTTCCTTTTCGACGAATTCGTCAAGCTGATAAACGACCATTCGTACCTCAAGAATTTTGAGGCGACTACGGAGCGCATTGACGCGATAAAATATTTCGCATCGACAATCAAGAACACAAAAGAGCACAGGGCTTAGGAGGTTTTCACATGGGCGATTTTGAGATTTTCGAAGAAGACGACATGAAGATTCTGACTTCATACAACGGACATGACAAAAAGGTCGTGGTTCCTGAAGGCATAACGAGCATCGACAATTTTGATGGCGATTTTGTCTTCCAGTCGAGCGACGAAATCGAGGAAGTCGTCCTGCCTGAAAGCCTTGAGTACATCGGAGATTCCGCTTTCTTTGAGTGCAAGAATCTGAGGAAAGTCGTTTTCTCCGACAATGTTTACGAAATCGGAAGCGATGCGTTCGGCGGCTGCGAAAACCTTGAGGAAATCAATCTTCCTGACAACCTTGAAATCATAGCTCCCAACGCGTTTGTCGGTTGCGGAAAACTCAAAATCAAAAGCATTCCTTCGAGCCTCACTGACGTTTCAATCAATTCGTTCGACAACACGAGGGATGTTCTTCTGAAGAACAAGGCGTATGTGGAGCTTGGAGACTTCATGTACAACTCCGAGACGAAATCCGTCCTGTACGCATTGGACGCGGATTCCGATGACGAGTCGGTTGACGACACTTTCCTGAAAGATGCTGTTCTTCCTCTCGATACGAAACTTCTTGGAACATCTTCTCTTTCGTTCGGACGCTTCGAGTCGATTTCGATTCCGAAAAGCGTCGAGTACATCGGAACGTCCGCATTCATGTTCTGCGACAACCTGAAAAAAATCACGATTCCTGCGAATGTCACCACAATCGATTCCGGTGCGTTCATCAACTGCGAGAATCTTGAGGAAGTCGTTTTCGAGGGAAATGAGCCTGTGACGTTCGGTTCGATGGCTTTCTTCGGCTGCCCGAAATTGAAGTCGGTCAAAGTTCCTGCCGGTTCTGATTACGAAGATGCATTCGAAGAAAGCGTCACTGTTTCTGAATCGTAAAAAATCGGTCGAATCATCGGCATATTACAAAAGTTCATTAGAAATTTTCATTGAAAATTCAGAATTCACTAGCTAAAATTAGTTCTATGGTCTGCCTTTAGGTTAAGGCAGACTGTATGCTTTTTCAGAAATAACTTTTCTGCCAACACATTTTTTTCTAGTCCTTATTCGCGATATTTTAAAAGGGATTAAAAATCGTAAAAAAAAATTATTTTAAATTAGGAGGACAAAATGTCCAGAAAGAAACAGTCAATGGATGGTAACACAGCCGCTGCCCATGTCGCTTATGCGTTCACGGAAGTTGCTGGTATCTACCCAATCACTCCTTCTTCACCAATGGCGGACAACGTAGACAACTGGTCTGCTGACGGCCGCAAGAACATTTTCGGTAACAAAGTAAAAGTTATCGAAATGGAATCAGAAGCCGGTGCTGCTGGTACAGTTCACGGTTCTTTGGCATCTGGAGCTTTGACAACAACATTCACGGCATCTCAGGGTCTTCTTTTGATGATTCCTAATATGTACAAGATTGCTGCTGAACAGCTTCCTTGTGTATTCCATGTAGCGGCACGTTGTGTTGCAACTCAGTCTTTGAACATCTTCGGCGACCATTCGGACGTTTACGCTTGCCGCCAGACAGGTGCAGCAATGTTCGCAGAATCAAATCCGCAGGAAATCATGGATTTGGCTCCTGTCGCACACCTTGCAGCCCTCGAAGGAAAAGTTGCGTTCATCAACTTCTTCGACGGTTTCCGCACTTCACACGAAATCCAGAAAATCGAAACTTGGGACTACGCTGACCTCAAGGAGCTTTTCCCGAACGACGCTCTCAAGGCGTTCCGCGCTCATGCGTTGAACCCGGAGCATCCGGCAATGCGCGGCTCTCACGAGAACGGCGATGTGTTCTTCCAGCACCGCGAGGCTTGTAACTCAACTTACGACGCTCTCCCTGCAATCGTTGAGAAATACATCAACAAAATCAACGCTAAGCTCGGCACGAACTATGGTCTCTTCGACTACTACGGAGCTAGCGATGCTGACCGCGTTATCGTTGCGATGGGCTCAATCTGTGACGTTGCAGAAGAAGTTATCGACTACCTCACAAAGAAGGGCGAGAAAGTCGGTCTCATCAAAGTTCACCTTTACAGACCGTGGGTTTCTGCAAAATTCTTGGAGAAATTGCCGAAAACTGCAAAGAAAGTCGCAGTCCTCGACCGCACAAAGGAACCTGGCTCACTCGGTGAACCTCTCTTCCTCGACGTTGCTGCAACTCTCCGCGAAGCAGGCTTGAACGACGTTAAGCTCTCTGGCGGACGCTACGGACTTGGTTCAAAGGACACTCCGCCAAGCTCAGTATTCGCTGTTTACACAGAACTTGCAAAAGATGCTCCTAAGCCACGCTTCACACTCGGAATTGTCGATGACGTTACGAATCTCTCTCTTCCTGAAGTTAAGCCGGCTCCGATTACAGCCGCAGAGGGAACTGTTGAGTGTAAATTCTGGGGTATCGGTGGTGACGGTACAGTCGGTGCAAACAAAGACTCTACAAAAATCATCGGTGACCACACTGACAAATACATTCAGGCATACTTCCAGTACGACTCAAAGAAGACTGGCGGTATCACAATCAGCCACTTGCGCTTTGGTGACAAACCAATCCGCTCACCATACTACATCAACCAGGCTGACCTCGTTGCATGTCATAACCAGTCTTACATCATCAAGGGCTACAAGATGGTTCAGGATGTTAAAGACGGTGGTACATTCCTCATCAACTGTCAGTGGAGCGACGAAGAGCTCGACAAGCACTTGCCTGCTGAGTCAAAGAAATACATCGCAGACCACAAAATCAAGGTTTACACTGTAGACGCAGTTGACATCGCTACAAAGATTGGTCTTGGAAAACGCACTTCTACAGTTCTCCAGTCTGCATTCTTCAAGCTTGCAAATGTTCTCCCAGCTGAAGAAGCAATCAAATACATGAAAGAGAAGGTTGTTGCAAAATTCTCTAAGAAAGGTCAGGAAGTCGTTGACATGAACTGCCAGGCTATCGACCAGGGTGCAGGTGCTCTCCACGAAGTTAAGATTCCTGCTTCTTGGGCAAATCCTGCTCCTGACGCAGCTAAACCAGCTCTCAAGGGTGAAAAAGCTACCGTTGATATGGTAGAAAAACTCATGAACCCAATCGCTTTGATGGACGGCGACAACCTCCCAGTCAGCGCATTCAAGGATATTGCAGACGGACAGTTCCAGCTCGGTGCTTCTGCATACGAGAAACGCGGAACAGCAGTCAATGTTCCAGAGTGGGATTCAACAAAATGTATTCAGTGTAACAACTGTGCATTCGTTTGTTCACACGCAACAATCCGCCCATACCTCCTCACAGACGCAGAAGCTAGTGAAGTCGAGAAGAACGGTGGAAAAGCTGTTGACTTGAAGCCAAAGGCTGGAAAATACAAGTTCACACTTTCTGTCAGCCCACTCGATTGTATGGGTTGTGGAGAATGTACAACAGTTTGTCCAGTACAGGCACTCACAATGGTTCCACAGGAGACTCGCCTTTCAGAGCAGCCAGCTTGGAACTATCTCGTTGCAAATGTATCAAAGAAAGCAGATTCTGGATTCGGCGACAACACAGTCAAAGGAAGCCAGTTCAACCAGCCGCTTCTTGAGTTCTCTGGCTCATGCGCAGGTTGTGCAGAGACTTCTTATGCCCGCTTGATTACTCAGCTCTTCGGTGAGCACATGTACATTTCAAACGCTACAGGCTGTTCTTCAATCTGGGGTGGCCCTGCAGCTACAGCTCCTTACACAATCAACAAGGACTCAAAGAAAGGTCCGGCTTGGGCTAACTCACTCTTCGAGGACAACGCAGAGCACGGTTTGGGTATGTACTCAGGCCAGAAATATATCCGCGACAACCTCATCGAGAAGTTGAACGGAATGGAAGCAACAGGCGACCTCAAGGCTGCAATCGACGCTTTCATGGCTACAAAAGACAGCACAAAAGAGAACGCAGCTAAGGCTGATGAACTCATCGCTGCCCTTGAGAAAGACGGTTCTGCAACTGCAAAAGAAATCCTTGAGCAGAAAGACTACCTCGCTAAGAAGTCTGTATGGATTTTCGGTGGTGACGGTTGGGCTTACGACATCGGTTTCGGCGGTCTCGACCACGTTCTCGCTTCTGGCGAAAATGTAAACGTAATGGTATTCGATACAGAGATGTACTCAAATACAGGTGGACAGGCATCAAAAGCTTCTAACATCGGTGAAGTTTGTCAGTTCGCAGCAGCTGGTAAAGATATGGGCAAAAAGTCACTCTCTGAGATTGCAATGAGCTACGGCTACGTATACGTTGGACAGATTGCTCTCGGTGCAAATCCTGCACAGGCTCTCAAAGTCATCCAGGAAGCAGAGGCTTACAACGGTCCGTCACTCATCATCGGATACGCTCCATGTGAGCTCCACGGTGTTAAGGGTGGCATGAACCACTGTCAGGACGAGATGAAGGCAGCTGTCAAAGCCGGCTACTGGAACCTCTTCAGCTTCAACCCGGCCCTCAAGGCAGAAGGCAAGAATCCGTTCACCCTCACTTCAAAAGAAGGCGACGGAACTTACCAGGCATTCCTCAACAACGAGACTCGATATAGTGCACTTACACGCAAGTTCCCAGAGCGAGCTAAGGTCTTGTTCGACAGGAACGAGCAGGCTGCTAAGGCAAGATTTGAACATCTTCAGAAACTTGTTGAGTTGTACAAATAGTTTTCATGCTGACGAGCCACAGGCTCGCAGCATAAAACGCTTAATGCCATGATGCACTATTTTGCTTCGCAAAATTGGTGCACATGTCAAACAAGCCTGAGCCGACACCTTCGGTGCGGCTCAAACCATACGAAATGAAAACGCCCCTTGCGAGGATTTTTCCTTACGAGGGGCGTTTTTTGTTTTTATTGAGGGGAAAAAGAATTTCTTTCATGATAAAATATAATTATGGCAAACAATTCATACAGCGTGAAATAAAAGCAAACCTCAAATTTGGGAGAAAGAATGAACTGCAAATTTGATTGCAATAAGAAAAGTGATAAAAAAGAAGCATTTGAATCTGAGTTTGAAAAATGGAATAAGATTTTTCAACAGAAGGATATGACTCATGTTATAACTGAAAAGTCTTGGTATGACTCAAAATCTGACGAGAACTCATGCGTCGTTGAGGATAAACCTGGAAGAGCCTCTGAGGTTTATAAGGATGTAACCATTTTAGCACCTGAGTTTTGGTCGAATGGTGGTATATCTGCACAAATGCTGCAAATTCCTTTACGCATTGTCCTTCGGTCTAACTCAAACAAAACTCTTACATTTACAATGGTAAAACTATGCTACGGAAATAAAGCAGAAATCCGTCTGGAAGAAAACAACAAGTTGGTAGCAAGTTTTTTTGCGGTCACTGAAAATGGGGAAAACATCTCTCTAAAAGAGATGCTTTCGGAAGCGTTATCTATCGAAAAAGTAGACTCCGCAGTTGATTTCATCAGCGGACTAAAGCAAGGAAAATAATAATGTTTCTTGAAAAATATACAAAAAAAGGCTTCTCGATTTGGATTGATACTTGCAGCATTCTGCACGAACAGTTTCAAACCTGCATGAACAATATCGCAGGATTTTTGACAGGGAACAATTACAAAATCAAAATTACGCAGACAGTCCTAAATGAGCTTACAAAACATACATCTTCATCTGATGAAGAACTGAAAGCGAATGCGACAAAGGCTCTTGAACTGATTACACAGGGTAATTTGAAGAACATCTTTGAAGTATACGGCGATTCTTCACATTCCTTTGCTGACAACGATTTCCTTGCGCTTTTTACGCAGCTTCGTCTGAAAGAGAATATTCTTTTCATCACACAAGATGTCGCACTTGCTTCCGATGTGTGGGATTTGGGCGATTCGCGCTCCGTCCGTTCAAAGTGTATTGAAGTTGCGAAGATAACGAAAAACGGTTTGCTTGAAGAATTTGAAATTGATGATGATTTTGAAGACGATTATGAAGATTACGAGGATAATATTAATAGAAATTACACAAGTGATTTGGACGGAGAATCTATTGGTGATATTAATGCCCGTGTTAAAGGAAATATAAAAGGCGACTATAAAAACGACATTAACGAAATCCTTGACGGAAACATCCTGGGTGATATGTACGGCGACATTAACGGTAAGATGAACGGCACCATTCAAGGCTCAATGTATGGAGACATAAACGGAATACTGAACGGAAATATTCTTGGGAATATGAATGGTGATATTTATGGAAAGTTAAACGGCAAGGTAATGGGTAAAATGACCGGTACGCTTCACGTACATAACTCCACAAATAAAGGCGCCATTCAGAAAAATATCGTTATGCATGATGTTCAAATGGACGATATTCCATCACCAGACGAACTGAAACAAAAAATAAAAACTGCCTTTGAAAATGCACTCCGCAATTTGCAATAGGTATGAGAGAATATGTACGATTCGAGCACTTGCAGAAACTTGTTGAGCTTTACAAATAGTTTTCACGCTGACACTCTGACGAGTGCAGCGTAAAACGCTATGCCATGACAGCTTACGCTGCATGGCAAACTAGATTCGAGCTGACACTTCGTGCAACTCAATCCATTGAAAATGGCGAACGCTCCCTGAGAGGAAAAGATTCCTTTTTGGGGAGCGTTTTTGCGTATTGTAAGAGAAATCTCTCCAATCTCCCCAAAAAACAAATCCCCCTGTATTCGCAAATTCCGTGTTAAAATATTCTTTAGTTTGTTTCTGGAGGTGATTTTATGAGACGAATTTTTTTTGCGGCTTTGGCGGCATTTTTGTTCGGATTCGGTTTTGTCGGTTGTGGGGATGTTGACGAGGAAGTTTGTGCCGAACCTCAGTTCACAAATATCACGGTAAATTATGAAGATTCTAACGTGCAGTCGATTTTTGATTTGACGAATGAATTCCGAACTGGAAGCGAGGCGTATTATTGGAACGAGGACAATTCGACAAAGACAAATCTTGTCGGAAAACTTTCGGCACTCACGTTGGACGAGGATTTGTGCAAGGCGGCTGCAATCAGGGCAAAGGAACTCGTGAACAACTTTGCTCACACGCGCCCGAACGGAACGAGCTGTTTCACTGTTTTGGACGAACTCGGAATTTCTCGGTCTGCAGCAGGCGAAAACATTGCCGCAGGGCAACAGAGCGGAGAATCTGCGTTTACGGCTTGGAAAGAAGACGACAAGAATTATTCAGGGCAAGGTCACAGGCGCAACATGCTCGGCGAGAATTTTTCAAAAATCGGAATAGCGTATGCATATTGCCCGGATGCCCCATATAAATATTACTGGTGCATGATTCTTGCAAAATAAGAGAACGGATATTGAATTGCATAATCGTTCAGAAAATTTTAATGGCAGATATCCTAAAAATAGCTTAAACTGATTTTTATGAAGGTGTCTTTCTGCAAAACGACCATTTCCTATGCAATTCTCATTGTGCTCATCTTGGTGACAGCCGTGTATGTGATGATTGCCGGGCAAGGCACGCCGAGACTGCTGCTTTTTCAGCGCGAAGCTTTGAATCTGCAGCACGGCTGGTATTATTATGACTCCAACCGAGTGCGCAGGCCGGTGAAGCACTTGCCTGCAAAAATACCCGAAAAAGACGGAGTTGCGGCTCTTTTTATCGACACAAGGGATTTGCCGAAAAATATGCCGCCGGGCGATAAATTCGACAAATTCCTTTGCGTCTATGCTTATCATCAGGATGTAGTCGTCCGCCTTGACGGAAACGTCATCTATCACAGCGAAACAGAGACGAATCCTTCGTGGATACGCTCGTACCGCGGAATGTATCATCTGGTGCAGCTTCCTCTGGATTACATGCTCTGTCGGACAATCATGATAGAAACGAAAGCGCACTTAAAGAGCACTGCCGGCAAGTTTGAGCCGATACAGCTCAGCGGTCGCTCGCATCTTATGCAGACGATTATGCTTGAGCAGCATTTTCAGTCCATGCTCGGAGTGTTCCTGCTCATATCCGCGTTCTTCTTGTTCGGAACCAGCCGTGTTTTCAGCTCGTTCGTACAAAACGACAATTCGTTGCTTTCTCTTGCCGTTCTCGCCATCTGCTTGGGATTGTGGCAGCTTGAAGATTCGCGCATTTTGCAATTCGTTTTCGGATATCAGCCTCTCCATTGGTGCCTTGAATACCTGACAGTCCTTGCAATGCCGATATTCACGTTTTTGTTCCTCTACCACATCGACGAGAACAAGAATTCGATTGCAATGCGCATACTCAGCGTGCTTGTCGTCGCGATTCCGGCAATGCAGCTTTTGTTCCAGGTGACAGGACGCGTTCACATATCGGACAGCATTTATGTGTCGCACTTTTTGTATCTGTATTGCAGCATACACATTCTAAATTGCCTTTTGAAAAAGCGTCATACAATATTGAACATGATTCTTGTCGCGGCGTTCTCAAGTTCGGTCGGCATTTTTATTTTTATGATTATCACACTTCTGTTCTTCGAACTTTTTTTCGGAACGGTGATGAGCATCGGAATCCTGATTACATTCGGCGCGATGATTCTGCTGACTTACAACCGAGTCCTTCTGCGTGCCCAGGAAACAAGCAAGAATGCGGTGTACAAGGAGCTTGCGTTCACCGACATTGCCACTGGAGTTCTGAACAAGACCGCGTGGTACACTCTCATCGACAACTACAAAGTCGATGCGGATGCCGAAAATCAGTCTCCTGTGGAATTCACGATTGTTCTTTTCGACATGAACAATCTGAAAAAGACGAACGACACTTACGGTCATCTTGCCGGCGACGAGATGATTAAGGCGTTTGCGCTCGCGGTGAAAACTTCATTTTCCGGTATCGGAGAAGTTTATAGAATTGGCGGCGACGAGTTTGTTGCCGTTTGCAAGGGTGCCGAGCGCGAAAAAGTTGACGAAGCTTTGGAAGCGTTCGACGAAGCAGTCGCCACACAGCCGCCGAGTGAGCATCCGTTTGGCGCGGCATACGGAGTCACGGTTTTCGTTCCTTTTAGCCGCAAAGATTTTGAGGATGCAATAACGAAAGCGGACACACAGATGTACGAGAACAAAGTCGCAATGAAAGCGAACAGGAAAGACTAGGACAAAATCACAAATCTTCTAATGTCTTGTCCTGGAAATAGAGTGCCATTGCGATTGATTTTGCTGCCGTCAAAAGCAAATCCATGTCGGAATTCTGCCAAATCCTTCTGGAAGCTGTGGCATCTGCACGCAAATATCCGTAGAAGTTGCCGGCATAAGAAATTTCAGCGTAAAAAGTAGAGATGACCAGTTGTTTTTCAAGTTCGCATTCGAGGGTTTTCTGATGGACGAACGAAAGCTGATGGATATCGGTCAGGCAGAAAATTCCGATTGACGGATTTATGTTCAGCGATATGAGCGAATTGTCGATGTATGAGAATTCTTTTCCTTTTGAAAGCGAATAGACTTCCGAGAACAAAAGCGACTTTTTTCCCTGAACTGCGATATGGTCAATCATCAGAGTCGTCGTGAAGAACGTCAGAAGATACGGAATTGAAATTTTCAGGTTGCTCGATTTTCCCAAAAGCATGAACACTGTCGAAATGAGCTGCATCGAATTCGTCGTCGGGGAATCGCTCGAAAGAACTTTTATGTTTTTGTGCTTGGAATCAAGATAGATGATGAAGCAGCTTCTTCCTTTTTGTTTTCCCCTGTAGAGTGCCTTGTCCGCTTTTTCGAAAAGCGTGTCGTAATCGCTTCCGTCTTGCGGAAAACGCGAAAGCCCTGTCGTTATCGTGATGAAAATTGAAGGATAATCAGGAACCGTGAATTCGCGGAACTGCAAGGACAATGTATTGCACGCCGCCCAAACTTCGTCGTATTCGACGATGTCTGGTAGAACCACGATGAATTCGTCTCCGCCAAATCTTCCCACGATTCCGATTCCGTCGAATGCGGATTTTATCTTTTCTGCAATCAGCTTGATTACGATGTCGCCGACTTTGTGCCCGAAATTGTCGTTCACGTTTTTGAAGTTGTCGCCGTCGATTAGAAGAAGCGAGAACGGATGAGCTTCGGAAATAAGCTCCTTCGCAAACTTTTCGACAGGATTTCTTTCGAAAGTTCCGGTCAGAGAATCGTATTTCTGTTCAAGTTTGAGCGCAAGGGAAGAGTCCATACTTCAACTCTAACCCTTTTCTTTAAATTTATCTATAAATTTTTCGTAGCGTGCGTTTTAAGATATTTCATGTCTTTTTTGAGGCGGTCTCTGACGCTCTGCTGCCAGAAGAATTCGCCCGCGAACAGGATGAACTCGTCGAATTTTTTTGTGAACAACGCTTTTACAAGACGCTTCACGGAATAGACTTTTTTGCTTGCGATGATGATTTCGTTCTGCAGTTCAATTGGCGACATATTCTTCGGGTAGTGGACGACTTTTCCAACGCAGCGCGACCAGTTCTCGTCAATCAGCTCGTCTTTGTGCGTCGCGTAGACCGGCGTTCCCGGAACGAAATACATCGACTGGATTAGGATTCCCGAAATGTCGTTTTCGATTACGAAATTCGCCAGCTTCTCGCCGATTCCTTTTGTGTGGTTGTCCGCGCCGAAAATGAAAAGTCCGCGTGCGTTCAGCCCGTGCTTCTGGATGTTCTTTACGGAATCGAGAATCTGCTGGTATGTGCTTTTCTTGTGGTAATTCTGGAATGCCTCGTCCTCAAGGAATTCGATTCCGAGCGCAAGCTCAAAAAATCCGGCTTTTTTCAGAAGCTCAAGCATTTCGTCGTCAAATCCGACTTCAAAACGTGCCTGAATCGAAAACCGGTAATTGATTTTTTCTTTAATCATCAAATTCAGAACTTCCACCGCCCATTTTCGGTCGGCAAAGAAATTGTCGTCCGTTATCCACAAGAATTTTGCGAGCCTGTGATGCCCGTTCTCGAAAAATGCGATTGCGTCCTTGATGTCGTCGATTACGTTCTGCGGCGTTCTTGTCCTGATTCCGCGCCCGAATGCGGCGACGAGAGAGCAGTAGTCGCAGTTGTGCGGGCAGCCGCGCGAGGCGTGGACTTGCGGCCAGATTGTGTTGTGGCCCGCCATTTTCTTGAAGTTGTGGCAGAGGGATCTGTTCGGAATTGTGTCGATGTTGTGCGGAAGCGGTGCGCGTCCTGTGCAGACGATTTCGCCGTCCGCATTTTTGTACGCTACTCCCTGAAAATCAGGCGTTTCGTTTTTCGTTATCGAATCGATGATTTTGAGGATTGTCTCGTCGCCCTCACCGAGAAGCACAAAATCGCAGTGCGGGACGACTTCCGCGTGGTTGAGCGTCGCGTGCAATCCGCCGAAAACGATTTTCGCATTGCTGTTCTTCCTGATGAAATCCGCAATCTCGTATCCGCGCATCGACGAAAAAGTGAAAATGCTGATGAAAACAATGTCGCTGTCGAGAATGTCGTCCCATTTGAGCTTCGAAATCGACTCGCTGTACATCAAAATGTCGAAATCGGGATGCGCCTTCTGTACGATTGTGGCGAGCGTCATAAGCCCGTTTGACGGCGTTCGGATGAACCTGTCGTAGACGTAAAGATTTTTGAAGCTCGGTTTGTACGGAACGTTCCCCGGCTCGATGAATCTGATTTTCATTTTTCTCCCCTTTTGTATTTTATGCGTATTGTAACCGCTTTCCCTTGTTTTTATATTAACCGTGCATATATTTATCGGCATGGCATTCTTGCTATCAGTTGCTAAATAACAGTACTCATTTTAAGATAAAGAAAAAATTAAAATCAGAGGAAGTATATGGCTTCAATTCGTGAAAAATATGGTGAATTCTTCCAGAAACTCGGGGAGTATTCACATGCGGCCGCAAAGATTGACGAGACGAACGTTTATCAGAAGGCAAATCCGAACACAAAAAAGATGATGGACATTCTTGTCGGCGACAATATGAAAGAGGGCAGCCGCCTTGAGGGAAAGGAAAATTTCAGGGCGTTTCTTGACTGCGTGAAATCGGGCAAGAAAGGTCTGATTCTCATGGAGCATTATTCGAACACCGATTTGCCGGCTTTGATTTATCTTCTGCAGCATGATTTGGGCGAAGAAGGAAAAGATTTGGCGGACAGAATCGTCGCAATCGCCGGAATGAAACTGAACGAGGCGAACCCGATGGTGCGTGCGTTCGCGGAAAGCTTCACCCGCGTCGTGATTTATCCGACACGTTCGCTGAACAAGGCAGAGGAAAATGCTCAGAGCGAGGAGGAGCGAATCGCCGAGGAGAAAAAAGCAAGGACGATAAACCTCGCGGCAATGCGTGCGATGGACGAATGCAAGCGCAACGGCGAAGTCATTCTCGTTTTCCCGAGCGGAACACGCTACCGACCTGGAAAACCGGAGACAAAGCGCGGTCTCAAAGAAATCGACTCGTACCTTCGAATGTTCGACGTGATGATTCTTGTTTCGGTGAACGGAACTTGCCTTACAATCGACGTGAACAACCCTGACGACATGCTCGCGGACATCGTTGAGCCGGCACTTCAGGTTCTTGCGGCATCTCCTGTAATCGAGTGCAAGGAATTCAGAAAGAGCTACCTTGCGACGCTGCCAGCCGACCATCCTGACCCGAAGCAGGCCGTAATCGACCATGTGATGGAAGAGTTCGACATCCAGCACGCGAAAATCGAAAAGGACGGACATCTGTAAAATAAACGGCATTTCGGCTACGCTCAATGACCGGCATTTCGGCTACGCCAATGACTGGCATTTCGGCTGCGCCAATGACTGGCATTGCTGACAGGCATCGAAAAAGTTTTTCTATTTCGATGCCTGTTTTTTTTTTATGCAGAAATTTTATGCGAAAATCGTCTTGTGGACTTTGCCGACAAGCGTTTTTCCTTCGAGCGGTGTTGATTTTCCCTTCGATTTGAAATCCTTTGCAGAAACAACCCACTTTTCATCTGGATTTACCAGTGCAAATTCCGCCTGCATTCCGACTTCAAGCCGGCCAGTGTCGAGTTTCAGAAGTTTTGCCGGATTCGCGCTCATCAGCTGTGAAAGCCGGCTGAGAGAGAAGCCTTCTTCCTTGCAGAGAACCGTGTTCACGACGGCAAATGCTGTTTCCAATCCTGTGAACCCTGGGGAGCCTGCCGCCTTGTCGTCCATCGTGTGCGGTGCGTGGTCTGTGCCGATGCAGTCCGCAGTTCCGTCGCGCAACGCTTCTATCAGTGCGCGTCTGTCGTTTTCGCTTCGGAGCGGCGGGTTCACGAGTGCGCGTATGTTCGGAAGTTCTGTGCCAGTAAGTCCAAGATGATGCGGCGTGACTTCCACGGAGCAGTCGATTCCGCGCGACTTTGCGTTTCGAACTGCGTCAATGCTGATTTTCGTTGAGCAGTGGCAGATGTGGACATGGCATTTTGCAAGCGCGGCGATTTCAAGATTCCGCATCGTCGCAGCGTCCTCCGCAAGCGCAAGTATTTCGTTCGCGCGTGTGAGATTTTTGTCGATTTCTGCATTCACGTTTTCGCTCACGTTCGGAAGGTCGATGTTGAAAATTCCTGCCGGGATTCCGTTGTCTTTCATCAGTTTGAGAGCGTTTTGCCTGAACGGTCGTGCGCTTTTTGCAAGTTCCACGTCCTCGCAGTGGCAGGCGACGATTATTCCTTTTTTACCGGCTTTCTCCATTCCTTCAAGCATTACGGAAGCCGAGCCGACATCGTGACCGTCCTCCGAAATCACAGGGAACGTTTCCGAATCAAGCTCGTCGATTGCGCTTGTGTCAGTTCCGCCAAAATCCTTCGTGATGCTAACCGTCTGGAAAATCCTCGTCCTTGTTCCGTTCTTCTCGTTGATTTTCTCAGCTTCCGCCATCACAGAAGAAGCAAGTTCCCTGTTTGAAATCACCGGATTCGTGTTCGGCATGAGTACGAGCGTTCCGAATCCTGCCGCGGTCGCCGCCGCCATTCCCGACTCCAAATCTTCTTTCTGCGTCTGACCCGGGTAGCGGAAATGCGCGTGCATGTCGATGAAAGCCGGCATGAGCGAAAGCCCTTCCGCATTCAAAAATTCGCCGTCGCCTGCCGATTTTCGTGCCTTTTCTTCCGACGAGAAATCTCCGATAAAAATCGACTCGATTCTGCCGTTCTCACAGACAAGCATTCCGTGAGAGTCTATTTTTGCGTCAATGAGATGCGCGTTGTAAATAATCTTTTTCATAAACGGAATTATATCATCTGCCATAAAAAAAGGGCTGACTCAAAATGAAGCCAGCCCGATAAAGGCGAAATTGAATTCCGAATCAGGTTCGGAATGTCAGCGTGTTGTTATTTGTAAATGAAAGTCTCTTTCGGTCCTTCAATCTTTACGTTCTCAAGTTTGAGTCCCGGTGCATTCCAGATTCTGAACGATTTTTCGCTGACTTCCGGGAGTCCGTAGAACATATCGCTTTCCATTGGCGAGCGGTCGGAAGTTTCGTCCGTCGTGAAATGGCAGTCGCGGATTTCGAGGTTGTCGATCGGCATCTCAGGAAGACCGACGATGAAACCTGCCGAAGCCTTGCATCCTGTTCCCTTGCAGCCGATGATTTTCACATTGTGGATTCTTGGTGTCTCAGATGTGACCGGCTGTTTCTCAAGGCTGAAAAGAGGTGACTGCTGGTCTGTTATTCCGCATTTGTAGTACATGTTCATTGCGATAGGGCAGAGCGTGTCGTTCATCACGAGGTTCTTGAGCTCGATGTCGTTGATGTCGCCGCCTCTTCCTCTTCTCGACTTGATTCTGATTCCCCTGTCAGTGCCCGAAAGGTCGCAGTCCGACGCGTGGATTCCGCTCATTCCGGCAGCAGTCTCCGAGCCGAGAACGATTCCGCCGTGCGCGTTTCTGACTGTGCAGCCTTTAATCTCAACGTTCACAGTCGGCTTGTTCGTCCTGATTCCGTCCGGGCCAGAGCCAGACTTGATGCAGATTCCGTCGTCGCCCACAGAGACGAAGCAGTTTTCAATCAGAACGTCCTCGCATGAGTCAACGTCGATTCCGTCTGTGTTCGGTGCAGTGTAAGGGTTTTCGATGTGCAGATTTTTGAGAGTGAGATTTTTCACATAGAGCGGATGAACTGTCCAGAATGGCGAATTCTTTATCGAAACGCCCTCGATTGTGATGTTCTCTGCAAAAGAGACTTCCACGAGGCTCGGTCGGAGGAACTGGATTTCCCTTCCGCCGCCGCCGCCCGGCTGGTTCTCGTATCCCGGGTTCATTGCCGCAAGAAGCTTCTCGTAAGATTCGACAGGCTCTTTCTGGCCCGCGTCTTTCTTCGCCTTCTTGAGATTCCACCACGGCTCGCCGTTTCCGTTTATCGTTCCTTTTCCTGTGATTTTCACGTTCTTTGAGTGCGACGAATAGACGAGCGGATGCATCGCGAAACATTCAACGCCTTCCCACCTTGTGAATACCGGCGGATAGAGTGTCGGCTCTGCGATGAAGAAAAGTTCCGCGCCCTCTTCGATTTCGAGCGTAGTGTCGGACGGAATGTCGATAGGACCCGTCGCCCAGATTCCTTTCGTAAGAGTGAGCTTTCCGCCGCCGTTCCTTGCAAGCTCCGCAAACGCAAGCGCAAATGAATTTGTGTTATTGAATTTTCCGTCAGCCTTTCCGCCGAATGATTCAAGCGTTATTTCTTTCATAAAATCTCCCTTTTTTTATGTGTGAACACAACCGTTCATCATTATTCTGGATAATCGCAAAATTCTACCAATTTAATATTGCAATATCAAAATATTGAATCAGAACGGGATTATATACAAGGAAGATTTACGGAATAAAATTGGACGTTTACGTTAATTAAGAAGAGATATTCAACGAGAACGTTTTCGGAATTTGTACATCAGAAGCCAGTCGCTTTTAGTATAACAGTCTTAACATAGTTTATAAAACAAAAAAACGGCAGGCACTTTTTTAATTGAAGTGCCTGCCGTTTTCACCTAGCATCGCTCGTGCCAATGCCCAATGCATTTACAATACAGAATTACGAGCGACCTCGCTCGTGCCGATGCGCAATGCATTTTACAATGCAGAGCTACGAGCGACCTATTCCAAAGAGATGTCGCTGAACTCGATGTACGCGCTTCTTACTGTGAACAATCCGGCGTAGATTACGTTCGGGTCAACTGATTTCAGATCGATTGTGTACTCGGCTGTGTCTTTTCCGAACTGTGTCGTGTAGACGTTGCCTTTCTTCGTGATTGAAATGTCGATTACGTCGCCCTTTGCCGGCTTAGGCTGTCCGGCATTGTGAGTTTCGTTCAACGTTGCGTTCTGTCTCATCCAGCTTGAAGAGTAGTCTTCGTTGTTCGCGAGCTTGAGAGGACCTGCTGCAACGTAGTCAGAGTTGATTGAGTTGTCGTATTTGTCGATGTAAACGTCGTCGCGAACCATGACTCCGAATGAAACCTGGTTGTTGTTCGCGCCGAAGTTGAGAATCTTTGCCTTTGCCTTGAGTGTGAAATCCTTGTCGATTGGGAGCTTCTGGAAGTAGAACATGATTCCGTCAGATGCGCCCGCGATTTTTCCGACCGATTTGTCTCCGTCGATTGTTCCTGAGTGCATGATGACTTTTCCGTCCTGCTCCTCGACTCCGTAGTTGTCAGGATTCTGGAGCTTCTCTTCGCCACCGCAGTCGCCGAATACCGTCGCGTACCACGGTGCAGTCGTTGTCCAGAGAACAGAAGCGTCTTCCGCAGGGTTGAATTCAGCATATTTCGGAACGATGTAATCAGGATTCTTCACGAGGATGTCCTCGCTCGGAGCTGTGATTCCGTCTTTCACGAACTTTGCGAATTTCTCGTCGGCAGCTTTGAGCGCGGTGATTACGTCGTATGCGATTACAGACGCGCCGTATGTGTTCAGGTGCGTGTTGTCAGTTGAAGCTGCCTTGTAAGTGAGCTGTGCGTGGAACTTTGCAGTTTCCTTGTCGTTCGCAAGCTGCTCGTAGCGGTCTTTTGTGACCTGTGTCAAATCGATGACAGTAACTCCAGTCTCTGCTCCGAGTTCTCGGATTGCCTTCGGATAGTCTCCGCCTGGGAATCCCTCGACATCTTTTGTGACGTGGACGACGTTGCCTTCGTATGCCTTTCCAGGTGCGCGGCGGACAATCGGAGTACAAAGCACAGGAGTAGCCTTCTTGTCCTGTGCGAGTTTCACATAGTTCGTGTAGAGAGAGTTCTTGAATGAACCTGCGTCTTCTTTTGTTCCGTTCGGATTTGTGTAGCGTGCCTCTTCAGATTTCTCGTCGTTGTGGCCGAAACCGATGATGAGGTAGTCGCCCTTCTTGATGTTCTTCTTCAATGTCTCGTAATTTTTCTCGGTCGTGAAGCTCTTTGAGGAGCGTCCTGACATTGCGAGGTTGATTACAGTTGCTTTGTCTTCGCTGATGTAATCCTGAAGCTTCGTTCCGTAACCGTAGCGCGGATAGTAGTACGGGTCGTTGAATGCGCTGAGAGTCGAGTCTCCCACGACGAAGATTCTCGTTCCCTTGACCTTTCCGATGTCGGTGATTGCGTCTACTTTCTCGACTTTCTCATTCGCGACGGTTGCCGCATCGAGAGCAGACGCGCCAGATGACGAAGCAGGTTTGCTTGTCTCAGCCTTGTGGCAAGAAATGGCGAGCATGGAAACAGCTGCCAATCCTGCGAGTAATAACTTTTTCATTTTTCCCTCCATTAAGATTAATGAAAATATAAAATCCATTATAGAAAGTTTCAGAAAAATTGTCGCATTATAAGGAAATATCGCATTTAATAGCGTCAACAAATTTCAACTATTTGAAGATTGTGATAAATTCCATGAATCGTATTTTCTAAAAACAAGGAGCAACATCATGAAAAAATCAATTTTTGCAGCGGCCGTTATTGCTGCCAGCTTTGCAGTTTTGGGCTGCAACGGAAAAAAGACAGTCACAATCAATTCTGCGTCTGACCTCGAAGGAAAAAAAATCGGAGTTCAGGCTGGAACTACCGGCGAAATCTACGTTGAGGACGTGAAGGACGCGAACGTTCTTTCGTTCAAAAGCGGAATCGACGCATCGCTCGCGTTAAGGAACGGAGCAATCGACGCAATCGTCCTGGACGAGCTTCCTGCAAAGGAAATCGTCAAGCGCAATACAGACTTGAAAATCGTCGAGGACAAATTCGTCTCGGAAGATTACGCAATCGCAGTCAAGAAAGGAAACACCGAGCTTCTCAACTCAATCAACGAAACGATCAAGAAGATTAAGAGCGACGGAAATTATGACGCTCTCGTCAACTTCTACATCATGAAAGCTAGCGACGCAAAACTTCCGTCTGCACCAGAGGCTGAATCAAACGAAGTTCTCAAAATGGGAACAAATGCGGCATTCCCTCCGTTTGAGTACACGGAAGGCTCGAAAGTCGTCGGATTCGACGCTACGCTTGCAGGATTCATCGCGAACGACTACGGAAAGAAGCTCCAGATTGTCGATATGGCATTTGACGGACTCATTGCGGCATTGCAGGCTGACGCAATCGACTTCATCGCGGCTGGAATGACAGCGACAGACGAAAGAAGAAGCAACGTCGATTTCTCAGAGCCGTACTTCACTTCAAACCAGGTAATCATCGTAAGAAAGTGACCTTTCGAAACGAAGTTTCGAAAGGTGCCGATAAGAGAAACGCACTTGGCGTTTCTCTTATCGCAACGTTTAATTATGGAAGAAGAGGAAAGGGGTGACAAAATTGATAAATGACTTTTATTCGACAATGATAGACCACGGGCGGTGGATGCTGATTCCCCGCGGGCTTGGCACGACGCTTCTGATTGCGATGTGCGCCATTGCAATCGGGACGGTGCTTGGCTGTACGTTTGCCCTTTTCAAAATCTCAAAGTCGAAAGTGCTGAATGCGGTCGCCACCGTCTACACGACGATAATCCGCGGAATTCCGATGGCGACGCAGCTGATGATTTTCTATTTCGTCATCTTCTCCCCGCTTGGCGTGTCGAACACGATTCTCGTTGCGGTCGTGGCTTTCGGAATCAATTCCGGGGCGTACTGCACCGAGATTTTCCGCGCCGGAATACAGGGCGTTGACAAGGGGCAGATGGAAGCCGGACGCTCGCTCGGCTTGTCCTGGTCGCAGACGATGTGGAAAATCATTCTTCCGCAGGCGTTCCGCACAGTCCTTCCGACTTACACTTCCGAATTCATCACTCTCATAAAAGAAACTTCCGTCGCAAGCTTCATTGCCGTCGTGGATTTGCAGAAAGCGTGCGACAACATCAGAAACGCAACTTACAACGCATGGATTCCGCTTCTTTCGTGCGCTGCGATTTACCTTGTGCTCACCGTCGGTCTGACGAAAGTTTTCGCAATCGGTGAGAAACGTTTTGCAAAGGCGGACAGAAAATGATTGAAATAAAAAATCTCGTGAAAAAATTCAATGACGGGTTCGTCGTCCTGAACGGCATCTCTGAAAAAATAGAGCGTGGCGAAAAAATCGTCATAATCGGGCCAAGCGGAAGCGGAAAATCGACTTTCCTACGCTGCCTGAACCTTCTTGAGACACCGACTTCGGGCGAAATCTTCTTCGAGGGCAAGAACATTCTCGAAAAGAAGAACGATATAAACGAAATCCGACAGAAGATGGGCATGGTTTTCCAGCATTTCAACCTGTTTCCGCATCTGACAGTTTTGCAGAACATCACGCTCGCTCCGGTCTCCCTCAAAAAAATGACGGAAGAAGAAGCGAACAAAAAGGCGTTCGAGCTTCTTGAGCGAATCGGGCTTTCGGACAAGGCGAATGCGTATCCGTCGAGCCTTTCGGGCGGTCAGAAGCAGAGAATCGCAATCGTCCGCTCGCTTGCGATGAATCCTGACGTTATTCTGTTCGACGAGCCGACATCCGCGCTCGACCCTGAGATGGTCGGTGAAGTCCTGAATCTGATGAAGGAACTTGCCGACGACGGCATGACGATGATTTGCGTGACACACGAAATGGGGTTCGCAAGGGAAGTCGCGACACGGATTCTTTTCATGGACGGCGGAAAAATCGCGGAGCAGGGTAGCCCGACCGAGATTTTCGAGAATCCGAAATCAGAACGCCTCAAGCAGTTCCTGAACGCGATTTTGTAATTTTGAAAACTTTTTACAACGGAGTATGCAATATGAACATTCACATTCTTGAGATGCCGCTTGATTTCGGTGCATCTCGCCACGGTTCTGACATGGGACCTTCTGCAATTCGCCTTGCAGGAATCAAAGAAAGGCTTGAAGGTCTCGGACACAAAATCGAAAAGTATTTTTCGCCGATTCAGATAAATCCTCAGGAGTACGAGGCAATCGGAAATCCGAAGGCAAAGTACCTTGCGCCGATTGTGAAGGCGAACACGCAGCTTGCGGAGGAAGTCGAGCGCGCCGCATCTTCCGGCGATTTCCCGCTCATCCTCGGCGGCGACCACTCGATTGCGCTCGGATCTCTTGCAGGTCTTGCAGCCGCTTACAGAAAGACTGACACGAAATTCGGCGTTCTTTACGTTGACGCGCACGGAGACTTCAACACCGCGGAGACTTCACCGAGCGGAAACATTCACGGCGAATGTATGTCTGCTTCATGTGGCTACGGAATTCCTGATTTGACGAATCTGTATTTTGCAGGAAGAAAAGTTGACCCGCACAATGTCTGCTACGTGGGATTGCGCGATTTGGACGTTGGCGAGAAAAAACTGATGAAAGAGGCAGGAGTCACCGCATTCACGATGACAGACATTGACAGGCAGGGATTCAACGAGGTCGTCCGCCAGGTGCTCGCGTTCTTCAGAAGCAGAGTTCAGGCTGTTCACGTCTCGTTCGACATGGACTGTCTTGACCCGATGTATGCTCCTGGCACCGGCTATCAGCTGCCTGCCGGAATGACGAACAGGGAAGCTCTTCTTTTAATGGAAGAAATGTGCGACACGGGACTTGTTAAATCAGCTGAAATCGTCGAAGTGAACCCTGTCCTTGACGTGAGAAACAGAACTGCTGGTTTTGCAGTTGATTTGGTCGCAAGACTTCTCGGTGAGAAAATCTTCTAATTAAATAAAAATTCCGGCTATTGCTTTTTAAGGAGAACGAAAAACAATGGATTCTGCAATGATTGCAAAAATAACCGCATTCGTGCTCTACCTCGGCATGATGATTTTCATCGGCTTGAGGAGCGCGAACAAAAACAACAGCGCCTCGGACTTTTTCCTCGGAGGAAGAAAAGTCGGTCCGTGGGTGACTGCTCTTTCTGCCGAGGCTTCCGATTCTTCTGCGTGGCTTCTTATGGGACTTCCCGGTCTGTGCTATCTTGGCGGAATCAGGGAAACTTTCTGGACTGCGCTCGGACTCATCGTCGGCACTTATCTGAACTGGCTTTTCGTTGCAAAACCGCTTAGAAAATGTTCGATTTCGTTCGGGGATTCGATAACGATTCCAGAATTCTTCTCAAACAGATTCAAGGACAAGACGCACATTCTTTCGGTTGTTTCCGTTGGTCTGATTGTGTTCTTCTTTACGATTTACACAGCGTCGGGATTCGTTGCCTGCGCAAAGCTCTTCAATTCAGTTTTCGGTCTTCCGTATCATGCAGGTCTTGCAATCGGCTTAGTCGTAATCCTCTGCTACACGATAACTGGCGGATACACTGCCGTCTGTACGACTGACTTCGTTCAGGGAACTCTCATCTTTGTCGCGTTCGTGATTTCTTCCGTAATTGCGATTTTCTCTTTCGGAGGCCCGGCTCAGGCTATCGAATCTGTCAGGGCGTTCGACGCTCAGGCACTTGCCGGAAATCTTGGTGAGGCACTGAAAAGCGCGTTCGGCGTGAATGCGGAATACAAGGGAATGGCGATTGTCTCTGCTCTCGCGTGGGGACTCGGATATTTCGGTATGCCGCACATCATAATCCGCTTCATGGGAATCCGCTCGAACGGAGAAGTGAAGACAGCAAGAAGAATCGGAACTGTCTGGATGGTGATTTCGTATGTCGGAACGTTCTTGATCGGAACACTCGGAACTGCGTATCTTCTGAACAACGGAACAATCCTCGGAGCAGGTGACGGTTCTGATGTGACAAAAAGCGTTGATTTCCTCGGCAAAATAATCAGCATCACGTCATTCGGAGACGCGGAAACTGTTTTCTCTGCCGTAATGCAGAATATGTACCCGGCATTCATCGCAGGAATTTTCCTCTGCGCGATTCTTGCCGCTTCGATGTCCACCGCAGATTCTCAGCTCCTTGCGGCTTCTTCCGCTGTCAGCCAGGACATCTACAAAGGAATCATCAAGAAGGACGCGGACGAGAAGACTGTCCTCAACATCAGCCGCTTCACCGTTTTCGTCATTTCGCTTGTCGCGCTTCTTCTTTCGCTCAATCCGTCGTCGTCAATCTTCGGGCTTGTCTCGTATGCATGGGCAGGATTCGGAGCGACATTCGGACCGCTCGTTTTGCTCGCACTTTACTGGCGCGGAATGACGGCGAAGGGCGCGATTGCAGGACTCGTCACGGGATTCATCGCCGTGATTCTCTGGCACAACATTTCTTCGGATGTCCACTGGATTTTCGGACTTTACGAAATCGTTCCGGGATTCGTGATTTGCCTTTTGTTCAGCGTGATTGTTTCCGCATTGGACAAAAACAAGAATTCAGAAATGCTCGCGGAATTCGACAACTACAAGAAAATGTCGGATTAGAAATTGCATAAGTCGAAATCGCCTGAAAGAAATTTCAGGCGATTTTTTTTTCTCCTAATTGGAGACAACAAATCCCACTAATCCGAAAATTTCGCACAGTTGGACGAACCAGCCTGCTGTGTCGCCTGTTATTCCGCCGAAATTGCGCTTTGTCGTGAGATAATAGAAGACGAAAAACAGAATGCTCGGGACGATTATGGCGATTCCGGTTTTCTCAAAAAGGAAAATCATTGCGGCGGAAATTATGATGAGCCAAGCTGCGCACCAGATTGCCGTGAAACGTTTTGCGCTCATGCTTGAGAACGTGTGGACGAGCCCGCTGTTCTTTGCAATCGGGAAAGTCGCGACCGCAAACGCGCTCAAAAATCTGCTGATGACAAAAATCATGCAGGCTGGAAGAAAATTCACGAGCTGCACAAAGTGGTTCACGAATTTGTGCGCGGATTCCTTCCCGAAAAAGCAATTGCAAAGTTCAAAAGCAAGGACATAATACGAAAGAAAATAAATCACGCAGCCGATGACAGCGAACGCACCGCAATGGCTGTCTTTCAGAATCTCAAGTTTTTTTTCGCGGCTTGCATGGCTTCCTAGCGCGTCCGATGTGTCCATGAATCCGTCCATGTGGATTCCGCCCGTAATCAAAACAGGAATCAGAGTGAAAATAAGCGCGAAAATATGAAGCGGGACAGTTTTTTGCCACAAAACCTGAAATTCGATTCCGAGAACGAAGAGTGCCGCCCAAAAAAGAGCAATAACGTTGCCGACGAGCGGAAAAGCCGCCATCATGTAGCGCATATTTTTTTCGTTCCATTCAACATTCGGCATCGGAATCGCGGAAAACATGCTGAACGAAATTACAACTGATTTCAAAAAAGCCATCGGATAATCTTCCAAATAAATTAAACCTGTTCTGAAAGTGAGTTTCCGAACAGGTTTATAAAGGATTTGTCATTCTGGTAGACTTTCATAGAAAGTCTGGTTCAGAATCTATAATGCAAAGCTCTTCGAACTTCTACTAAATCTGAAGTTCCTTGTAGACTCCATGAAGCACTTCGGCAGATTTCGCCAGAAGCTCTTTCTCTTCGTCCGCAAGTTTTATCTCGACGATTTCCTTTGCGCCGTTCTTGTTGATGATTGTTGGGACGCTTAGGAAAATGTTGTTCAGTCCGTACTCGCCGTTGAGACCGATGCTCACAGGAAGGATTCGGTTTTCGTTGAACAGAATCGATTTGATGATTGCGGTCGCGCTTGAAGCGATTCCGTAGCAGGTGTTTCCTTTGCGGTTGAAAATGTCCCAGCCAGCTTCTTTCGTGCGCTTCAAAAGCTCGTCCTTTGTGATGTCCTTTGTCCTGTCCGCATTGTCGGCGAAAACGTCCGAAAGGCCTTTTCCACCGATTGTCGCGCTTGTCCAGGAGACCATCTCGCTGTCGCCGTGCTCCGCCATGACGAACGCCTCCACGCTTTTTGCGTCAAGATTGTACATTTTTGAAAGCTCGCAGCAAAGACGCGCAGTGTCCAACGTCGTGCCGCTTCCGATGATGCGGTTTTTCGGCAGGCGCGACAGCTTCCAGATGTAATACGACATGATGTCCACAGGATTTGAAATGACCACGAAAACACCGTCGAATCCGTTCGCCATTACATTGTCAACGATGTTCTTCACGATTTTCATGCTCGGAGCAAGCATCTCAAGCCTGTTGTGCGAATCCTTCGGCATCGGCGCGCTCGCTGTTATCACAACTACGTCCGCATCCCTGCAATCCGAATAATCGCCCGCTTTTATGGACATATTCCTGTTCATGAAATAAATCGAATGCTGCATGTCCATTGCTTCCGCGATAGCCTTGTCCTTGTTCACGTCAATCAGAACGACTTCCTCGCAAATCCCCTGGTTCAGAATGCTGTAAGCTGTCGTGGCACCCACGTTTCCCACACCGACGATAACGACCTTTGAATCTTTGAAACTCATTTTTCACCTCTATTGCACAGGTTGTGCACATATTTAACCTGTCCGGAATTTTCATTTTCGGAGCAGATTCATTTTTTTCGGGTCTGATTATAGCACTAAGGCAAAAAAAAGCGGCACCTTTTTGGTGCCGTTCAGGATGCCGAATCTCTCACAAGAGATGCATCATTGTTGTTCCAGCATGACCGCTGGTGGTGCAATAAATTAGTGAAACTGCTCATCTGAGTCTTCTCTCTTTGTCGGATATTGCATAACGCCTCCCATTCGTGCAGCCGGTGTGCGTCCTCATCTCGCTC
>JAFXSM010000046.1 GCA_017525605.1 Treponema sp. | reverse complement strand
GAGAAATCACTTCAATCACTGATTTCGGAATCTTCGTGAAGGCTCCTGTTGGAATCGAAGGTTTGGTCAACAAGGCAAACTTGAGCGACAACCGTGAAGTTCCTTTTGAAGAGGCTGTCAAAAAGTACAATGTCGGCGACAAAGTGAATGTGTATGTCGTTGATATCAATGTCGAGAAAGAGAAAGTTGCATTCTCTGTAAAGGAATACAAGAAAGCTCAGGCTCGCAAAGAGATTTCACAGTACATGGCTTCTGCTGAGGCTGCCGATGATTCTTCCACATTCGGTGATTTTGTAAAATCTAAAGAGTAGAGATTGGAATTGCCCGAAGAATAAAAATTATACTTGTTCGGGAGCATCGGTTATCGGACAAGTATTTCTGAAATTCGGGCAAATCTGTTTTTACTCGAATAGCTTTTTAAGAACTCATTGTTGATTTTTCGTTAATTGGCAGTGAGTTTTATTTTTCTTTATATGACTTTTTATTGGTAGTGTTATGTCTGAAAAAAATATTGATTTTGGAAAAACTAAAGTAGAGACTGCCACGATTACTGATTCTTTTGAGTCAGCGATTGGAAAGTTTCGTAAAGCCTTGTTGGCTATATTGGTCGTTTTTGTTCTCGCTGTAATTGCGATTGTCGTCGGAATCATTGTTCATTCTAATTCCGTCAAATCTGGACTTGAAAAAGTTGATACAGTTTATTTTTCGCTGTCGAATGCGAAATCTGACATTTCCGCTGATGAAGTGAAGGCTTTGCAGGATTCTTCTATTGAAACTTTGCTCAGACTTTCTAAATCGTCTGGAATTGTTGGCATGAGAGCATCTATGCTTTTGGGTGAATTGTATTTCCAGCAGGGGAAATTTGACGAGTCAAGAAATGCTTGGTTGGCTGCGGCAAATGTCGAAAAGAATTCATACACGAATTCTGTTTCTTACTACAATGCTGCTGCATGTTCTGAGAGCTTGAATGATTTGGATTCTGCTGTGAAATATTACGAGCTTGCTTCTTCTGATTCTGATTTCCTCCTCGTTGACCATGCGCTTTTCAGCTTGGCTAGAGTTTACGAAGCTAAAAAAGATTCTGCTAAGGCAACTGAGACCTATCAGAAGCTCAATGACTTGCATCCAAATTCGTCTTGGGCAAATTTGGCAAAAACTAGATTGATTGCCCTCAAGGTAAAACAATAATCACAAATCGATAATCATAATTTATGAAAGTGCCCGCCATGCGTTTGAAAAACTGCCTTCTTGCTTTTTTATTTGCCGTGGCGGGCATTGTCTTTTTGGGCTGTGGTTTGGATAGGGTTATATCCATTTCTGAGCCGACCGTTACTACGACTCCGCTTTATAGTAGTGTTGATTATTTGACTTGGTATTTCAGTTTCAGAACGGAAGAGCGTGACCAAAATAGCGATTTTTTTGTCGGGACTGAAATTTATTACAAAATCTACAACAATTATTCGAATCTTGTCAGCCAGCGGAACGCGATAACTGCGGTCAATACTACAAGTTACGGAACATCTGCGGCCACGAAGATGATTGATACATACACATATCAGCCGCTTGGTTCGAACCCGTCGAACAATTCTTCTCCTTTTATTGAATATTCTGGAAGTAATAAAAATGTCGTTTTTCGGCTCAAAACTTATACAGGAAACGAGTCATATTCTGGCGACAATATCGAAAGTTTCCGTGCGTGCGTGAAAATTGACAATTCAATCGAAAGTTATGTTCCGTTCAGAAACGGAAATTCCAAATCGTTTGATTTTTTTGACGACAATGACGATGATTCTGCAAAAACTCGCGATATCGAGCCGAGCGAGGGCGACTCCGATTACTACTACAGCTCTTCGGCATCTGAAAGCGACACTTATTATGTACAGCTGTTCGCAGTCGGTGTTGCGTTTGATTCTGACACATTGTCGAACACATACAGCCTTGTCCTCGATCTCGGCTCCGTTCCGATAAAAAAGGGAATGTGAATTTTTGCCCGAAAAAAATCTAAATCCGCTGTTACAGTATCTGCTCCATTCCGATTTTCTGGATTTTCATTCCGAGTTTTTCATAGAATTTTCTTGCAGGTTCGTTGAGTGCCCACACATTCAGTGTCACGTTGTGGCAGTGTTCGGCTCTTGCGTGTGACAGAACTTTTTCGTAAAGTTTTTTTCCGACGTGCTGTCCTCTCGCTTTTTCGTCAACGCAGATATCGTCAATGTAGAGTGTTTTCATGTCGGCAAGAAGACGCTCGCCTTTGTGCTCCGTCATGATGCAGAACGCATATCCAAGAATTTTTCCGTCATTTTCATAAACGAAAACAGGCGTGTTCTTGTCCTGAAAAATGTTTTTCAGTTCATCATGCGAATATTTTGTCGCAAGGTTGAAAATATCAGGGCGGCCGTCATGGTGGATTTTGTTCACCTGCTCAAGAAGTGCCAAAACTTCCGGAATGTCCTTTTCCTCTGCGTTTCTGATTTGTTCCATGAAAATATCTTCCTCCGTGTGTGAAAAAAATGTGATATACAACTATAATAAGCAAATTATGGAACAAAAACTACGTGCCAAAAACAACAGGACTCTGACGCTTGCGGACGATGAGGCTGTGCAGTTTCGGAAGAATCTTATTACGGAAGAAAATATCACGGAAAATATTGATGTCACGAACAAAATTCTGAACGGTGATATTTTGTCGATGCTAAAATATGTGCCTGATGAATTTGCAGATTTGATTATAATTGACCCCCCGTACAACCTTTCGAAAAATTTCAACGGCATGAAATTCAATTCGCGGACGGAAAATCAGTATGATGAATATTTAAAAACGTGGTTTCCGCTTGTCTGCAAAAAACTGAAGCGCGACGGCTCGTTGTATATGTGCGGTGACTGGAAATGCACTTCGTCATTGCAGCGCTCAATCGAAAAAGAGCTGACCATTTTGAACAGGATTACATGGCAGCGAGAGAAAGGACGAGGCGCGAAGTCAAACTGGAAAAACGGAATGGAAGACATCTGGTTCGCCGTGAAGAATCCCGATGATTATTATTTCGACGTCGAATCCGTGATGATGAAGCGCAAAGTTCTTGCTCCGTACACGACTGGCGGTTCTCCGAAGGACTGGCATCAGGACGGCGAGGAAAAATTCAGGCTTACTTGTCCGTCGAATTTCTGGGACGATATTTCGATTCCGTTTTGGTCGATGCCTGAGAACACCGACCATCCGACGCAGAAATCCGAGAAACTTTATGCGAAACTGATTCTTGCGTCGTCGGAAAAAGGCGACATGGTGTTCGATCCGTTTTTGGGAAGCGGAACTGCAAGCGTCGTCGCAAAAAAACTTGGGCGGAGATACTGCGGAATCGAGCTGAACGAAGAGTATTGTCTTTGGGCGGAAAAAAGATTGCATTTGGCGGATTCCGACAATTCGATTCAAGGATATTCTGACGGCGTTTTCTGGGAGCGGAATTCTCTGAGTTTTCAGAAGAAGCAGAAAAATGCAGAAGCGAATTCGAATCAGAAGTAATTAAATAGAAGAAACATTCAAAAAATATCAATTATCAATATGAAAAATTTGGAGGCAAAAATGAAAATCCTTATTCGTCCGCATGACATCGGAAAGGGAAGCGCGGACTGGCTCGGAAAAAATGCGCATGAGTGGGGCTTTGACGGCGTGCAGCTTGCAATCGCAAAGGCCGTCGAAGGTCAGAACGGAACCCCTGGGACGCTTACTCCCGAAGTGATTTCCGAAATCAGGGGCGGGTTCAATTCTCATGGCGTGGAAATTCCGCTTCTCGGCGCGTATTTCAATCCTGTCCATTCGAACAAGGAAAAGGTGAAGGCTGGCGCGGAAAAATATGCGGACCATCTTAGGCACGCGAAAGAATTCGGCGCGAAATTCGTGGCTTCGGAGACCGGCTCTTACAATGACGACAAATGGACGTACAATCCGAAAAACCAGACTGAAGAAGCCTTTCAGGAAGTGAAGTCGGTTTTCGCGCCGATGCCGGCAATCGCAAAGGAAAGCGGAGTCTGCATGGCACTTGAGGGTGCGTGGGGGCACTGCATGTACAAGCCTGAAATGCTCAAGCGGCTTGCTGACGAAATTGACCCGGGGCAGGAGAATTTCCGCTTCATCGTCGATATCTACAATTATTTGTACATCGGAAACCACGAGCAGCGTTCGGAAATCTTCGACAAATGCCTTGAGCTGTTCCGCGGAAAAATCTGCGGCTTCCACATGAAGGATTACGTCGTGAATGCTGAGACCGGCGAACTTGAAATCGCACCGCTCGGCCAGGGCTTGATGCACTGGAAAGAATGGCTTCCGCGTATCGTAAAAGAATGTCCCGACGCGTATCTCATTTTCGAGGGCGTGAAGGACGTTCCGTCATCGCTCGGATTCGTCCGCTCAATCGTTGGGTAAATTTGATTAGATAATTTCGATTTCAGTCTCTTCTGCCACCCCGAAATTCCCTTCGCGGATTTCGGGGTGTGTTATTTTTATTTTCTCATACCTATGCAATTTAAAAAATCCGATTTCTTTTGCGTGCGCGTCGTCTTTCTTTGCCGAGAGCGAAAATCGTTTTTCGCCGTCGCAGAGCATGAACCTTATTCTCCCGGATTTGTTGAGCATTCCTTCAGACACGACGGTGAGGCTTGTGTTTTTTTCATCGGACTGCGCATTTTTATTGTCCGTTTTGAAGACGAAAAAGCACATTTTCACTGATTCGCGGTCGAGCCCTGCGCCGTGCGCAAGCGATTTTATCGGCTCAATCGGGTCGAAGAAATTTTCCGCGTGGCATGTTTGGTTCTCGCTTGACAGTGCAGGGCAGCTTTTCGAAAGCGAATGCGGGCACGGCGAAATCAAATCCAGATTCGAGAAATCTTCGCTTTTAAGAATTGCGTCGCGCACTTTCATCAGGTTCCTGCTCGATTCAAGAAGCGCAGGCTCGTTCAGGATGAGAAGAGCGTTTTCTGAATCGAGGAGATTTTTTGCTTTTGAGAGAAATTCAAGGCGGAGCGAAATTTTGTCGCCGTTGTTTTTCCAAAGCTCGTTCAGGACGTGGCTTAGGAGGATGACTGAAAATCCGCTTCCGATTTTAGAAAGGATTTTTTCGTTTTCCAAATCGGTGACGTGTGTTTTCACGCTCACATTTTCAAAATCGGTTTGAATCACTTTTTTTGCGACTTCGAGCGCGTTTTTGCTTGAGTCTAGAAGGACGACTTCGATTTTTGCGTTCTCGTTCAGCTTTCGGATTCTGTCGATTATCGCAGTTGTTCCTGGTGCCGGGCCTGAGCCGATTTCGAGGATTCGGATTTTTTCGGTTTTTGCTTCCGCGATTTTTTCGAATTCATTTTGGACTGAACCGATTATCGACTGAATCTGAAGATAGCTTATCGGAAAATAATAGAGAAGGTATGCGCCGAAAAGATTTTTGTCGCTCATGTAGCTTTGCCCGACGAGGTTGCGCTTTCCGGTCAAGCCCCTTTGCAGTTTCAGAAGGGAAGCCGAGAGCGTTTTGATTTCGTTTTTGTCCAGCTCTTTCTTTTTTCCGTTTCCCCTCCACAGCGAAATCAGCGTCGGAATGTGTTTTTTCAAATTCGCAAAGTCCATTTCTTCTTCTCCAAAATCTTCTGCAATTTCTTTCGTGAAAACTTCCGCCACAAGTTTTACAAATTCTTTATCGCGTAAATCGTCAGATCGTCTTCCTGTTTGTCCTCGTCGAGGTTCAGGTAGTACAGGTAGTTCTGCTCGCCGATGTCGCTTCTGTCGGCGCAGTAGAAATCGTATTTGTTGAACGTGCGCTTCAGGAAGCTGTCGATTCTCCTGTCAACGCGGACGACGTTGCCTTCCATTCGTCCGTTTCCGGTAGCGTCTTTCGTGACTTTTCCGACCGCGTTCGGCTTTTTGTAGAACCTGAACACTTTTTCGATAGATGCGAGTGCCATGATAAGTTCCGAGATGTCCGAGGAGCAGTTTGCGAAGTCGAATTCGAGATGCTCGTTTTTGTCCTGCGGATGCGTTCTCTTGAGGACGTATTTCTGCTTTTTGAAGAACGTTTCGAGAACAGCCTTGATTCTGTCGTTTCCGAATTCCTCGTATTCGAATTCGTTGGAATCCTTGCCTTTGAGGATGTTGTTGAAATTCTTGTCCTTGTACTTGCTCTGTGATTCCTCAATGCCGTCAGTGTAAAGGAAGAGAATGTCGTTTTTCTTGAACGGCATTTTCACGACCTTATATGCAGTGCTGTAGTCCTTTCCGACCATCTCGTAAAGCTCTCGCTTGATTGCGCCAGCCGCACCTGCTTCCGCAAGAGTTATCGTCTTCTGGCAGTTCTTTTCCGAGTCGTACATGCGGACGATGTTGTCTCCCGCGTGGCAGAGATAAATCGTGTCGTGCTTCGAGTCGAAAAGCGCGATGAGGAGCGTTGCGAATTTTCCCCTCAAGTTCAGGTTTCCGATTGCCTCGTTGAGCGAAAGCGCAAGCTCGTTCAGCCTTGTGCCGTTCTTCTTGTACGTCCAGTTTCCGAAATATCCGTTGAAGCCCGTAGCAAGAATCGTCGTGAGGAGCGATGCCGGAACTCCGTGTCCCGAAACGTCGCATTTCATGACCGAATACCAGCCGTCGCCGAGGTCCTTGTAGCTGAAATAGTCGCCCGAAAGACTGTCCGAACCTTCGTAGTAGCAGAAAAGGTCGATGTCGTCGTTCTTGAAGCTCGCAATAGTGTCCTTTACGTCTGAGCGCGGGACTGTGTTCAGCGGAATGAATCCTGTTTGGATTCGTCGTCCGTCGGATTCCATGAGCTTGTTTTTCAAGTCCGCTTCCTGAGCGCGGAGCATCTGCTCCTGGATTGCCTGTGCCTGCGCAGTTGCCTCCGCGGCCCTTTCTTTTTCGCGTGCCGCATCTTCCTGAGCTTTTGCGGTTCGCTCACGTTCCTTGATGTTCTCTTCCTGCTGTCGTGCAAGCTCCTTTTCTGTCTTCGCGGCTTCAACAAGACCTTCCGTCATGTCGTTCACTGCGTCGCCGAGCGTCCTGATTTCGTCGCGCGATTTTATTTCGACTCGCTGTCCTTCAAGTTCCTCTTTGTTTTTCGTGCTGCCGATTTTTTTGACGTGCGCGACGAGTTTGTTTATCGGCTTTACGATGACCGTAGCTGCCGCAAGTGCGACCGCGTTTCCGAGCGCGATTGCGATGAGCGCGACGATGAGCGTTATTATGACGATTTCCCTGATAGCCTTGTCGATTTCGGTTTTTACGTTGTCCGTCGTCACTTCCATCATGACCATTGCGCGGACGAATGTTTCGTTGTCGCCGCTTTGCCTGAAGAGAACTGGCTTGTAGAAGATGTATTTGTTCTGCGCCCTGTCGAGTTTTTCCACGCTGAACGGCGGATACGAGCCTTGAGCGTCAACCGAGAGGTCGTTCAGTTTCGAGTCGATTTCGCTTCTAAGTTCCGCGAGCTGCACGTTGAGCTGAGCGTTTCTCTCTTCGTCCGCATTTGCTTTTTCCGCGCGGATTATTTCCATTCTCTCTGATATTTCCTGAACTTGCGCCACTGCTTCCTCGTTCGTCTCGTTCGTCTTTCCGAAAATGTGCTCGTCCTGAATCTTGAGCCGTGAGACACCCTGCCGAAGCTCGTCTGTGTCGATTTTCGATTCGATGTTCGGGTCGTTCGATGCCCAGACAAAATCGATGTTCGTGTTGCCGGCATTCAGCGGAAGACCTGTAATCGTGGCGTAGTTCGCTTCCTCGAAGTATTTCGTCTCGGTCGGAAGGAGCATGATTTCGTTCGAGCGGTCTGCCGCTTCTGGAAGGTAGTTCCGAACGCCGCTTGAGATACTTTCCATGACGACGTTCACCCTGTCTTTCAGCCCGACGAGCAGCGTCCTTTCCTGCGTTGCCGAAAGCCTTTTTCCGAGCGTTATCGAGACAATCGTGACGATGGAGATGATGAGGATTGAAGTGAATGCTACTAGCTTCCATTTCAGACTCATCCGTATCTTTATGAGTTTCTGCTGTTTTTCCATTGGCATTTCTCCTCCTGTGACGATTGCCATTATTTCATCCCGTGTGATTATCGATTCCTTTGCTGTGTTCATCAGCCCTTTTGCGGATGCGATGAGCATTATCGAGGCGAGCAGCAGGATTAGAAGAATCGGAAGTTCTTTTTCGCCGATGATGAATCTTCTCGTTTCCTCGCTGAAGAATCTCCATTTCGGTTCGAAGAAATATCTGTTCTCGTGCCTGACAGTTCCCGACTGCGTGACGTGAAGCTGCCCGCTCCAAGTTTCTTTTCCTCTGTCGGAATGCTTTATCGTGACGTTGTACTGCCCGGCTTTCATGTCCGTGAGCCGAATTCCGCTGATTTTTTCGTCGGACACGACTTTGTAGTCCCCGTTTTTCAGGCTGAAATCGTATCTGTTCTTTTTGTCTTTCGATTCGACCGTTATTTCGGAAATCGTACCTTCGTAGAGGAAGCCGAGTCCCGTGATTCCGATTGTGATTGTTCCGTATTCGTCAGTTTTCTGCGTCACGTTGAACACTTTCGTCGATGGCGCGTACTTGTTGAAAATCAGAATGCTCTGCGCCGGTTCTCCGATGTTCCCCACGTTGTCGATTGCGCTGACCGAGAAAATGTACACTCCGTTTTCAGGATTCTTGTAAGATGCCTTAGTGTTCTTCCCCATGAGTTTTCTTGGCGGGCGTGAGATTTTCTCCCATTTTTTCAGCTCTTTCGGTGAAGTGTATTTCAGGATGATTTCCGCGACTTTCTTTTCTGCGGCCGACTGCGAAAGCCTCATCGGGTGCGTCTTGTTCACGTTCAGCGAGCTTTCGAATCTTCCGATTGGAGTCAGGTTCCATGAATATCCTGCTACGTCGTCGTCGAGGTCGTCGTTCTTCCATGTTACGCTGAAATTCGTCGATTTGACGAATCCGTAACTGTCCGTTTCGACCGGCTCGATTACAGGTGGCTGCGGCGGTGTCAAATCCCTGTGGTATGTTAGCGTTGCGGTTTCCGACCAGTTGCCTGCGAAATCGTATGCGCGTGCCTTGAAATACCAAAGTCCGTCTTCCGTCGCATTCGCGCTTATGTTCACGGATTTTGCCTTTGTGAGCTTTGCGGTGTCCTTCGGCGGTTCTGCAAGCCTGTCCCTCGTCCAAATCCATGTGTAGCCCGCAATTCCGCTTGAGTCGCTCGGCAGAATCACTTTCGCGCTCGCTTTCTCCGATGTTGACCTGCCGCCTTCCCTGAAACTCGTCGCGGCGATTTTCGGCTTCTGGACTGAGCGGTCTGTTTCGAGGACGTAGATTCTGCCTGTGCTTTCTTTGCCTGTCGCCTGCTGCCATGCGAAAACAAGTTCGTCGCCAAGAATAATCGGGTACGCGAATTCGGAATTCTGCTTCATGGAGACAAGGTTTTTCTCCGACCAGAATTTTCCTGTTCTCTGCGACATGTATATTCCGTCAACGCCTTTTCTGTCGTCGAACCAGACAATCGAGAGCTTTCCCGCATATTTGAAGAGAATCGGTCTGTGCGCGCTTCCGCCTGTCGAAGCTGTCGTGATTTCAACAATGTCGCTTAGTTCCCCGTCCTCGGAAATTTCCGCGAACATAATCTGGGATTTGTCGGATCTTGTTTCTGTCCTTTCCCAAGTGACGAATGTTTTTTTCTGGCTTTTTGCTGAAGTCACTTCGTTTTTGTTTTCGATTGCATTTTCTGAATGAGCTTCTTCTTCCGAGTCAAAATTGAAGGTCGTCGATTCCTCTGCGAAAACGGAGCTGTCGAAAGGGGAATTTTCTGCGTTTTCGTCATGCAGTTCCGTCGTGAAAAGCATCGGTCTCTGGTTTCTGTACTGCGGATGGACTGTCATCACCTTCGCTTCCGACCAGTTTTTCTGCCTGTCGAAACTTTTCGTCATGAAAAGCTGGAACACGGAGCTTGATTTTGCGAATCCCTGAAAGAAAACGATGTCGCCTTCTTTGCCGTTCTCGCTGTATTTTTCGAGATAGGGAACGAACGGGTTTCTTATGCCGGCTGTCGGTGCGAATTCTTCGAGCTTAGTCCAGTTTTCCCCGTCGTCGCTCGTCGAAGAGAGAATCGAGAAACTTCCGATTGCGTTTTCTGCCGCGATTGTCGTTTGCTCTTCTGTGTTTTCCGTGTTTGCTGAGTTTTCTGCGTTCTGCGCCGTATTCGACTTTGCGTCCGCCGTTTCTCCAAGCGACACGAACATCATGAAGCCGCCTGTCGATGTCCCGAAAATTCTCGGTCCCACAAGGGATTTCACAGGCTCGCTGAATTCTTTTTTCGAGAACGTCTCGCATTTGTCGCCCGAAGTGTACACGCCGATTGAATTTTTCGATGTCTGAATCGAAAGCGCGATTCTCTTCTGGTCATTCGATTTTGCGACTGAAAAAATATCTGGAACTTCGCTTCCCGAATAGTCGAACGGACCTGCGATTCTCTTTGCCTCGTTCCATTTCAGCTCGTTTTCCTTTCGTTTTATGAGCGTAATCCAGAGCTTTTCGTTTTTCCTGTCAACTTCCTCGAAGAAAACATACATGAATTCGCTGTCGGTTATCGTCCTCGGAAAGCGCGAGTCGATTGAAGTGACTTCGCTCGGATTTTCCCAATAAAGCTCGCCTGACGGTGCCGCCCGAAGAATCAAGTTTGCGAAAACTGCGAGTGATGTGAATATTATCGATGTCAGAAAAATTCGTCTAAGTTTCATTTTCTACAATCTGTTCTTTACGAACGCCCTCAAGTCTATGATTTTCTTTGAATTTCTTGCAGCCGCCTTTTTCCAGAGCGCGTCAAGAATATCGTTTGCCGCGTCGTAGTTTCCTTTGTTCACGAAGTTCTGAGCGCGCTGGAAGTTCGCCTCGTCGTCCGCCGTGAGAACAGCGACGACCGTACCACCGATTCGGCTCTGTATTCGGTCTTTGAGCGCGGTCGCCTGCCTGAATATCGATGCGCGTCTGTCTCTTGAATACATCCTGATGATTTCGTCCAGAAGGGAGCTTGCCCTTTGAAGTTCCGACTGGTTGTTTCCTGCGTTTTGGAAAATCCGTTGTGCCTGCGCATACAAATTCTCCGCTCGTTTCTGCGTTTCCGCCGCCTGGTTTTGCGAATCCGAAGAACTGTTTTTTGCGGAAGAAGAAGTCTGTGCGACTGGCCGCGTCTTGAAGCCGAGCTCGTATTGCAAATCCTCGACTTTTTTTGCGAGTCCCGGATACGACGGATTGATTTTGAGGAGCGTTTCCAACGTCGCAAGTTTCTCCGCGGATTTGAGCTTGTTCGCGTCGTCGATTCGCTTTTTGAATCCCGCCTGGAAAGATTCCGGGTCAAGAAGCTTTTCGATTTTCAGCCTGAGGAACGCAGCGTCGTCGTTGAGCGGATAGATGAGTTTCATCGGCTCCAGTTTTTCCTTTGCGGTGTTGAGAGACTTCTTTGCTTCCTCGCTCTTTCCTTGCTTCATCAGCTTTTCGCCGTCCTCGTAGAACTGGTTTGCCACGCTCAACAATTGCGACATATCCGAGTACAGTGGGTCTGTCGGTTTTATCTTGCGTCCGATTTGCAGTTTGCGTGCCGAGCTTACGAGTTCGAGCAGTGTTTCGATTTCCTCGTTCTTCTCCGTGTTCGTGACGCTCCATCTGTTCTGCGCCTGAGAAAGCTTTTTCTCCGCAAGTTCCAAATCTCCGTCATAATAGAGGTCCTGCGCGTCGTTGATGAGGCTTCGGACTTCGCGGATGACAAGCTCGTTCTCTTCCCTGACGATTCTTTCGCTCAGTTCTTTTATGAGCCTGTCGCTTTCCTCGCGCTCGTTCATCGATTCCTGTATGTTGAACGATTCCGCGTATTTCTGGCTCGCCATTCCGAGATAATTTCTTGCCTGCGTGAAATTTTCTTTTTCAAGCTCGTTGATTGCCCTGGCGTAATTTTGCTTTGCCTCGTCGAGCGCGATTTCCGCTTTCCTGACCTGAGCCTGAGCCTGCGCTGCCAGCCTCTTCGTCTTTGTGAGCAGCACTTCAAGCTCGTTTATCGACCTGTCGATTGTCTTCGTTCCATAGTCGTAATCCTTGAGTTCGCCCCTGTATTTTTCGCCCTTCTCGAACGATTTCCGCCAGTCCTTGAAATCCTCTTTTTTTTCGGTGATGTCCGTTTCTATTTTGTCCGCAAGGGATTTTGCCTCCCGAGGATATTTTCTGAGGATTGATTCCTGCTCCGTGTTTTCTTCGCCGCTTCCTTCGTTTACCGAGTCGCTCCTTATTCCGTTCAGAAGCTCCTGTGCGCGCGAGAAAAGCTGCGAGTAGTCGTTTGCCGTGCTTTCCGCGTTCGTCGCAAAAAGCCGTGCGAGTCCGCCCCAAAGCTCGCGCGATTTTCCCATCGACTCCTGGAAATTCATCTCCGCGATTTCGTTCTGGTATTCGATTGCGTCCCTGTAGTCGAGCACGCTGTCTTCCACTTGCGTTCCCGCTGTCGTCTTCGCGCTCTTTCTGCCCTTGAATTTTTCCGTGGCTTTCGCGACTTCGAACGGAGTGTGTTTTTCCTTGTTCTCAAGGATTTCCTTTGTCCTGAAAAAGTCTTTTTCCTTTTCGAGTTCTTTTTTTACATATTCTTCCGATTTTGACTGGCTCATTATCTCTTCGTATTTGACTGCGGCATCCAGGTGCGACGTGAGGAATTCTTTTGTCGCGATGAATCTTCCGCTTCCGATGTCCTCGGTGTATTTTTTGAGAGTTTCGTCGGAAAGCATTTTTGAGCCTGTGAGCGTGTCTTCCATGCTCTTTGAGAATTTTCCTGCGAAGTTCATCGATTCGTTGTATTCCGTGAATCCGTTGCAGAATTTTGTTCCGTCGGCAAGGACGATTTCTTTGTGCAGGTCGTTCAGTCCGCCTCCGAACGTCGAGAAATTCCTTACGGTTCTTGCGTTTTCTATCTCCGAGTCGATTTCCGAATATGATTCCCTGATTGATTCTTTCGGAAGCTTATTCTGAATTTTTTTCAGGTTGGAGTAGGTGAGGGCGTAGAGTTTTTCTTTCATGTCCTCGACCGTGTTGTTCCAGAAATAGTCCATGATTCCCAAGATTCCTGTTTCCGAATATCCCTTGTCGCCTTCGATGAATCCGAGCGTGAACGAGATGTAGTTGATTTCCGCGAGCGCAGACGTTTTCGTCACGACGGAAGTTTCGATTCCCCTTAAAATGTTCGTCTCTTTTTGTATGCTGTTTCTGAGATGCGCATATTTTTTGTATGACGAATGGACTTTCTCGTTCGCCCTGATTGCTGCCTGATAGTCTTCTTTCTGCACTGCCTGGATGAATTCTTTGTACGCGTCCTCGCATTCTTTTCTCAGGTCTGTGAATCCCTTTGCGATTTCGCTTATGTTGCTAAGATGTTCTGCTACAGGGGCTGTTATGTCCTCTTCGTAGACCACAGGAATTCCGTCCGGCACTTCCGGCGTGTAAATTTTGTCCGAGTCGCTTTTCTTGAGGTCGAATCCTTCCTCGAATTTTGCGAGCGCGTCCTCGTATTTTTCTTCCGTGAGAAGTTTGTGGCCTTCCTGCATGATTCTGTTGTAGCGGTCTATGTAGAACCTGAGCGCGAGAGCCTTTCTTGCCTGTCGTGTAAGTTCCGTCGCAGTTTCGGTCTGGTTCTTTTCGTGGTTTTCAAGCTGAAGGATGAGCTCCAGTTTTTCGTGGTCGCTTGCCTTCGCTTCTTCCGTGTAGCTGTTCGTAGTCGTCTTGTCGTCGCTCGCCGCGCTGTCTTCCTTCATCATCTCGGCAAGCTTTTCCGCCCTTTCGTCGTACTGGTTTCGGATGTCCATGATTTTTTTGATTCGCTTCTGCGCCCTGTCAAAATCGTCCGGATGCTTTCTCATGTAGGACGCAAGTTCCGACATCGCGAGGTTGTATTCCTTTTCTTTGATGAGCTTGTCGATTTCTTTCAGCGTGAGGATTTTTCTTTCGCCGCTTTCGTTCTCCTGTTGCGATTGGTTCTGAACCTGAGTGTCCTGCGCGGTTATGTCCTGTAATGAGATTATCGAGAAATATAGAAATGTTGAAAGAATAAGCTGTTTCTTCACTTTCTGACGCTAAAAAGACAATATTACTTATCTATAATTTTCGGAATTTAAGAAACACGAATAGAGTTATTTTTCAACACCTCTTGTTGAATTTTGTAAGTCGTTCCGAAAATATATTATAATTTCTTCAACCTGTATTTTGATTTTTTGGAGCGTTTTTTGTCGGAAATTTTATGACACGGATGTCTAGGTTTGTTTTTTCGGTTTCCATTTTTCTCTTTTCCGTTTCGGCCGGGAATGTTTTTTCCCTCGATTTGTCTGATGCCGGCTCGTCGCTTGCAGATGCGTTCGGCTGGTCTTCCGACGACAACGAAGGTCTCTCTTCGTTCCGCTCCCTGAATATTCCTGTCGGAGGCCGTGCTGAAAGTCTCGGAACTGCGTGCACGGCTCTTTGCGATGACGTTGTTTTCTTCGACTACAATCCGGCCGCAAGCTCCGTCGTCCCCGAAACTGAAATCGCCGTTTTCCACAACGCGTGGATTGCGGATTCCGCTATGGAAACACTTTGCGCTACGAGCAGGAACGGAAATCTCGGGTACGGCGCACAGTTCAAATGCTTCTACGTTCCGTTCTCCGAATACAACCTTTACGGCGACAGGGTTGCAGGCTCTTACTACACAGAGACTTCCGCGGCAGTCAATGTTTCTTACAACTTCCTTGCCGGATACGACTTCAAGGGGCTGGCGGTCGGCGGAAACGCTCGTTTTTCATGGCGCGGAATGCCTGACTACACCGACAACCAGACTGACGAAATCATCTCAGGCTCCGGTCTTGAGCAGTCCGCGCTCGGCTTGATGGCAGACATCGGAGTTCTTCTCCGCTTCAACGTTTTGAAAAATTTCGCCGACAGAAAGCCGAATCTGAATGTCGGTCTTTCTCTGAACAATGCCGGCTTCGCGCTGACAGGATTCGGCTCGTCGATTTCAATTGATGACCCGCTACCGACTAGGCTCAGTCTTGGAGTTTCGTACAGGGCTTTCGCACCCGTCCTTCTTTCTCTTGAGCTTCGTAAGCCTCTGAATTTCGCTGATTTTTCTTCGAGCGGAAGCCTTTCGTTTGCCGCCGGAATGGAAATCACTGTGACCCGGTTCTTCAACTTTGACATGGGGTTTCTCGTCCAGGGCGGAAACCCGCGAATCAGCATTGGAAGCGGATTTCTCGTAAAGGCGTTTCTTATGAACGTCAATTACACTTTCGATTTGACTTCCTCGCAGAATCCTGTGAACCACATAAGCCTTTCCGCAAAGCTTCGTCTTGGCGACAAGGGGCGCGCGAAAATTCAGGAGCAGGTTGATGCGTATTACATAAACGGTTTGCAGCTTTATGCCGACGGCGACCTTGAAGGCGCGATCGCGCAGTGGGATTTGGCACTTGCCCTCGACAGCCGGTTCGACCCCGCGCTCGATGCGAAAGTCGCGGCGATTCGCTTCCAGAATGCGAAGAGCGATATCATGGATATGCAGAAGCTCAATATTTCGATTACGGGAAAAACGTCGAAGTAGGGTGAAAATCAATTGACTTTTTTTTCCTATTTGTTAGAATAACTACAACATTTCAATATTTTTATATTCAAATGGACTCGCTATAACGAGTCCTTTTTTATTCTTTGCCATTCTTTTTTAGAGGTTTTTTGTTTTAGACGTTTATGGATTACATTTCGTTGAATTCTTATCAGCACTATTCGGAGTGCGCGAAGCTTGTTGAAGGGCTTGGGTATTTTCTTGTCGAGCTTAAGGTTTCGCCGCAGAGGGGTGTCACGCAGGTTCAGTCTGTTGTCGCAAGCATGAATCCTGGCGACAACATCAGCGTCAATGATTGCGCGAAAGTGCACCGCGCTTTGCTTGCCCGCCTTGAGGAGCTTCTTGGGACGGACAACATTTCCATGGAGCTTTCGTCGCCGGGAATGGAGCGCAATATCAAGAATGCTGCCGAATTCAAATTTTTCATCGGCAGGAAAATAAGAGTTTTTTGTAAGTCGGTTTCAGATTGGGTCGGAGGCGAGCTGCTTTCGGCTACGGAATCGGAGCTTTCATTGAAAGTAGAGTCGGACAATCCGGAGTTGAACGGAGTCGAAAGGACGGTTCAGTATTCGGATATCGCAAAAGCTAAGTTTATTCACATATAATTTGGAGGTACGAAAAAAATGTCAGAAATATCGGAAGCTATAAAAGCCTTGATGGATGAGAAGGGGTACTCTGTTGAGTCCGTTAAGAGAACTATTGAGGATATGCTCAAGGCTTCGTACAAAAAAGCATTCGGAACTGATTCAAACTGCATCGTAAAATTTGAAGATGATATGTCGGACGTTTCGGTCTATTCAAGAAAGACGATTCTCGACGGAATCTATGACCCTGTGACTGAAATCGAGCTTGAGGATGCTCTCAAACTTTCTTCTGAGTGCGAGCCTGGGGATGAAATCGACATTCTCATCGACCCGAAAAAGGATTTTTCGATTGCCGCAGTTTCAACTGGAAAGCAGAGGGCACATCAGAATCTCAACGAGTCTTACAAAGACAGGCTTTATGATGAGTACAAAGACAAGAAAGGTCAGATTGTAATCGGATATTATCAGAGAGAATATAAAGGAAGCATTTATGTCGAAATCGGAAACGATGTCGAAGGAATCCTTCCTCTCAAATTCCAGAATCCGATTGAGCATTTCGAGAAGGACGACAGAGTGAAGGCTCTCGTCACTGATGTCAGAAAAACTTCGTCTGCGCTTCAGCTTGTTTTGAGCAGAATTGACCCGAACCTCGTCAAGAACATTCTTGAGCTTGAAGTTCCTGAGCTTGCAGACAAAACTGTCGAAATCAAGAAAATCGTCCGCGATGCCGGATACAGAACGAAGATTGCGGTTTATACTGAGCATGAGAACGTTGACCCGGTTGGCGCATGTGTCGGACTGAAAGGCGCGAGAATCCAGAACGTCATCAAAGAAATCGACAATGAAAAAATCGATGTTCTCCGCTATGACGAGGACCCGACGAAGTTCATCGCGAATGCGCTTTCGCCTGCGACTGTCAGCCGCGTTCTCATAACTGATTCGGAAAAACGCTCTGCGCTTGCAATCGTTCCTGATTCGCAGTTCTCTCTCGCAATCGGCCGCCAGGGACACAATGTCCGCCTTGCAAACAGGCTTTGCGACTGGACAATCGACGTTAAGACTGAGTCGCAGGCTGCCGAGCTTGATTTGAGCGAGTTCACGAGAAATGTTCCGTTGTTCAACGAAATTCCTGAGGATGCCGCAATCGACAGCCAGTCTGCCGAGGAAACAGCTTCTTCTGAGGATGTCGATATTTCCGTCGTCTCTGATATTCCAGAAATTGATGCAAATGTTGCTGAAATTCTGAAATCTTCAGAGTATGATGATATTCAGACTTTTGTTGATGCATATTATAGCGGTAGTTTGATGAAGGCTGGAATTCTTACTAAGGAGCAAATCGATGCTGCTTTCGAAATCATCACGAAATACGTTGAAATCGTTGACGATGATGATTCTGAGCAGACGGAAGAGTGAGAGGCATTTTAGGCTTCAAGACGAATAATGGTATCTCGGAAAATCACAGTTTTCCGGGATTTGTTAGCAATGTAAAATAAGGACAAATATATGGCAGATGAATCGAAAAAATCAGCATTTGTATTGAATAAGAATGCCAAGAATGCTCAATCTTCAGAAAAAAACTCTTCTGGCTCTGGAAACAATTCCGGCAAAAACGGCGGAAACGGTGGCAAAAAGAAAATCGTTATAAAAAGACCTCCGCTGCCTAGAACTCAGGATGAAAAGCCGAAGCCGCAGAACGCTTCTGAAGTCGCTGAGTCAAAAGACGCGGAGAAAACGGCTCCTAGCGCAGATGCAAAAACTGCACCTGCACAGCCTTCAGTTCCTCCGAAGCCTAGGACTTTTGAGCTTACGTCAAACCGCCCGAACGTGAAGGCTGGAAACCTTTCGGACCGCGGACGCAACAACTACGGAAACAGAGGCGGACGCAACGGCGACGGAAGGAGCGGCTCGTTCAGCAACGGTCCAAGACGCGATGGCGGTTTCAACGGAAATCAGGCCCGCATGGATTACCAGAACCGCAACGGAAACGGACAGAACGGCGGTTTCAACAGAAACGGTCAGAATGGCGGATTCAACCGCAACGGACAGAACGGCGGTTTCAATAGAGACAGGAACAATCAGGGCGGAAACCGCGGCGGATTCGGCGGAGGTCGTCCTGGATTCGGTGGCGGTCGTCCCGGCTATGCGATGCCGGCAGCTCCTATCCCGGCTCCTACAAGCGGAAGACACAACAACACAAGAAAAAAGCCTCAGACTTCTTACAATACACGCAAGGACAAAGAGGAACTCTTCGACGAAGAGGAGCTTCACAAGAACAAGCCGGCAGTTCCTGCCAGCGTAGTCCCAAAGTCGATTGATATCATGGAGACGATTTCTGTCTCTGATTTGGCCAAGAAGATGAACCTCAAGGCTGGCGATATCATCGCAAAACTGATGAGCATGGGTATGCTCGTCACAATCAACCAGTCGATTGATTCGGACACGGCGACAATCGTTGCTTCCGAATACGGCTGTGACGTTCATCTCGTAAGCTTGTATGACGAGACTGTCATCGAAAGCGACAAGGGAAATGAAGAGACATTCAAGATTCGTCCTCCGATTGTCACTGTCATGGGACACGTTGACCACGGTAAGACAAAGACTTTGGATGCAATCAGAAAGACAAACGTTGCTGCTGGCGAGGCCGGCGGAATCACGCAGAAAATCGGTGCTTATCAGGTTCACACGGAAAAGGGAACAATCACGTTCCTTGATACTCCAGGACACGAGGCGTTCACGATGATGCGTGCTCGTGGTGCGCAGATTACTGACTTGGTTGTCCTCGTCGTCGCAGCTGATGACGGTGTCATGCCTCAGACTCTCGAAGCTCTGAGCCATGCGAAAGACGCGAAAGTTCCGATTATCGTTGCTGTCAACAAGGTCGATAAGCCTGACGCAAACCCGGAGCGCGTCATGACGCAGCTTTCTGAGCGCGGCCTCACTCCAGAAGAATGGGGCGGCGACACAATGTACGTCAAGATTTCCGCGCTCAAAGGCGTCGGTATCGATGAGCTTTTGGACGCAATTCTTTTGCAGGCTGAAATCCTTGAGCTCAAAGCTCCGTATGACACACGCGCGGAAGGAAAAGTCATCGAGTCGCGCGTTGACCAGGGACGCGGTGTCGTGGCTTCCGTTGTCGTTCAGTCTGGAACTCTCAAAATCGGAGATCCGCTCGTCGCAGGTATCTATTCTGGCCGCGTAAGGGCAATGTTCAACGACAGGGGAGAGCGCGTTACAGAGGCTACTCCGAGTATGCCGGTCGAAGTTCTCGGTCTTGAGTCTATGCCGAATGCTGGCGACCCGATTCAGGTCACAGAGTCTGAGAAAGACGCGCGCACTATTTCCGCAAAGCGTCAGGAACTCAAGAGATTCGAAGATGCGAAGGCTGTCAAGAAAGTCACTTTGGACAACCTCTTCTCGACAATCGAAGCAAGCGAAGTCAAAGAATTCAAAGTCATCATCAAGGCGGATTTGCAGGGTTCTGCGGAAGCTCTCAAGGCTTCTTTGGAAAAACTCTCTACGCCGGAAATCAGGCTCGCAGTCATTCATTCTTCTGCAGGCGCAATCAACGAGAGCGATGTCACTTTGGCGGCTGCCGACGAGAATGCAATCATCATCGGTTTCAACGTCCGTCCGACACCGAAAGCAAAACTTTTGGCTGAGCAGGAAAAAGTTGAAATCAGAAAATACAACATCATCTACAAGTGTGTGGAAGAGATTCAGGCCGCAATGGAAGGAATGCTCAAGCCGGACACGAAAGAGGAAGTTACCGGAAGCGTCGAAGTCAGAAATACGTTCCGCGTACCGAAAGTTGGTCTCATCGCAGGTTGTTACGTTACGGAAGGTGTCGTAAAGCGCACGAGCAGCGTGAACCTCATCCGCGATGGTGTCGTCAAGTTCACTGGAAAGATTTCTTCCCTCAAGCGTTTCAAGGACGACGCGAAGGAAGTTTCTTATGGATTTGAGTGCGGTATCGGTCTTGAGAACTGGCAGGACATTCAGGTCGGGGACGTGTTCGAGGTATTCGAGTATGTCGAGGTTGCCAGAAAATTGAACGATTCTATCGCACAGGCTAAAGAGAAAGAAGCTGCCGAAAAAGCAATGGGAGCTTCAGCCGCATCAAGCGAGGTTTAATCTATGGGCGAATTCAGAATGCTCAGGCTTGGAAATCAAATCAGAGAGGAGATTTCCAAGCTTATCGCAAAAGAGCAAATCAAAGATCCGCGTGTTTCCAGCCATCTTTGCGTAAACAGGGTGGATGTCGCGCGTGATTTGGCTTATGCTACGGTGTATGTTTCAAGTTTTCTCTCCGACGGTCAGCTGAAAGTCGGAGTTGACGGACTGAACAGTGCCGCAGGTTTCATTCAGTCTTCGATTGCAAAGAAACTGACTATCAGAAAATTCCCGAAGCTCACGTTTGTCGTCGATTCGGGAATGAAAGAAGGTTTCTACATGGTCGAGAAACTGAACAGGCTTGAAAAAGAAGAGGCCGAAAAAGCCGCTTCGACAGAATCGGAAGAAAATTCTGATGAATAAATCTGTTTTTTAATTCAATTGAAAATCAATTGGAAATTGAATTTTTGGCAGATTTGAAAAATCGATGCCTTTTTGGTGAAAATCTTCATTAATACTGGCATCAAATCCGAAAAAAGAGTCGCTGATAAAAGTCGGTGGCTCTTTTTTCGATTTTGTGATTGATTCCATGAAAAAGGAACTATGCGGAATGAAATCAAAAAATCAAACGGAAAGCGAATCTGGAATCATTCTTCTTGCAAAAAAATACGGGAAGACTAGCTTCTCATCTTTGTCGTCCGTAAAGCACGCTTTGGGAACCGGAAAGGTCGGCCACACCGGAACTTTGGACTCGTTCGCCGACGGGCTTCTTGTAGTTTTGTCAGGAAGGCTCACTAGGCTTGTGCCCCATATCACGAATTTCGACAAGAAATATGTCGCGCTCATTGAATTCGGCGAGAAAACGGACACTCTCGACCCGACCGGCAATGTCATAAAATCGGGCGGAAGAATTCCAACAGAATCCGAATTGCGCGCTGCGATTTCTTCTTTTGTGGGCGAGATTGAGCAGGTGCCTCCGTTGTTCAGCGCACTGCACGTTGACGGAAAACGCGCGAGCGATTTGGCGAGGACGGGAAAAGAGGCGGAGCTTCCTGCAAGAAAAATAACGATATTCGACATAAAACTTCTCGATTTCAAAGGAAAGTACGCGCTCGTCGAGGTTCATTGCTCGAAGGGAACGTACATACGGGCGTTGGCGCGCGATATCGCCAAGAAGTGCGGGACATTTGCGCATCTCTACGCACTCCGCCGCACCAAAGTCGGCCCGTTCGAACTTTCTGATGCTGTCGGCTATTCCGAACTCGATGATTTCACGATTGATTCTCTCCTTGTGCATCCGAGGACATTCAGCTTCGGAAAGTCAGGCGAAAACGACAATACAGAAAAAAAAGACACGAAAAACAACGAAGTGAATTTTGAAGCCGAACACGCGGAAATCCGTGCGAATCTCAAGCAGATGACATTCAGTTTGGCTGAATATTGCGGTCTTCATCCTGTTCTTCTTTCGTCGCATTTCGTCGAATCGTTCTCGAACGGAAAGCCGCTCAATTCGCGTGTGTTCTCTGGGTTCTTCAAAAATGTCGGAAAGTCGGAAGTCGAAGACGATGCGGAACTTGCGGTTTTTTATCCGAAAGGAAAATTCGCCGGCATCGTCGTAAAAAACGGCGACAAATTCAGCTACGGGTTCGTCATTCCTCCGAACAAGGATTTCACAATCTTCACATGGGAGCAGGTTGTGAACGGAGAATTCAGCAGTGAATTCAAAAATGCGGGAACGGCAATTACGATAGGGAGCTTTGACGGGCCTCATATCGGGCATGACGCGCTTTTCGATTCGGCGTTGTCGCAGAGGACGAAGAATCTCGTTCCGGGCATTGTGACGTTCACGAAGTCGCTTCGCGCACTCAAGAATCCTGCCGTTTATCCGGGCGACATTTCGTCTTTGGCGCAAAAACTTGAAATCCTTGCCGCAAAGGGATTCTCGTTCGCCATTGTGATTGACTTTTCTCCCGAATTCGCTAAAATCGAAGGAACTGAATTCTTAAAGAAACTCATTGATTTATGCGGTATGAAACATTTGTCGGAGGGAAAGGATTTTCACTGCGGCTACAATGGCTCTACCGATATGCAGCAAATCGCTGATTTCAGCATCAGGAGCAATTTCACCCTACAGACAATCGATTCAGTAATGTATGAAGAGAGAAAGGTTTCGTCTTCCCGAATCCGCGATTGCATTTTGAATGCGGATTTTCATCCTGTGGAAGCAATGCTTGAGCATCCTTTCGTTCTGGATTGTTCTGGTTTCGACTGGAAGTGGAATTCAGTTAAAATTGAAAATTCAGAAAATTCTGAGAATCATGAAAAAACGGAGCTTGTCGCGAAGAAAATCGGCATTCAGATTCTTCCTCCTGACGGTTCATATAAAGTTTCGGTGATAATGTCCGTGTTCGGCTCACCGAAAAATCAAAATTGCAGAAAATCTGGTGAAGTGCAGTCAACTGTAAGTGTCCGTGCATATCGTTCCGATTGTATGTTGGAAAATGGAATCATACGCCTTTCCTTTTCCAATAAATTGATTGGCGGATTTGTTCGGGCGGTTAGGTTCGATTGTCCAGATTAAAAATATTTTTTTATAGGAGTAAGTAAAATGGCACTTACAAAAGAAACAACAAAATCTATCGTTGCAAGATTCGGCGCAAACGAGGCTGACACAGGAAACACAAAAGTTCAGATTGCTCTTCTCACAGAGAGAATCAAGCAGCTCACAACTCACATCAAGGCGTTCCCGAAGGATTCTGGCGCAAAGAGAAGCCTCGGAAAGGTAATCGGTGCACGCCGCGGTCTTCTCGCATACTACAAGAAGAATGACCTTGAGGGATACCGCAAGCTCATCGAAGAGATCGGAATCCGTGACTACCTCAAATAAGGTGAATAAAAAGAGCAAAAAATGGCTATAAATCGAGTAACTTACAAAATCGGAAACGATGAATTGGTTCTCGAGACTGGCAAAATCGGAAAGCAGGCGAACGGTTGTGTTTACGCGCAGTTCGCCGGCGCAGCGATTGTTGCGACAGTCTGCGCTTCTTCGGAAGTGAAAGAAGGACTTGATTTCGTTCCTGTTACCGTTGAATACAACGAAAAATACTACGCTGCCGGAAAAATCCCTGGCGGCTTCATAAAACGCGAAGGTAGACCGAAGGACAAAGAGATTTTGGTTTCTCGTCTCATCGACCGCCCTATGCGCCCCCTTTTCGAACCAGCTTTCGGACGCGAGATTCAGATTGTTCCGACCTGCGTTTCTTCTGATGGCATAAACCCGCCTGACATTCTTGCAGTAATCGCATCTTCTGCAGCCGTTTCAATTTCAGACATTCCTTTCCACGGACCTGTTGCAGCCGCTCGTGTTGCTTATCTGAACGGCGAGTACGTAATCAACCCGACTTTCAAGCAGCAGGAAGCTGCTGACCTTGAGATTGTCGTTGCCGGAACGAAAGACGGCTTTACGATGGTCGAGGGCGGTGCTGATGAAGTTTCCGAGGAAGTAATGCTCGGTGCTTTGGAGAAGGCTCAGGGATTCATCACTGCGATGTGTGAACTTCAGGAGCAGCTTGTCGCTAAATGCGGAAAGGAAAAGCTTCCGCTCGCACCGTTGAACGTTGAGCTTGAGAACAAGGAAGCGCTTATCGCAGAGGCAACTCCGCTGTTGGAAAAAGCATGTTTCCAGGACGGAAAGATGAACCGCGGAAAGGCAATCTCCCTTGCAAAAGCTCAGATTATCGAGAACCACAAAGAGCAGTTTGAGGACGAAATCCAGAAGAAGCTCTTTGAGCAGTGCTACGACGATATCCAGTACAACCTTTTGAGAAAATCGATTCTCGACAAGGGAGTCCGCATTGACGGAAGAAAGTGCGATGAGATTCGCCCAATCACTTGCGAAGTGAACGTCTTGCCGACACCTCACGGTTCAGCATTGTTCACTCGTGGCGAAACTCAGTCTTTGGCAGTGACAACATTGGGAACTGCCCTTGACGCTCAGGTTTTGGACGACATCGACGGAGAGAGAAGCGAGAACTTCATTCTCCATTACAACTTCCCTCCATATTCTGTCGGCGAAGTCGGACGCTTGACGACTGGCCGTCGCGAAATCGGACACGGAAACTTGGCACGCCGCTCTTTGGCTCCGATGATTCCTCCGATGTCTGAATTCCCTTACACAATCCGCGTCGTTTCCGAAATCATGGAATCGAACGGCTCTTCTTCACAGGCTTCTACTTGTGGCGGATGTCTTTCGCTTCTCGCTGCGGGCGTTCCGATGAAGAAGATGGTTGCCGGAATCGCAATGGGACTCATCACAGAACCTGAGGGCGACAATCCTTATGGACGCTACCAGATTCTTTCTGATATCCTCGGCGAAGAGGACCACCTCGGCGACATGGATTTTAAAGTTGCTGGTACAAAAGACGGTATCACCGGTTTCCAGATGGACATCAAGATTGCCGGCGTTACGACTGAAATCATGAAGAAGGCACTTGCCCAGGCTAAAGAAGGCCGCCTGCACATCCTTTCTATCATGGAGAAGTGCATCGACAAGCCTCAGCCGATTTCGCCGTTTGCTCCGAAAATCTTGACGATGAAGATTTCACCGGACAAAATCGGTGCTCTGATTGGACCTGGCGGAAAGAACATCAAGGCTTTGAAAGACAAGTACAGCGTTGAAATCAATGTTGAGGACGACGGAACTGTGCAGATTTACGGAAAGACCGGACGCAATGCCGAAGAGGCAAAGATTGCGGTCAAGGGAATCTGCGAGGATCCGGAAGTCGGACACATCTACGAGGGAACGGTCAAGAGAATCATGGACTTCGGCGCCTTCGTCGAGATTCTTCCTGGAAAAGAAGGTCTCTGCCACATCTCCAAGCTCTCTAGGCAGAGGGTGGAGAAGGTCACTGACGTCTTGAAGGAAGGTCAGGTGATTCCTGTGAAGCTTCTTGAGGTCGACAAGATGGGAAGGTTGAACCTTTCTTACATCGACGCTTTGGAGTCGCAGGGCAAATAAGCCGCCGTTCATCATGAAACTTTTTGAATCATGAAAATATCAAGGACTTTTCGGAAACGGAAAGTCCTTTTTTGTTTGAGAAAAGTGTCAACTTGGAAAGGAAATGTTTCTAATAACAAAAGAGGTGAAAAAATGAAAAAAATCGTATTTGTTGACATTCCGATGAAGGAAATGTCAGAAAGATATGCCCAGTGCTACGCAGAAACTGGAAATGCAGGCTGCCTGTATACAGGAAAAGTCATTTTTCCGATAAATGCCGTGCTGGCGGAAAAATTAAAGGCTGGCGACCAGGTAAAAGTCGTCATTCTTAAAACCATTTCAGAAAAAGGAAATTCCGGCAAAAACGCGGGCTTGTTCCAGCAGGAACTTGATGAAATCAACGGAAAAATCGGCGCAAAAATTTCTTATGAAACGATTGATTCTGAATTTATAGAGACAAAGAAAAATCACGAGAAGCGTCTCCGTGCAATGCTTTCAAAAATCGAAAGGGAAGCAGAACTTTTCGTTGACATAACATTCGGTCCCAAACCGCTCCCTATGGTGATGATGTGTGTTTTGAATTTTGCGGAGAAGTTTTTTGATGCGGACGTAAAAAAAGTAGTGTATGGAAAGGTAGACTTTATCAAGCACGAGGATGGAAAAACATACCCCGAAAATCCGGAACTCTACGACGTGACATCCCTTTACTATCTGAACGGACTTGTGTGTGCCATGGAAGCTCCTGATGAAAACAGCGCTTTAAAGTCGCTCGATGCGTTCTTTGCACTGTAGACTAATTCGGGAGACTTTTCATGGAAACAAATCAGCAAAGGGAAAAACTTGAATGTAAGATAACGGAAACTTTCTCAGAGCTTCTTTTGCTAAAAGAAAAGAATAGACAGGAGTCTGAGGAATTTACTTCTTTAAGGACAAAACTTGCAGAGAATATCTGGAAATGGGCGAGCGGCGTTTTTCAAAAAGCAGGGGTTCAGAATGCAGGTGAAGAAATAATGAAATGCGTAAACTTGAGCATTACGTCTTTTGAAGGTTCTGCTGAAAAATACATTTCATATATTTCTGTTTCCATAAAAAATGAAATCCGCCGCGCCAATGAGAAATTGAAGCTCTTTGAGTCCAGTGCAATTTCTTTCCCGCAGAAAAAGCAAAGACAGCTAAAGCAGATGATTCACTGGGCAGAGCAATATGGAAAAAACATTTCTGATCCAGAAGTACAGGAAAGGCTTGCGGCTATTTTTGGCACAAGCAAAAGTGAAATCAATGAACTGCTTCGTCTTCAGGAACAATCAAGAACCACAGGTGAAAAATCCGTGGATGAAGATGGAAATGAATATTCTGTCTTGGATGAGAAATCCGTTTCCCAAAAAAGCGGTTGCGGCGATGTAGATTTCGATTTTCTTATTGAGTTGGAGGAATTGGATTCCTGCGTTGAAAAAATAAACGACGCTTACTTAAACTCTCAGGAAAGGACAAAAACATATATTTCTGCGCTTATAACGAGGCAGTTTCTGTGTGAGGCAGAAAGCGCAAACATAGAAATAGAAACCGCACTGGACTTAATTCGAAAAAAAACATTTGCAGAAACACAGGCGGCGAGGAAAGTCATTGAGTTTTTTCAGAAAAACGAGTTGCCCACACAAGAAGAAGTTGCTTCCTGGTTCGGAAAAGATAAGACTGATGCAAGCAGGACGATGAGGAAGTTCTTGGATAAGATGATGAATACTCCATAAAAATGCGTATATACGCAAAAAAATGGAGTAAGCATGATTCTTGCGCGTCCAGACTATCTTTCTCAGCTTGTAGGAAAAATGGGGAATTCCATGGTCAAGGTGGTGACGGGACTTCGCCGTTCGGGAAAGTCATTTCTTCTTTTTACTATTTTCAAGGAACATCTTTCTAAAAAAATCAAAAATATTTCATAAACTGTCAACTATGTCATAAAATATTCCTAATACATAGAGAGGGGGTTTGAATGGAGTTCACAAAAGCTGGTGTCGCAGAGCAGATAACTTCTGTTCTTACGGAAAGTTCTGGACGAATCAATCCGTCTGTAATCACACAGAAGCTCAAATGGAACAAAGACATGATAACAGAAATCCGCGCTCTGTTCGGGGTGCAGAAATTCTCGGAGGTCTTGAAACAGATTCCGGAAATTGAAATGCAAAAAGATGAACATGGCACGGTATATGCGCAGATTGTTCATAACGACAATACAAATGCCACAACGGAGGAAAATATGGCAGAAAACACGACAACGATGGACATTCACGAGCGAATGGGAAAACTTCTTGAAATGCTCAACACGAATTTTCTTGAAAGAGAAGAAGCTGTGAGGCTTTCATTGCTTGCGGCGGTTGCAGGAGAGAGCATTTTCTATCTGGGGGCGCCTGGCGTGGGAAAGAGTATGCTTGCCCGCCGCATAAAGGAAGCGTTCAAATGTGCGGCTTCCACAAATAACAGCGGAAATTCTTCAGCGAAGGGAGAAATCAAATATTTCGAGTATTTGATGAACCAGTTTTCAACGCCAGATACCATTTTTGGACCGCCATCTTTGCCAGACCTTGAAAAAGGCGTAATCAAAACGCTCACAGACGGATATCTGCCGACTGCCGATGTTGCTTTCCTTGATGAAATTTGGAAGGCAAATTCCATCATCCTGAATACGCTTCTGTGGATTATCAACGAAAAGAAGTACAAAAACGGGAATGTCATTGAGGATGTTCCGCTCAAACTTCTTGTTACTGCGTCAAACGAACTTCCGCCGAAAGACGAGGGGCTTGATGCCGTTTGGGACAGAATGATTGTCCGCCTGACAATCGACGAAATCAGCGATGAGTCAAAACTGCTTGAGATGATAACGCAGGGTTCTAACGCTCAGAAATTGACCCTTGATGACGAAATGAAAAAGCTGCTCATTACTGCGGACGAATTGAAAAAATGGCAGTCCGAAATTGATGAGGTGGAATTCTCGCAGGAAGCCGCTGCCGTTTTTTCTGCCGTCAGAAAGGCACTTCAACAGAAAAATGCGGAAACTGACCGTGATGACGCGGAAAAATATTATGTTTCGCCGCGCCGCTGGAAGAAAATCGTCCACCTGCTTCGTACCTCCGCTTTTCTGAACGGTCGTAATGAAGTTGACCTGATGGACTGCCAGCTCATCGAATACTGCATCTGGAACACGGAAAGACAGCAGGAAGAGGCAAAACTCATCGTCCGCGACTGCATTCAGCAGAACGGAGTTCTCTATGACTCGGAAATCGAAGAAATCAACGCTGAAATTAAAGATTTTTTAGACTACATCAACAAGAATTTCTATAAAACAACTTCAACAACTGATGCTACCACAGGAAAAGCAGTCACAAAACTCATAAAAGATACCAGCATATTCGGCAAACCCGCTGTGTTGAAGTCAATGCAGGATACCACTGATTCAGAAGAATATACGCCCATTAAAGAACACATCGAGAAGCAGCTCGAAGAACTCCAGCAGTTCAGAGATGAGATGGCGGCTCCGTTTGAGGCGAACCTGTTTGCCGACCAGCAGTGCGGAGCGGCGATTTTGAGCGTCATCGATTCTGCAAAAAAGGCACTTGAAAAAACAAAGGTCGAACTTGATGAAAAACGAAGCCGCTACCAGCAGGCATAGTTGACGCTATGGATGTTTTCGGTAAAAGCAAAGAAGCCCAGGATATTCTTGTAGAAATAAAGCAAAAATATCCGAACGGGCTTTCTGATGCCGAGCAGTTTAGTGCGGAAAGAAAAGCATGGCTTGAATTGGCTCTGCTCCGGCTTTCAGATTGCGTGATTTCTCTGCGTGGAGAAAATGCTTTTTCTTCGTTTCGCGATATAGCGGAAAGAATTTCTCATGCGGAGAAAGCCATAGGCGATTCTGAACTAAGAGCGATGCTCGGCTATGTTGCGGAGAATGAAAATCCGTTGAAGGAATTTTTCTTGAAAAATTTGAATTTGCATTGAATGAGGTTGATATGTTCTACAAATATTCTTCAAAATACACACCGCGAGAATCGGCATGGAATGCGCTTGATGCGATTTCCGACATCACCGCAAAATGTAAAGGTGCTGTGCCTGATATGAAAACGCTGAGTGCCGAAGACAAGGCTTTTTTGCAGATGCGCGTAATCAATCTGCGAGAGTCGCTGAGAAATGTGCCGAAACGCTTTGCGTTTTACGACTTGCTCCGCAAAACGCGGAACAAAATCGGGCATTCAGAGCGTGCGTTTGATGATGTTGAACTGTCAACCGTCTGTTCGTATGTGTTCAGAAAAGCCGAAAAAATCAAAACTGACCTTGAACGCTATATCGAAAAGACATTTTCAAAAGGGAAAGCCGCACAGTTTGAAAAATTCGGCTCAAAAGCATTGGGGAGCGGTCGCGAACGGAAGCAGCTTGTTGACGCAATGCACAGCTTTTGCGATTCGGAGAGAAATGAATCGCAAAAAATCAGTTTTCCGAATAACCGTTTCTCACAGTTTTCTGAAACTGTTTTGAACGATATTTTTTCACATTCTGATATAAAAGCGTATTCTGGCAATCACTGCGGTTTTACGGAAAATATACAGACGGACATTCTTGAATGGCTCAAGAAAACGAATTCTGCATTGACGGAACAAAATCCTTTTGTGGAGGAAGCGGCATTCATCAAGGAACTTAAAAGTCGCACGGCAGAAAGCATTGCTTCTGACATCGGAACAATTCAGCATAATTACAGCCAGCTTCCTTCAATCAGTCCGACAAAGCGGGGTGCTATTGAGGACAGCATTATAAATTTTGATTTTTATCAGAATTCCTTTGCCGCTTTGGAGGACAATGCTCCTGTTTTTGAAGAAAGTGAAAAATCGGACAGCGAAAAGGACGATTCGACTAAAACATCCGAAAAAAAATGGAAAGACAAGGCAAAGTTGGAACCGCTTGCAGGGAAGTTGATAGACACGATGGAGAAAAATCTTCTTGACCGTAAGAATAAATGGGAGCAGAATTTAATTGATGAATTGCGGAAGCAGTTTCTCGATGAATTATATCAGAAGATTCAGAATTTCATCAAACTTGAACGGCTTGTTTCTCCGTTCATTGACAACTTAGGCTACCTTTGGGATTTGTCCAACCGACCGTTTGAGGCAAGCGGATTTGAAATACTCAAATCGTTTGCAAATATACTGGAGCAGGACGAATCTTTGCAGGAACTTGCGGAAATCTTAGGCAAACAGAGTCGAACTCAGTCGGTCTTTGAAAAAGAATTGCGCGACAAGGTTGTCATTAAAACAGAATGGCATCCCAAAAATGCGTATCGCGGTCAAATAAACGGCTTGACCTACACCAACGACATCGCCACCGTCCTTCCGAGCGAACTTGCGTTGCTTGAAAATCCGAAGACACGCAAGCTCTTTGAACTGAAATATGCGCAGAAACAGTTGCTTTCGTTTAAATATATGAATAAAGAAGCCGTTGAAAAATCCGCAACCGAGCAAGAAGAAGTTTCCGTGGAGAAAAAAGAGCCGAAAGGTCCGATTATCGTCTGCGTGGACACATCAGGCTCAATGCACGGTACGCCTGAAAATATCGCCAAAACCGTGACATTCGCGCTTTCAAAAATCGCAATCGAGGAAGAGCGTAAGTGCTATCTGATTTCTTTTTCGACAGAAATTGAAACGCTAGATATGTCGGACTTCAAATCGGGCGACGCGCTTACAAGAATAGTTCAGTTTCTTCGCATGAGCTTCAACGGCGGAACGGATGCAAGCCCGGCTCTTCGTCATGCTGTCCAGATGCTCCAGAAAGACGGCTACAAGAACGCAGATGTGCTGATGATTTCGGACTTCGTGATGGGAACCCTTCCTGATGACCTTGTAAAATCCATCGAAGAAGAGAAGAAAAAGAACACTGACTTTTACAGCCTCGTTATCGGCTCAAGCGGAAATCAGGGAACAATCGCATGCTTCAATCACAACTGGGTGTATAATACAAGTGATGCAAATGCTGCACGGCACTTGGCGGAGCAGCTGCACGAATTAAAGACGAGAAAATAGTGAGGCTAAAATGGGATTTAAAGTAAAAGACGGCGTGCTTTTTTCAGAAGATGAAACGGTTTTGATTCAGTATCCAGGCGGTAAAACTAACGCATTGTACATTATGCCGCAGAATGTTACCGCCATTGCACCAAAGGCTTTTTATGGCTGTTCCAATTTGTGCCATATCGTGCTTTCGCCAAAATTGGAGCGCATTGAGGATGAAACTTTTGCACACAGCAGCCTTGAGGGCATATATATTCCGAAGAACATTATGCAGATTGGCGAGCGGGCATTTTATCAATGCGAGAGTTTACGCCATGTTGTGATTGCCGATTTGGATAATATCATCATTGGAAAAGACGCTTTCTGTGCCTGCTCACGCCTGGAAGATATTTCTACTGGGTATCTTTCGTATAATTCGTATGTGAATTTTTCAGATGACGATGGAGATTTGGAAATCGAAGATACAGAAGGTAGTTGGTTAAACGAAGGTTTCACCAACGAATCCATTAACTCCTACGCGACACATTATTTTGTGTCTGGAAAGAAAACTTTTATAGGAGATGGCTATACATGTTATTATCGAAGAGAAGATGGTGCACGGCTGATAGAAGGGGAGGCATCTTCGATAGTAGATGAAAATGGAAATGGCGTTATCGTATCATGGAGTGTAAAAGATATAGAATCAATTAAATCCTATCACGATGTACTATATCTTGGTACAGAAGAGCAGTGGGAAAAGGCAACTGCTGATATTGATGAAATGCCAGATAGTGATGTTCATTTTTATTCATAAAGCAATATATTCTGGTGAAAAATCTCAAAGCGGCACGGAAAGCATTTGAACCTGCTTGCGCAAAAATGGAATTCCAAGTGTCCTCAATCGTATGATTTTACCCGAATATTTTTTTGATAATTCTTTTTGCGTGGATTTATCTAGCCACTTGATATTTTGTATTTTTGCTGCCCATGTAAGCAGGAAATATAATTCTTTATCTGTAGCAGTTGGCATTTCAAGAAAATCCCGCAAGGTTTCAAAAATACCTTGCCGTCCGTGAGCACGGTCACCGAAAATATCAGTTCCTGTCTTTTTCCAGTATTCATAAGAAATAAAATACGGAATCAAAAATCCTTCAATATAATCTCCAATGCATTTTGAGCTGTGGAGATCTGAAAACATATCGATTTCGGTGGCAAGGCATAAACTTCCGTCCGTATATTTGTGGTCATAAGTGATTCTGTTGTCAATGTCAAAAGTAACAGGCAATTCTTTCGGATAATTTTTTGGAAACTGAATTCGCAATCGTGGAGCAATATGAATTTCAAAATCACCATGCCGAGCCTCAATAACAAAGTGTCCTTCAAAAATAATGTTTGAATTGCACTCCGTTATTGAAACTTCGGGGTAATTATTCTGAATGTAGGTTATGCTTACTTTTACAATCCCCACGGCTTAGCCCCTGCCGAATATGTCTTCACATTATCTGTATTCGTATCTTCGATAATCGGAAAACGCTCCCCGAATTGCTCCCGCAAAATAAGCGATGCTCTGTGAGTGGACGGTGCGTTGATTGCATTCTCAATATCATCTCGCAAATCTTTGAGTTTTTTGATTCGGGAATTTTTTTCTTGTTCGGAAAGTTCTTCCCATAAATCCTCAAACGGAGAAACTGGTTTATCAATTCTTTTTAACCATGAAAGATTTGAAATTATCGCATCCAAAGCGTTTTTCAAGGCAATTTCGTCATCATCATTTTGAATATGATGATTTGCAACGAGAATTGTTAATTCGATGCTCGCAAATTTAAAATCTTGAAAATCCCGCCATGCTTTTAAGTAGCGGACAATGCGTGAAGTCTGAGCGTTTTTGCGAGTGCTGAAATACCAGTCGCTGAAATCCTTTGAATCGCTTGCTTCCCACTTATTTGCCTTTTTATTCGCAAGCAAAGCGTGTTCGCCTTTCATAATGTAAATCGGAATGTCCACATGGTAGTTCTTCCTGTAAATGACGCGCACGCAAGAGGTCTTATCCTCACAACCGTCCTGCGTATGCCCTTCGAGTGCATTTATAATTGTAGAATGAATTTCTTTCGGTGTTGGCCATGTTGATTCATCATTCTCATCAACATTGTTCAGGTATAAGCCATCGTCAATGTCAACTTCTTTATCTGGCAGAGGATTGAGAGCCGTATTTATTGCAAATGAGCCTTGACGCATGAATTCTGGCTGGTTTTCATGCAATTCATCTTTGAAGTAGGTTCGTATTTTATCGCGGACGGCATCCCTGCTTCGTAAAATAGAATCTCTCTTGTTTTGAGAAATCTTTATGGTATCGTCAAATTTAATAAACGCCTCGTGTAAAGTCATAGTTCTTCCTCCTTGAAAAATTTTTGCAGTAAATGCTTGTTCTGATTGAAATCTTGAAAGCTTAACTCCTGCAATTTTTTATATGATTGGTCGTCCGCAGAATCAAGCTTCAGATTTTTATAATCTTCTGTCAAATTGTTCGGCTCAATTCTCAGATAATCTTTTATGTTCAGCGCATTGTTTCTGTGCAAGATTTGCAGAATCTGATGTGTTGCGACAGAAGTTACCTTCATCGGCAAGTGAACAAGATTTTGCTTCCAATTCCAAATTCCTGAATTATGTTTTTTTGTATAAACAGAACTTCGTGTAACGGAACTTGGGTTTCCGATAGAAAGAATTTTCATAGAATCAAATTCTTTTCCTTCCCCGACAAAATAACTGATTGCCTCAATAGCGCCACAAAGTGCTGGATTGTTCTGCCAAAGCCCGCCGTCTACTAATCCCAAAAAATTCTCAAAACTGTGCATCGGAAAATAAGTTGGAGCGGCAGAAGTCGCAAGGGCAATGTCAACAATGGAAAAATCTTCATCACGAGTTAAAGAGCCGTTGTTGTTCGTCTTGAAAATTATCGGCTGGCAGGTCGCCGCGTTTATGGACGGAATGCAGACCGCAGTTTTGCAATCTTTAATTCTTTGGTTGCCGAAGAATTCTTTTAGAGCATTTTTAAGACTTGCTTTTGAATATTTTTGTTTGAAAACACCGGGCCTTTTTCGTCTGTTCTTTGGAAAAATTGATTCTCCATACCGAAGGTAAAATTCTTTTATCTGTTCCGCTGATTTTCCGATGGCAAGTCCCAATGCAATTATGCCGCCAGTGGAAGTCCCTGTTATCAGATTGAAGTCTTGTGACAATGGTCTGCCATTGCAATATTCTCTTTGAATACGGTCAAGCACATCAACTGAATACAAACCGAGAATTCCGCCGCCATCAATGGATAGGATTTTAAAAGTCTTCTTGCCCGAGTTTCTCTCTTCTTCCATTACAATAAAAATAATAAAAACACATCGAAATCGGCAAGAAAATTTAAAAAAATAAAGGAATCCGACTCGTCAGATTCCCTCTAAGCTTTAGTCCGCAGACATAAGCCATAATCTATTTTTAATATATCGGAGTGAGCCTAAAAAGTCAAGCGTTTTACGATGTTCGTTTTACAAATGCCCGCATCTTTTCAAGAACGCTTTTTTCCTGTGTGCCGACGATTTTGAAATAGACTTCCTGCGGAAAGTTCGCGGAGAGCATTTCGATTGTCTTTTCGTATTCGTTGATGAAACTCACGCAGTCTTTTGCTTCTTTGAGTGCTTTTAAAAGATAGACGATGAGCGCGACATACGACACAATGAACGAAAAATCGATGTTCTCAATTTCCATCTCAGTTTCGAGCAGTTTCTTGACCCGCGGCTCAACTTTCTGCGTGGCAAATCTTGTGTCAAAAATCACGCCGTTGTGGGCGATTGCGTTACGCAGGTTTTTCAGGCAGAAAATGATGTCGGTGAGCAGTCCGCCGTCTGCGTTCAGGCTTTTGCGAAGCCCCAACTGCTCGGAAACGCTCTTTTTTATCGCCATATTTGTGCAGGAAAAGAAAATGCCGAACTCGCCGAGCGTAAGGCTTTCAAACGCAGCCCACAGCGGAACATCGCGGTCGTTGTCAAAGTAGTGGTTTTCGATGTCGCGTCCCTGCATATAGTCACGGATAAGCGCGGACGAGATTTTCATCTCCAAATCTTTTTTCTTCTTGAATTCCTGACGGTAGCGTGAGCGGTCATTCTGCACTTGATTCTGATTTTTTGGGCGAAATTCCTGATAGTAGGTGAGCGATTTTTTGTAAATTTCCGAAAGATTTTCAGCGCCGCTGTCAGAAAGCACCGCCTCAATCACACGGCTTTTGAGAGCGTTTTCCAAAAACATAAGACGCGGGTAGATAATCGTCTTGAGGCGCATATCAAATCTGTTGAGCGTAACAACTTGGCTGAAAGAAGTGAATGCAATTCGATTCGATGATTTTCTGATAAAACGGTAGCCCTTGTAGCCGTGGTAGTAGCCGATGTTGCGCAAGTCAGTTTCCTGATTTTTGTCAACATTCAGACCATGCGAATCTTTGAGATGTTTGGTAAGCCCGTCAAAATCCAACATAGTTTTATGGTAGCAACAGTAAGATGATTTTTCAATTCTTACAAAAATTTTCGCATTTTCTCCCAAAAATCTGTCAACAAAATTCAATCTTTCGCGACCGAAAAAACTTCTGGAAATCCTGTCGCTGATTGAAGAGTCGCCTTTGAAGAAATTTCTGGTCGGTTTTGGGGAAATTCAGTTAGTAAATGCAGGTTTGTGGCAAAATTTCAGATTTGTCCGCTCAAATCCCGCCTTGAGCATTAAAAATCTTGAGAAGAAGATGAAAGATTTTCAAAGCCTTGTTGACGCCTCCGTGGAAGATTTACCTAAAATCTGACTAAACTCACAAACAAATAGGACACCCCGCGCACAAAAAACTGTCCGTGGTAGAATGTTTTCGACCAAGAAAACCTACACGGAGGCAGAAAATGCACACAGGGTGTCCCACACACATAATAACACGAATCCCGCACCAAAGGAAACTGGCTGAGGGCGTTGGGAGGCTGTCGGCGGAGGCGAGACAAAGGCTCAGGAGCATCGACTGGCACAGGCTTGAGTCCGGGAAGTTCAGCGCGGACGGGAATCCACAGGTCATATTTCAGCAGGTGGCTCGCACGGTACAGGAAAGGCGGGGGCCGCGCACTCGAGACAAAAAGCCGCAGCCCGAAGCGGAAGGAAATCATCGTTATGGCGGGGAAGGAAGTTCCGACAAGAGAAATAACATTCGCTCGTGACGAAAACTGAGAATGGGAGCTGGTGAAAAAAGTCCTTTTGAGCGGAATGCCCGATGTTGACGGCTTGGGCGTAAGAGAAGCGAACAAGATTATGAGTCAATACTGGGAGCAGAAACGGAAGGAAGTTTTGGGAGAGTGAGTCATAAGGGGATATGATTTGCTCGCGGCTTTCATCGATGCAAAGCCAATCGGAAACGGTCTTGATTTTGACGAGGCTGTGGAGGATGCGCTTCATGAGGCGCAGAATCTTAACTGGAGCGAAAAGCTTTCGCGTTTTTATGATGAAGTCGCTGCGAGCTACAAAGAATCTGGCTTTGAAATTGAAATCGCTGAGCGATTTCTGAAGCCATAATCGTTTTTTTCGACCCTTCTTTCCTCTCTGCTTTCTCTCTGTTTCAGCCTCGGCTTTTCCGCTATAATTTCCGCATGAACACAGTAGAAATAAAATGCGTCGCCCAAAAAGGGGCGAAAATCCCTGAGTACAAGACGGCTGGGGCGGCAGGATGCGATGTCTGCGCTTTTTTGACCGAAGATGTAACGATAAAAAGCGGAATGCGGGCGATGATTCCCACTGGGCTTTCTTTTTCGATTCCAGAGGGCTTTGAAATCCAGGTGCGGCCGCGTTCAGGTTTGGCCGCAAAAAACGGAGTGACTGTTTTAAACACTCCGGGCACAATCGATTCCGACTACAGGGGCGAAGTGAAGGTGATTCTGGTGAACCTCGGAAGCGAAGATTTCGTCGTGAAGAACGGAGATAGAATCGCGCAGCTCGTGGTCGCGCCCGTCACTCTTGGAAAATTCGTTCCGGTGGCTGCCCTCGATGAGACGGAGCGTGGTTTCGGCGGCTTCGGTTCCACTGGAAGATAGTCCTGTCCGTCGGCTGAATTTTTGAAGATGAAGTCAATCGAAAATCTCAAGAAACGACTCTCCCAAAAATACAAAGGTTCTCGTCTGGATTCGTTCGCTCGCCACGTCCGCGCCCTCTATCTGTATTATAAGCACGTCTGGAGGCTGAGCTCGGCGCACGCCTGGCTGGCCTCTTTCTTCAAGGCTCTGTGGCAGGGAAAATAAAATAGCTTAAACGCTTTTTGACAAAAGACTTTCCTTAATGAGGAAGGTCTTTTTTTAAGACAAACGGATTTGTTCAGGGCTAACACCTTCACTTTTAAGAGTGAGCGATGTTAATCGCGAACAAATCCGTTTGTTTTCTATGCTGGTTGCAAAAAAAAAATTATTTTGCCGTTTTCGCTGCGCGTTTTTTGTCAATCAATTCGATGCATTTGTCTCCGAGATTGTCGATTGCAATCGAAAGAATTGAGAAAAAAGCGGAACCAGCGACGATAGAAACAACTATAATAAGACTAAACATATAAACCTCACATAAAAACATCCTGAAAAGGATGCGGCTAAATTTTTTTCAGGAAAGAGATAATCTCTTCCAACGATTTTTCTGACTCCTCAAATTTTGAGAGCGAATTTGCAATTTCAGAAAGCTTCGTTAGCCTGTGCTCCGAAATTTCGTCCCAAAGAATCAGGAGTTCAATTTTGCTTCCGAAAATCCCACCTGACATACAAAATCCGTTTACGCCGGCTGTCTTTGCCGTGTGAACGAAAATCGAGCCGAAAGATGCGAACTTTCCGCCTTTCGCGTGCTCGTAAGAGCGAATGTCGGAAAGGACAAGGTTTTTATTGACGAGCGTTTTTTTGTCGATAAGACACAAAATCTCTTCGAATACTTCTTCTCTTTCTGTTGATGAGAATTCTTCAGCGGTGCAGAAATTTTTCATAAGATTCCTGTAGATACGCGTCATCTGAACAGAATGACGCACAATACTGTCATGATGACAAAAATGCCAATCAAAACGACTACTGCCATGAAAATAACCTTCACTAAAAATGAGAAAATTAAAATGTAAGAATGGGATAAATAATGGAAGAAATCCTAAATGACTGTCTGAAGGAAAATGACGTTCTGAATTGATTTTGGGAGAAGCAGGACTCTCGTGGAAATCGGATTCCGGCGGAATGTCTTTGTCGCTTCCGTGTATGACGATTTTTCCGTGAGGAAAACGTTGTTCTCAAAGTGGAATGAGACTCCCGATTTTCTTTGCGAGCGGACAACGCTCTGCTCGATGATTCTTGATTCGCTGAAAAGTGCAGGCGATATTTCCTGCGATGAGGTGTGCGTCGTGACGATTTTTATGTCATCGCTCTCGTCGAACAGCGCAGTGCGGACATCTGTTCCGATGTGTGCGGAAAACAAGAGAAGAAAAACAAGAATGGAATTCAGAACACGATGTTTCACGGAAACTATGATGGCGCAAAAGTTACGGATTTTCAAGGAAAATAAATAGACCTGTTCAGAAACTGATGTTTCCGAACAGGTTTAGTTTTTATGCTTCGAGGTGCTTTCATTTGCTAATTTACCAATTTTTCGATTTAGAATTTTAGAAAATCACTTCAACCCTTTCAAAAACTCTTCCACGTTCTTGTACTCAACGCCGTTTTCCAGCATCTCTGATTCTCCGCGATAGAGTACGCATCTTCGAACAACCTTTCCGAATTGAGCTTCAGTAAGAGAGATTTTTTCTTCATCATTAATATGACGGTACTGAGCCGGGAAAAGTTCCTTGCTGTGTTTGATTTCAAAAATCTCGCATTGTTTTTTTGTCTTGTCTTGAATGACCATATCAAATTCGCCGGAAGCAAATTTGAGCTTAAAAACATTTCGCTTTGAACCGTAGGCACGCTTTGTTTCCAGAAAGACAATATCTTCAAGCATTCGTCCGCGGACATCTTCAAGAATTTTATCCGTTATAATATCGCGTAATTCTCCTGTCAAAGATCCGAAAACTTCATCCTGCATTAAAGAGTAAACAAGCACCTGAGCCTGACAGAATCGCATTCCGCTCTGGGTAAAAATAATCCGTTCCTGCTTTTTGTTGCTGATAGGAATGTTCTCTGTGTAAACGATTTCGAGTAAATCCAGAGCCTTTAAGTATTCGGTAATCTCCTTAACATGAACATCTTCGATTTCTATGGCCTGCCTTTCCTTGTTGCGGATTTTAAGGATTTCCATAAGCTTTTTTGTAACTTCGTTTGCATCAAAAGAATCCAGAAAATCAGTGCGCTTTGTTTCATCTTTTTCACGGCGGAGAAGGTCTTTTGCTGAGCTTAAATCGCTGGATTTGAAGTCTCGTGTGATAACATCAACAGTAAAAGCCTGATTCATATCTTCGATAATTCTGTTGATGGCATTTGTGAGCTCATCCTTTTTGTACAGGTCAATCAGGTTGCGGAAATGATTTCCCCTGTCATAGCATTTAAGGGAATGCTGAATATTCTGCGCAATAGCAGTGTCGATGTAACGGCGTGTGGATTCATCAGTACGGAAAGATGCGTCGAAAGCATTGGCATCGCTATTCTCAAAATTCGTTTCTCCAGCCTTCAGAGTTCCACCATAACGGATATACTCGTCTATATCATCGATTTTCAAAAGTCTTGAATATTCGCGGAAAGGAACAAAAGTTGTGTGAATTGTAACAGCACGGTCATAAAGTTCTTCATTCTGAGCAAACCAGAAACCCAGAGAATCTGTACCGGACAAAACAATTTTCATTCCCTAAACTGCATACACGTCCGAAAGGAGGGCTGCATTGTCTATGAACTTTTCTATAAGTGTGATTTCATCAATAAGGACATATTTATATTTGAGTTTGTTCGCAAGCTTTAAGTCGGCATTCAATTCTTCAATTGTATTTTCTGTAGAGGCTTTAATGTATATGGCTGATTTTTGTTCTTCTTCATTCATGGCAAGGACAAGCTGCTTCAGGAGTGTTGTTTTTCCAGTTCTGCGGAGACCAAAAACAAGACAAACTTTATCAGCCGCAGGAGTCTTCAAGAAGTCCTGAATCTTTGAAAAACAGTCTCTACGTTCGTACTGGCTCGCTGTCTGAGCCATCTTCAAAAGAGCTTCACCATAGAGGGCTGGCATTTTGAAGTCAGGTTCGGGGAGTTCTTCTTTTGTTGATTTCGTAACTGGAGCAGGCAAAGTCTTTTTTAATGCTTTCAATTCTTTCTGAAGTTTTTTTCTTTCTTCAATCTGAGGTTTGAGAGTATTTGCTTCATCTTCGGAAATATAGCGGCTTTTTGACTTTCCGTTTTCTTTCCACTGCTGACAGTAATATTTTTTTTCGTTTATAACTTTTTCTGTAATGTATCCAATAGGAAGTTTTGAAATCTGTTCTTCTAATTCGATTATATCTGCCATAGTAAAACTCTTACAGATATTTAACACCTTTTACCACCAAAAATAAAGGTGTTAATTGGTAGTAAAAGTGGATAAGAAGGATATTTTTGGCTGGATAATTCAAAACATTTCCCGACATTTCCAATAAAAACAAAAAAACACTCAAGGCTTGAGTGGTCTGTTATAGCTGGGGTAGGGCTCGAACCTGCGGCCTCCGGGGTATTAGAAAGTCAAAATAGTCCCCGTTAGTATCAAATCCCTTCAGAATGCTGCATTTTCTGCATTATACATCACATTTTTTCTAAAAAACAACACAGATTGCAACAGAAAATTTCAGTTTAAAATTGAGTTTAAGTTAGAGTTTTGGTTTAAATTGTCGGCCTTCGGGCTGAGTGCCTGAAGGTTTTAAATTAGTATCTAATTGAACTTTCAAAAACGAATCGACTTTGTATGTGCGAAAAAACATTAAAGCTTTACTTTTTCTAAATCAGTCTTATAAGTTTTGGCGTTTCCCTGTTTATTCAGTGTTAAATAACCCGAACTTACTAAAGCATCAAGTATTTTTGTTCTGAAATATGTAGAATCTGAAATTCCAAGATAGTTTGCTATTTCACTTGCTTTTCGAGGTGCATTACAGCAAAAGGCAAGGATTTTTTCATCATGCTCGGAAACTGGAGGCGCTGGCAAAACATCAATTGCTGGAATGCTGTCATTCTTAATACCTAAAGAATAGGTTAAATCTGGAAGAACGAGTGTAAAATGATCTGATGATGAGAAAATATATGGTTTATGATTTTCGTCTGCATCTGCATAATCTGAAACAATTTTATCGAATCCGGTTCCGGCAGCTTCCATTACATTGCATTTTACAAAAACTTTACAAATTAATTCATTTCGGCGCATTGAAATAATATTGGATAGATCATAAGTCTTTGAAATTTTTTCACCCTGATAAAAACTTCCTGGTGAAGAAATTTCCATTCTATCTTTAAACATATCAATCTGAATTTGTGTACCTTCTAGAAAATAATCTCTATGAGCCAAGGCATTGATTACTCCTTCAAAAAGTGCGCGTTTTGGGTATGCATCTAAATTAATTCTTGAATCCGGGAGTTTTACCATTGCATGATTCATACGCAGGTTTACAAATTCCATTATGAAATTTATAGAATCTATAAGGTTTCCACTAAATCTGTTAATTGTAATAATTCTCTCGCTACCTTTAGTAAAACCTGCAAAAAGAGAACATTGAATTTGTGTTCTTTCTCCAGAATAATCATCAGAAAATAGAACGGCTCCATTCTTTAAGATTTTATCATTTGTAAAGAATCCCATTGATTGCAATGCTTTGTCAGTTAATTCCTTGCCCGAATTATGTTCACTGTAAAATGAAAGCAACTTTGTAAAGTTTTCACGCTTGTATTCAAAACCAGAATCAAGCACATCAAACTTTGTATTATGGCTTTTTATACTCATTGCAATTATTTCTTCGTAAGTTGCACCATTTGTGAAACCTTCACGACGCATATAAATTGAAGGAACATTTTTGAACTTCAAGATTATCGGTTTTATTGGAGATTCAGAAACATCAACTCTGATTATAAAAAGTTCCTTGTCATGAATATGGTAACTGATAAAAGAAATCTTGTAGGTTGGACGAGGAAAAACATGTTCATTTACTTGGTTATTAAAGAAATTGCGTTCATTATCAGCTTCTTTGCGCGTGAAGCCTATAAGTTTATTTGATTTATCTTCAACACCAATAAAAAATGAACCTCCTTCTGCATTTGAAAAGCCTGCTATGGTTTTAAGCCATCCTTCTGTATCATCTCGATTTAAGCGAGATTTACATTCAAAATTTATACTTTCCATTGCTGTGATTTTCATAATATCATCGAGAAGCATAACACGATTCCTCCTGGTAGGTTCAAAGTCACTTCAAAGTCAACTTCAATGTCTTTGAAGTAATTTTTAAACTAACAGTTTACTGTTTCTTTCTGCAGATTCCTTTTATAATGTGCGTATGGAATATTCATATTCAATTAAACCAACAAAACGAACCGTCGTTGATATACCGGCAACTTCAAGACTCCTAAAAGAACTGCGAAATAAAAATGGATATAGCGTAAAGCAGCTGCAGGAAATATTTGGATTCGAGACGCCGGTGGCAATTTACGCCTGGGAAAATGAAAAGTGTAAGAATATTCCATGCATCGAAAACTTTGATATTTTGTCGAAACTTTATAAATGCCATGTTGAGGATTTGTATGTTCTGAAGCAAGTTGATTTTTCTGATTTGCAGGTGCACGAAAATACTCCTGAATATAGAACTTATAGAACTCTAGTAAATCACTTGCTTGAAGGACTGGCTGATATTGAGGAAGGTAGAGTTCGGAATTTTCAAGAGACTATGAAAGAGATTCGGGAAGAGCTTGAAATATGAACCGGTCACAATTTGTCACCAGTTCAAAAGGAAAAAAGCTTTATGGGAATGCGAAGATTATTTATCATCAGAAAAGATTTACATCTCTCTGCAGGAAAGCTCGGGGCAATGGTTGCGCATGGTGCAGAGGGATACTGGATATGGCTTATCAAAAGAAATCTTATGGAACAGGATGGAAGAGTTCACGTCTCTTTTGATTTAGACCGCGAGATATATGACGACTATTTGAACGGCCGCATTACAAAAACAATCTGTGAAGCAAAAAATCTAAATAAATTATTACAGGCTCGTGAAATGGCTCTGAATCTTGGGCTGGTTGAAAATCAGGATTT
>JAFXSM010000045.1 GCA_017525605.1 Treponema sp. | reverse complement strand
TGCTCCGACTCCAAACATGAACAAACTGTATTCAAGTTCGCTGAATTTTTTTTCGCCAAAAGTGAAATCGGCATCAGCAGTTTTTGAAAGCCAGTTGAATCCTAATGTTCCGCAAAGCGAAAGGCTCGTTTTTTCGTTTCTTATAAAGGAGTATCCGACACCAACCGCGAAATCCATTGTATGAAATTTTTTATTGCCGTCTCCGAAAGCTGATACATCATCGCAAACTGTTTCTCCCTAGATTCCCCAATCAGCCCTGAACGTAAGCCCGTTATCGATGTTGACCACCGTCTCCGACAAATCGATAAGTGCTCCTGCGAAATTGCGGTTACCGTCACCGTCTATCTTCATGTTGTAAACCGAAAACATCATGCCCATTCCGCAAAAATTAGCCCATTTATTTTCGTCCTCTTCCGCTTCCTCCGCAAAAAGCGAAGTCATCATTATGGAAAAAATAATTGCGAGCAATGTAATTTTCTTTTTCATTTTCTTTCTCCGAAAAATTTTCTTTGCAAAACTAGCTTTTCTATGCGCATCTTGAAAAGTTCGTTTTGTTGCACAAAGTTTACGCCGCGAAAAACTGAATCACCATAGCGTTTCACGGAAATTTTCAGAAAATCCAGCCGATGCTTCCTGTGCAGTAGATGCTTTTGAAGCCGCTTGAGATATCTTTGGATTCAATGAATGAATTGTCGGACTTGCCGATGTTGCAGGACGATGTTTCGCCTTCTTTTTCAAAAATCATTCGGATGCCGCTTTTCGCAAAGAAATTTCCGCGGCGAACTCCTACGTCAAACGAATAGCCGAGGCAGTTCTTGAACGTGTCATAGAACTGGACGCTTCGCAGAAAGTGGCTGTCGGTCGTGTTGATTCTGATGAACGGGTGAAAAGCAAAATCCGCCATGAATTTCCAGCTGCCGCCATCGAGCCAGATTCTTGCACCCAATCCCGGAATGAAAAATTCCTGCTCATAGCTGATTACGATGCCGCTCATTTCTCCGGATTCTGTAGGATACTCGAAATGTCCGTCTCTCGCTGAAAATTTCGAAGTCCGATATTCAAATGCCAGAAATGGTGTCGCAGAGATTTTCCAGAACTCGAATTCATAACCGAGCCGTGCGGAAGCGGAAAAATCCCTGTCGATGACGATATCATGCTTTGAATATTGCGTTCTGACTTCATTTGTGAAATCGGAATCTTCCAGAGTTCCGCATTTCAACGGGACTCCTGCTGAAAAACCGAAATCAGCGGAAATGCCTATGAAATTCAAACCGAGCGAGACATCGAATACTGCATCGACAATATCCGACCACACAAGCTCGCTCGCAGTTTCTCCGTTTGAATAAACTGATTCCGTCATTTTTTCGGCTTTTGCACCTGCAAAAACAAAAAGCTCGCTTTTGAAATCCGCTTTCTCATCCTCCGCATTCAGATATGATACGGCGGAGATAATCATCAGAATTAATAGTAGATGCTTTTTCATTTCATTTCCGCTCCAGTGTCACGGATCCGGTCAAGTCTCCGCTGCGGTCGGTGGCGAAGATTGTGACGAACGCGCCTTTCGGGACGGATTTGTTCAGCTTGACTTTGACTTTGAAGGTGAACGGATTGTAAATATCGACGTTGATGTAGTATGAGCTGTCTTTCTTTCCGTCTATGCTGACTTCCGCCCCAAGCTCGTAGTCGGACGGCTGCCCAGAAAGATGAATCGTCAGCTCTTTGTCGGAATCCCATTCTGCTGATTCAATATACGGAGTTCCGCCGACATAGCATGACGGAAGAGCCGCGCAAACAAAAATCATCATCAACGCAAAAAAAACTGGATAAATGCCTCTCTTTTTCATAAATCTCCCTCTTTTTCAATTTTTTCAAGTATTTCGTCGCAAACCCAAACCCATGCACAGAAGAGCGATATCGATGAGCGCACGCTTTCACGCTTTTCCATTCCGTTCTGGAAAATCCTGTACGAGTTCATGGTAAAATCCGCAAGAACAGTTCCGCTTTCGTCCGTGACCTGAAAAACCTGCCTCTTTTCCCTGAACGCAAGTTTCATATCCATTCCTGGCTGCTTGTTCACTTTCGCGAACTGCTCGTCCGTCGCGTTCTTTCCGCGCTTGATTATGTACCATAATTGTTTTGTGGCGTAGATTTCAAAAGTTCCGCCGCCGTTCGGCATGACTGTTGCGGCTTTGTACGGTGTCTGAATCGTCTGCGTTGAGTATTTGTCGATGAAATTCAATGTTCCGAGGCTGCATTCCGACGACTTCAATAAGAATTCCTTGCTGTAGCTTGAGAACCAGCCTACGTGCGTGTCGAACCTGAACGGTGCGGAAGAGCCTTCCGACGATATTCTTCCGTCGCAAACTTGGCTGTAGACTCTCGCGTTGAACATGAGTATGTCGGAGAGATAATCCTTCGTGATTCCCATGCTTCTCGTTGATGTGTGTTTTCCTTCTATTAATATGTCGTTTCCTGAATATTCCGGTCGCTTTTTCGGGAACAAGCAAGATTTTTCGCTTGGCGTGTAATAAAGCAGATTTCCTTCCTCGGCGACTTCGCTTTCCACCGGAAAGGAATTGTCCGCCATTTCGTCCGTGCCGATTTCCGTCGATATTGACGAGCACGCCGAAAGCGCAATTGCGGACAATAATGCCAGTGTGATTGATTGGATTTTCATGATTATTCCTTTTTTGCTTTTTTTTTATTTTCCGAAGAAATGCAAAGAACACCTTTCATTGAATGTTCTTTGCATTTCTTTCAAAAAGTAAATCCTTATCTCTTGTCAACTATAGTCCATGTCGCGAGCCTTCGTGTTGGAAGGTTTATGGTGCTAAGTACTCTATCCTTTGCACTTAGTCGTTTGTTAATTACAGGAATTGTCAAATCATAGCCGACCTTTGGGGAGATTTTTAATCTATAATCGACGATACCATCAATTTTATACGATTTCAGATTTCGAGAAGTTGCTTCGACACCGACATCAAGCATATTATCGCAATCTGCACCCAACCAAAGCGTATTGTTGTAAACACCAACTTTTGGCGTGACCGTGAAAACTGGAGTCAGAACAGCTTTGCCTGACAAATTGACATCAGCAGGAAGAGAGCTATCTGTCGTTATTGATGGCAGCTCAACATAATATGCAACTTCCTTAACAAGTCCAGAATCTGCATAGAAATCAAAATATGCCTTTGGTCTGTATACCCATTTTCGCCAAACCTTAAACCACTTTACCCATTTTGTTCCATAATTAGCTCCAATTCTTGCTCTTGTACCAAACAGGCTAACAAAACCAGCATTGATATTTGATACTAATTCTGCAGAACCAGAAATTCCATATCGCAAATCGAATTGACCATCCAAGCTAGAACTTACAACAATTGGTCCTATAGGAAAATTTTTCTTTGCAGAAAACAACTTCTTAGGTCCACCTATCAGCGATTTCTCGATTGAATAATCTTTTTTCCCCAGTGACCTTGAAGTTTCAGCTTTCATATACATGAGATATGCGATGCTCGCTTCCATATTAGACCATGATATTGAATACGTTCCGCCAAAATACATTTTACCGATGATGTCGTACATGTTATCTGCGTGCAAATTGAGGACTGATATAGATTTATATCCTTTGCAGATATTTTCTATATTTCTTCTTTTCGCTTCATATTCTGAATATGTGGCTGCACGAACTTCATCATTGTGGCTTTCAATTTCTTGTTCGTTGATTGAAAGCGAAAGCAATGGCAGAACTTCTGTAATATCAACACAGTTAAAATCTACATTAGGACATTCATCGTATGTATCACTCAAGAACATTCTGTTAAGTGACACAAGTTCTCTTTCATTTAGGCTTTCTATAATGTTAAGAATATCCAAAATTTCATCGTCCAAAACAATAGATTTAGACTGAGCAGAAACGGATATCAATTCTTTATTTTTCAGAATTTCGTTTAGAACTGATATCGCTTCATTTTCCGAAGCTGGCGCATCATATTTTTGAGAAATTTGCACAGGAAGATTTCTAATCAAGTCCAAAGCAGAATATCCGTTCGAAAAATCATCTTCTGAAAAATAAAAATCGGTATCAAGGAAATCTGTAGAAGTTTCCAATTCAGCATCATCAATGCTTCTAGCACTTTTGTATGATGAATTTCCTACAAAACGCTGATATTCTCCGCTCTCAGAATCAAGCACGAAATCGCCTTTTACCAAACCTTGAACAGCAGCCCTCTTTGAACTACCGACTTCATACTTGTTCACTATAAATTTCCCGTCTGGGTTTATTCCTAGCAAACCTGCCGGATAAACATTCCTTGAATACTGTTCCGGCAAAACAGAGAACATAGAGGTGTTCAAATCATCTTGGCTGCTCAAAAAAGTGAGC
>JAFXSM010000044.1 GCA_017525605.1 Treponema sp. | reverse complement strand
GGCTCTGCAGGATTTGAATCGCAGTCGCAGTCTACAGAAAGTCGGTTCATCACATTTACGCAGACAATGCCTTTTCCGTTCTGCATGTAATCGCAGACTGATTTTGCCGCTTCCGCCATCGATTCAAGGAACTCGTCCTGGGGGCAGTGCGTCCAGCTTGTTACGCTTCTCCCCGCACTGTGAATATTCAGCTTCCCGGATTTTGCGACGCTCATTCCTGAAGCAAATCCAATGGAAAGATTTTTGATTGCCCCACCAAAGCCGCCCATCGCGTGACCTTTGAAGTGAGAAAGAATCAGATAGGTGTCGTAATCCTTAAAATGAGTTCCGACATAATTTTCCTTGAGCCGCACTCCCCCTTTCACTGGAAGCGTCATGTAGCCGTCCGCATCCTGAAGGTCGAAGCCGTTTGCCACATCTAAGAAACCGTGCTCTTTTGCAATGCGCATGTGGTCAATGCTGTTGCTCCGAGAGCCGCCGTAAGCCGTGTTGCATTCAACGATGGTGGCGTTCAGTTCATCCTTAACAAGATTTTTGATGAGTGCAGGGCGCAGGTAGTTTGTTTTTTCGCTTTCGCCGGTGCTAACCTTTACTCCGGTCTTTCCTTTTGCGGTGTAGCCGGTGGCCTTGTAGACTTTGACCAGTGCCTGGGACGTGATGTCCCGGATAAAGTAGACCACAGGAACAGACTTGTCGTTTGCCACTTCGTGCGTCTTGTAGCTTGCCGCCTTTGTGTTTTCCTTTGCGAACGGGCTGAAAACTGCCATCGTGAAAATCGCCGCCGAAAAAATTGCCTTTGCTTTCATCGATTTCTCCTTGATTCTTTCTTCTTATTCTGCGATTTCAAACACCGCCGTCACATCGCCTTTGCCCAGAATCTTTTTGAGTTCGGCTTGTGTTACTCCATCCACTTTTCCAAGCCGTGTGAAGTTCCAGCTGTTTGTGTCGTAGTAAATCGTAATCTGATTCCCCTGATACAGAATAATGTCGCCCGCGCTCGTCGTAATCTGCGTGTCGTTTCTAGGAAGCGTTTTTCCGAGAGAGCCGACTTTTTCAAAGCTGCCGTAATCGCGCATTGAAATCGTTACAGACCCTTTTTTCAAAAGCTCGTAAAACGCCACAGCCGAAGAATTGTTTTCAAGCATTGCAGTAAGCGTGTGATTTCCGCTTTCGCTTGTGATTTGAATAGAAATTTTCATATTGGAAAGTTCTCCTGTTGCTGAAGATTTTGCATCCTTGCTTTCGTGCGCGCACGCTGTCGAAACGAGAAGCAAAAACACCATTATGAGCATCGATATTTTTTTCATCGCATGAAGATTCTTGAAAAGATTCATGGTCATAAATTCCTCCGGTATGTTTTAGTAACGTTGTGTTACTTATCTAAAATGTAAGCCATCTTTTGTGATGTGTCAATATTAAAATTTGATTTTAGCGACGAAAAGTTGCTTATTTTGGCTGCGGGGAAGGAAAAGAGAGAGATGGGGTCTATTATTCAGGCAGCTTGAGAACGCTCTGCCAGCCTGCCTCGTAGAAGTCGTGGATTTTCTCGGCGCATTTCAATCCTTTCTCGAACGGAATGTCGTGGACGATAAGCTCAAAAAGCGCGGAGAATTCGCCCGATACAATCGTGTGCTCAAGCGTCGGCTCGAATGCATACGGCTCGTAGCCCTGCGCTTCCATCTCCCTGTAAAAAATGTGCGTGATTTCGATTTCCTTTTCGACCATGTCGTGGACGAAATTCTCGAAGACCGTTCCCTCGCTCGCGTTCAGGATGAGGCGGAACGCGTCCTTGTGCTTCCACGCGTACTCGTAAATCTGCACGATTCCTTTTTTGGAGAACGTCGCCATGTTATCTGCCCATTCATTTTTCGGAAGTTTTTTGAATTGTTCGATAAGGCTTCCAAAAAGGTTCGAGACATAATCCGCATGAGGTTTTACCAATGCCGAAAAAAGCTCCTCCTTGCTCTTGTAATATCCGTAAAACGCGCCCGTCGTGACGCCTGCTTTTTTGACGATTTCCCGAAGAGAAGCCCCGCGGAATCCTTTTTCCAAGAATTCGGCAAACGCAATTTCGTGTATTTTCTGCAAAGTGTTTTCTGCCATAACGGAATTATGCGGCATGGAAGGATTTTATAAAAGTACGCGTCATAAAAACTGAAATCTTCCTCGCTTGACAGAAAAAGACAGGAAATATATCCTAACTTTAGTTAGTTAAAGCTAACTATCATATCAGAAAGACAACCCGTCAAAAGTGGAAACGTTCTGGAGGTTTAAAAAATGCTGAATAAATGCGCAATCGCAAATGTAATCGGTCGTGAAATCATCGATTCACGCGGAAATCCTACTGTTGAAGTTGATGTAATTCTCGAAAACGGCGTGTTAGGTCGTGCCGCAGTTCCTTCCGGAGCATCAACCGGTGAAAACGAAGCTCTTGAGCTTCGCGACGGCGACAAATCACGCTACGGCGGAAAGGGCGTTCTCAAAGCCGTGGACAACGTGAACAAAATCATCGCGCCTGCACTGAAAGGCGACAATGTTTTTGAGCAGCGCACAATCGACATGAAAATGCTCGCGCTCGACGGAACGCCAACAAAATCTAAACTTGGTGCAAACGCAATTTTGGGAGTTTCTTTGGCAACTGCTCAGGCAGCGGCAAAGGCTCTGAACATTCCGCTCTACCGCTACATCGGAGGTGCTAACGCGCACGTCCTTCCCGTCCCGATGATGAACATCATAAACGGCGGCGCACATTCTGACGCACCGATTGCTTTCCAGGAATTCATGATTCGTCCGGTCGGCGCAAAATCAGAAAAGGAAGCAATCAGAATGGGTGCAGAAGTGTTCCACGCGCTCGCAAAATTGCTCAAAGGCCGCGGACTTTCAACTGCGGTCGGTGACGAGGGCGGATTCGCGCCGAAGTTCAACGGAATCAATGACGCACTCGATTCTATCGTTCAGGCAATCAAGGACGCGGGATACAAGCCGGGCGAAGACGTAAAAATCGCGATGGACTGTGCTGCTTCTGAGTTCAGTGTCGAAAAGGACGGAAAATTCTTCTACAACTACAAGGAACTTTCAAACGGAACTCCGAAAGACCCGAACGGAAAATGCCTGAGCGACGACGAGCAGATTGCGTATCTTGAAGAGCTCATCACGAAATATCCGATTGACTCAATCGAAGACGGACTCGACGAGAACGATTGGGAAGGCTGGAAAAAGCTCACCGCAAAAATCGGCGACCGCTGCCAGCTCGTGGGCGACGACCTTTTTGTGACGAACGTCAAATTCCTCGAAAAAGGAATCAAGATGGGTGCCGGAAACGCGATTCTCATCAAGGTCAATCAGATTGGCTCTCTTACGGAAACGCTTGAGGCAATCGAAATGGCACACCGCCACGGCTACACCACAGTTACAAGCCACCGCTCAGGCGAAACCGAGGACACAACAATCGCCGACATCGCTGTTGCAACAAACTCAGGCCAGATTAAGACAGGTTCAATGAGCCGCACCGACCGCATGGCGAAGTACAACCAGCTCATCCGCATCGAGGAAGAGCTCGGCGACACGGCTGTTTACGGATACAAAAAACTGAGATAACAAGCGCATTTTCAAAGCGGCTGCCGATGAGATGATTTCATTTCGTAGGCAGCCGTTTTTGTTGACTAAAATATAACACTGTTATACAGTTAGCTAGAACTAACAAAAAGGGAGGAGTTAAAAATGAATATAAATCTTGGTGATGTAGAAACGACGGCTCTGATTCCCGTTGCAATCAAGGCGAATGAGACGCTGCGCAAAAATCCGCGTGTCCGCGACGATGTGGCTGTGGAGATGATAAAAACGCTCGGAATCGACACGAAGCCTTTTGACAAATTCATGTCGCACGAAGGCGTGATTGCCCGAACGGTAATGCTCGACCGCATGGTAAAGGATTTTGTCGCAAAAAATCCGTCGGCAGTCATCGTGAATATGGCTTCGGGATTTGACAACCGCTTTCCCCGCGTGGATAACGGTTCAATTGCCTGGTTCGATCTTGATTTGCCAGATTCAATCGAGCTTCGGAAGAAAGTTTTTCCGAACCGTGAGCGCGAGGAACTTCTTTCGGGGAGCGTGCTTGAAAACGGCTGGTGCGAAAAAGTCATCGCAGAAATCAAAAAGACAAATTCAAAAGTGCTTTTCCTTGCCGAAGGGCTTTTCATGTATCTTACCTTCGACGAAATCAAAAAACTGCTTTCCGTTCTCAAAACGAACTTTCCGAACGGCACGCTGATTGCCGAGCAGAACAATCCGCTCATGGTCAAAAATCAGAAATATCACGACACAGTAAAAAACACCAACGCCGTCTTCAAAAGCGGAACGTGGAGCGGCAAGGAAATCGCGGATTTGTGCGAGGGGCTTCGTTTTGTGGAAGAACACAGCTTTAACGAAGAGATGAAAAAACACAGTTTCTCAGGCTGGCTTTTTGCAAAACTCCTTCCAAAAATGAACGACCGCTGGGCTGTTTTTGAGTGGTAAAAAACGGAGGCATGTATGAAGGTCAAAAAAATCAACGACTGGTTTGAAAAATTCGGGCGGTTTGAGGTCGCTCACCGCTCGGCTTTTCTCATCTGCCTGATAGTCATTTCGATATTCGGAAGTCTGGGCTTAGGCCGGCTGAAACTCGACAACGGCGAAGAAGACTGGTTTGACGACTGGGAGACGACGAAGAAGAATCAGGACCATTTTGAGGATATCTTCGGCTCGACGGACAGCCTGCTTGCGCACATCAAGGCGGACGACGTTTTTGCCCCGGAAGTGCTAAAAATGATTGACGAGCTTGGCGATGAGCTTTTGCAGAATGTACCGTACGCGGAAAGCATCACGTCTCTCATGGAGCTTTCGGTTCCGGTCGGCACGGAAGAAGGCTTTGAGGTTTCAAGCCCGTTTGAAGACGGCGTTCCAGCGGACGCAGAAGAGCTTGCACAAAAGAAGGCTTTTATCTTAAGCCGAGAGTCCCTTGTGAACACGCTCGTGAGTGCCGATGCGACGGAAACCTAGCTTATCGTGAATCTGGAGCAGTATGCGGAAAACATGACCGAGGCGATGGAAAAAATCGCACCACCCGCGATGAAGATTTTTAACGACCCCAAGTACAAATCCGACAAATGGGAAATCCGCCCGGCCGGCATGAGCTACACGGAATATGAAGAAGAAGCCGTCACGATGCAGCAGCTTGTCACGCGAATCCTCACGGGATTTTTGGTGATGCTCGTCTGCCTTACCGTTTTTATCCGCTCGCTCCGCGGAATTGTAGTCCCGTCTATTTCCACAATTGGCGCACTCACGACGACGCTCGGTTTTTCAGGCTGGCTCGGAATAAAAGGCAACAACTCTATGCTGATGATAACCGTGCTTCTTTCGATGGCGCTTGCGGTCGGATATTCGGTGCATTACATCAACAGCTTCAAAATGCACTTTCGAAAAACCGGTAAGCGAAAGGAATCAATCGTTTTGAGCGTGCGCGACTCCGGCTGGGTGCTTTTCTTTACGGTAATCACGACGATGGCAGGAATGCTTTCGTTCCTTGCGGCGGGAATCAAGCCGATGCGCTGGGTCGGTGGTATTACTGCGGCGGCGGTTTTTGCGGTTTTCGCATACATCATCATTCTGCTTCCGGTGCTCTACAGCTTCGGAAAGGACAAACAGCCGGACTCGACTTTTGTGAACACGGAAGGAGCGACGAATGCGGATTTGCGCGTCGAAGCGATGGGAAAAGCAATCCTCAACAAAAAATGGCTCACCGTGATTGCGACCGTCCTTGTTGCCGCCGTGGTAATTCCGGGCATTTTCAAAATCAAAGTGAACATGAATTATTCGGACATGATGGGAGAGCGCACTCCGTACATCAGACGGCTTTTGGAAATCACCCGAAGCCAGCTTGGCAGTCAGTACGACTACGAAGTTCTGATTGAATATGAAAACGAAGACGCAATCAAAAATCCGCAGGTGCTCAAAAACATGGACATCCTTGCAGAGAGAATCGGAACTTTGAGCCAGACGAAAATCTCGAACGGGAAGCCGCGCGTTTCTTCGGTCACAAAAATCGTAAAGGAGATGAACCGCACGCTTAACGAAGACAATCCCGACGCGTACATCATTCCCGACGAGCAGGATTTGGTAAGCCAGATTATGTTCCTCTACGAAATCTCTGGCGGAACGGATTTGTACGACTACATCAGCAATGATTTTAGGGCGGCATACTTAAAAGTAGAGCTTTCGGGCTACGATGGAGAAGAAATCGTAAAAAATATGGCGGAAGTGAAAAAATGGGTCGCGGAGTTTTTCCCGGACGCACAGAATGCGGGCGTTGTGGGCGAGGTCGTGCAGTACGCGCATATGAACGGAAAACTCGTGCGCGGTTCGATAAAGTCAATCGGAACGTCGCTCGTTATAATCCTCGTGCTGCTCGTGCTTGCATTCACTTCGGTTCGGACGGGCTTTATCGCGATGATTCCGAATGTCGTTCCGATTATGCTGATTGGCGGAATCATGGGATACGCCAGTGTGAACTTGGACATGATTACCGCAATGATTATGCCGATGATTCTCGGAATCGCCGTTGACGACACGATTCATTTTACGAACCACATCAAATATCACTTTGAACTTACCGGAAACTACCGGAGCGCCATCGAAAATTCATACCGCGAAATCGGAAAAACGATGATTATGACGACGGTTATCCTCTGCGCCATGTTCGCGATTTTCCTGACGAGCACGATGAACGTTCTGGTGAACATCGGCTGGCTTTCGGTAGTCGGCCTTGGAAGCGCACTGATTGCGGACTACACGATTACGCCAGTGCTGCTTTTTATCACAAAACCATTCGGAAAGGAAAATAAAACAAACGGATTTGTTCGAGAAAACACTTGATTTAATCCTTGTCATGCTGAACTTGTTTCGGAATGACGTTAGAAATCATGTATCAAAAGGAGATTTCAAAATGAAAAAATCAATCGCATTCGCTTTTATCTTTCAGCTTTCAGCTCTCAGCTTGTTCGCACAGTCGCTCACGGGCTATGACATCATGAAAAAGGCCGACGAAGTTCCGGAGCCTGAGACAGCATCTTCGACGGCAACGCTCACGATTCACACCAAAAAAGGCGCAGACCGAATCCGCGAAGTCATCATGAAAAGCAAGGATTACGGAGATGTCAAAAAAGAGGTCATCGTTTTCGTAAAGCCCAAAGACGTTTCGGGCACCGGCTACCTGATGTTCGACTACGACGAAGACGCGAGCGGAAAAAAGAAGGACAGCGACAACTGGCTCTACATGCCCGCGATGAAAAAAACGCGCCGAATCGCCTCGAGCGGCTCGGAAAGCGACGGAAGCTTTATGGGCACGGACTTCACCTACCGCGACATGGGCGAGAGAAGCCTGAACGACTACGACTACAACCTGCTCGGCGAAGAAAGCGTTGACGGAACAGACTGCTACAAGGTCGAGTGCATCGCAAAGGACAAAACACAGAAAGACCCGCGCTACATTTCGTACATCGCAAAGTCCGATTATACCTTGCGAAAGTGCGAGCTTTTTGACTGCCAGAACCAGCTTCACCGCGTCCTTACCTGCTCCGACTTTACCACAATCAAGGGCTTTACCACCGCGCAGAAAATGAAAATGGAAAACGTGCAGAGCGGAAATTGGTCGCTTTTTGAGTCGGCAAACATCGTGTACGACGGCGGCGACATCGACGACTCGCTGTTCACCGTAGCGTCACTGGAAAAAGGAAGAATTCGATGAAAAAAGTTCTATCTTTAATCTTTCATCTTTCCGTTTTCATCTTTCCGTTCTCAGTTTTCACATTTCCCCTCGCCGCTCAGGAAGTAAAATTCTCAGGCGAAGCAGGAACTTTTTGGGCGGGCGCGATTCGCTCGGAAAATCGCGGGGATTTCGTCTTGGGCGACACGTACCTGAACGGAAAACTCGAAGCGTTTTACGAAAATTCGTCTGCGTATGCGGAAGGGCGCATAGGATTCGACGAAACTGAAAACAAAGCGTATGCGGAATTAAAAGAAATCCACCTCGACTACACGGCGGATTTTTGGGGATTTCGCATCGGGCGGCAGAAAGTCGCGTGGGGCAAGGCTGACGGAATCGACATCGTAAATGTAATCTGCCCGAGTGATTATTCTTCCGTCCGAGCGATGATTGAAAGCGAATATTCTGCAATCGACTCGGCAAGGCTTTCGTTCAACAAAGACAATCTTTCGCTCGACGCATATTTCATTCCGTTTTTTACGAAAACAGCATTGCCCGAAGCCAAGACTTCACAACTTTCTTCTATTAATATGCCCGAAATTAGCATCAAATCCGCGGAATACGGACTGAAACTTTCGGGCTATTTTTCAAAGTGCGACATTTCGCTTTACGGATTCTACGGCTGGTGCGACACGCCGTTTTTGGACTATGTGCCAAAAATCGAAAACGGAGCGCAGACCGGAATTGAAGTCAACGCCGACTACAAAAGAATGGCGATGCTCGGTGCGGATGGTGCAATCCCGATTGGCGAGACCGTTCTCCGTTTGGAAGGCGCATTCTTTCCGAAAAGGCATTTCCAAAAATCAGCAGAAAAAATCCTTTCGGGCGAAAAAAACACTGAGGAACACAACAATCTTCTTGCCCTTGCCGGCCTTGACTGGATGCCGGAGACCTGGACATTCACCGCGCAGTATTTCTGCGACTGTCTTTTTGGCGAAACGGAAAATCTCGACCGAGACAGAAAATTCACTCACGGAGCAACGCTCAGCATTTCAAAATCGCTTTTTTCTGAAACGCTCAAACTTTCGGCTTCTGGCGTTCTCATGCTGAACGATTTGGACAGCGCAATCGAGCTTTCGGGCGAATACAGCCTTTCGGATTCAGTTTTTCTTGAACTCGGTGGGTACATCTTCAACGAAGGAAAAGAGAAAGGCACTTACGGCGAATACAAAGATTACACTTCGCTTTATCTGAAAGCGCGGTATGTGTTTTAGTGAGACGGTTTTATCGTGGCTATCGTTTTTTTTCTTTCAGCGAAAAATCCATTGCGAAAGTAAGCGTCATCGAATTCTGTCCTTTTTTCATTTTTTTGAACGGAGCGGATTTTTTTATTGCATCAAGGCACGCTTCGTTCAGAATTTCATGCTCACATTTTTCAAGGATTTCAGTTTCCGAAACAGTTCCGTCTGGATTTATTACGATGCGGACTCGCACTTTTCCTTCCAAGCCTTTCGAACGGGCGGAATACGGATACATCTTTTTCGAAGCAATCCTGGCAAGCGCATAAGCTTTATAGCTTTCAGCTGCTTTTGCCATTTTTTCATCAAATTGATTTTCAGATTCTATAAATTCCGACAAAGGCGCATTTTCAGTAGTTTCTGTATTTTCATTTTTTTCTGCAATATCAATCTGTCTATCAGACGGATTAAGTTTGTCGTCCTGAATTTTTTCAGACTCGACGATTTGCTTTTCGACTTTTTTTTCCGTCTTCTGTTTTTTTGGAATCACCTTCTGTTTTGGTACGGCAAGCTTTTTCTGAATTTTTTGAACTGGCGCGGCAGGCTGTTTTTTTTTCATAACGGTAACAACCGAAACTGCATTCTCGTCAACCGATGTCTTTTTGATTTTTCCTGCAATCTGCAAATTCCAAAGAGGAAGAGCAAAAATTGCAAGAAGCAGCAAGAACGTGCAGAACGCGGAGCACAGCCACCGATATTTTGCGCAATAAATAGACATTTTTATTTTCCTCAATTTATTTTGAGTCATTCAACGGCTCATGGACAATTCCTATCCGGTTGATTCCTGCATTCTGGATTTTTGTGAGAATCTGAACGACGTGCTCAAAATCAACCGTGCGCTCACATTCAAGCGAAAGCGCGACGTTCGGATTTTCGCTATACATCTTTGAAAGCGTCGGCTCCAGCTCTTCCATCAGGATGATTTTTCCGTCAAGTTCCATTTGCGTGTTGTTCACGGCAAGAACTTTTGCAGAATCCTGCTGCGTGCTTTCCGCATTCTCCTCGCTCCGAGGCAAATCAAGCGGCAGCGAAGCCTTTTTGAACTGAGTCGAAACCATAAAAAAAATCAGCAGAATAAAAATCACATCAATCATCGAGGTGATGTTGATAGAAAGTTCTTCTTCGTTATGTTTCAGAAATTCCAAATTCATCATAATTTTTTCCTTTCAGCTTTCCGTTTTCCGTTTTCAACTTTCCACTTTCAACTTTTCTCATCCTCGTACAAACTCATTGCAAGAAGACGCTTTTCGATGATTCTTTTGAACGTGCGGTAGCACAAAAGCGACGGAATCGAGATAATCATGCCGAAAGCCGTGGTGAGCATTGCTTCCCAGATTCCGCCGGACAAATCCTGGATATTCACGTTCGCGCCGGCCTCTGAAAGTTTTGAAAACGCGCCGATTAAGCCCGTGACCGTTCCCAAAAGCCCAAGCGAAGGAGCGACCGAGCTCGTGAAATTCAAAAACCAAAGCCCGCGGTTCATTTCGTAATATAAAACCGAACATTCGGCGTTGAATTTTTTCATTTTTTCTTTTTCGTCGAGATTTTTGTTTTCCGACATTTTTTCTTTGAGTCGGGCAATCACATCATTTTTGCTTCCTTTCCGGCTTTGAAAAAAATAAATCGCCCTCTCAAGGCACTGGCAGAAGCAGAAGCAAAGAAGTGCCGCAAGCACCCAGTTTATCGGTCCGCCCAAGTTGATGAATTGAACCAGTTTCATTTTAATACCTCGTTTTATTTGCAATTTTCATCTTTCCGGTTTCAATTTTCCACTTCAATTTTCCACTTCAATTTTCCTAATCGTTTTGATTCTCGTGAAAAAATACAGGTATTTAAGAATCAAAAGAATGACGATTGTAACCCGCCCGATTCTTGTTCCAGTTGTGTCCTTGTGGCTCATTCCCAAAAATGCGAGAGCGAGCATGAAAGTTGCCGGCAAAAGGATGCAGAGTTTTGTCTTTAGGGTCATCGCACGGTTTACGGCGAAGCTTTCAAGATGATTCTTGTAAAGCCTCGTTGACTTGAACCAGAGATTCAGCCGGTCTGAGCCTTTTGCAAAGCAGAATGCCGCAAGAAGAAGAAACGGCGTTGTTGGTAAAAGCGGCAAAGGAACGCCGATTGCCCCAAGTGCAAGTGCGATAAATCCAAGCGCAATCCAAAAAGGTTTTGATATCTTCATTTCTAATTCCTCATTCCTGAACTTTTAGCATTTCCTTCCGTTTTCGATTTTGTGAATCTCATCGCAGATTTCGAGTGTGGAAGAGCGGTGCGAGACAAGCACGACCGTTTTTTGTTTTGACTCAGCCTTAACCGAATCTAAGATGATTTTTTCGTTGTAAGAATCCAGATTGCTCGTCGGTTCGTCCAAAAGCAAAAATTCGCTTTCGTGAAGGAAACTTCGTGCTAGTCCTAGCCGCTGCCGCTCTCCGCCCGAAAAATTTTCGCCAAGTTCGGAAATCTCAGTTTCGTAGCCGTTCGGAAGACTTTCGATAAAATCGTGCACAGAAGCTTTTTTGCAGGCAGCGACAATTTCATCGTGGGTAGAATTAAGGCGGGCAATTTTGATATTGTTTTCGATTGTGTCGTGAAAGAGCATTGTTTCCTGCGTCACATAGCTTTCGATTTTTCGTAAATCTGCCGTGTTGATTTTCTGAATTGCCGTTCCGCTGATTTTGATTTTCCCCGAATCTGCATCCCAGAAGCGCATGAGAAGCTTCAAGAGCGTTGATTTCCCGGAACCGTTTTTTCCCTGAATGCCGATGATTTTGTTCTTCGGGAAAGAAAGTGAAATGCCGGAAAGGATTTGATTGCCACACGGATTCGAGATTCCTACGGAATCTCCATTTTGGGATTTTTCTATTTGGTTGAAAGATTCGCTTGCATCAGTATAGCTAAAACTCACATCCTCACATTCAGCTCCGGCGAATTCCGTGATTTTTTCGCAATTTTCCACGGCCTGCACAATCGGATTTTCGTCGAGCAGGTCAAGGACTCTTTTTCCTGCGGCGATTGTCTGAGAAAGCGAAGAGCCGAGACGCGCCACCGCAATAACCGCTCCAAACGAGCTGAAAAGGGCTGCGACAGAAATCACGGCGGCATTGAAATCAATAATCTCCTTTTGGTAAAGGAAAATCGCCGTAAAAAGCATGAGAATATCGCAGAAAAAGACCGAGCCTTCAATCAAAGCGGCAGTCAGCCCTTCATTGATGCTCATTTTTTTCTGCACTTTTGAAAGTTCCTCGCTTTTTGTTTTTATCATTGAAAGCCGTTTTTCGCCCGTTCCGAACAAAATTGTCTGGGAAAGTCCGCGTAGGCAGTCGAGCAGAAACGAATTCATTTGAGAAAACTTTTCGCGTTTTTCTTTGCCAGCTTTTACAGAAAAATGCTGTGCAAAAGCTGGGATAAAAATTCCGACAAGCACAAACGAAATAAAAGCAGCTGCCGCCAAAATCCAATGAAATCGGAGCAAAAATGCGATTACACTGGCACTAACAAGAAATGCGATGCAGACAGGTGAAACCGTATGCGCGTAAAAAAGTTCCAGAAGCTCAATGTCGCTCGTGAGAAGAGAAATCAGGCTGCCTTTTTGCTTGCCGTCGAGCTTTGCAGGCCCCAAACGGCGAAGTTTTTCAAAAACGATATTCCTGATTCGGGCAAGAAGCGTGAATGCGATAAAGTGATTGCAATATTGCTCCGCATAATGAAGCACGCCGCGCAAAACTCCTGCAAGAACGAGGAATTTGAGCGGAAAAGAGCGTGTAAGTGATTCAATTCCTAAAACAGGAATCGAAATCGCAGAGAAAAATCCGAGTGTGCCGAAAATTACGGCAAGTGCCATCACAGGAAAAAGAGGCAGAATCAGGCGGGAAAGCCGAAAAAGTGTTTTCATGCAGAAACCTCCTCGTTGCCATTCCGATTTTCTCTCTGAATCTTGTCTTTTAAAGATGCTGAAACGAGTTCAGCATGACAAATTCCATTTTCAAATTCAAAAATCTTATCCGCGCCAACGCAGTTTTCTTTTCTGTGGCTAATCATAATCACAGTTTTTTTGCCTTTTATCGAGCGAATGAGATTTAAAATTAACTCTTCGCTTTCTACATCGATATTGCTTGTAGCCTCGTCAAAAATCATAACCGGGCTGTCGTGGAGAAGAGAACGGGCAATGGAGAGCCGCTGTTTTTGTCCGCCGGAAAGATTTGAGCCGCCCTCACGAAGAACCATCTCAATCCCTCCGTTTTCTCGAACGAAATCAGAAAGATTCACTTTTTCAAGGGAAGCCCAGAGTTCTTCTTCCGTTGCGTTTTCTTTTCCTTCCAAAAGACAGTCGCGCACCGTTCCCGCAAAAATCCAGTCGCGGTGAGAAATGTAAGTCACAAAAGAATGAAGTTCTTTTCGCGGAATCTTTTTGATTTCTGCGCCTGAAATCTTAGCCGTTCCCGAATACGAGCCGTAAATTCCCGAAAGAATTTTTGCCAGAGTCGATTTTCCAGAGCCACTTTTCCCCACAAACGCAACGAAACTTCCTTCTTCAATGGAAAGAGAACACTTTTTAAGTGCAACTCGTTCCCCGAAAGTGACGGAGAGATTTTCAACAGAAAAAAGGGTATTGTCACAACAAACGCCTTCGTTGTTGCGGTTGCTTAGATTTGAGATTCCTACGGAATCTCCTTTTTGTATATTTTCTTTTCCTTGATTTTGCGTTAGCAAAATCGAATCCGCATGGCATTCTTGATTTTTAACAGTAGAATCCAACAGTTCCCAGATATTTTTGCTTGCTGTTACTCCGTTCATCGCGACATGAAACGCCGAGCCAAGACGACGGAGCGGAATGAAAAAATCCGCCGAAAGCAAAATGCAGACGAACGCGCTGTAAAAATCCATGTTGTCGGCATAAAACGAAGTGAGAGCCGTGCAGATTCCGAGGGAAGCCCCGCCGTAAGCGACCACCTCCATGATTATGATTGAATTGAGCTGCATCGAAAGCACTTTCATCGTAACGCGGCGGAATGTTTCTGCTTCGTGAGCCATCTGCACCGCCTTGAATCCGTCCGCATCATATATTTGCAGCGTCGTAAGGCCTTCAAGATTCTCAAGAAAATTGTCCGCGAGCGAGCCGTACTGCGCCCAGTATTTTCCAAGGATTTTTTTTGCGATTCCCTGAACAACCGCCATCGAAATCGGAATGAGCGGAACACAGCCGAGAAGGACAAGTGCCATTTTTAAATTGAAGAATGCGATTACACAAAAAGTAAAAAGTGCTGCAATCATCGCGTAATAAAATTGCGGCAAAAACATACTGAACCATGTTTCAATCTGCTCAACGCCCTCGGTTGCCGTCTGAATTATTTTTGCAGTCGAAGAAGATTCCTGATAATCCGTGCCAAGCGAGAGCAATTTTTCGTAAATAAGCGTCCGAAGTTTGACTTTGACTTTTGAGGACGCAAGAAAAGATGTGCGCGAAGAAAGCAGGTTCGCCGCGACGCTCACAAGAAGACAGAAAAATATTATTAATATAGAAGAAAGTTGCCAGTTTTTGTTTTTTAAGACATTCGCAACGCAGAAAATAAAAGCACTGTTTGCCAAAAGCGAGCAGAAGCGCAGGAAAACCGTGAGAAAAACATATTTTTTTGACTCAGGAACAAGATTCACGAGCCGTTTGTCTATCATCATTTTTTTACTCTGTAAAAGAACTGCCTAAAAAGTTCGTTCTGCAATGTAATTCAGCAGGATGATTTTTTAGGCAGCCGTTGTTTTATTTTTTTAGTTCAAAGAATCCCAGTCGATTGTGATTTTTCCGACGTATTTTGTGGCTACGTTCGGTTCTCCTGAGCCTGCTTCTCCGCTTCCGTCGCAGAACTGCACGCCCATCACGTTCGAGTTGATGTAAATCCAAAGGTTGTATTCAGAAACATCTTTTGTAACAGGGAACGACATCGATGTCGCATAACGGACTTGCTCGTTTCCTTCTGCCACGGAATTTGTCGCTGTCTCGTCTTCCGCGCTCATTGTGTATTCCGCATTCGTGACTTTTCCGAGCTTGTTGTAGTAGCCTGGAGTTGAATTACTGGTGTCAACAAAATCAAGATGGTCTATTCCGTATATGTTTCCTGTTCCTGTTCCGAGTTCGACTGTTGCCGTGTAAAATCCGTTCTCGTATTTGATTTTCGTTCCTTTGTAGACTTGCGTTCCGAAATCTACTCCGCCCATTGCATTGACATAGCAGCTCAAAGCAGCTTCAACAGTGTATTCTTTTGAATCAAGGACAGTTGCAGTGTTCTTGTCGTTTATGAGAATCTCCGAGCCGCTTACGATTTTGATTTTGTATGTGCTTGGGTTTCCGCTTTTGTCGGAAGGTGTTTCAGGCGTGTCGTCGTGGATATATCCAGTGACAGTGTAGACATCATCCTCGCCCTTTTCGTAGTCGTATGTGAGGTAATGCTTGTAGGCGACGTTCTGGGCTTCGACATACATTGTGTATACGATTTCGGAATCGCTTTCGAATTTGAGCGTGTGAGGGCCGCTTCCCGTCGTGAATGTGAATGCTTTTCCGACAATGCTTTCGAAACTGACGGCAGACGACTGATTTTCAGTCTTGTTTTCTGTGTTTTCAGTCCCGGTTCCGTCATCTTGTGACTGGGAGGCGTTGTTTCCGTCCTGCGTGGTGACGCTTGGATTTTCAGTCGTCGTGTTTTCTTTTGTCGTGTTTTCTTCTTCGTCGCTGCTGCTGTCAGAGCAAGAAAGTGCTCCGAATGCTGTGACTGAAACAATCATTGTTGTGAGAAACAATCTTTTTAACATAAAAACTCCTGTTTTTGCCTTTTCATAAAAGGCCCAACTTTTTCAATAAAAATAGGCATACGCCCACTCTTTTATTACGACACGGCTACCGGTCTGCCACGTAAGTAATCAAAATGATTTATCGATACCACTCATAGTCATGGTGATTTCGACTCGCTCAATCACCGCTTCCGCTTGTGAAAATCTGGATAATCGGGAATGGCATTTTTCCGGGATTGAACGATGTCCGAATTGTCAGAATTCCGTTTTCGAGTTTTCCCTTGAGCGTGAGCGAATTGATGTTGATTGTCGTTCCGTCGGCTTTTTGTGCCGTTACGCTGGAAGAAGAACCTGCTTCATACGAAAGATAGTAGACTTCTCCATCTTTTAAGACCTGAACGCCCGCAATGTCGTAAGGCTCAATCGTCATTGCTTCCGTGTAAGCAAACCGCGGGACTTTTATCGTCACGGTGTTTACGGAAACTGCGCTTGTGTCCGTAATCAAAACAGTCGGCGTGATTTCATTTCCGTCGGAATCTGTTCCGCTTGTGCCCTGCCCCTTTGCAAACGAGCCGCCCTCGCCCACCATAAAGACGAACTTTCCGCTGTACGAAGATTCGCCTGCCCAATTTGCAGAAACTGCATTTTCTGGAATCGAAATCGTAATGTCCTCAACTTCCTCGTCGAATTCGATTTTGCTTGGCGTTGTGTTTTTTTCGATGTTCGTCTGTTTTGACATCTTTACGCGTGTGTTCGTCATTCCGCTAACGCCCGTCAAATCGTCGCCCGTGAGAAGAATCACGATTTCGTCAGCTGAATTTATTCCGAGCTGAACGACCATAGAAGCCTTCGACGAATCCTTTGATTTGCAGTACGAGACATTTTCCGCAGAATACCAGTAAAGCGTGTAATTTGCAGTGCTGTTTTTGACGCTGTAATAATAGAACTGATTGTTGTTCATGCCGTTCACGCTCATGTTCCAGTCGCAACGTTCGTCATTGTAGAGAATGATTGAAGGAATCAGCGTGTTCCCGCTCGAAGCCGTGATGTTTCCGTAAAATGTGTACCCGTAGATTTCAGAAATTTCGTAATCAGTCATTTCGCTTTCGTCGTCGTTTGTGCAAGACACAAAAAAAAGCGAAATCAACATGCTGACAATCAAAAGTAATTTTTTTCCCATTTTTAACTCCATTTTTTTATTTCTCAATTTTCAATCCACAACTTTCCGTTTTCCATTTTCCGTTTTCCCCTTTTCACTTTTCACTTTTCAATTCTCACCTTCCCTCCGATTCTCAAAGTTGTTCCTTCCTCCAGTCCGTAGTAGTTTTTCTGGTTCTCGCCGTTCGTGCCTTTTTTGAAATGCGCGTTGTTCAGAATGTTGTCAGCGCCGAAATAGATTTCGAGTTTGTCGTCCAGAAGTTTTTTTGAAATTGCAGCATTCAGCATCAGGTAATCTGGCGAATAATATTCAGTTCCCGTGCTGATAAGCTGACTTGAATTCCACTGGGCGTTCAAAGAAATTGCAGATTCAAGAACAGGAATCAGATATTCCGCGCTTGCAGTTATCCTGTGACGGACTCGCAAAGCCAAATCAAGCCATTCTTCGTTTTCTTCGTCAAAAGATTTCGCTTCCGTGTACGCATAGCCGATTCTTCCTTTGAAACGCTCAAGTTCCGTAACAAAAGAAATTTCACCGCCGTAAGTGATTGCCTTGTCCACGTTCTGATACTCGCGGATTTGCGGAGAGGAACTTGCGTCCGTCACAACGCTGTCAATCAAATCGATTATGTAATTGAAATATCCGCCAAGATTGATTTTGAAATAATTCGCCACATTCTTTTCGATTTCGGCATTGAAGCTGTGCGATTTTTCGCTTTTCAAGTCCGGGTTTCCGTAAAGAATGAAATTCCCGGCTCCGGGCGCATAGCTATGGCGGAAAATCCAGTGTTTTTCTTTGAGCGAAGGCATTTTGTATCCCATTCCGTAAGAAAGCCGGAACGCCGTGTACTCAGTCGGCGTGTATTTTAGGGCAAGTTTCGGAGTCGCCATGAAATTCACGCTGCTTCCCTGAATTTCCGGCGAATAATCGATGCGAAATCCAGGAACGAGCGAAAATTTTTCGTCAAAAAGCGAGATTGTGTCCTGAACGAAAAATGCGGTTTCTAGTGCGTATTTCCGCTCATCAAAAGAAGAGCCGTCTATTGACTCCAAATCCGCGTTCAGACCGAGAATAAAATCATTCGATTCGTTCATTTTCCAGTGGCTTCGGACATCGCTTTCCCAGTCGAACGAATCTGATTTTGTGCTTGCCGACGACGAGTAAGAGCCAGCTTTAACATCGTAGGTCGTGTTCATAAAATAGAATTTACCGGCTGAAAAAGCGTCGATGTAAAAATCATCTCCGAAAATATATTTTGCGTTCAGACCGCCTTCGCCACGAAAAGAGCGGTATTCCATCTCGGCACCTTTGTCGTAGCCGGTTTTTGTAAAATTGCTTTTTTGCTCGGAATCAGCGTAAAGCCCATACAGCGAAACGTTACCCCACTCGTCTTTGTACGAAAGCGTGTCGCGCACGAATCCGAGGATTTTCTGAGTGTTTTCGTAGTAGGTGATATTCCCTGCAAGAGCGTCGAAAGCTGATTTTTCTTTTCCCGGAACGTAATTTAGGCACGCCGCAAGAGAATTTGAAAAATGATTTCCGCCAGCAAAAAAAGTTCCTGCCGTGTAATTCTTCCAGTTCGAGATTGAAGGCGAATATCCGAATTCTTCCGTTAGATTTCCCGCGATTTTGATTTTTTCGGTTGAATTATCATCGTTTTTCTTCGTGATGATGTTTATCGTGCCGCCCATCGCTTCGCTTCCGTACAAAACTGAGTCCGCACCTTTTGAAACTTCAATCCGCTCGATGTTTTCCACTGGAATCTGAAAAATCGGAGTCGAGCCGTCCAAATCGGAAGAGACCGCAACGCCGTCAATCATGATTTTTACATATCCGTTTCCAAGCCCCTGCATCGAAATCGATTCGTTCGCGTTTCCTGCGCTTGCATTGTTCACTGTTATTTCCGGGAGATTTTTGAGCGCGTCGCCCACAGTTTTTGCACCAGATTTTTGAATCTGCTCTTCTGAAAGCACGGATTTTTGCTCGACCGAAACGCTTATTTCCTGCTCAAGTTTTTGCGCAGAGACTTCGATCACGGCGTCGTCTTCATTTGAAACTTTGGCTGTGGCAAAAGATATAGAAAAAGAAAAAATCGCAGAAAAGCTGATGATATATGAAATATGAAACCGTGAACTTCTTAACATTACTTATTCCTAATTAATGTTAGCGTTGACTAACAAAAGGTAAAGAAAACTTACTGATAAAATTTTCTTGTGTCAAGAATCAAGAAAAAGTAAACGTCATTTTATTGACAAATATAACACTGTTATATAAATTTGAAACAAAAGTTAGAGCTATCTAACAAAATGTAAAAAACTGAAGGAGGAATAAAAAATGTCACAAAAACAAAAATCCCCGCTCTCACGCCTCTTGGCTTATGCGGGAAACTACAAAGCCCTAACCATTTTCGAGCTTTTCCTTTCAGCTGTGGCGCAGGTCGCTGGAATGGTGCCGTTCATCTCTGTGTGGCTGGTCGTGCGGGACTTAATCAGCGTGGCCCCGAATTTCAGCGAGGCGCACGACATTATCCGCTACGGCTGGATTGCCTTTGCGTCCGCAACTGGCGGAATTCTCATCTATTTTCTTGCGCTCATGTGCACTCATCTTGCGGCGTTCAGAACTGCCTCGAACATCAGAAAGCAGGGAATCGCCCATTTGATGAAGACCTCGTTCGGCTTTTTCGACTCAAACGGCTCGGGGCTTTTGCGGAACAAGCTCGATAACGGCGCGAGCGAAACCGAAACGCTTCTTGCGCACAATCTTGCGGACATCTCCGGAACAGCGGCAATGTTCATTTCCACAGTCGTTTTGATGTTCGTCTTCGACTGGAAAATGGGAGCAGCCTGCCTTCTTTCGGTTGTGATTTCGATTCTCATGCTCTGCACGATGATGGGCGGAAAAAACGCAAAGCTCATGCTGATTTATCAGGGCGCGCAGGACGAAATGGCAAAGGCGGGAACTGAATATGTTCGCGGAATCCCTGTCGTAAAAGTCTTCCAGCAGACCGTTTATTCGTTCCGGGCTTTTAAGGAAGCAATCGAAAACTACAGCAGGCGCGCGGAAGAATACACCGACGGCGTGTGCCGGCTTCCGCAATCGGTGAACCTGACAGTTACGGAAGGCGTTTTCATCTTTCTGATTCCGGCTGCCCTTCTGATTGCCCCAAAAGCACTTTCAGGCGGAACGTTCGCTGAATTTTTGACGGACTTCGCTTTTTATGCCGTGTTCAGCGCAATCATTTCAACGGCACTTGCCAGAATCATGTTCGCTTCAAGCGGAACGCTCCTTGCGCGCACTGCCCTCGCCCGAATCGACACCGTGATGAATGCTCCGGTTTTGAGCCAGAGCGAAAACCCGAAAGTGCCAAACGACAACAGCATTGAGTTTGCGAATGTGACCTTCACCTACGACGGAAGCGAAAGTCCAGCCCTTTCAAATGTCTCTTTCAAAGCACATGCTGGCGAGACGATTGCGCTTGTCGGAGAAAGCGGCGGCGGAAAAACGACGCTTGCAAGCCTCATTCCCCGCTTCTGGGATGCGCAAAGCGGCGAAGTGAAAATCGGCGGCGTAAATGTAAAGGAAATCAGCCAGAAAGTTTTGATGAAAAAAATTTCCTTCGTCTTCCAAAATTCACGCCTCTTCAAGACTTCGATTTTCGAAAATGTACGTGCAGCCCGACCAGATGCGACTCGCGAAGAAGTGCTTTTGGCGTTGAAAGAAGCCCGCTGCGAAGACATCATCAAAAATCTCCCCGACGGAATCGACACCATAATCGGAAGCAAGGGAACCTATCTTTCTGGCGGCGAGCAGCAGAGAATCACGCTTGCCCGGGCAATCTTGAAGGACGCGCCGATTGTCGTTCTCGATGAAGCCACGGCATTCGCAGACCCGGAAAACGAAGAGCTGATTCACGCGGCGTTGAGGCGGCTCACCAAAGGAAAAACCGTGGTGATGATTGCGCACAGGCTTTCCACCGTCGTTGGGGCAGACAAAATCCTCGTTCTTGCAGGCGGAAAAATTATCGAAAGCGGAACGCACGAAGAACTTAAAAACGCAGGCGGAACTTACGCAAAAATGTGGGCGGACTACAACAAAGCCGCAGAATGGAAAATCGGGGGTGTAGCATGATATTCGGAGAAAATTTCAAACGAAAATACGCGCTTTCTGACAAAGGCGTTTCAAACACAAAAAAAGGGATGTTCTGGACAATTATCGTGAACCTTGTCGTCATGGGCGGAATGGGAATCCTCTATTTTCTGATGGAAGGATTTATGAAAGCCCATACAGGTGGCGCAGATCTTCCAAAACCGGCATTTTTCCTTGCGCTGATTCTGGGATTCGTCGTCCTCTCGCTTTTGACGCACATTCAGCAGTACCGTTCGACTTACGGCCTTGTCTACGGCGAAATCAAGGACATGCGCATCGGGATTGCAGAGCGGCTTCGTAAGCTTCCGCTTTCGTTTTTCGCTAAGCGTGATTTGGCGGATTTGACCGAGACGATTATGAGCGACGTGAACCGCATGGAGCATGTCTGGTCGCATGTTCTGGGATACCTCTACGGCTCCTATGTTTCAACCGCGATTGTGGCTGTAATGCTTGCCGTTTTTGACTGGCGGCTTATGATTTCATGCCTCTGGTGAGTTCCGGTTGCGTTTGCCCTTTTGTTCGGATCAAGAAAAATGGCAAAACGGAATGCCGAAAAAGCAAAGAAAGCAAGTCTTGCCGTCTCTGACACCATGCAGGAGACAATCGAAAATCTCCGTGAAATCCACGCGACGAATCAGGAAGAAAAATTCCTTTCCGAAGTGAACAATAGAATAGATGTTCAGGAAAAGACGCTGATTTCAGGCGAGCTTGCAACAGGAATCTTCGTGAATGCGGCAAGCGTCATCATGCGGCTGGGTGTTGCCACGACAATTCTTACAGGCGCGAACCTAATTCTTTGTGGCCAGGTAGATTTTATGACGCTCTTCATGTTCCTGCTCGTGATTACGCGAGTGTACGCTCCCTTTGACCAGAGCCTTGCCCTGATTGCGGAAGTGTTCATGTCGGAAGTGTCGGCCGAGCGGCTCATGGAAATCTACGACACAAAATCTGCCGGCGGAAAAAGCGAATTCAAGCCAGCCGGTCACGACATCGTTTTTGACAATGTTTCGTTCTCTTATTCCGACGGAAAAGTTCTGGACGGAGTTTCGTTCACCGCAAAAGAAGGCGAAGTCACCGCTCTCGTTGGAGAAAGCGGAAGCGGAAAATCAACTTGCGCTCGCCTTGCAGCCCGTCTCTGGGACGCACAGGGCGGAAAAATCACCGTGGGAGGAATCGACATCGACACGGTTGAGCCGGAAACGCTTTTGACCGACTATTCGATGGTCTTTCAGGATGTCGTTCTTTTTGACGACACCGTTATGGAAAACATCCGGCTCGGAAAACACGGCGCGACGGACAAAGAAGTCATGCAGGCGGCTCGGGATGCCAACTGCGACGAGTTCGTGCAGAAACTTAGCGACGGCTACAACACAAAAATCGGCGAGAACGGCACAAAGCTTTCCGGCGGCGAGAGGCAGAGAATCTCAATCGCCCGCGCCCTTCTCAAAAACGCGCCAATTGTACTTTTGGACGAAGCGACAGCCTCGCTCGATGTTGAAAACGAAAGCAAAGTGCAGTCGGCCCTTTCCCGCCTTTTGAAAGGCAAAACCGTCCTCGTCATCGCCCACCGAATGCGCACCGTAGAAAACGCGGACAAAATCGTCGTCTTGAAAGACGGAAAAGTCGCCGAACAAGGAAGCCCAAGCCAGTTGAAAGCAAAAGAAGGTTCGCTTTTCGTAAAGATGCACGACTTACAGGCAAAAGAAGCAAAGTGGAGCGTGTAGGGAAGTCCTGAAAAGATTAAAAAAAAACGCCAGCCTCCCATTCAGAAGACTGGCGCATATTCCCATCACAATGATTTTGCGTTAGTAAAATCGAATCCAAACAGCCGCGACAAGCAGAGCGGCTGGTGTGGCAACCACTTTACTACTCGTTGAACTCGCTTACGAGCGCACTCACCGTAGCCTTGGCATCGCCGTAAATCATTACAGTATTGTCGTTTGTGAAGAGTGGGTTCTCTACACCAGAGAATCCCGTTCCCTTACCGCGCTTCAATACGAATACTGTGCGAGCCTCGTGAGCGTTTACAATTGGCATACCGTAGAGTGGTGAGCTTTCGTCGTGGATAGCATCCGGGTTAACAACGTCGTTTGCGCCGATAACGATTGCAACATCAACATTGCTCATCTGCGGGTTCATTTCGTCAGCAGTCTTGAGCTGCTCGTAAGGAACGTTTGCCTCAGCAAGCAATACGTTCATGTGTCCTGGCATTCGACCAGCAACCGGGTGGATTGCGAAGTTTACTTCTGCACCGTTCTCCTCAAGCTTGTCGCAAAGCTCTTTTACAGCGTGCTGAGCCTGAGCTACAGCCATACCATAACCTGGAACGAATACAACGTTCTTTGCTGCTTCGAGAATCATGTAAGCATCTTCGACAGACATAGATTTTGGCTCTTTTGCAGGACCATTTGCGCCCTTCTTCTTCTGACCGCCGAAGCTCTTGAAGAGGAGTGAACCGAATGTGCGGTTCATAGCCTTACACATAATCAATGTGAGGATAAGACCAGAAGCACCTACGAGACATCCGGAAACAACCAATACTGTGTTGTTGATTGCGAAACCAGCGAATGCAGCAGCCAAACCAGACAAAGCGTTCAAGAATGAAATGATAACCGGCATGTCGCCGCCACCAATCGGAATTACCATCGTGAATCCCAAAAGGAGGAAGATTGCTGTTGAAGCGATGATTGCGTATTTCTCGATTTCAGCAACGCCGAGCGGATTCTCTGCGTTCAAGAAAGCGTAAGCGATGATTGCAACAAGACCGAGCACACACAAAACACCGTTTACAGCGTTCTTAGCAGGAATTACCCAGCCCTTGAAAGTCATTTTTCCGCTCAATTTTCCCCAAGCAACCAAAGAACCTGTGAATGCAACAGCACCGATTGCGATTGTGAGACCGAGTGAAACAGCTGTGAAGTAGTCACCTTTTTCTGCTGCGATGTACTGAGTCAAAGCAACGAGAAGTGAAGAAAGACCTCCGAAACCGTTGAACAAAGCAACAAGCTCAGGCATACCAGTCATCTGAACTTTCTTAGACCAGATAGCACCGATTACAGTACCAATCAAAACTGCGGCGATAATCCAGCAGTAGCCGTTTGAAAGAAGAGGGTTTCCGCCCCAAGTTGCAGCATCCGTAGAGAATGCGCTCATAACGTCCTTCTGAATCAAAACAGTAACACAAGCAATCAACATACCGACTGCTGAATATGCGTTACCTTTGCGGGCTGTATCAGTCTTTCCGAGGAGTTTGATACCGCGGATGAAGAAGATACAAGAAATCATGTAAAGAATTTTTATAGCTATATCAGACATTTCTCAGCACCCCTTATTTCTTAGCGTCCTTTTTCTTGAACATACCAAGCATTCGGTCAGTAACCATGTAACCACCGATTACGTTGATTGTAGCGAAAACAATAGCGAGGAAGCCAAGAACAGCTCCGACCTTTCCGCCGATTTTAACGGCAGCAGCTGTGATAGAAATAGCACCGACAACAGTGATACCGGAAATAGCGTTAGTTCCTGACATCAACGGCGTATGCAACTGAGAAGGAACTTTTGCAATCAACTCCAATCCCAAGAAAGCAGCGATTACAAATACGAAAATAAGCATTATGTCCATAAAAATTAACTCCTTTCAAAAACGGCTTTTTAGTTGTTCTTGAATCTCTCATGAATAATCTGTCCGCCCTGTGTGAGCAAGCAGCCCTTCATGATTTCGTCTTCCATGTTGACCTTGAACTCTTTTGCTTCCTTGTTGTAGAAGCCAGCGTGCGTAAGGAACGCAGTGATGTTTCCAGAAAGCATCTTTGAAGCATCATACGGAACCTGACGCTCAAGCAAATCGCCAGACATGATTGTAACGCCGTTCTCTGTAACAACGTTTTCGAAGAGTTTAGAGCCCTCGACGTTTCCGCCTGTTGAACAAGCCATATCGACAACGATTGAGCCTGGCATCATGCGGTCAAGAACGTTCTTTTCGATGAGACGCGGAGCCTTGCGACCGAAGACTTTTGCAGTCGTGATAACGATGTTCGCCTTCTCACAGACCTTAGCCTGAGCTTCCTTCTGTTTTGCAATCTGCTCTGGAGTAAGCTCTTTTGCATATCCTTGAGCAGTCTGACCCATTTCACCGAGGTCAATCTTAACGAATGAAGCGCCGAGTGATTTAACCTGCTCTTCAACGACCGGACGAGTATCGAAAGCGTCAACACGTGCACCCAAGCGTTTTGCAGTAGCGATTGCCTGAAGACCGGCAACACCGACACCAATAATGAAAACGCGAGCAGGGTTGATTGTACCAGCCGGAGTAACCATCATAGGAAGGATTTTCGGGAGTTTAGCAGCCGCATTTAAAACTGCGACATAACCTGCCAATGAAGTCTGGGAAGACTGAACATCCATTTTCTGAGCGAGAGTAGTTCTCGGAATCATCTCCAATGAAACAGCCTGAAGTCCATTCGAAGCGAATTTGTTCAGAAGCTCTTTTTCATTGAACGGATCAAGATAACTCAAGTGCAAAGTGCCTTCCTTGATTCCGTCAATCGATGTCGGCTTCATAATGCGGACAATGATTTCCGAATCCGCATAAGCATCTTCTTCTTTTGCAACGATTGTTGCACCAGCAGTCTTATAGGCTTCGTCAGAAAAACCAGATTTGAGACCGGCTCCCGACACGACTTTGAATTCAAAGCCCATAGACACAAGTTTTTTGATGTCATCAGGAATCAAGGCAACGCGTGTCTCGCGTTCGTCCATTTCCTTGCAGACCAAAACTTTCTTCATAAGTAAACTCCTTTAAAGTTCCCGAAAGATTTTCAGAAACCCATATGAATTGCAATTATAAAACTTTTCATGGGATTTAGAATAGAACTGATTTTTGAGAAAGCCGAAAAATTTCAAAATTTTGATATTTCTGCAAAATAAACAAAAAAAAATCGTCTTTGAAAACAAAGACGATTTAATCCATGATTAAAATGATGAAACGGAAACAAATCCAATAGAGAAATGCAAGAACAATATGTTCTGTGCATCTGCCATTTTATTTGAAAATACCACCAATTCTCTCAAGAACCTTTTTGCGATCCAAAGGCTTGATGATATAGTTTTTTGCACCAAGAAGAAGAGACTTTTTAACAAGTTCCTCTTTTCCCAAAGCACTTACCATAACAACCTTTGCATTTTTATCGAAGGCCATAATCTGTGTAAGAGCTTCAATACCATCCATACGAGGCATTGTAATATCCATAGTGACCAAATCGACATTAGGGCAGAGATCCTTGTACTTATCAACTCCGTCTTTTCCATCAACAGCGGTCGCTACAACTTCGTAACCTTCACTTGTAAGAATCTGACCAAGCTGTTTCGCAACGAACATAGAATCGTCAACGACCAGAACACGGATTTTTCGTCCGTCTGCAGTAATTCCTTCTGGCGGACGCTCATTGATTGAAGGGAAATCTCCTTTTGTTTTCATTTCGACACTCCTTGTTATACGCGTTCGCGAATTGCGACGTTTACTTCAATTTTACCACAATCTGTAATAAGAGGTACAATCAATGCCTCAACATTGCTTGTACTACCACCCATCGCAGCAATTTCCATTTTTTCACCGGCGAACAATGCTGGAGGCGTAAGATCGAACTTAAACCCCTGTTCATGCAACTTTGTAACAGCCTGTGCAGTTATAAGATTTGCCAACTCACTGATTGTAGCTTTTGCCATATCATCGAATTCGGTAAACTTCTCACCGAAGTTCATAGCAGATGCGATATTCAAAGCTGTTTGCAATGTCATATCAAAAAGAACACGACCTTCAACATCACCAGCAAGACCAACGAATGCCGCAACACCCATAACAGGCATTGCAGTTGATTTTAAATACAAATCACCACGTGTAACTGTAGCACCATTGAGAACTTCTTTCAAAACCTGATACGAAGTCTCAACAAATGGGTTAATATACTCTACTCTCATGGGCTTTTACTCCTGTATTATATATTTTATTTTTTATTGAAAATAGTAACCGAACCAACAGACTGCTCAGACCATTTTCCAGAAACGTCAAGATTCGTAAGAACCTCATTCTGACCGACGATAGCAATTCCATTTCCTTTCAGCTTTTCACCGAAATCATCAGCCAGTTTCTTCTGAACATCAGCAGAGAGGAATGAAAGCACATCACGAGCCAATACAATGTCGACAGGCGGAAGAGCATTCGTATTTGCACAATCATGGTATTCGAACATTATACTATCTTTTATCTCCGGTGAGAACGTAAATTCACCCGATGCCTTCTTAGAAAGATATGGAGAATACCAGTCAGTCGCGATATCAGCCGGAACCGCAAGAATCGTTGCATTTGAAATGCTCAGCAAGTCGATTTCATGTGCGTAGATTTTAATCTTAGCATCAGGATAACGCTTTTTCAAAATGCAAGCGAATGAATAAGTTTCGAATCCCTTTCCGCAACCAAGATTCCAAACGACAATCTGCTTTGCAGAATTATCAGGAAGAGCCTTGAAAACAGCATCGGCATAATCTTTTCTCCACCATGTTCCTGAACACGGAGAATAGAAACTCTTCAAGAACGCATCAGCATCGTCTACTGTCTGCAACTGAGTCTTATCCTTACCTCGCTCTGATTCCCAATCAGCATAACGATCCTCAACCCAATTCTCATTGAGCCCAGTCACGTTGAATTTCTTCATCGAAGACAAACCGCTCACAATGAACGAATAGTCAACCTTTTCCTTTTTTGGTTCAGGCTTCGGCTCTACTTTAGGAGCAGTAGCACTTACACTGCTCTTTGATTCAGCCACTTTCTGCGCCGCAGATTTCTGTGCAGTCTGCATAGCGATTTTCGAACCAACTTCTTTTGCAGGAACTTCCTCGCTCGTGGTCTCAGCAGTTTCCTGTTTTGAACCAAAAATACGCTCAATATCAAGAAGGATATAAAGTCTATTGTTGACTTCAACAACACCCTGAATGTATTTGATGTTGATATCGCCGAACAACGGATGCGGCGGATTTATCGTTGACTTCTGAATACCAACGACCTTATCGATATCATCAACGACGACTCCAAAAATCTGCTCACCAATTGAAACGATAAGCATATTTTCAATCGCATCGTACTCACGCTCAGGAACCTCAATATTGAAGAACAAGCGCAAATCGACTATCGGAATAATCTCACCACGGAGATTATAAACTCCAAGAACAAAAGGAAGCGCGTTAGGAACATAAGTAAAACGACCAGCTTTAGCTATTTCCTTTACCTTCATGATATCGATGGCATAATCCTTTCCCGCAAGAGAAAAAGTAACCATCTTGTAATCAATTATGGTAGCAAGATTGTCAAGCTTATCTCCAGCAGCATCCGGACCGGCAAGACTTTGAAGACTTCCAAGGCTCTCCTTCAGGACAGTATTAATTGAAGGTTTTGTATTTGTATTTTCTGCCATACCTTTCTCCTATACCCCAGACTAATCCGCCAAACTATTTTCTTGACGAGCCTCAATCTCCTGACGAACACCAAGTTCAAGGAGCTGAGTAACATCGATGATAAGAGAAACAGAACCATCGCCAAGGATAGAAGCACCGGCGATTCCAGGCGACTGCGTAAACTGATCGCGAAGAGGCTTGATTACGACATCCTCCTCACCAATCAAGTTATCAACCATGATACCTATCTTCTTTTCCTGAGAACCAACGATAACGACGAAGCAGTACTCTCCCTCTTCATTAGTCTTTATATTGAACAAGCGACTCAACCGAAGGACGCTTATTACCTCATTTCGAACGTTAAGAACCTCGTAGTTATCGATTGTGTTTATCTCGGATTTCTTAACACGGACACTTTCGATAACCGAAGCAATAGGAATTGAGTATGTCTCACGTCCGACACGAACAAGAAGTCCCTGAATGATAGCCAGCGTCAACGGAAGCCTGATACTGAACTTTGAGCCTTTGCCCTTTTCAGTTGTGACGTTAACAGTTCCGTTAAGTTTATCAATCATATTCTTTACGACATCAAGACCAACACCGCGTCCTGAAACGTTCGTAATTTTTTCTGCCGTAGAGAAACCTGGCATGAATATAAGCTGTGCAGCTTCCTGGTCTGACAAGACCTTATTCGGATGAATCAAGCCTTTAGAAACAGCCTTCGCTTTTACCTTCTCAACATCGATACCACCACCATCATCGACAACATCGATAATAATCATGTTACCTTCGTTAGCAGCCTTCAAGAGAACAGTACCTGTCTCATCTTTTCCGGCAGCCTTACGCTTATCAGGAGCTTCAATACCATGATCGACCGAATTTCTGACACAGTGCATAATCGGATCCATCAGGTCATCGATAACTGTCTTATCAAGTTCGGTCTCTTCACCTTCAATCTGCAAAGTGACCTTTTTATGCAAGTCTTTCTGCAAATCGCGGACGACACGAGGAAAACGGTCGAAAATCTGACTGATTGGAACCATTCGGATTTTCATAACGCCTTCCTGAAGTTCTCCGGCGATTCTACCCAAGTTCTGTGTCGATGAATGGAACTTAGAATTCAAATCCTTGAATTTCGTTTCAAAGGAATCGAAATAATTCGCGATATCACCAAATTCCTGGGTGATATTATTCTTTATATCTTTTACAGCAACACCATTCTGGATTTCGTCGAGATACTGAGGGAGCTGCTCGAACATCTTGCGAACTTTCTCTTTGAACGAAGCATCCAAAGTCTGGAAATTTACAAGCATATCTGCCAACTGAGTCGCACTCTGATTGAAAGAAGCTTTTGTAATTACAGTTTCGGAAATCAAGTTGAGCAAATAATCGATTCGCTTTGAGTCAACACGAAGCGTTGAACTCTGCTGTGCATGTCCGGTCGCCGGTGCAGATTTTGCAGGAGCCTTTGCAGGTTCTGCTTTTGCAGGTGCCGGAGCAGTCTGAGCGACTGGTGCAGTTTCAGTGCGCACAGGAGCAGGTTCAGCTACGGGAGCGGCTTTAGGAGCAACAGGAGCAGGCGCAACAGCAGCAGCTACTGGCTCTGAAATCGAATCTTTGGAAACTGCATCATCCAAACATCTCGCATCGACGCTCAAAGTGACATCGCTTATGAAAGCAACATCTTCGAGCTGGTCTGCCGTACTTGTGGATGCCAAGTAATATACGACTTCCTTGTAGAACTCATCTTTATAAAGGTCATCAAAATCAGGAACTGTCTTCAAAACCGTACCATGATTTTTCAAAGTCGCGTAAACCTGAATTCCTCCTACGGAATTCATAGGATTGTCCTCATCAAATACGACGGTCACAGACCAAAGTTTCTGTCCGCCAGTACAATCCTGTTTCAGCTCCGCAAGCTCGTATTCTGGAATTGCAACGACAGTCTGTGTCGGAGCAGGAGCACGAGCAACAGGTGCTGAGACTGGTGCAGGTTTCGCAGGCTCAGGTGCAACCTTTGCCTTTCCGGAACCGTCAGGAATCATCGAACGGATTTTATTTGAGATTTCATCGACGCTCTTATCGTAAATGCCACCGTTCGTACGCGCTTCAAGCATATCTTTTATAACATCAAGTGCAGTAAGAAGCGTATCAACAACATCTTCGGTGACTTTCACTCTGTCGGAACGAACTTCATCGAGAAGGTCTTCCATCGTGTGAGCAAAATGAGAAATTTCAGTAAATTCAACAGTAGCTGAGTTTCCTTTTAATGTATGAGCCGCGCGGAAAATTTCGTCGATGGCATCATGGTTATTAGGATCCTGCTCAATCGCCAAGATATTGCTTTCGAGATTGTCAACCATCTGTTCCGATTCAGAAAAGTAGTCCTTCAACAACTCTTCATTGTTTGCATCAAGATAATCACTCATACAAATTATTTTAACAGTTAGTTTTTCAAAGTCAAGGAAAAAAAGCGTAGATTTATTAACTTGAACTGAATAAATCCACGCTTTCACAACTAAAAAATTCGCAATTGGAGATTTTTGAAAAATCCCAAACCACTATTTCTTTTCAAGGGCAAGCTGTGACAAACGTCTGCAGGCTTCTTCCACGTCTTTTCGATGTCCGAACGAAGAGAAACGCAGGAAGCTCTCGCCAGCCGGACCGAAGCCAGAGCCAGGTGTCGTAACAACGTGACATTTGTCGAGAATTATGTCGAAGATTTCCCAAGAGCCATAACCTGGGAATTTAACCCAAACATAAGGTCCGTTGCCGGTAAAATAAGACTCGACTCCGATTTTTTTGAAGTTCTCGCCGTCAAGAGTCTGCTTGATGAGTCGGCCGTTCTCAAGATAATAATCGACCGAGTCTTTCATATCTTTCAAGCCCTGCTCGTCGAGAGCTGCAAGACCGCCTGCCTGCGCGATGTTCGAAGCTCCGTTGAACAAAGTCGTCATGACGCGGTTCCAGTCCTTGTTGACAGAACTTCCGTCAGCGAATTTCAAATCATTCGGAACAATCGACCAGCCAAGCCGGACGCCTGTAAAACCAGCAGGCTTCGAGAAAGAATTTACCTCAATCGCGCAAGTTCTTGCTCCCTCAATTTCATAAATGGTCTTCGGAAGAGAAGAATCGCGGATGAACGCAAAATATGCAGCGTCATAAATGATTATGCAGCCGTTTTTGTTCGCGAAATCAACGAGAGTCTTGAGCTGCTCGCGAGTCGCAGTCGCACCTGTCGGATTATTCGGCGAACAGAAATAAATCAGCGTGTCAGGCTCGATTTTTGACAAATCCGGGAAAAAATCATTTTCAGGAGTGCACGGGAGATATGTTATCCCCTCATATCCCGAACCGTCTTTTTTTGCGACGGTAGCGGCACCGACAACAACGCTTCCGTCAACGTAAACTGGATAAGCCGGATCCTGAACGGCAACTTTCACATTTTTTCCGAAAAGAGTCTGAATTCGCGCGATGTCGCATTTTGCACCGTCAGAGATGAACACCTCGCTTGCATCTGCCATATTTTTATAGAAGACATTTGCAATTCTTTCGCGAAGAGCCGTATTCCCCTGTTCATCGCCGTAGCCAGAGTAACCTTCCGCAGTCGCAAGACCGAGAGCATAATTGCTCATAGCTTCGGCAATATGCTTAGAAAGAGGCTCTGTCGTATTTCCGATTCCAAGGCTGATAATTGATGCATCAGGATGCTTAGACGCATACTCCTTTCTTCTTCTGGCAACTTCCGGGAAAAGATAGCCAGCGGTCAAATTTGAAAAACCAGTATTTCTTTTTATCATAGCGGGGAAATCATAACATAAAAAAAATGGAGTTTCGACTGCCTGAAAACTTTGACAGCCATAAAAAATGCAATTTTCTACGGCTGGCATTTTTTTAGATTTTAGAACAAACGAAGCCGCGGAGGATGTGCCGGAAGCACAAGCGTGAATTCAGCCCACTTTCCTTCTTCGCTGGCTGCAGAAATAGTTCCGTGATGCGCCTGAGCCATCGCCTGCGCAATCGAAAGACCGAGACCGTACCCACCTGTTTTTCGCGCACGGCTGAAATCCGAGCGGTAGAACCGAAGGAAAATCTTCTTCAAATCTTCTTTTTTTATTCCGTGACCAGTGTTGAAAACCTTCAGAAGAATCTTGTTGTTCTCGACTTTTGCGGAAACGCGAATCAATGCATTCTCATCGGAATTTTTAATCGCATTGTCAACGAAGATTACGGCAATCTGCTTAATCTGATGCTCGTCGCCGACAAATTCGATTCCAGGCGCAATATCAATTTCAAAACGCTTTTTCTCTTCGAAAACAACGCTCTCGAATGGCAAAATCGCATTCGCTATCGCAGACGAAAAATCAAATTTCGCATACTGGGTTTCCATTCTATCTGCATCGTTTTTTGCAAGATAAAGAAGATTCTTGACAAGGTGCCCCATCCTCTCGTTCTCGCTCTTGATGTAATTAAGCCACCGGTTCTCCGACATTTCAGACATGAGAACGTCAAGATTCGCACCGATTACGGCGACAGGAGTTTTCAGCTCATGGCTGGCATCGGCAATAAACTGCCGCTGCTTGATGAACGCCTCCTGAACAGGCTTTACAATCAAGTTCGAAATAAACAATGAAATAAAAAGCGTGACAGCGATACTGACGATAAAAATGTTTAAGGCAATTTTGCCCATAACTGAAATCGACAAAAGCTCGCTGCGTCTGTTCGCAAGAGCAACCAGATAAGTGTCATCAAGCCTCTTGAGTACGCAATAGACGAAATCGTCAACCTGCCCCAAACGCTTCCTGTCCTTGATTATGAGCGGTTTTTCCCTTGCATCCTTCATGATATCACGAACGAGGATGGAAATTTCATCCCTCGTAAAGCTGGTCGGAAAATCACAGATGACCTCGACGACATCGCCATGAGAAGAAAGAATGACAGAGAAATAATTCCTTATATCGTCCCTTCCGCGAATTTCCACGGTAAAGAAATCGCTGGAACGCTCGGAAATTTTGTCCTTGTGAAAATGAGGCGGCTCCCCCAAAGGCTCGTTATCTTCATAAAGAAAATCGTCGTCTTCGGTTTTGAAAAGACGGCCTCCGCGTTCCCTTTCATGCCCGTGAAAATCAGGCCCCGGAAGATTTCCTCCGTTATCGACAAGCATTTCGACAAGCTGAATCGCCTTGCGCTTCTCGTTGTGCGAAATCCAGAAGATAACAGAAGAAAGCATAGTTGCAAGAAATATTGTCATCACGGCGACGACAAAAATAACAATCCGCAACTTGAGTTTTTTAAGAATATTCATTGACAACCCTTAGCGAGTTTCATCCTCAAGAGAATAGCCTATACCGCGAGCCGTCCTGATTCTGACGGTCACGCCGAGATTTTCAAATTTCTTTCTGATGAACGAAAGGTAAACTTCGACATTGTTGTACTCTGCGTTCGAATCGTTGCCCCAGATTTTTTCGATGAGCTGCTCTTTCGTAAGAATCTGATGAGGGTTCTCGAAAAGAAGCTCAAGAATCTGAAATTCCTTGAGGGAAAGCTTTATTGCCTTTCCAGTCTGCGTCTGAAGCTCGCAGTTTTTCTTGCTCAGAGTCAAATCTCCGAACGTGATTGACGTTTCCTTGATGTCGCCCTTTCTGCGGGTCAATGCGCGGACGCGGGCAAGAAGCTCGTCAGTCGAGAACGGCTTAGTCAGATAATCATCCGCACCAGCATCAAGACCTGTAACTTTGTCGGAAACTTCATCCTTCGCAGTAAGAAGAAGGACTGGCACACTGTTTTTCTCTTCGCGCAGCTTTTTCAAAACTGAAATTCCATCCATTCCCGGCAACATGATGTCCAGCAAAACAGCGTCGTAACTTCCAGACTGTGCATACTTCAAACCGTCGGTTCCATTGAGAACTGCGTCAACACCGATTTTGTTCTTCTTGAAAATCTCAACAAGCGCATTAGAAAGACCTTCTTCATCCTCAACAAGCAAAATTCTCATAATTGTCTCCTTGCATAAAAGCCAGAATCTGTATATTTTCTCTCCGTTGTAGCAATAATAAACGACAATGCAAACTAGAATCTTAAAATAATATTTGTTTAATCTTAAATTTCAATTTTTTTTCGAATTTCTGACGTTTTTTTCAGTTGTTCAACAAAATCAGAAAATTTATAATGTCCCCAACATCAAAAATGGGAGAAAAAAATGGCTAAAATCCAGATGAAGAACGCTATCGCAGAGCTTGATGGCGATGAGATGACGAGAGTACTTTGGGCTGTAATCAAAGAAAAACTGCTCGAACCTTTTGTTGACCTGAAGACCGAATATTTCGATTTGGGACTGAAAAACAGGGACGACACGGACGACAAAGTCACATACGATTCGGCAGCCGCGATAAAAAGGCTCAAGGTCGGCGTGAAATGCGCGACGATAACGTCAAATGCGGCACGCATGAAGGAGTACAATCTCAAGCAGCTCACACGCTCACCTAACGGAATCATCCGAGAAGAACTTGACGGAACGGTTTTCAGAACCCCGATTTTCGTCAACAACATCAAATGCTGCGTAACTTCATGGAAGAAGCCGATTGTTCTTGGAAGACACGCTTACGGCGACGTTTACAAGAACTGCGAGATAAAAGTTGACCAGCCTGGAACTGCGGAGCTCGTGTTCACAGCAAAAGACGGAACAGTCACGAGAAAAGTCATACAGGAGATGAAAGGCCCCGGCATCCTTCAGGGAATCCACAACATGGATTCTTCTATCGAGTCTTTCGCGAAATGCTGCTTCGAGTACGCGCTTGACCAGAAAATCAGCGTATGGCTCGGAACGAAGGACACAATCTCAAAAACATACGACGGAAATTTCAAGGCGATTTTCCAGAGAGTGTTCGATTCTCAGTACAAGGAGAAATTCGAGAAGGCTGGAATCGAATATTTCTACACGCTCATCGACGATGCGGTCGCAAGAATCATGAAGAGCGAGGGCGGAATGCTCTGGGCTTGCAAGAACTACGACGGCGACGTTATGAGCGACATGATTGCATCTGCTTGCGGAAGCCTTGCGATGATGACTTCGATTCTTGTTTCCCCGAACGGCGAATTCGAGTACGAGGCATCGCACGGAACTGTCCAGAAGCACTACTACAGATATCAGGCTGGCGAAAAAACATCGACGAACCCGGTCGCGCTCATCTTCGCATGGACAGGCGCGTTGGCAAAAAGAGCGGAGCTTGACGGAACTCCTGAGCTCGGAGAATTCGCAAAGAAGCTTGAGAAAGCAACGCTCGACGTAATCGAAAGCGGAGTCATGACGGGCGACCTTGCGCGCCTTGCGGAACCGAAAGCGAAAGAGATTCTCAATTCGTGGGATTTCATCGACAGAATTGCGGAGAAGCTCAACTAGACTTCTATAAAAATCAAATGTCGAGTTAATGCTAACTGAAAAAGCTTGGAAACAAGCTCCCAGCGAGAACCCTTCGCTTGCCATTGGTCAATGTGTTCTAATCGTTGTTTAGTGTATGCAAGCGTTCACGGCACGGCTTACGCCGTACCTTCATTGGCGAATTTTTCGCGGTGGCGTGAACATCGTTTACGATGTTCCGTGTTTTCGAGGAAAGAACCTCGCTTCCGCTTGTTTCCAATGTTTAGTTGTAAAACTCGATATTTGTCTTTCAAAGATAAACAAACAAAAGCAAACAATAACAAAAGGAGAGAAAAATGTTTACGATGATTGATGATAAAGTGATAAATATGTCGCTTGTGAAGTTTTTTTATGTGGATTCTTCTTATGGGATTCACTCGCTCAAATTCGTTTTCAATGATATTGACGGGGGGAAGAGGGAAATCATCGACTTTGCGGATTTTGAGACGAGGGAGAAGGCTCTCGCTTTTTTTGAGGTGCTTGCGAAAGATGTCTGCGACGGAAAAATAAAAGCGAAATATTCGACTAAATAATCTTTTAAACTTCTAATCTTCAAAAAATTTAAGAGACGATTCCGCCGTATTGGATTCCGCAGTTCATGCAGAGTTTTCTGTATTCTTCTTCCTGCTCTTTTGTGGCTGCGGTGACGAAAAACGGATAGTCGATGTCATCTGAACATTCGCACGGATGCTGATTTTCATCCTTACGATTCTGCTCAAGGACGAGAAGAGCCTGACGAGTAACGCCGTCACGCGAATCAATCACCATCACGTCTTTTCCGGCAACGCGCTGCATGGTCTCGGCAATGTGCGTGAAATGCGTGCATGAAAGTATAATCGTGTCGCAACCGTTCTTTTTGAAAAAATCAACTGCGGGACGGACGGCTTCTTCTTTCTGGGATTCCGTCGATTCAAAAAAATCATGCTCTATGAACGCAACCAAATCGGGGTCGCCGCGCTTGAAGACCTCGCAGTCGGAAGCAAAATCATCGATGAGTTTCTGCGAATACGGATTGTTCACTGTCGCGTTCGTCGCAAGAAATCCGATCCGCTTGTTTTTGGACACTTTCGCGCCGAGCTTTATCGCAGGGACAGTGCCGACAATCGGAAGCGAAGGGAATTTTCTGCGCAAAGATGCAAGCGCGGTCACGGAAATCGTGTTGCACGCAATCACAAGCGTCCTCGGATTCCATTTTTCGACAATCAGCTGGACTGCCGACGAAGCACATTCTGTCACCTGCTCGCAAGTCTTTTCCCCATAAGGAAAATTCTTCGTGTCACCAAGATAGACGCAAGTCGCTGCCGGCAATTTTTTCTTCAGCGCAAGCATGTACGGGATTCCGCCGGTTCCTGAATCAAAAAAAACGAAATCTGCCCTTTCCATAAAAATTCCCAAATAAAAATTCCTAAAATCAGATATTCAATTAAAAAATAATGTACAACTCTAACACTTATCTTTTAAAATGGCATCATGTACTTAATTAACAAATGCAAATGCCCAAACTGCAACAACACAGCCCTTTCGGTATTCGACGCTGAAGGAAATATCTGCGAGACTGGAGATTTCTGCACGAAGCACCATCCGAACAGAAATGACATCACTCTCGAAATTTACAACTACATCTACAACAACGACAAAATCATCGGACTGAACGCGAGCGGAATTCACTTTGCCGGACTGAACATGACGAACAAGAAATTCTATGGCTGCAACTTCCAGCACTGTTTTTTCACGGCGATAGAAGCGAACAACATCGTCAGCAGGCTCAGCACGTTCAGCTACTCCCTTTTCACCGACTGCAGCATGAAGAACTGCGACATAAAATTCACGAATTTTTCCGGGTCAAAATTCATCCACCATCTTTTCAACGGAAGCGAAATCGTGAACACGAATTTTCTGGGGATAAGCACGGAGCAGACTTCGTTCGACGACACGGACTTACGAAAATCAAGTTTCGCGAATGCATACCTGCACGATGTCTCATTCAGGAACTGCAACATCAAAAGCACCAATTTTCATTTTTCGACGCTTGAAAACTGTTCGTTCAGGCTGTCGAACACGAAAGAGGCGATTTTCGATAAGCAGGGAAGCGACATGCTTACAGGCATCGACACTAGCGACGTATTGTAAAAACTGGGGTTTTGAAAAATGAAAGTCTATTCATATCTGAGCATCGATTCATTCGCAAACTGCTACCTTGTCCTGAACGAAGTCACGAAGCAGGCATTAATCATAGACCCGGGCGAAATTCAGGTTCCGATAATCGAAAACATCGAAATAAACAAGATGAAGCTCATCGCCGTTCTCATAACGCACAACCATGAAGCGCACACGAAAGGTCTTTCTACATTGAAAAAAATTTACGATTTTGAAGTTTACGGAGCGGATTCCGAAATGACAGGAAAAGCATCGAACGTGCTCGCGGGCGACGGCTCAATAACGATTGCGGGAATGGAAATCTCGCACTACATGATTCCTGGTCACAGCGCGGATTCACTCGTTTACAAAATCGAAAACGTGCTTTTCACGGGCGACACTCTGATGGGCGGCTACATCGGAACGACGAACACAAACTATGCGCGGAAAACTCTCATAAACAACATCAAGTCAAAACTTCTCACGCAAAGCTATGACACGATAATTATGCCCGGCCACGGTCCGATAAGCACAATCGAGGCGGAAATCGAATTCAACGCGGACATAGTCGGAAAAATCGCGAGAGACAAGGAAAAAGAAAAATACGCAAGCGAAGTCTTCAACAGGGACGAGAAAAATGAAGGCTGGTTCACTCCCCCAAGCTACAAAAGAGGAGACAACGATTACGAGGAAGACGATGAGTTCAATTTATGAGCCACACCCTTCCGGCATCGAGGTTCCACCGCTTGTTCACATACTCGTCGAGCTTGCCTGATGCTTCCACGAAATACCGCGCCTGATTCGATATGATGTAATCCGCTTCTTTTTTCGCCATTTCCTGCGAATGCTGCCTGCTCGCCATCTCGACAAAATATTTCGAGACTTCCGAGACAGGCTTCTGCAGCATATACGCCATGAATTCATTTCGGAGAAGATATTCGTCGTTCACGTCATAATTCAGGCTCGGCGTGACCTGAAAATACCGTATGAGATAGAGTTTCGTGCCGTAATCGAGCTCGTCGAAAAGCTTGTACACTTCGTTTCTGAAATCTGCGTCGAGGAAAAAGATTCCGTGCCAGCCTTCGTGCGCAATGAACTGAGTGCGAAGATACATCTGGCTTTCCTGCGAAATCGAGATGACAGCACCCTTTCCGCCCGAAATGCTTCCGTCGCCGTTTTCGACGATTATCCCGTTCTCGATGAGAATCAATTTCAGGAGCTTCTCTTTCTCGTTCAGAGGAAAATTGCGCCTTCGCACCTCCTCGTAAAATTCCGCAAGGCTCTCCGCCCTGTAATCGTGAGCGTTGTAGCCATGCTTGTCGGAAAGAAACGCATCAGAATAAAGCTGACCGCGGTATCCGGCCTTCTCGACGAAAAATGCAATCCGCTTGAAAAAATCATCCTGAACATCATAATTCGCGACGTCGAAAATCAGAACGCCCTTGAATCTGTCCCACGAAAAAATCTCATAGTCGTCGCCGCGCCAGTTCTTTTTCGGCCACCACATCACAAGCCCAGGGTCGGTGACAATCGGTGTCATCACGAATGTTTTTCCGCCGGATTTTATCGTTTTTGGGCGAGAAGATTTTCCTGACGACGAGAGAATGAGAGACGAAATCTGATTTTTGTTTTCGGAAAGAGAAAGTATGCCTGAAGGATTTTTCACTGCGAGAACGGAAAATTCTGCGGAGGAAGAATCGGCAGGCTTTCTGACATAGAATTTTTCCTTGTTCACGCTCAGGACGGTAGCAGTTCGCCCAGAAGAATCCGCAGACGGAGAGAACTTCACTTTGAATTTCATGTCGGGAGTGAACCTTACGTCGGAAAAATCAACAGCGGAAGAGAAAATTTCTTTTTTTGAAATCGTTCCTCCTTTCGAAGAAAAAGCGAAAACAGGAATGTCAGATGAAAAATCGAATCCGACTTTCGAAGGAACGACGTGCAAATCGTCAAGGAAAAACTTTCCGCTCCCCTCCACGAAAAGCCCCGCAGGAAGTTTTTTCGTGACAACGGAAACGCAAACCGTATCGGAATCCGCGTCGCTGAATTTTCCGGTGACGGTCGGGGAATCGAGTTTTTCTCCCATCTCAGTCAAAAATCCGAACGAGAATTTTTCTTTTGAGGAACCAGACTCGGAAGACTTTTTCGCGCCGAGATTTCTGATGACAGCCTCAACGGAACAGCCGTTGTTAAGAGCGGCATTCAGAAGTTTCAGGTCGCTTTCCCGGAACATAAACTTCGTTGTCGTAACCCCGTCTTTTTTGGTAGCGGACATTTTCAGCGAGGCAACTTTTGACGGAGCCAACTCAAAGGAAACATTCTCAGAGCAAGCCGAGAGAAGAATCACAACGGAAAGAACGAATGACGAAAAAACTTTTTTTGCGAACATAAATTGATTATCGGAAAAGAATGGGCTTTGATTCCATTGATTCATTTCGATTCTCAAAAAAAATGATAAAATCAACACATGAAAAACAAAAAGCTCTTTTTAATTTCGATATTCGCACTTTTTTCATTGAAAGCATTTTCCGCCGAAGAAAAAAATCCCGATTTGTACGTTACGATAGACGGAGCCTACTACCCGGAATCTGAATACAGGACATCAAGCGCGCACATGTCAAAACTGACGGGCGCATATTACGGTCTTGAAGGCAGGGCAACAATGAATGCCGATTACACGATAAAGACTCCGCTCGGCGAACATTGGCTTTTGAAAGACGCAAAAATCGTGTTGAACGGCGCATTCGAACTTTCGCCAGTTACACTTAGGCCGAAACTCAGCGTCAGTTTTACGCCGGTTCCGTTTCTGCAATTCTCTGCCGGCACTTCAATCGGAACGGGCTGGACAATTTTCGGTTGGGAAGGAATGAGCATTCTGAACAAAGAAAAAAAAGAATACGAAGACCTTACTCCTTTCACACACTTTTACTATGATTTTTGGGCACAAGGAACTTTCCAATTCGACACGGGAGCGATTTTTGAAGGCGACTGGACTCATGTTCTTTTCCTCGCAAGCTACCAGGTGAAGTACGCTGCATTGACGGGCGTGGGCGACGACGAAATATGGGAATGGCAGGCAAGCTCCAACAGGGCGAACGGCTTTCAGGTGTATGTGACATCGGTCATTGCGTACCAAATGCCCAAAAAACTGAACAGGGTCGGGTTCCTTTTTGAACTTGAGGGACATTACAAAGAAAGCGATTATGCAGTTCTGAACAACAATTTTTACAAGGGAGATTTCAAGACGGTCTCGTTTTCCCCATTCGCATACATAAAATTCAACGAAAAAAACACGCTTACAATACTTGCGAGCGTTTCGAGCAGAAGAGCTTTCGAAGAAGAGCATGAAGAAACGACGATAGAGCCATACCTGAATTACATCGGATACGAATGGTATTTCAGGCGCATAGCCCTATCGTTCACGCATACGTTCTGATTTTTACGCGTCTATTTCTTCGAGCAAGTGATGGACGATGAAATCGCGCCTCTCCGGTGTGTTCTTTCCCATGTAGAATTCCAGAACGGCCGGAACGTTTTTCAGAGCCTCGACCTCGACAAGCGTAAGATGCATCGTTTTCGGGTCGATGAACTGCCTGAACTCGTGCGGGGAAATCTCGCCGAGTCCTTTGAACCGAGTGACCTCCGCAGACGCACCGAGTTTTTTCACTGCCTTGTCGCGCTCGTCCTCAGAATAGCAGTAAATCGTCTCTTTCTTGTTCCTGGCACGGAAAAGCGGTGTTTCAAGAATCCAGACGCGGCCGCTTGTGACAAGCTCCTCGAAAAATCCGAGAAGGAACGTCAGAACGAGATTCCTGATGTGGAATCCGTCGTTATCGGCATCAGTTGCGATTACGATTTTTGAATATCGGAGATTCGAAATGTCCTGCTCGATTCCGAGTGCCATCATCAGGTTGAAAAGCTCCTGATTTTTGTAGATGTCGCTCTGCTTTTTTCCGTACATGTTCTCCGGTTTTCCGCGCAAAGAGAAAATCGCCTGATATGACGGGTCGCGGCTTCCGACCATCGAGCCTGTAGCAGAATCTCCTTCCGTGATGAAAATCATCGATTCCGCGCCCTTCTCACCGTCCTCAAGATGATAGCGGCAGTCCTTCAGTTTTTCGATTTTAAGAGAAATCTTCTTCGCGGCTTCCTTCGCTTCTTTCTTGACTGCGTTCAGCTCGGTGCGTAGCCGTTCGTTCGCTTCGATTTTCGTCTTCATCATGTCGGCTTCTTTCGGATGCTTGTGAAGCCAGTCGTCGAGCCCTGACTGGGTTTCTGCGACAATCCACTGCCTGATGTCCGTGTTTCCGAGCTTGTTCTTCGTCTGGCTCTCGAAAATCGGATTCTGAACTTTCACGAGGACAGCAGCCGTTATTCCGTCGCGGATATCTTCCGACTTGTAATTCGACTGGAAGAAATCGTTCACGCCTTTCAAAAAGCCTTCTTTGAATGCGGCAAGATGTGTTCCGCCGTCGCTCGTGAACTGTCCGTTTACGAAAGAGAAATAGTTTTCGCCGTACGCATTCGTGTGCGTGAACGCGAACTGCAGATGCTCGCCGCGGTAGCTTCCAATCTGGTAGAGCGAATTGTCGGCGAGTTCTTTCTGCAGAAGGTCGAGAAGTCCGTTCTCCGAGACGAAATTCTTTCCGTTCAGGCGAATCGTAAGACCGGAATTCAGATATGCGTAATTCCACATACGCTTTTCGACGAATTCCATGTTGAACGAATACTTCCCGAAAATCGACTCATCAGGGATGAATTCGAAATAAGTTCCGTTCGGCTGGTTCACCTTGAGCTTTCCGTTCTTCTCGCTCTTGAGCTTGCCCTTCTCAAAAACAGCGTCCGTGCACTCCCCGTCGCGCACCGACACGACGCGGAAATAAGACGAGAGAGCGTTCACGGCTTTCGTTCCGACACCGTTCATTCCGACAGAGAACTGGAAAACCTCGTCGTTGTATTTTGCTCCGGTGTTAATCTGAGAGACGCAATCGACGACTTTTCCGAGAGGGATTCCGCGCCCGTAATCGCGGACTGTAACGCGCTTTTCCTCAACCGAAATCGTCACGTCGATTCTTCCGCCGAAGCCCATTATGAATTCGTCCACAGAGTTGTCGATTATTTCTTTCAGCAGAATGTAGATTCCGTCATTCTGATTCGAACCGTCGCCAAGCCGTCCGATGTACATTCCGGAGCGCAGACGTATGTGCTCAAGCGCATCCAGGTGCTGAACCTGGTCGTCAGTGTATTCCGCCGCCTTTTTCTGCTTTCCGAGCGACGGGTCCTTTGCCTTTGCATTTTCCAATGCGTTCGTTTTCTTTGAATCGTTAGCCATAGAATGATGATTATATGTATTTTTCCACTTTTCGAGAATTATTAGGAAATTATTCGGAAATTGCCGAAAAAAATTGAACTTCCGTTTTCTTCTATTATTTATTCTTCAATTCATATAAAATCTTTGCTTGACTTTTCTAGACTTGTATTTTTAGGAGAAAAATATGCTTACACTCAAATTCGGCGGAACTTCCATGGGAAACGCAAGGAGAATCCTCGATTCCACGGAAATAATGATTGGCAGGGCGAAAAACGACAGAATCAGCGTGATTGTATCGGCAGTCGCAGGAGTCTCAAATTCACTGCAGGCGGCAATCGACAGTGCAGTTCTCGGAAACGACCCGAGCGCGTCAATCGAAAGCCTCAGGAAGATACATTCGGAAATCTGCGCTGAAATCCACTCCGTGCTCGCGGATTTCGACCAGACGGCCGTGATGAAGAAAATCGAACCGAATTTTGTGGAGCTTGAGAAACTTCTGAACGGAGTTTCAATATTCGGAGAATGCCCGAAATCAATCCACTGCAGGATAATGGGAATGGGCGAACTCTGCTGCGTTCCGATTGTGAATGCAGTCCTTCTCGCAAAAAAACAGAGCGTCCTCACGCTTGACTCAAGAAAATTCATATTTGCCACAGGAAACCAGAAAGAAGGCGACCCGGACTACGCAAGAACGGCAGTCGCGCTCGCACCATACAGGGACGGCTCAGAACCGAACCAAGCACGAATCCTTCTCTTCCCTGGATTCGTCTGCGCATGGTCGAAGAATTCGGAAAGCGAGACTGTTATGGGACTGCTAGGAAGAAACGGCTCGGATTTCTCCGCTTCGATTGTGGCTTCCGCGCTCGGCGCATCGAAATGCGAATTCTGGACGGACGTTGACGGAATCTACACCGCAGACCCGCGCGTCGTCCCTGATGCGATTCTCGTCGAGGACATGACATACGAAGAGGCAATGGAGCTTTCGTTCTTCGGCTCGAAAGTTCTGCACCCGAAAACGCTCGCGCCTCTTGCGGCAAAAGGAATCGAAGCATGGAGCCTGAACTCGCACAATCCGTCAGCACGCGGAACAAGAATCGGAAAAGGCCCGTTCGAATCAGAGAAAAACGCAGGTCCTGTAAGAGGAATCTCATGCCTCAAAAAGACAGCCCTCGTCTCGGTCTCTGGAAGCGGAATGAAAGGAAAGACGGGCGTTGCGTCGCGCATTTTCGCGGCGGTCACACGCGCAGGCATCTCGATTCTGCTCATCACGCAGTCAAGTTCCGAATACACGATTTCGTTCTGTGTCCGACAGAGCGAGGCCGAAAAAGTCAAGGAAACACTCAGCTCTGAATTCGCGCTCGAAATCAGGGAAGGATTCCTCAACAAGATTCTCGTCTCAGAGAACACGGCAATCGTCTCAATCGTCGGCGACAACATGAAGCAGAACTGCGGAGTCGCTGGAAAATTCCTTGACTCGCTCTCAAGCAGGAGCATCAACATCCAGGCAATTGCGCAGGGCTCAAGCGAAAGGTCAATCTCTGTCGTAATCGGCGGAGAATACGGCGACATCGCAGTGAAAGCCGCTCACCTCTTCTTCTTCAACACAGCCCAGCCAATCGAAGTTTTCGCATTCGGAGCGGGAACAATCGGCGGCGCGCTTCTCGAACAAATCAGGACGCAGCATGACAAGCTTCTTTCGCAGAACATCGACATCAAGGTCTGCGCGATTTCAACTCTCGAAGGCATGATAATCGACGGAAACGGAATCGACTTGAACAATGACTGGCGCGAGCAGGTCAGAAAGTCGGGCAAGAAGACGAACCTCGACGAGATAATCGACTTCGTAAAGGAGAACAAGCCGCTGAACCCGGTTTTCGTTGACTGCACCGCAAGCTACGACCTCCCGGAAAGATACCTAGACATTTTCAAGGCAGGAATGAGCATCGCGACACCGAACAAGAGAGCGAATTCAATGTCGATGGACTTCTACAAGCAGCTGCGCGAAGTCGCAAACGCAAACAAATGCCGCTTTCTCTACGAAACGAACGTCGGCGCAGGTCTTCCGATAATCGACACGCTGCAGAACCTTTTCAAATCGGGCGACGCTCTCACAGGCTTCAACGGAATCATGTCAGGCTCGCTTTCTTACATCTTCGGAAAGCTCGACGAGGGCAAGAAATTCTCCGAGGCAGTTCTTGAAGCGAAGGAACTGAGATACACGGAGCCTGACCCGCGCGACGACCTCAAGGGAACTGACGTTGCAAGAAAGGCACTGATTATCGCCCGCGAGGCAGGAATCCCAATCGAACTCAGCGACATAAAGATGAATTCGATTTTCCCGGAAGGATTCTCAATCGAAGGCACTGTCGATGAATTCCTGAAGAGGCTGCCTGAAGTCGATTCTTATTTCGAGAAGAAGATGGCAGAGCTCAAGAAAGAGAACAAGGTCATCAGAATGGGAGCAAGCATAAAAGACGGAAAAGTCTCGGTCGGACTTCTCGAAGTCGGCCCAAGCGATCCGCTCTACGGCGTGAAAGGCGGCGAAAACGCATTCGTATTCGAGACAGAGCGTTACACACCGATTCCGCTCACAGTCCGCGGATACGGAGCAGGTGCGGGTGTAACGGCAGCGGGCGTGTTCGGAGATATACTCAGAACGGTGTCGTTTAATCCGACGAAATAAAAAAATAGGTTGAATGTCGAGTTAATGCGGATTGTAAAAATTGGAAACAAGCTCCCGTCGGGAACCCTTCGCTTGCCATTGGTCAATGTGTTCTAATCGTTGTTTAATGTATGCAAGCGTTCACGGCACGGCTTACGCCGTACCTTTATTGGCGACTTTTTCGCGGTGGCGTGAACATCGTTTACGATGTTCCGTGTTTTTGTGACCGGAACCCCGACTCCGCTTGTTTCCATCTTTAGTTCGTAAAACTCGATATTCAGCCTACCAGTTTTTTGCAAGTTCGTTTGCGACTGTATCCATAAAGATATCGTTAGCCTTCATATGGCAGCCATGTCCGAATGTGCCTGTCGAGTAGCGGATGTAAACATTGTCTTTTGAGAAATCCGAGATTGCATCCCCTTCCTCGATTTTTGTCATTGTAAAGCCGTTAGCATTGAAATAGTCGAAAAGCTCGTCGGAATTTTTTGTCGGGACAACGTCGTCGTTGCTGTCGCTGAACATGAGGATTTTTGAAGTGGATTTCGGCTTGAAGAAGCAGTTGAAACCAGCGACTTTGCTTCTGATTTTCGTTCTTATTTCGCTTTCCTCAGTCAGCATTTCGCTTTTGAGGCTTACAGACCAAGCAGCTCCTGCATAATTCGGTGACATATCGTGCTGCTTGTCCAGAAGCTCGTCGAGTATGCTTGTGTCAGCGAAGATGTCTTCGTTCGAAACGCCCAATCCTGTAAGCGCATTGTAGCTTGCAAGACCGAGCCAGATTACGGCAGGCATCAAAGGCGGATTGTAAGCATCAATCGACTCGTCAACGGTCGTGTTTATGCTGTAGCAGCCGCCGCCAGCGAATGTCTTTGTAACGTTGACGTTCGAAGCATAGAAAGAATCAGTGTCAACGACCTTCTGAACGTGCATTGCAGTCTGACCGCCCTGAGAGAAACCGACGTTCGCAAGCTTGTCCTCCCAAGTGTAGCCGAGAGAATTGAGATATTTTCTTGCACAAATGAGCGCATGCAAAGAAGTCTTTGCGTTCACGTCCCCGTAAGCGAATGCCTGGGTCTCATTCACAGACGCGCCGAATCCTATCAAGTCGGCCTCGACTCCGATTGCGTCTGCAGAAGCGACCATCAAAGGCAAATAGTCGGTGCTCTCGTTCACGGAAGGAGCTTCAGCATTTTTTGTCATAGCCCCGTGATGAACAAGAACCATGAATTTCGCCTTGTCCTTGCTCGAATACAAACTGCTTCTCATCATAATCGAAGCGGAAGCCGTGACGCGCTCCCCCGCCACGTTCTCTGTCGGATAAGAAAAGACAATCTTTTTCAATTCGACAGCGTCCGTCGAGCCGGAAGGCGTGTATGAATAATCCACTGGAGACTTGGCCACAATCTCGGAAAGAGAGACTTCATACGCCGCCACTTCCTCTTCTTCATCTTTGCAGGCAGACATAACAAGCGAGCAAACAAAACACAACAGCAAGAAAAACTTTTTCATAAAATTACTCCTGAAAAATTTTAAATTACAAATAGTGTACAATATACTCGTTCAGCAAGAAAGTTGCAGGACGATTATCAGGAGATTTTCATGGAAGAGAATGTTGAAAAGAAGATAGAAAAAATTGGAGAGAAAATTTGATGGACTTTCAAAAAGCGAATCTTAACGAATTCGGGTTGTCCGAGAATTCGATGGCAATCATAAATGGGATTTACTCGAAATTTCCTCAGATTGAAAAAGTAATCTGCTACGGAAGCAGGGCGATGGGGACGTTCAGGGAAGGCAGCGACATCGACATGACAATCGTCGCGGACGGGGATTTTTCGCACGAGGATTTGCTTGATATTGCGGGGCTTTTCGACGACTCGATGCTTCCGTATCTCGTCGATGTCTCTGATTTTTCAAAACTCAAAAACGCAGATTTAATCGACCACATAAATCGGCGCGGAAAAATCTTGTATCAGAGGAAAAACGACCTATAATTGAATTCTCAATTAAGTTTTTATGAAACGTCCGTTCCCGTCCTTGTATTTGCCGCGGGCGATGTTCACAATATCGACTATCCACCAGACGAGCCAGCAGAACCAGAAGAACAAGCCGAGTCCGATTCCCATCGTAAGCCAGCTCGCAATCGTAAGGATTACGACGGCGATTCCTTTCGAGACGTTCCCCGAATAAAAATGATGGATGCCGAGCTGCCCGACGAAAACGCAAAGCAGAATCACAGCGAGCTTGTTCTTCTCCGAGATTTCATCTTCCTGTTTTTCATATTTTTGTGTTCCGCCGTTTTGAGTTTCGCCTGCTCCGTCATTCTGATATTCATATTTCGGAAGCTCTTCCTGGACTTCATTCTGCGGATTTTCTTCTATCGTATTCAAATTCTGATTCAGAATTTCTTCTTGCGGAATTTCATCCTGAACGACTTCATATTGAACTTCGTCCTGAGTTTTTTCCTCAAAATCCGAATGATTCTCGTCATTGCTTCTTGCGAAGAAATTTTTTGTGCTTGCGGCGGCTTTCGTTCTTTCTGCAACGTCGCGAGCTTTCTTCTCAAGAGTCTGCGCACCGTTTTTTATCGCGCTCATGCCCGACTTGCTGACTTCCTCGAAGAACTGCTTTCCAACGCCCGCAGCGGATTTCGTCTTTTCTGCAACGTCGCGAGCTGTTTTCTCAAGCGACTGCGCACCGGTTTTAAGCGCGTTCATGCCGCTTTTGCTTATGTCCTCAAAAAACTGTCTTCCAGAACTTGCGGAATTTGAGCCGCCAGCGGAAGCCTGCTTTTTCTCAAGCTCGGCGATTTTCGCATTCAGCGCGTCGATTTCCGCCTGCCTGTAATTTTTCTGAGCCTCCTCCATCGCCCTGATTCGCTCGTTCATCTCATCGATTGCAGACTGGGTTGCGACCATCTCGTGCGAAATAGCGTTTTCGGAGACGAACGTTTTCCACTCGTCCTGCGAAAGACCGTATGTGATTGTCGCGCTCGCCTGCAACTCGCTGAAATCGCTGAGGCTCAGAGGAACGCTCATGTCGTGCGAATTTTTGAACTGGGCGAAATAATTTTCCCTGAACGACTCGACCGGAGAATCGAGTTTCAATGAGCACGCTTCCAAAAATGACGGAAGATTTTCGATGTAGAATTTTTCGTCGTTGTTTGCTTCTTCTCCGTAAATCTTTGCGGAAACACAAGAAAACTCCATGTACTTTTTTGCGAGAATCAGCCTGTTCTTCTCGGAATTGACCGCGTTCACAGGGTCGATGTTCTTCCTGTCGTTAAAATAGCGGACGAACGCAGACTGAACCGTGTCGATTTTCGCTCCGAGCGTGAAGATTTCGCCCTTGATTTTTTCGATGAATGTTTTCCTGTCGGTGCTCTCAAGAAAACCGAGCCGGGCCGCGTTCTCCATGATTTCAAGCATCTCGTCAAGCTCGACAATCCTGTCGCTGCACTTCGAGCGGATTATCAAGTCGAGCTGCCCGAAAGAGATTTTTTTCAGGCTTTCGTTCAGCTCCTCGTTCATGTATCTGTTCGTGAAAAGCGACTTGAGAACTGCCGCGCATTCCGCCGTAATTTCGCTTTTTGAAACGTCAACGCGGATGAATTTCTCGGATTCCTTCTGCCACTCGCCGCACCATTTTTCGATTCGTTCAGATTCTTCCTCGGTCGGAGTCGCGAACATTCCGAGCCCCACTATTCCGTAGACGACTGACGCGCTCACGTTGCCCTGCAAAAGATAGAGCCGGTAGTCGCTTCCGCGTGAGGCTGCGAAACCTGCGACCATCGCCCCGTAAAATTCCTCGATTGAAGCCCTTCTCTCTTTTGTGTTTTCTGCATTTTCCGCAGTTTTGATTTCAGCTTCGTTTTCTACATTACTTTCTGTTTCATTTACCGTTTCATTTTTTTGCACATTCGATTCAGATTCAGTTTCGTCACCGCCGAGCACGATTCCGTCAATCTCTTCTTCCATAAATTTTCTCCTTGGTTTTCAAAAATTATACAAAGAACTTGAAAAAACTTCATTTGCGCAAAATTCTACAAACACCGACTCTATCGAAATCCCCCTATCATTTTGATAAACTAGACTTTTTTGGTAATCACAGGGGATAAAATGGCATACGTTAAGAATCTATTCGACAAAAATTTCATTGAATACGCAAGCTACGTCATAAGGGACAGGGCGATTCCGGATATCGAGGACGGGCTCAAGCCGGTACAGAGAAGAATAATGCACACGCTCTTTGAGATGGACGACGGAAGATTTCAGAAAGTCGCGACGGTTGTCGGAAGGTGCATGAAATATCATCCGCACGGCGACGCTTCAATCGGGGGCGCGCTCGTTGTGCTTGCGAACAAGGATTATTTCATCGAGAAGCAGGGAAACTTCGGGAACATCTACACTGGAGACGGAGCTTCCGCGCCGAGGTACATCGAATGCCGCGTGAATCCGCTCGCAAAGGACTTCCTCTACAACCCGAACATCACGAATTACGTCCCGAGCTACGACGGACGAAGCAAGGAGCCGACAGTGTTCCGCGCGAAGCTTCCGATTGTGCTCCTTACGGGCGCGGACGGAATCGCTGTCGGAATGAACACGAAGATTCCGACTTACAACATAAAGGAAGTAATCGAAGCGGAAAAGAAATGTCTCCGCGGCGAGAAATTCCAGCTGTACCCGGATTTTCAGACGGGCGGGCTCATCGACGTTTCGAATTTCAAGGACGGCTCGGGAAAAATCATCACGAGGGCAAAACTCGATTTGTCGGACGAGAAAAAAATCGTCATAACGGAACTCGCTTATCCGAGCAACTCGAACACGCTCATCAATTCGATTGAGACTGCCGCGAAAAACGGAAAAGTGAAAATCTCCGCGATTCACGACTTCACGGCAAAGGACGTGAACATCGAGCTGAAACTTCCGCGCGGCGTGTACGCGAAGGACGTTGTGGATTCGCTCTACGCATACACGGAATGCGAGCAGTCGGTGACGTGCAACATGCTCGTAATCAAGGACAATATGCCGACGAACATGACCGCGACGGAGATAATCGAATACCACTCAAAGCAGCTGCAGGCGATTCTGAAGGACGAGCTTGAATTCGAGAAGAACGCGCTGACGGACAAACTGCACCTAAGGACGCTCGAACGCATTTTCGTTGAGGAAAGAATCTACAAGTCGATTGAGATGCAGAAAACGCAGGAAGCAGTTGAAAAAGCAGTCAGGAAAGGTTTCGTCCTCCATGCGGCTGAGCTCATAAAGCCGATTTCTGACGAGGACATCGAGCATCTTCTTTCGATTCCTATCAGAAGAATCTCGCTTTACGACATGAGCAAGAACAAGGCGGAAGTGACGGCAATCACAAAGAGGCTGAAAGAAATCAACAAGACGCTCAAGAACCTCGTCGGCTACGCGATTGAATATCTCGACTCGATCGAAGACAAACTTCGCGAGGCGAAATACGACACGAAGAGAAAGACGACCGTGAAGAAATTCAGCGCGACGGACGTGAAGGAAATCGCAAAACGCGAAATCTCTCTCCGATACGACGACAAAGGATATCTCGGAACTCAGGTCTCTGGCGGAAGCGAAGTGATGAAAGTCTCGGAATTCGACAAAATCCTTTTCATGCGAAAGAACGGAATGTTCACCGCAATCGACGTTCCTTCAAAAGTCTTCATCGACAAGGGCGCGTGGTTCATCGACTTTGCGGACAAAGAGAAAATCTCGAAGATTCTCTTCACGGTGATTTTCAGAGACCCGGAAACGAAGCAGGCGTTCATCAAGAGGACTCGAATCCCGACATGGATTGCGAACAGGGATTATTTCCTTGCGCCGGACGGAATGGAAGTCATACACGTTGACACGAGGGAAAATTTCACTTTCGAGCTGAAATACGAGAAAAAGCCGAGGGTGCAGATTCTCTCAGAAAAATTCAACGCGGCGGACTTCGAGGAGAAGGGACTTAAAACTCTCGGAGTGCGTCTTTCGACAAGGGAATGCGCGAGTGTGGTTGTCGAGAAAGACGGCGAAGCAATGCTTTTTGACAGCACGGAGGATTTGAAATGACGCTGAAAATGCGCGACCTTACAAAAAAGCACAAGGCAGTGTACAAAAAATACATCGGGAAAATCATCTACACTTTTTTCCTGATGTCGATTCTCGAAAGCGTCCTGTCGTCGGTTCTCCTCGCGCCGATTCTGAATTCTTCGGCAGGCGACATTCTCTCGTACATCCTGATGGCAGTCGGCGTGATGATTTTCTTTCTTTTTCATTTCGGGCTTGCGTCGATGCTCCTCCGAATGACGAGGGGGGAATTCGTGACGCTCGGATTTTTGTTCTACGGATTCAAAAAGCCGAAGCTCTCGTTCGCTTCAGCGTTCGTCTTCTCCGCATTGTTCATCGCGATTCTCTATCTTTCGGGCGTTTTTTTCAGGTTCGTCTTTGCGGACTTGGCAGGAAACACATTGCTTTCAGCATCCGTCCTTGAAAAAATAGCAGAGTCAACGTCCTCGGTGCAGGAACTTGCGAGCACGCCGGAAATCCAGACGCAGTCGAAACTGCTTTTTTATCCGTTCATCATTTTCGCGCTCGCATTCTTCTTTCTGGTGCTGATTCCGTTCGCGTTCACTTTCCAGCTCAAGCACGACAACGAAAAAAAATCAGTCTTCTGGGCGATGAAGCAGAGCGTGATTTTCATGTTCAGCGACTTCAACTATTTCAGGCTGATTGCGCTCGCGTTCATTTCGTCGTGGAGGCAAATCATAATCACAGTTTTCATGACATCGGTTTTCGTGATGAGCCTTGCTTCCGGCGGAACTTTAATGACAATCATCACATATTTCTTCTTCCTTTTGAATTTCTACGCGACGCTTGCAAGCATAATGCTCTCCGCTCCGGTGTTCTATTCGGAGCTTACGAAAAAGCATGCCGTCGGCGAAATTCTGAACGTGAGCGTGTAGGAAATTCAGATGAAGATTTGAATGGAGAACTGAAAAATGAAGATTCCTGTAAAAAATTCATCATCGGAAATGACGATAAAAGGCTCGCGTTTTCTCTCCGAATCGTTCGTGCTCGCTTCTCAATCGGAAGTCCGCGAAATCGTGAAGGCGCAGAAGCAGAAATATGCCGACGCAACACACGTCTGCCACGCATTCATCTTCGGAAAAAACGCGGAAATCATGGGCATGAGCGACGACGGAGAGCCAAGCGGAACAGCAGGCAGACCGATGCTCGACGTTCTGAAAGGCAGGGGCGTTACGAACATCCTCGTGACGATAACGCGATGGTTCGGCGGAACACTCCTCGGCACAGGCGGACTCGTAAAAGCATACGGCGACGGCACAAAGAACGTAATCGAAGCAACCGAATTCGAGGAACTGGTGGAAAAAAGCGAGTTTTCATTCGAGTGCGACTACCAGCAGTATCAGAGCATAAAAAAGATTTTCGAAGGTTATTCAATATCGGAAATCACAGAAGACTTTGGCGAAAGCATAAAAATTACAGGAAAAATTTACACGTCGGAATTTGAAGATTTCAAATCAACAGTATTTGACAAAACAAACGGGAAAACAAAAATAGTTTGAATGCCGAGTTTTTACGATTTTGCATTAGCTCGGCAAAACAATTATGAATTGTCCATTATCGCACCCTCAATTATCTATTAGACATTTGCACTATCTCTGATAAATTAACGTCAGAGGTTTCTATGAAAAAAGTAAATAGATTTTTGGGGGCAGTTTTTTCTGTCCTCGCGCTTTCAACGGCGGCATTCGCGGATGAAAGCGAAAGAAAAGTCGATGTTTGGGATTTCGGCGGTTCGGCCGACGAGACTGAAGAAGTCACAAACAACATCACGGCGGATATTTTCGACAACCTGCCGGATTCCGTTCTTGCGAAGGACGGAAAATTCAAGAAGGGCGACATCGAGTTCGGAGACCTGACATTGAATGTCGAGGCGAACGACAGAATCTATTACGGTTCTGATGACGGCCCCGGAAAAAAGAATTACGGCTCGCAAGGTTATGCCGTCACCGATTTTGACGACGGATACACTTCGAACGGACTGTATTACGCGAACGGAAAAGGCAGCATCGACAAGCGTTATATGCTCATGCGCAACGTGAAAGCGGGCGACATCATAACGTTCTACTCTCGCCTTTCAAATTCAGGCGACGAAGTAATCAATTTCGCGCACGTCGATGGAAGCGGAAAACCGACCGGCATCCAGAACGAAAAAGCATCTCTCACGTCGGAAGCGAAAATGTATTCGTACATCGCAGCTGCTGACGGAACTTACAAAGTTTATCCGGGTTCGGCAGTCGGAAAGCCTGTCTATTTCAGAATAAAAAGAACTCCGGCAACGAAAGTCGAAGGAAGCATTTCGAATTCGAAAGTGCTTGAAGGAAAAAATGCAGTCCTCAAATTCATCGTCAAGGAAACGAATCAGGAACTCACGGCAAAAATCAGCGGAAACAAATATTCGGCTTCACTTCCGTGCGGCTACAATTTCACGGCTCTCCTGCAGGGCGTGAACGGATACTCAATATCTTCCGAAACGCGCGTAATCTCCGTGAGCGAAAACCTTGCGGGAAAGAAGACGACTATAAACATCGAGGTCGCGGAGTCGCAGAATTACAAGGCGGAAGGAACGATTACGGGTCTTGCAAAAATCCCTGAAAATTTCGCAATCACATTCGTACCGACATCGAAAGGGATTTATCAGCCGGTGAAATCAATGCTCGGCTGGAGCTTCGACAAACCGATGTACATCGCAAAACTTGAGCCGGGCGTTGAATACAAAGCACAGCTTGAGAACGCAAACGACTACGAAATAAAAGAAGGCGAACGGTTCTATTTTACGAGCAACACCACGCAGAATATCGTTGTCGAAAAGAAAAAGCTTTATTCTGTGAGCGGAAAATTCTTCGGAGAAACAAGCGAAATCCCAAGCGGAATAACATTCAGGCGGCTTGACGACGGATATTCGTACGGCGGAAAAATCTCTGGCGAAAAATATTCAGCGGAACTCAGAAACGGCGCATACGAAGTCTCGGTCGATTCTGAAACTGTCAAAACGATAGATCACATTGTCGTAAACGGAACTGAAGTCGAAAAGGACATAAAACTTTCGCTCGTAAAGAAAAATTCCGAAGCAATACCATTGAGAAAAACTCTGCAAGTCGGAAAAGACAAGGAATTCAAAACTGTCGGAGAAGCGATAAAAACCGCTGCGGCAATGAATCCGAAATCGGAATCGGAAAGAATCACGATTCTGATTGAACCGGGAGTTTACAGGGAGCAGATTCAGATTGCAGTTCCGTATCTGACGCTCAAAAATGCTGACTCCTCAAAAGAAGCGAAGCTCACCTGGTACTACGGAATCGGCTACAAATATTACTCAGTAGATGCGAACGGCTGGTACGACGAGAACCTCGCATACGACAAATTCGGAAAGAAGACGGTCGCAAAATGGGGTGGCGCGACCTACATAAAGCCGTCCGCAAAAAAATTCCATGCGGAAGGAATCACGTTCGAAACTTCATTCAACAAATATGTGACTGACGAAGAACTGAAAGACGGAGTTGAAAGCGACGGCTCAATCAAATTCGCACGCAATTTCAATTCGGACGTTCGCTCAAAGGCGGGCACGGAACGCTCGGCGGCGATTCTAATCGAAGCGGACGAAACTGAATTCATCGGCTGCAAATTCTTGGGCTCGCAGGACACTTTCTACACAGGCGCGAAAATCAAGGGATATCTTCGGAACTGCTTCATCGAAGGAAACACCGATTATATTTTCGGCTCAGGAACATTCGTTTTCGAAAACTGCGAGCTTTGTTTCGCGGGCTACACTGACAAACCGGCAGCAGGCTACATAACTGCAGCAAGGCAGACGACTGAAAAAGGATATCTATTTTTGAACTGCCTCATCTCGCGCGACGAGAACGTCTACAACGCGCCGGGATTCTTCGGCCGACCGTGGGGAGCGGACGCATCGGTCGCATTCGTCAACACGACTCTTTCGAGCGACGAAGCAATCAGCGACGAAGGCTGGACGAAGATGAGCAGCAACAAGCCTGAGAACGCGAAGTTCAGGGAAATAAACACGCAATGGAAAGACGGGCTTGATTTCGATTCACGAACGGAAGGAACTGTTTCGGAAGATGACGGAACGTACACCGTAAAAAATTATCTCGGAAGCTGGAAGCCGGTCTATTCGCTTGAAAACGGAAGTCGCGACACGGAAAGCGCGAAATTCAGTCGTGAGCCGTCGATAAAGACCGACGCGAATTATGAAGTTCCGTATGTAGGCGCGGTTCTCACACTCGACTACGCGCTCGCAACGAAAAACGAAGATGTCTCTATAATCGGCTGGTTCAGGGACAAATTCGGAAAGAAGACTCTCGTGAAGTCTGCGCTTGCGAACGAAAAAGACTCGAAAACTTACAAAATCACTGAAGACGACATCGGCTACAAAATCACCGCAATCGTCCTCCCGGAAGCGAAACTTCCGCCAGTGCTCTCGTTCGAAAAAGCACCGAGCTTTACGACAGACGACGACATCAACACGCCGTACCCTGGACACACAATCACCCTGCACTACTCGCTCGGCTCAAGAGATTCGCTCGACAGCTCGGAGATTTTCTGGTACAGGGTCAAAAACGGAAAGGAAACTCTCGTAAAACAGTCGCGCGGATTCGGAGACAGGACATATCTCATTCAGAAAGAAGATTCGCTTTCGACAATCAAGGCTGTCGTGAAGGCAAGGACGGAAAACGCCCTTGAAGGACCGACCGCGGAGGCAAAACTCGACGCGAAAATCAACGAGGGATATTCAGTTCCTTCGAACGCAAAAAGCGATGTTCCGCGCGTGTTCGGGGCTGTGAACGTGTTCCTCGCGTCAGATTCAACTTGCAAAGATTACAGCGCAAAGGGAATGTGGTCGTCGAACCAGACAAGGAACGAAGGCGCGTGGGGCGAATTCCTCCAGTGCTTCTTCAATTCAACAGTCGCGGTGCAGAACTATGCGAACGGCGGACGCTCGTCACGAAACTTCATCAACGAAGGCTCGCTCGACAAAATCGCTGCCAACATCGACAAGGGCGACTTCCTTTTCATCCAGTTCGGGCACAACGACTGCTCGAATTCGTCGGGATATCTTGAGGACAGATACGTCCCGCTCGGGGAACCTGACGAAAAGGGAATCTATCCTGTCACGGCGGGAAAGAAAGTCGAAACTCCGTCGTCATACAAGGCGAAATACGGAGACGAATTCTACTCATACGACAACGGCGGAACGTACAAGTGGTATCTCAAGCAGTACATTGACGTTGCAAGAAAGGCGGGCGCGACTCCGGTTCTCGTGACTCCGGTTTCAAGGCTCTATTTCAGCGACGGAAAAATCAGGCCGCACCACGACTCCACGGACACATCGACAGGAACGCTCACCACAAGCGGCAACGCGTATGTTGAGGCAGTCCGCCAGCTTGCAGAAGAGGAGAACGTCATCTTAATCGACGGATTCGAGATAACGAAGTCGCTCTACGAAAAAGCGTATGCGGACGCAGGAAGCGACAAGGAAGCGCGCGAACTCATGTTCAAGGGCGACTCAACTCACAACAACAAACTCGGAGGATTCATCATAGCAGGAGAATTCGCGAAGGAAATTCAGAAGAAGATTCCGGTGCTTGCAAAGAGCGTGAAGCAGCCGGCAAAGGCAATCGGAGAAAATTCCGACGGCACGATAATGTTCAGCGTTGACTCGGAAGGAAAATTCAGCTGCGACGACGAATACTGGACGAAATACATGCAGGAGCAAATCGAATCCCTTAAAGCAACTGCTCCGACAAATGCAGTCATCGACGCAAAATAGCATTTGAAAAATGGAGATTTTGGAGATATAATAAGAATAGTCTGACGGGCAATGGCAACCGCCGGACTATTCTTGTCGATGCCAGAAATTGAATAAGCAATAAGGAGGCAGACTATGAAATCTACATTAAAAAAGTTCTCGGCCGTTCTCTTTATCTTCAGTTTCGCTGTGCTATGCGCATCTGCCGTGCAGGTATCAAAATTCGATTTTACAGGAACGACAAAGACCGAGCGCGTCTCGATAACGATAAACGAAAAGGATCAGATAATGGAGTACCTGACACCAAGTCGGAACAACAAATATCAGATTCTGGACTACGATTACCAAGACGACAAAAACACCGGCACAAAAGTTTTTTCTGCAACAGTACTTGATTCTGTATACAACACAGCTTATACAGTGATTCTCTATTTCAACGGAACATATTCGGATATGAGAATCGGAAGAAAGAGAATCACGTTCAGATACGTTGACGATTTCAGAATCGTTCAGTAAAAGCCGAGATTCTTTAAAAATCCGCACGAGTTTTCATGAAAGCGTTTGTTTTTGTGAAATGAAGTGCGGATTTTTTTTGGATTTTTTTTTATCGAATGATTTGATAAGATTCTTTCCTATGCACCTGTTCAACAATAAATCACCAAAAAGAATAAAAAACACGAATCCGCTAGTCAAATTCGACAAAAACGGAAATATCATCAGGGAAAAGAAAACTGAAAATCCGAATCTTGAGGAACTGAAGCAGAAACTCAGCGAGATTGAGGAAGACAAGAAAAAAAGCAAGCTCAAGCAACCCCCAAACAAAGACAAAAGCGGAAACGGAAAGCAAACGAAGGAGAAGCCGGCACAAAACGAAAACAGCGACGACGACGGCGACACTTACGACGAGGCAGTTCCGTATGATTTTCCGGGTGACATAATAATCAGCATCAAAAAGCAGATAAATTGCGTACTCGACTTTATTACAGGCAAAGACGAATACGGGAACAGCACGAAAACAGAAAACGAAGAAAAGAAAAAGCGCAGAATCAGAATCAACAGGAACACCAGAATCGGAAAAGCTGTCGGTTCTGTCCTGGATTTTTTCTACGACACAAAGGAGAGATACATGAAACTTCCAAAACGCGTAAAAATATTGGCAGTCACGGGCATATTCGCATTTGCCGCGCTCATCGCAGTTTTCGCATTCAACTTGTGGATGGCGGGATTCTCCGACACATCAAGGACAGTGCAGATTTCGCACGAGTCGCGCTCGGAGCTTGAGAATTTCCTCGACAAGAAATATCAAAGCAAGCGCACCCTCGACCTGAAGCCGCTTCCGTACAACGTCACAAAGAAAAACCTCGACGTTCGCGCAGGAGCCGCAATCCTCGTTGACGCATCGAACGGCTGCATCCTCTACGAAAAGAACGCGGACAAGCTGATTCCGCCAGCGTCAATCACAAAACTCTTCGTCATGTACATCGTCTATCAGGAAATCGACAAAGGAAACTTTTCAATGGACGACGAAGTGCCGCTTCCTGAAATGTCGTGGGCAGTGAACCAGCCGAGAGACGCTTCGCTAATGCATTTGGGGCAAGGTCAGAAAGTCACGCTCAGGGAACTGATGAAAGGTCTCGCAGTCGCAAGCGGAAACGACGCTGCAAAGGCAATCGCATATTACATAAGCGGAAGCCCCGAAAAATTCGTCGCGAGAATGAACGACGAATGCAAGAAGCTCGGGCTGAACAACACTCATTTCGTCGAACCGAGCGGCTACGACGAGAACAACATCACGACTGCAAGGGAGCTTGCAACATTCGCCCGAATCTACATCACGAAATACCCGGAATGTCTTACGGACTTCCATTCACAGAAATACATCGACTACCCGCTCAAAGAAAACCTTCCGAGCTGGCAGAAAGGAATGGGCGACACTCTCGCAATCCATCAGGTGAACACGAATCCGCTGCTCGGGCTCATGGACGGAGTTGACGGAATCAAGACGGGTTTCATTTACGAAAGCGGATACAACCTTGCACTCACGGCAAAGCGCGGCGAACAGCGTTTCCTTTCGATAACGATGCAGGGAAAAGGACACGGCACGCGCGAAGGAAATGCAGGACGAATCCACGACGGAACGGAGATGATGGAATGGGCATTCAGCACGTTCGCGGATTACGTCCCAGAGAAAAACGGCGAGCTTCTCTTTCCGGTTCCCTCACTAGCTTCAAAAGACAACATCGGAAGATTCGTCAATCTCGTTCCCGCATGGACAAATCCGATTCCGGTTCCGCACATCATCGGGGAAACTGCAAAGGACAGCGCGAACGCAGTCACATACACGCTGACACTTCCGCCATACATCTACGGAAGCGTCAACATGGGCGACACCTACGGCTACATCACATACAAAATCGGAGACATCACATTGGAAAAAGTTCCGCTCGTTGCCGACAGGACGCTCCAGACAGGAAATCTGACATCAAGATTCTTCGGAACGCTCGCAAAACTGAAACTGGGAAAATCTAAGACTGAATAAAACTGATTTTTAGGAATCTGACGAAGGCGGCTGGGGAGAGAAATCAGCGACGAACGAGGAGAAATCTTTTTCAAGTTCGTCGAGGCGTTCTTTCAGCTCGCCGATTTTTTTCTCAAGACCGGAAACCTGCTTCGATTCAAGCTCATTGAAAACTGCATTCTTGAGCTTGTTCTCCAAAGCAGGTTCTTTTTTCTGAAAGCCGCACCACGGACAATAAAAGAAATCCTGTTCGATGGTGCGTCCGCAATTCTTACAAACACTTACAAAATTCATTGCAGTCGATTGTATTTCACTTCTTTATCAACGGCAACGGATCGATTCTTTTTCCGCTCTTGTAAACCGTGAAATGCAAGTGCGGGCCGGTTGAATATCCGGTCGAGCCGACATAGCCGATGCAGACGCTCTGGTCAACAGACTGCCCCTGCTTGACGACGTAGCGCGTCATGTGTCCGTAAAGCGTCTGATATCCGCCCGGATGCTTCATCAGAACGTAGTTTCCGTAAATGTTCGACCAGCCGGCTTTGAGAACTGTTCCGCTCATCGCAGCCTTGATTGGAGTTCCCTTCGGACAAGCCATATCGATTCCGGTGTGGTTCGAAGCAACGCCAGAAATAGGGTCAGTTCTAGGGCCAAAGTGCGAAGTGAGCCTCCAGCCGACTGTAATCGGGCTTCTGAAACGCTCGCCCATCGCATCGAGAAGCGCGTCCTTGTCGAGTTTCGCGCCAGGAATGAAAATCTTCTGCCCGATTGAAAGAATCGAAGAAGAAATGTCGTTCACGTCCAAAATATCTTCCATCGGGACGTGATATTTCACGGAAAGCGAAAGAAGAGAATCGCCGGATGCGATTTTGTGGATTATTCCGTCCTGCGAAGGAATCGTGAGTTTCTGACCGGCTTTTATCGAACGGACGTTCTTGATTTCGTTCACGGCAATGATAGTGTCGAGGGTCCGGAGTCCGAATTTCCTCGAAATCGTCTCAACGGTATCGCCGCTCTTCACTTTGTAAACCGAATAAGTGACAGGCTCGCCGATTGTGTAAGTTTCCTCAGCCTCAATCTCGCCGCCGTCCATGATGAGGTTTCCCTCGCTGTCGAATATGATGTCATTTTTCTCGAACGAGAACGCCAAAGAATTCTCGGCATCAACAATTTTCGCACCGAAAAGACTTTCGAGAGTCTCCAAATCCTTCGTTATCGTCTCGCCAGAATCAGCGTCGGTAACAGTGACAGTCGGAACTGATTCGGAAGCAGTCCATTCGCTCAACCCCGTAAAATCCCTGTCGTCAACGATGTTGTTCAGAAAATTGAAAATGTAATACGGAACTACGAGGCAGATTGCGCTGAACGCGACAAGATGCAGAAACCGGACAGCAAAAGCATCAAGCCCTGCCCTCCTGTCAGCTTTCTTTACCGCGACCTGCGATTTCGGCTGAGAGAAATTCTGCATTCCGCTGAACGCATAGTCGAATTTCGCCTTTGACTTTTCAGGGCTGTAATAGCTTCGAATCGTATTTTTGTTCGTAAGGTTGTGAACCGAGAATGCCATTCCGTCGAAAAAATTGCTGATTGAACCGAACAATCCGCTGCCCGTCCTCTTTTCTTTTTTCGAAGCCGCTTTCGGAGAATATCCCCTGATTCCGTATGCAAAATCAGATGACGAATACTCATCGCGGATGCGCCTTCTCGATTGCTGAGAATCTGCAGAAAAATTCTGCTGTGTATAACTTTTTTTATAATCTATATCGCCGTCAGCTCTGATAGCCGAAGCCTTTTTTCCGTATACAGTTATGATTTCCATGCACTCACCACATCTGCATTATCGGCAAAAAAAATGCTCTTTTTAGCGAATAGAAACGTTAGAGAATAAAATTTGTTTTTATGGAAAAATATTGCTTGTTTCCGTAAGCAAATTTATTCGGTTTTCCGAAATCTTTAAAATGAGGAATAATAATTTGGAGGTTTTTATGAAAAAATCTATGATAGCCCTTGCGACTCTGGCAATGCTCGGCACAAGCGCGGCAGCTTACAATCCGCCGGCAGGTGGTCAGAATATGCTCAGGCTCACAAGCCCGTTCCTGCTCACAGACGCGAAATCTGCGGCGGGAGGAGCGTTGACCGAGATTACGCCGGATTCCGTCGTGAACAACCCGGCAATCGCAGGATTCGCGCAGAGAAGCTCGCTCGGCCTTTCAGGCACGATGCTCTTCGACAGCAACGACCCAAGCGACACTTCACTCGGAGGAGCGTTCGACCTCGGTCTCACAATCGCAAGCCGATGGTGCGTGCCGACATTTCTCGTGCAGGGAGTGTTCTCGGAATACGAGCACATGAATCTCGGCAACAACATCGCATTCACCGCCGGATATTCAAAAGACATAACGGACAATCTTTCTGTCGGACTTTCGGGCAACTTCGGTCTTCTTTGGGGAGCTGGCTCGGACTGGACGCTCAGCGCGGCACTCGGAACATACTACAACGCAGGCGAAGTCGGATTCCTGAAAAATCTCCGCTTCGGAGTTGCGCTCACGAACCTCGGAAAAATGTACACAGACACGGAAGCGTGGGGAATCGATTCGAGCGTGACAACGCATGACGACGGAACAACGACAATCGACTACGCGGACGCATGGCCGGCACTCGCAACGCTCAGGATCGGAGCGGCGGCGCATTTCATCGACACGGACGCGTTCAAGCTCGGTCTTTCAGTTGACGTTGCATCCCCGGGCTTCCAGAACGTAGTTTTCGACGCGGGACTTCAGATGAGATTCTTCGACATCGTGAAACTTTCGACTGCATGGGAATTCGACTTGCAGGAATATTCTAAAAACGAATACAAGAACCTCATGCCGTCAGTCGGACTCAGCTTCAACATCCTCATAAAGTCAAAGAGCGAGACTTTGAAGAAGCACGACTGGGACCAGAGCGAAATCACAACAGGAGCAGCATGGCAGAGGCTTTACGAGAACGTCGACGCAGTAAGCGCGGGCGTGATTCTCGACCTCGGACTCAGGGACACGCAGCCGCCTGAAATCAAGATGTGGTAATCAAAATCAGAATCAAAAAAAATAATTGAAAATAGGTACACGAATGAAAAAGATTTTTTTATCTTCCGCGGTTTTCATGATGTTTTGTGGAATCGCATTCGCTGAAAAGGAGACTGTCTACATTTCTCCTAACAATGACGGAACGAAAGACATACTCGAAATTCCGATTCAGATTAAGGAAAAGCGGTATGTCAAAGACTGGTGCCTCGTAATCGAAAACGAGAACGGCGAAATCGTCAGAAAAGTCGAGAACAAAGACAAGCGCGACTCAAAAATGACGTTCAAGAAATTCTGGAAGGCACTTTTCACTCCAAAAACCGGAGTTGACATTCCTTCGACAGTTTCATGGAACGGCGTAATGGACAACGGAGAAATCGCACCGGACGGAACTTACAGCTACTACATGAAGGCGACCGACGACAACGGAAACTCGGGAATGACCGAGAAGCTGACGGTCGTGGTTGACAACACGCCGCCGGAAATCGCAGTTGTACAGCCTGACGACAACGGAAAAATATTCGGAGAGGGAACAAAGATTCTCTTCCCTGTAAATCAGTCCGGCTCAAAAGAAGATTTGTGGACGGGAGTTTTCAGCGACGTGCGCGGAAATCCGGTCAGGACAATCAAATGGACGACGAGCGAACCTCTCAAATTCGACTGGAACGGAACGGACGACACAGGGCTTCCGCTTCCTGACGGCGTTTACTCGTACAAAATATCAGCGACGGACAAAGCAGGAAACACTTCGGAAGAGACGATTTCGAACATCATCTACTCGGCTGAGAAACCTGCGACGAACATCGCAATCACCGACGGAAAATATTTCTCCCCTCAGGGAAACAGCGCGACGAAAGAAATCAAGTTCGACGTGAAGATTCCTGTTCCTGACGAACGCTCAGGAAACAAGCTCAAAGAATGGTCTGTGAAAATCGTTGACGACAAGGGCAACGTTTACAAGACATTCTTCGGAACTGACAATCCGCCGGAATCGATTTCATGGAACGGAAAAGACGAGGACGGAAATTTCGTCAAAGAAGGCAACAGCTACCAGGCAAGCGTCAAGGCGAAATATCTCAACGGATACGAGACTGCGCCGATGAATTCGCCGCTCTTCACTTTGGACAACACGGAGCCGAAAGCGAAAGTTGCCGCAAAGAGCCTCACATTCTCGCCTGACGGAGACGGAAACCTCGACACGCTCGAACTTACGCAGAGCTTCCCGGAAGATTTGCTCGGCTCCCCAATCGAGAACTGGGCCGGAAAACTCGTGAACGCACGCGGAGAAACCGTGAAAGAAGTCAACTTCGGCGCATATCCGCCAGAGACATTCAGCTGGGACGGAATGAACAACGACAACCAGCTTGCGGAGGACGGAACTTACAAGTACATCCTGAGCGCAATGGACAAGGCAGGAAACTCGAACGAGATTTCAGTTGCGGACATCAAGCTCGACACAAGCAAGACGGAGCTTCTGCTCAACCTGAACAAGACAGCTTTCAATCCTGACAGACCGGCAGACATCAGAATCACTCCGGTCGTGAAATCTTCAAGCAGAATCACGAAATTCGAATTCGCAGTGCTTGACGAGAACGGAAACAAAGTTTGGGGTCAGGACGGAACGTTCCTTCCTGCATCGTTCACATGGAACGGCAAAGGAAACGACAACGTGACAAGCAAAGACGGAAACTATGTCGCGGTACTCAAGACAGTTTCAGAGAACGGCTCAGAATCTTCTGTAAAATCTCAGAAATTCGTAATCGACACTGTGCCGCCGACAATCGAACTCACTCCGAAGTTCACTCACTTCTCGCCTGACGCGGACGGTCTGAAAGATTCGATTCCGATTGCGACGAAATCTTCTGCGGAAGAGTCATGGACAGCACGCGTCTACAACGACAAGAACGAATCCGTCAAAACATACACATGGAAAGGCGAAGTTCCTTCATTCGAATTCGACGGAACTGACTCGAAGGGTAACATCCTTCCTGACGGAAAATACAAAATCGTATTCACATCGGAAGACGCCGCTGGAAACAAGGCGACATCCGAGATTCCGAACATCGTCGTTGACAACAGGGAAACGAAGGCGTATGTCACTGCGGAGTCCCAGGCATTCAGCCCGAACGGAGACGGCAAATTCGACACGCAGAAATTCACAATCAAGAATTCGCTCAACGATGGAATCGAAAACTGGAAATTCGAAATCGCAACTGCAGACGGAAAAGCAGTCAAAGTTTGGTCGAACGAAACTTCACCTTCAATTCCTTCTACAATTCTCTGGGACGGACTTGGAGACGACGGAAAAACTGTCGAGGACAATGTTTACACCGCAAAACTCGAAATCAATTACGAGAAGGGAAACAAAGTCAGCACAGTTTCCCCGGCATTCATCTCTTGCGTGACACCGCCGAAAGCTTCCGTCAAAACCGCGCCTGAATATTTCAGTCCGGACAACGACGGCGAGGCAGATGACCTTTACATCCAGCTCAAGGCAGACACGCTCGTTCCGCTCAAGAGCTGGAGCTTCCAGATCAACGACCCGAAAGGCGCGAAATTCTGGACTACAAGCGGAAAATCATCGATTACGGAACAAATCAAGTGGGACGGACGCTCGAACAACAAGTCGAACGAGCTTGTGCAGTCGGCAATGGATTATCCATACGTCTTCACAGTCACAGACGCGCTCGGCATGACAAGCACAGTCGAAGGAATCATTCCGATTGACATTCTCGTTGTGCGCGACGGAAACAAGCTCAAGATGGCTGTTCCTTCAATCATCTTCCGCTCAGATGCGGCAGACTTCAAGGGAGAGGGAGAACCGGGAGTTGCAAAGGGCAAAGGACTTGCGAAGGAGCAGATTGCGAACAACGAGAGAATCCTGAAGAGAATCGCGGTCGTCCTGAACAAATTCAAGAGCTACAAAGTAACAATCGAAGGACACGCGAACAGCATGTCAGGAACTGTTGCAGAAGAGGAAGGAACGAAAACAGAAATCTACGGCCCAGGACTCAAACAGCTTTCGAAAGAAAGAGCGCAGTTCGTCAAATCACAGCTGACGAAATACGGCGTGGACTCATCAAGGCTCACCGCAATCGGACAGGGCGGAACACAGCCAATCGTTGACAGGACGGACAAAGCGAACAACTGGAAAAACAGACGCGTCGAGTTCATCCTCATAAAGTAACCGTTTAAACAGCTGAATGTCGATTCATTGCTGGTTGTAGTGCAAATGAACATGCTTTCGGCGAGAACCGAATCACAAAAACGGCAGTACCGCTTCGCGGTGGCTGAGTGTTTTTGTGATTCGAACCTCGCCTACGCATGTTCATTTGCACTCAGTTGTAAAAACTCGGCATTCGTCTATTACAGCGAAAATCGTTAGATTTGAGCAAATCCGTTTGTAAAAAGAATCAAATCACATGAATCAAAAATTGAAAGACCAGCTTATTGCGCTTGCTGATAAATATGAAACAAAGGATTTCATTAAAAACGACCCGTCGAAGTTTATGCATCAGATTGGGGATGTGAGGAATCAGGAGATTGTGGCGTTTCTTTCGGCGAGTCTTGCGTTTGGGAGACGGGAGCAGATTCTTTCGCACATTCAGAAAATCCTTGACAACTCGGGAAACGACATAAAAAAGTGGATTCTTGACGGAAAATTCAATGACTTTTTTCCGAATGACGAAAAATCATTTTACAGAACGTATTCGAACGCGGCGATGATTTCGTTTTTTGACACGCTTCGGAATATTCTTCTGCAAGAAAACACGAAAACATTCGGCGAGTATGTGAAAGTAATGCACACGGACGATAAATTCCTGCACCTGACAATCGAAAGCCTTTTCCCGAAAGAATGCACGCTCATTCCGCACAGCGAAGATTCGGCGGCAAAGAAAATCAATATGTTCTTACGGTGGATGTGCAGGACGAATTCTTGCGTGGACCTCGGATTATGGACCTGGTACGACAAAAAGAACCTTCTGATTCCGCTCGACACGCACGTCATGCAGGAAGCGACAAACCTTTCGCTCATAGAACCGGCATCCAGCGGCAAACCAAAATCCGCGAGTCTGAAAACGGCAATCGAACTGACGAAAAAGCTCAGCGAAGTTTTCCCGGACGACCCGGCAAGAGGGGATTTCGCGCTGTTCGGTCTCGGTGTAAACTGAAAATGCATCAATGACAGCTCTAAAAAGTTCATGTTTTCCGCTCTGCTCTCAACACTTAACGGGAATTTGCCGATATCATAAAAGGAGCTTTTATGAATTCATTAAACGTTGCTGAAATCAAAAATGATGAAGTTTTCAAATCGTCAATCTACATCGACGACAAATTTTTTCTTTTGAACGACTCGATTCCATTTTCCGCAAAGCTAAAATCGATTTTGCTTGAATGGAATTTCAAGACGGTGCAAATCGACAATGAGGCGGAAATCGAAAGGGCGGCATCCTCAAAGCCTGTCGATTTGAAATCATTCGAGACTGTCAGCATCGACGACGTTATGAAAGACGCTCCTCTCAGCGATCAGGAAGAATCAAAGAATGATGTCGCGCTGCAGAACAACAGGGATATAAACGAGACAATCGCAAAATATTCAAAGGAACTGGAATCTATCGAGGAAAGCGACATCAAGACGCACCAGCTGCTCGTCCAAAGAGTTTACGACGCATTCCAGCAGTACATTCTGAAAGTCTACACGAGATTCGTCACTCACAGGGAACTGAAAATCGGTCTGATTTCGGAGTCGGTGCAGAATTTCTGCGGATTTATCGGAATCTACAAAAAGTATGTACTCGGAATCCAGCCGAAATTCGACGAAAGCGACAAGAAGAATTTCATAATAAGCCACTCAATCCGCTCCGCAATTTTCGCAATCGTAATCGGGCAGACGCTCAAACTTCCTACCCCAAAGCTCGTGGAGCTCGGCGTTGCGGCGATTCTGCACGAAATAGGGCAAATCAGGCTTCCTCCGCAGCTTTACATAACGACTAAAAAACTTCTTCCCGGCGAAAAAAAGATTCTTGAGAAGCACGTTCTCTTCGGCGTTCAGATTCTCATGGAAAACGGATTTCCGACCTCGATTCAGATGGGAGTTTTCGACCATCACGAAAGGGAAAACGGGAAAGGATACCCTCGAAGACTTGAAGGAACAAAGATTTCGCTTTACGGAAAAATTCTTTCGGTCGTCTGCTCATACGAGGCAATCTCCGCGCCGCGCCAATACAAAGAGGCAAAGAGCACACACGAAGCAATCATCGAAATGCTTCGGAACGTGGACAAGCAGTACGATGACACGATAATAAAAATCCTCGTCCAGAACGTCTCGCTCTTCCCGATTGGCGTATACGTCTGCCTTTCGAACGGAAAAATCGCGCAAGTCGTCGATACGAACAAATTCGACCCGAGAACTCCGATTGTGCAGATTTTGGGCGAGCGCAACCAGGCAGGCGGACCGCTCACTGTTCAGACCGACAACGAGCGCATAAAAATAATTCGGGTTTTGACAAAAGAAGAAACGGACGAAGCCCTCAAAAAAGCAAGGCTCGGCCAATAAAAATGATTAAATAAAAAAAGATTAATTGAAGAAGTCGCGCTGTTCTTTGACTTCGGCATGGAATTTTTCGTCGATGTTTGGCGGATTCTGCGTGAAATAGAGAATCTGCTGAAGCTGCTCGGAATTTTCGACTCCCCAAACAGGCACGACGTTCTCAAACTGCCTGAGATATCCGAGCGCGAGCGGAATGTTCGACACGATACCGCCGCACAAAGGCCGCATAGCAATAAAACCGATTTCGCTTTTTGCAACTTCTTTCACGAAATTTTCGATTTCCGTAGGGCAAAGCATATTGAACGGAAACTGAATCGTCTCCCACGGAACATCGGACGACAGCATCTCCTTCGCAATCTCAAGTGACTCGGTGGAAATGCCGAAGTGCCGAATCAATCCCGAACTTTTCAGATTCATGAATTTTTCGGCAACCCTGTCAGTGCTGTCCAAGCGCGGCAGCTTTTGGTTGACCTCCAGCTGGTAGAGGTCGATATAGTCAACTTTCAGGTTGCACAAACTGCAGTTGATGTCCTCGTCGATTTTGTCGGTGTTGCATGAAGTCGTCTTCGTGGCAATCACAACGTCGTCGCGTATTCCGAGGGAGCTTATCGCCTCGCCAAGCCGCCTTTCGCTTTCCTGCGAGAAGACGGACGTGTCGAAGAAATTCACTCCGTCGTCATACGCCTGCTTCACAAGTGCCGCCGCAGTTTCCTGCGAATCGACACCTGCAAGCGTCATTGCACCGAATGCAGTACGAGAAACCAGAAGATTTGATTTTCCCAAAATGACGTAGTCCAACTTTAAGCTCTACCTCTCGCGCTTGAAGCTGTAATTCTTGATTGATTTCTGGATGAACGGAATGAGCTCGTCAATCTTGACTCTCTCCTGCTCCATCGAATCGCGGAAACGGACTGTGACAGTTCCGAACAACTCATTCGGAGTTCCGTCTTCCTTTGTCTCCTGAATCGTGTCAAAATCTACAGTCACGCAGAACGGAGTTCCGACCTCGTCCTGACGGCGATATCTTTTTCCGACAGTGCCAGAAACATCGTAATCAGTCACGAAATCCTCTTTCAGAAGATGCTGGATTTCCTTTGCCTTCTCTGCAAGTCCGCCCTTCTTCATAAGCGGAAGAACTGCGACTGTAATCGGAGCAAGGCGCGGGTCAAGGTGAAGGACAACGCGGTAATCGTCGTTTCCGTCAGTTCCGACATTCTGCTCTTCGTAAGCTTCGCAGAGGAACATCAGGAAGTTTCTGTTCAAGCCCGCAGAAGTCTCGATTACATACGGAATGTACTTTTTGTTGCCGTCTTCCTGATCAACATACGACATATCCTTCTTCGAATACTGGGCATGCTGGCTCAAGTCGAAATCAGTGCGCGAATGGATGCCTTCGATTTCCTCGAATCCAATCGGGAAGTTGTATGTGATATCGTAAGCGTCCTTTGCGTAGTGCGCGAGCTTGTCGTGATGATGCCACTTGAGCTGGCTTTCCGGGATTCCGTACTTCAAGTAGAAGTTCCAGCGGTCGTTTCTCCATCTCTCGAAAGTCTCGTCCTCTGTGCCCGGCTTGCAGAAATATTCCATTTCCATCTGCTCGAATTCGCAAGTGCGGAAGATGAAGTTCTTGAAAATCAGCTCGTTTCTGAATGATTTTCCGACCTGAGCAACTCCGAAAGGAACTTTCATTCTGTTCGACTGAACGATTGACTTGAAATCAGTGAAGATTCCCTGACAAGTTTCCGGCCTCAAGTAAATCAAATGAGACTCGTCTGCGATTGCACCCTGATATGTCTTGAACATAAGGTTGAATTCGCGGACTGCTGTGTATTTTCTTTCAGTTGAATGGCAAGTCGGACAATCGATGTTCTCTTTGATGTAAGATTCCATCTCCTCGTGAGACATAGTGTCCACAGGCTTTCCAGGTGCCTTGTCAGGATTTGCGGCAACGAATTCCTCGATGAGCTTGTCGGCTCTGTGGCGTGCGTTGCATTTCGGGTTCAGACAGTCAATCATCGGGTCAGAAAAATGACCGACGTGACCTGAAGCTTCCCAAGTCGTATGATGCTGGAAAATTGCAGAATCAAGACCGACAACGTCGTCATGAAGCTGTGTCATTTCCTTCCACCATGCGTTCTGGATATTGCGCTTGAAATCGACTCCGAGCGGACCGTAATCCCAAGCACCTGCCTGTCCACCGTAAATTTCCGATGCCTGATATACAAAACCGCGCCTTTTGCAGAGAGCGATGATTTTGTCCAATGTGCAAGCATGTTCGTCAACAGGCTTCTTTTCGTTTTTTGCCATTTTATCTTACCTCTTAATTTAGTTTTTGCTTTAATTTGAATTTCCAATCCATTCGCCGTATTTCACGCGAACTTCGCCGTTTTTCCATGATTCGAGAATCTCATCACGGAGGCGGATTTTGCCTTTCTCAAAAAGAAGGACGATTGTGGAACCGTGCAGGTCGAAATACCCCTTCTCGTCCCCGCGCCTGAAATTCTTTTTCGATTCGCTCGGAAGGTGATTGACGATTCCTCCGACAGAGAAAGCTCCGACCTCAACCTGAGCGACATTCCCGAAATTCGCAGTCTCAAGAATCGTCCATGAACGCCTGTTTTTCGTGTAAATCCTGAAATTTTCGTACGCTTTCGGCTGAACCGAATAAAGTTTTCCCTCAAGAAAATGATTCTCGCCGATTGAGTCCGGGTGTTTTCCGTCATCAAAATAGCAGAACCTGTGATAATCGGTCGCGCACAATCTGAAAACAAGACAGTCGCCGCCGTCAAAACGCTTAATCTGCTCCGCAAGAACGGAAGAATCCAAATCCGCGCCTTCGCCGCAGAAAAAATCCGAAAGCGAATAATCGAATCCCTTGATGTGAAATTTCGAGTCTTCCGAAATCTTGTAAACTGACAGAAGCGAATCGCACGGCGAAATCAAGTGTGTCTTTTCAGCATCAACTTTGAGCGCGGAATCAGGCTTTTTCCTCGTGAAAAAATCGTTGAAACTCCTGAATTTTTTTGTTCCGGCAGGATTTGCCTCAACGTAATCCTGGAAATCCGACATATCAATCCCGTTTTTCCGTATAAATTTCTTTATATAAAAATGGGAACAAGGAGAACGCAGGAACGCACCGAGAAGTTTCGGGATTTTCAGCGCAAGAATGAATTCGAGGAGAATTTTTCCGAGACGCGTCCCGTAAAGAAATTCAACGGAAGCGTCATTGTGATTCGCTTTTTCGTCAATCTTTGCCATGTTCATTCACTTTGCATCGATTGTAGAATCCTGGGAAGGCTCGTCAGAATTCTGATTTGACTCAAAAATAACGGAAACATCGCCGTTCTCCGAAGAAGAGATTTTTGCATTGAGACGTGAAATTTCTTCTTCAAGGCGATTTACTTTTTCGTTCAAGATATTGACTTTCGCAGCAGCCAATTCCTTCGAATTGTTCTTCAAGCAATATGCCTTTCCGAAAACGAGAAGCACGAGCTCTGCAAGACCGATGATAATCATCACGATTTTTCCGACGAGGGCCGGCTTCGGCAACCTGAACGGCATGATGAAAGCGAACGCCATGAAGATGAGCAGGATTGCGGCAGGCTCAATCGGTGGACGCGCGCTTCCGGCAAAATATGAGATGATGAAAACGGCCGGAAGAATCAGCGCGACGCTCGTTACAGGAAGTCCTCTGTACTCGTGGCGCGAGTCGCTCGTCGTCTTCTGCCTGTTCATCTCATCGACATTGAAATACGAAAGGCGAATCAGCGCGCAGAGAAGATAAATCGCGCAAATGCAGATGATTCCCCTCGCCTGCCACGGATGGTCAATCGGATACGAATCGTCGCCGATTGCAAGCTTGTAGACAATCAGAGACGGAAAAACGCCGTAGCTGATGATATCGGCCATAGAATCAATCTGGATTCCGAAAAGCTTTTCGTCATCAGTTCTGTTTTTTTTGGTCGAAGCAACCTTTCCGTCGAACATATCCATGACACCGGCAATCATCAAGCACAAAAGCGCAAGTATGAAACTGCGGTCAGAATTCGAGAACACGAAATGAATTCCCGCAAAAGAAAAGAGCATCCCAATATAAGTCAAAAGGACAGTATAATTGTAAACTCCTAGCAACATTTTATCCCCCTAATCTGCAAAACATGATTCTACAGAATATTTCCGAAAATAAGGCTGTACACGATAATCGTGAGCGGCTTTGATGTAAGTATGATTATCAAGAATTTCTTGAATTTCATCTGCGTAAGACCGGTGAAGTAGCACAAAAAATCGTCCGGCGAAATCGGAAGGCAAATCGCAATCCACAAAAAAATATGAAAATGCTTTGTCCATTTGTTCATCCAGTTTTTGTAGGAACGGATTTTTTTGTCCGGGAAAATCATCCTCATCAGCGAGAAACCGAACTTACGAGACAAGAGAAAAGCGAGAACAGAGCCAGAGCAGATTCCGACGTAATTGCAGACGAATCCGCCGACAGGACCGAAAATCATAGGGCCGACAATGCACCCAATCGTTCCGGGAATCACAGCGTAAAGCACTTTGACGCACTGAAAAACTGTCAGCGCGACCGGACCGAGATATCCGAGCGAATTTATGTATTCCTTGAAAGTGTCAGGATCCTTGAACGTACCCAAACGATACTGATGGAAAAGAAAAATCCCCACAGTGACAAAAGCAACCAAAAAAGTGCCTGTCATAATTCTCTTTATGACTTTTCCTTTCGTATTCAAGAATTTTTCAGATGCGGTTTCCTTGAGGTCATTTTCGAAATCCTCATCCACACTTTCTGCAAATTCTATATTTTTCATTTTTTACCAACTTATCAAACTCGACCTCTTAGAATAACGGTTTTTTATACGTTTCTCAATTACTACAAATACAAGCTGAAAAATTAAAAACGCAAAAAAAAAGGCGAAAAGTCTTACACACTCTTCACCTTTTAATCATGGAGAACCGTTATCAATGCTGACCGAACCGTATTTCACAGCTACGCTTCGGTCACCCCATTGAAACAACACAAGGCGTCTGGATGTCATAACGTCCTGCACTGCTTCGGTACATTTTAAATTTCGGAGCAGAATAAAAATTCTTTAAATGAATTTTCACAATTTCGAAAAAGTCAACTCAAAAATTCATCGACGGAAGCGACTTTGAATCCGGGGATTTTCAATGAGGAAGCGGAGAACGAAAAAGACTCGATTTCGGGAAATTCTGTGCATTTGCTTTCGAACCACCACGAGAACATTTTCATGCGGTTGTCGGTAAGGATTTTCTGGCCGGAATAATCGCAATCGACAATCATGTTCGCGCCGAAGAGAGATGCGATTCCGGCAGTTTCGGCTGTCGAAAGCTTGTTCGAAGAAGAATGGACTGCCTCCTCGAATGTCGAGCCGCGTGCGTGAGTCTCATTTTTCGGGAAGCCGAGGTCGAGTCCGGCAAAATATATTTTTTTGGCACCGCAAAGACGCGCGAAATCCCATGCGGCAGTCGAAACGGAACCGCCTGAAGTCAGACTTCCGCGCTTTTTGTCGTCGGAAACGAATGACAAATCGAAGCCGAGCTTTTCAAGCGGACATGAAGACGCGAAAAGCGAAATTTCCCTGCACGGAAAATGAAAGACTGAAGGATACGCGGCAAGTTCCGTCACGAGAACGCTGGACGGGGAAGCAAGACCTGCGACGTGGCGGTACGCATAGTACTGCGGATCGCACAAAACGATGAAGTCAGGCTCAACGCCGAATCTGAGACACGAACGCAATGCGGTGTCAACTGCGATTACAACCGACTTTTTCTTTATTTCGGCAAGGCGCGGAAGAATCTCAGCAAGGGAAGGCCCGGCAGCGAGGATGACAAACGGTTTTCCGGCGAATTTATCCTCATACTCACAAACACTCGAAATTCTGCAACTGGCTATTCTTCCTTCGTTAATCTTTTTGATTGAATCGATATTCTTGAGAATGTTGCGTTTCCAGACAGGCGCAAAGCGTTCGAGAGTCGCATTGTTGATTTTGTCCTTGTTGCGGTTGCGCTCGATTTGCGAATTCAGCGCGGAAAAATATGCAGGGGAAAGCTGAGTGAAAAGCGGATTCGACAGAACCGCGCATTTTTCGAACCCGCCGGCATTTTCGATTAGCGAAACGACGATATCGGCTCCGGAAGCGAGGGCAATCACGACGTTTTTCAGATTGAACACAGGCGACCAGTCCGCATACAAAAGCGAAGTGAAAAACATTTTCGGGTTCGGCTCGACAATCAGAAGCGTGTCATCCGGGAATTTTTTCGCGTAGGAAATCACGGAATATCCAAGCCCGAATCCGAAAAATGCGCAGGAACGCACGTCCGAAAGAGATTTTTTTGCGTTCTCGGCAATGCTGTCCGCCTCACGAAGCGGATTGTAAAGCGAATGAAGATATTTTCCGTTCGATTTTGCAGTGAAAACAGTTTCGCCGCCAACTGAAAGCCGAGACGGAACGATTTCGATTTTTTCTTTCGATTCTTCATTTAAAAGGAGAAATTCAGGGTTCGGCTCGAAACCGATTTTTCCGCCGACGAACAAATCCTCTTCGCGAATGCCAAGAAAATTCGCGAGAGGCGCAAATCTTTTGAAAAAAAGCGATACGTTATTTGAAAATAAGCTCAATTTCCATGTTTCCTGTAATCGGAGTTCCCGGAGCAGGCTTCTGGTCAGTGACCCAGCCGCCGTCGCCGACTATTTTGATGTGAATGTCCTTCCTGTCGAACAGCGGAAGAATCTGCCTTTTTGAATATCCGCGAAGATTCGGCATCGTGTCCTTGAAAGTTATGACAGGGTCTTTCGGAATCGAAATCTTTCCAGAATGCGCAAGGCTCGAAGCACCGCGACGGCTCATTCCGAGATGGTCGATTATCGTGTTCGCGGCCTTGTTTATTACAGGCGCAACGATTCTTCCCGCATACGTCTCGCCCTTCGCCTTTTCGATTACGATGTACAGAATGATTTCCGGGTTCTCGACAGGAAAAACGGCAATGCAGTTCGAGATGAAGTCAGTGTCGCTGTAACCGCCGTGCTCGGAATCCGCCATCTGCGCAGTTCCGGTTTTTACGCCAATTGAAATGTCGCCGAGAGACGCTTTTGTACCTGTACCGCTTTGGGCAACAGTTTCCATGCAGCTCAAAAGATATTTTGCGGTAGAGTCTTTCAGAACGCGCTCCTTGTAAACAGGCTCGTGCGCGAAAACTTCCTCGTCCTTTTCGTTCGAGATTTTATGAATGAAAGAAAGCTGAACTGGAACGCCGCCGTTTGCAATCGCAGTCGCAGCCTGAATCATCTGCAACGCGCTGACAGCAATTTCCTGACCGATTGCGATTGTCGGCTTTGAGCGCGCGGACCAGTATCTGTCGCTCGTGTTCCTGACGGAGCCGGAAGTTTCGCCAGGAAGCTCCACGCCTGTCTTTGAGCCGAAACCGAACGCGCGGAGTTTTCTAAGGAACACTTCGGATTCGATTCTTTCGCTCATCTGCGCAAGCGCGTCGTTGCATGAATATTTGAGGGCATCGCGGGCAGTCAGAGTTCCGTGATGGTCGAGACAAGTGATTTTCACTTTTTCGCCGGACGAAGTTTTCTTCTCATAAATGCCATCGCAGACGAATTTGTCGTTCGGGCTGATTACGCCCTCGTCAAGCAGCGACGCGACCGTGAAAACCTTGAAAACAGAACCAGGCTCGTAGCTTTCGGCGGCAGGACGGTTAATCATCTCTTCCTGAGAAGCATTTCCGTAATCGTTCAGGTTCACGCTCGGATAGCTTATGTACGAAAGAATCTCTCCGTTTTTCGCATCGGCGGCGACGAGCATCAAGCCGGAAGCTTGAGTTGACTCCATCGCCTCGTTCGCGACTTTCTCAAGCTGAGACTGGAGATTCGCGTCTATCGTAAGGTAGACATTGTTTCCCTGCACTTCCTCGCCGCTCTCGCCGACCATCGGGGAAAGAGTGTCCTGCATTGAATATTCGATTCCAGCAAGCCCGTTTCCGTCCGCGCCCATGAAACCAACAAGCTGAGAGGCAAGGTCGTTTTCCGGGTACACGCGGCCAGGGATTCTGTCGAAACGGACGACAGACGAATTGTAGCCGTTCCTGTCGCAAGTGCGCTTGAGCTCGTCGTATGTTGTCTGGTCGATTTTCTTTTTCAGGTAGACGAAACTTGCATTTTTGTTGTCCTCAAGGATTCGCAAAATCGTCGATTCTTTTTCGTTGAGGAGAGGAGCAACAGCGCGTGCGAACTGTTTTGAATTTTTCTGCTCGACTGCGGACGGAGTTACGCCGAAGTGATAGAAATTCGTCGCGACCGCGAGCGGCTTTCCGTTGCGGTCAAGAATCGAGCCGCGATGAACTGATTCAATCGTATTTTTTGTGAGAGTCTTTTTTGTCGAGGCAACAGCAGACGAAGCCGGCTTCGAAAATGAAATGAAGGCATATTTAGCTATCACAACGACAGAAAACATGCTGGTCAAAGCCAGCACGGCAACCATCGGCCACTTTTTTATATATCCGTTTACTTGCATAAAACTTTTCCAAGAATGTTTTTGGTGGAGACGAATCCATAAGTTCTCGAATCAATTGACTCGTCGTAATTGTCGCCGACCGCCAGGATGTAGCCGTCGGGAACACACTCGGAACCTTTCAGATTGTTGTATTGAATTTCATTAAGGGGGATATCGTTTCCGTTGATTTTGAGAGTATATAACTGATTCGCCGAATATTCTAGCAAATCGCCCGAAACTGCAATACATCTTTTAACAACGATTTTGTCTTTGTAAAGATAGATGACGACATCGCCCTCTTTCGGAACCGCCCACTGAACTAGAAGAGACTCCCCATAAGGCTTTACGATTCCGTATGCGAGCTTGTTCACGACGATAGTCTCGCCGTCATTTATCGAAGGCATCATGGAGCGGCCGGAAACATGAAGAAAATCGACGACGAACAACTTGAGGACGACACCGATAAAAATTCCGACGCAGACTATAAGCCAAAAATGATTTTTTTTATTTGATTTGCAATCTTCCATAAAAATTAGCACCCACAAGATAAAAAACTACAACAAAAAAAAAGTTCCATAAAGTTCTATATAAGGAAAAATTATTAACAAAACTATAAAACAAGCGTTTTTTCGTTGATTGATAGTCAGAAAAGTTTTTTATATACTAAAAGAATGTCGGCAAAATCAGAAAAATCGTTTTTACAAAGACTTTTGGACGCAATTTTCAACAAAAGCGACCCAGAGGTTATAAAAAAGAAGAAACTCAAGCAGATTTCAAAATCTCTCTCAAAAACAAAATTCAAATTTTATAAAACAAATACAGATCAGATTCTTCCAACTTTCGCGAAATTCTTTTATGAGATTTACAAAGTGCTCTATTCAAGCCAGCTGGCTTTCAACAGCCAGAAGAATCCGAACGCATACAAGATGATGGTCATCGAATATGCACTGACAGAAAAGCAGAAAAAAATTCTCGACGAGCTTTCGGAAGAATCGATAAACACAATCTCTTCGACGATGAGCGTTGACCAGCTCAAGCAGAAGGTGAAAGAGAACGTGAAGGTTCTCACAACAGAAATCGACAAGACGAAAATCGCGGAAATCGATGCGCTTTACACAAAGCTCCTCGCATTCAAGCAGTTCTGCACGTTCGACTTCTACTTTCTGCTTAAGAAATTCGACTCATCCATTTCGGAAGGAGATTTCTCGAAAACGCCGAAATTCAATCCGGTCGATGCATCTTACCTTGCGGAGCAGCTGAAGGATTTCATTTCGATTGCATGGTCGCTTCCTATGGACGAACCGTGGGACGACATGATGAAAATGTTCAAGGAAACGCGCGGAGCAGAACCGCTCAAGCCGACATCATGGAACAAAATCATCTCGCGCCTCAAGCAGATAAAGGATTCCGAAACTTTCGAGATGATGGTCAAGCTCATGCTCAAAGACCCGCTTTTCGAGATGACAATCGACACGAAAAAAGAAATGATTGCCGACCAGTACATCGAGAAAATAAAGACGCAGTCGCAGCTTGCCATCAGAAAACTCGAATCCGAAATGAAGAATTCGAAAATCGACAGCATCGTGACTCAGATTTTCAAAACGTCGGACATAACTTCAACAAAATTCTACGTCGAAAGCGCGAACGAGAATTTCACGCGGAAAGGCTTGCAGGGATATGAATACGCGAAACCGCTGAACTACATGAAGGCTTTCCTTGTCGAATTCGTAAAGAGAGACATAAGGACTTACGCAGACCTCGTTCTCGTACGCGGAAAATGGACGTCGCTCGAACTTTCGCAGCAGATGAGCAACGCCTACAACTCGATGATGGAATATTCAGCGACAATCATCGAATTCGACAAAAAATTCAACGAGACCGAAGGCGAATACGGGCAGAAGCTCAAAAATCTGCTTCAGAAAGTTGACAGGGACAAGGAATCGAAGAGCGTTGCGATGACGACACTCCGCGACTGCAATGCGGTCGCAAGGGAGATGATTGTCAAGACGACGAAGAACCTCGTGGCATTCGCGAAGGACACGAAGATGCTCATCGACGACTACAAGAAAAACAAGCCGGAGATTGTTTCCAACTGGAAAGAGCTCGACAGGTTTGCGGAGACACCGATAGAAGAGCAGTCGGTCACGATTTACAAGAAGATTGCGCTTTTCGTGACGCTGATGCAGAATCTGCTCAAATAATTGATGAAAACAAGCTCCAGGCGGGAACCCGACCACGCTTGTTTTCATCACTTCTTAATTCAATGCATCAAATAAATATTAGAAAATTAATCAACGTGTGGCTTTAGTCCTTCGACGATGTATTTTTCGGGGACTTTTGATGGCCTAGTGGTGTCTTTTTTGACACAGCACCATGTCACGTCGGCTTCGGCACAGATGTCGCCGTTTTGGTTCGCGATTGTCTGGTGGATTGTGCCGGAAACGGCTCCGAGTTTTGTCGTGTAGGACTCAATCGTCAGTTCGTCGTTGAAATGCGCGGACGACTTGTAATAGATATCGACGTGTGAAACGAAGATGAAATACCCATCTTCCAATAGCGCATTGTAATCGAACCCAATCTGGTTCAGAAAATCCATCCTGCCGTACTCAAGATAATTCAGGTAGACAGCATTGTTCACATGACCGTATGAATCGCACTCATAAGTGCGGACTTTGAAAGTTGTTTTAGTTTTCATGCTTGAATTATAAAAATCAAATCAGAAAAACTGCAAGAACCGCACCGAATGTTATGAACGGAACGAACGGAATTACGAAAATTCCACGATGGACGAGCTGAACGATGCCTTTTTTCTCGCAAATCCGCTTGCGCACTTTTTTCACGACTGCGGCGATAAGATAGAAGAGAATGCCGGAAAGAGCCGCGAATGCCGCAGCGACAAGATTCCTGTAGAATCCGCAGTACAGCGCAGTGTACACACCGAAAATCACGTCGCCAATGCCAAGCCCTTCGGCAGAAAGGACACGGACACAGAAAAAAAGCAATGCGCTTGTCGCGACCGCAATGAGCATGTTGAACATGCACTTTTTGAATCCGTATCCGAAAAGATAAAAATGGTGGAATTCCGCAACTCTGTACGCAAAAAGCGCGACCAGTCCGACGCAGACAAATCTCAGCGGAATGCAAAGTTTCCTGACATCCCAAAAACATGCAGGAAGGGCGAAAAGCAAATAAACGGCTGTATCAATCAAAAAAATCGTAGAAAAACGCACAACTTTTCACCTTACTCCGAACACAAATCTGAGACATTGTCACCTGTAGAAAATTTCGTGAGCGAGAACATGCTCCCGTCATCTTCCTCCAAAAGCGGAATGACATCATCTGCAGGAGCATCCGCACCATCTATTTTTCCTTTTCCGAACGTCAAATCAAGCGGATATGCGCTGAAATCCTTTGCAACTTTATCGCCGACCGGGTCGTTCACGCGCCTCTCAATCGAGCTGAAAGTGAGAAGCTCCTTGAAATACGGGTCATCGTTGATGTTGTAAGTCTTCCTGCTTTTCTCCGAGTCGAAATACGAGATATCGACATCCTCAAGCTCCTCAAGTTCCTCATACTCCTCGTCTTCGGAAGCAGAATTTTTTGAAAGAGGAACATACTCTTCAAAAGACTCGGCAGACTCGATTTCCTCGATTTCGTCCTCACCATTTTTACCAGAAGCTTCATCATCCCACAGCTCAGCCGAATCAATTCCGTCTTCCTCCGAATCCTCGTCATCATCAGCACTTTCGACTTCCTCAATTTCTTCTGCGTCTTCCGCCTCTTCGATTTCCTCTACTTCGTCAGCTTCTGCAATTTCTTCAACTTCGTCAGCGGTTTCAACTTCTTCAATTTCCTCTACGTTCTCTGCTTCTGCAACATCTTCTACAGATTCAACTTCTTCAATTTCTTCGACGCTTTCCGCTTCTTCAACTTCTTCGATTTCATCTGCACTTTCCGCTTCTTCTATTTCTTCTGCTTCATCTGCGCTTTCAACTTCTTCAACGCTTTCTGCTTCTGCAACTTCTTCAATCTCTTCTACTTCGTCTGCATTTTCAGCTTCCGCAACTTCCTCTACAGATTCAACCTCTTCGATTTCTTCTGCATCTTCTGCTGATTCTACTTCTTCAATTTCATCTGCAGTTTCAGATTCTTCAACTGGAGTTTTTCCAAGCGAAACTTTTCTGCTGACTGAGTTTTCAGAATTTTCAGTTTCGCCAGTTTCATCTGCACTTTCCGCTTCTTCTATTTCTTCTGCTTCATCTACGCTTTCAACTTCTTCAATTTCTTCGACACTTTCTGCTTCTTCAACTTCTTCTACAGATTCGACTTCTTCGATTTCTTCTACTTCGTCGGCAGTTTTCGCTTCTTCAACTTCCTCTACAGATTCGACCGCTTCGATTTCTTCTGCTGATTCTACTTCTTCAATTTCATCTGCAGTTTCAGATTCTTCAACTGGAGTTTTT